>NZ_VISS01000009.1:0-38072 GCF_007827555.1 Aeribacillus composti
ACAGCAAAGAGTAGCCATTGCGCGTCTGTTTATGAAAAAATGCAGTATTATATTGGCAGATGAACCGACAGGAAGCTTGGATAAATATAACGCCAATCTAGTGATGGAACATGTAAAAGAACTTAATAGATTAGGAAAGACCATTATATTGGTTACACATGATGAGGAATTAAAAAAGATGGGAGATGTTATCATTGAATTATAAAAAAGTTATTTTTAAAATAATGATTGGAATTGTTGGCATATTTGCTTTATATTTTGGCATCCACACTTATGCCAATGGCCAATTGATGAAAACATATGCGAAAGGATTCGAACAAAACCCATTAGGTGATTATGCGAAAAACGAATCAGATATGGTTCTTACAGTATATGAAGCTCCCCTTTTCCAGACATATACCAATTTATCAGTAAGTAATAGCAAAGAAAAAGTGGATTTAATTGTTTGGGTTCCTCTTTATAGTAAGGAATTATCATATGGCCTTATTGTAAAAGATGATGAAAATATCGCAACTTATCAAATTGAAGTAAATGACCATCTCCAAACAGATGATGAAAAATATAAACATATTCTTCAAAAAAAGCAAAATGCTATTAACGAAATAAAATCCGTGGCAGAAAAAGAATGGGGTTTAAACTTTTAAAATGAAAAAGAGAACTAGCTCACAAAACATGAACTAGCACCTATTAAAAGTAACCCTTATGCGTTTTTGTTCAGAAAATAAGATCTGCTGGTGCAAACATCGGGGCAGACTTTTAAAAAAGGTTTCTCAGACTTTTTTATTGATCTTTTGTGAGTTCTGCTCACGTTTGACCAAAGCATGTCGTTTAAAACAGGCAGACAACCTTTGCTCGTTGTCTGCCTTGATACATGCTTAATTTTCAGATAAGGATGCTGCTTCTGCTCTGACAAGCCCTTTTGAAATTTTGCCGGACGGAGTGGTCGGCAGTTCATCTTTAATCACTAAATATTCTGGAAACTTATACTTTGCAAATCCTTTTTCCTGCAAATATTCTTTAATTTCCTCCAGATCAATCGTTTCATTTTCTCGCAAAGAGACGAAGGCGCAGCCCCGTTCGCCTAGACGAGGATCTGGAACACTGACGATTGCCACTTGTTTTATTTTCGGATGCATTTGCAATGCTTCTTCAATTTCTGAAGCATGATATTTTAATCCGCCGCGGTTAATCGTATCTTTCGTCCGTCCGACGAAATGGAGGTATCCTTTTTCATCAAGCCAGCCTTGATCCCCTGTTAAAAAATAGCCGTCTTCCGTAAACGACTGGGCGGTTACTTGCGGATTTTTATAATATTCAATAAATAAGCTTTCTCCTTTAAAAGCGATTTCTCCTATCTCGCCCGTCGGAAGCGGTTTGTGCCGCTCATCTACAATGATGACTTCCCCGACCGGTGCCGGTCTGCCAACTGTTTCCCATGTTAATGAAGCTTCATCGCCCGGACGAGTAAAGGTTCCTGCACAAATTTCACTCATGCCCCACTGAGCAGCTACATCGCAGTTTAATGTAGCCCTAAGATCTTGAACCATTTTCGCCGGTATTTTTGTTCCCCCAGTTAAAATAAGTCGAGGATTTAAACCGCTTACATTTTGCTGTTCGCACTGTCTTAATAAGTCAATTAAATGTGCGGGTGCAGCAGTCAAAAAAGATACTTTTTCTTTTTTCAATAAGTCGATAATTTCATTTGATTTATATTCTGGATAAAGTAAATGCTTCGCTCCATATCGAAGGCTAATGATAATCATCGGCAGTGAAAACATGTGGCATAATGGAGTTAAGCATAAAATGGTATCATTGTCCGTTATTTGATACTCCTTGCCATTTAGCAGATGGCACGGAACAAATGTCCGGAATGTATGAAGAACTCCTTTCGGATTGGACTCTGTACCTGATGTAAATAATATGATGCACGGATCATCAAAAGCCGGTAAGTTTTCATGTATGTCTTGATCAGAAACGGAATCAGGTTCTGATTCAAGCAAAGCTGTGATACTTATGCTGCGGTCATTCTTCTTTTCCCCTGCCACCAAAACATGCTGTAAATGAGGAAGCTGAGCCTTCAATTCATGAGCAAGTTGTTCATGATTGAATCCCTTCCAATTGTCAATTGTTACAAACGCTTTCGCTTCACAATGTGAAAGCATATATTGCAGCTCTTTTTTCCGGTAGTTTGGACTGAGCGGATTAAACACTAACCCAATTCTCGATGCAGCAAGATGTACGACAACAAATTCCCAGCAATTGGGCAGCTGTGCAGAGATGGCATCGCCTTTCTTCAAACCTAGCTGTATAAAATGCCTCGCCAATCTTAATGACAATTGATTCAAGTCTTCAAAAGTATAGAAATTGTCCCCTTCTGCAAAAGCAACACGGTCTTTAAATTTTTTTGCCGATTCTTCAATCAATTCATGAATCAGCACATTTTCAGTCATCCGGTTTGCTGCCATTCAAATCCCCCCCCATCAAAAGTAGACGGAAAACCGCCTTCTTACATAAATGGCGGTTTTCCGATTGAGTTTGTCAAAAACAACCTTTGCCTTCAGCTTAAAATTAAGACAAAAAGATGTTTTTGACATGTTCAGGAACAGGCACTGCTTTTGGCCGATCTTCTGCGACAGATGTCCATGCTCTCACTTCATGGCCTTCTGCTACAACTTGATCCCCTTTTTTAAACGTATGCTTGATTTTGAAAACTTTGTTGTTAACTTCTACTACTTCAGAATGGACAGCTACCTCATCATCATAAAGAAGAGGTGATTTAAACTGGCAAAATGCTTCCAAAAGCGGTGTAATGATCTTTTCATCCGATTGCAGCTTCGCCACAGGAAAGCCTGCGGAGCGCAGCAATTCATGCGAGGCTTGATCCATCCACCGGTAAAAATTCGGGTAAAACACGATGCCAGCAGCATCTGTATCTCCCCACACTACTCTAAACGTATAAATATTTTTCATGTTTCCACCTTCTAATTCTCATCTGCAAATTTTACGTTTACGGAAAATTCCCCCACACTTCCAACTTGAATGCGGACGACATCTCCATCACGGATCGGTCCGACACCTTCAGGAGTTCCGGTTGCGATAATATCCCCAGGGTTTAATGTCGAATAAGTCGATGCGACTTCCAAACATTTGTAGCAATCATAAATTAAATGCTTCGTGCTTCCGTCCTGGCGCAATTCTTCATTGACCCAGAGCTTCAATGAAAGATCATTTGGATTTTCAATCTCATCAGCCGTCACGATCCATGGACCGATCGGTGTGAATGTATCAAAAGATTTTCTCCATGTTCTCTCTTCATTTCCCCGGATGGAAATGTCCAATAAGGCGAAATAGCCGAAAATATAATCTTTTGCATCTTCATATTTAACATTTTTCGCTTTTTTGCCGATGACATATCCGAGTTCTGCTTCATGATCTGTTCTTCTGTCTTTAAATGGAAGCAAAATCGGATCGGACGGACCTGAAACAGATGACGGAGCTTTTAAGAACAGCGCAAGTTCTTCAATCGTTCTCGGAGCGTTGTTAAATTGTTTGTTCATCTCCTCTTGGTGCTTTTTATAGTTAACAGGAGCAGCCCATATTTTGCTTGGTGAAGGGACAGGCGCTCTAAAAACTACTTCTTCAAGATCGTACTGTTTTCCTTCTTGAGCTGCCTTTTCCAGTGTATCTTTCAATGAATCAAAATTTTCCATCAGCCTTACTAATGATTCATGCGGCTTTGTTTGATCCCAGTCAGCGGTAGTTGTTACATCTGAAACTTTTTGGCCTGCTACGATTCCTAATCGATTATCATTAAAAATGGCAATTTTCATAGGCACACTCCTCACTTAAATCGCTTCTGCACAATTTTTAATCTATTTACGGGCCTGGAGTAAATACTTTTTCAATTTTTTGATGCCCTTCCGGATGGGCCTCTTCATATTCTAATCCAAGAATGTCCATAACCGGCTTATCATTGAATGAGAACAAATAGGCGTCCTCCGATCCTTCATTGACATGCTCATGCCAGCTCCACGGCGGCAGAATGAAGAAGTCTCCTCTTTCCCATTCAAATTTTTGTCCGTTAATGACTGTATATCCTTTTCCTTCAAGAACATGGTAAATGGCGCTGTGCACATGGCGATGCGCTTTCGTATGCTGGTTCGGCAGCAATCTTTGCATCATCGAACCGATTCTTTCATCTGCCGATCCTCCTGTTGTCGGATTGATGTATTCAATCGCATAGCCATCATACGGATCTTCGTTTTCCTTTGGCGATTTACTCATTTGCTCTAAAACATATTTAGCGCGCTCCCATTTGTAGCCAATAATAGGAGACGGATACCCAGGCTTTTCTTTTTTGCCTTTCGGGACGAACGCACCTTTTGCAAATTTTTCAGTTGAATAATTTTCAGGCGGCTGTTCAGGGTAAAATCCATTTTCATAAGGTTCGAAGAAAGAAGCAGCCAAATTTTTCACAAGTCCTACATCCAAACCGTCCAGCCAAATCATCGGTTCAGTTCCTTCATGTTTATGTTCATGCCATGTCCATGCAGGAGTAAGAATCATATCTCCCCGTTCCATGTACACTTTTTCCCCATTCACAGCTGTATAAGCTCCAGAACCTTCAATAATAAAACGGATCGCTCCTTGAGAATGGTGGTGCGAAGGAGCAAATTCTCCCGGCAGCAATAGCTGGATTCCGGCGTACAACGTATGTGTCCCATATCCGACTAATCCATGTTTTAATAGATTAGGATTTTGCAAATAAACAACGCGCCGCTCAGCATCTTTTCCAGGTTCTAAAATTTCTCCCGCCTTCATAACATAATCGCGGATCGTTTTCCACTTCCATAAATATGGCTCCACATCATGAACAGGCTCTTTTGTCACCATGTGTCCTAAATCATACCATAGCGGACCTAAATAACTATTTTTCATCCCATCGTAATATTCTTTTAATTCTGTGTCCGTGATGACTTCTTTTTTGCTCATAGGAAACCCTCCCGAAAAATAAAATTGATCCAAAACTAATGATCATGTATGCGTTTCCATCAATCCTAAAAAAATAAAATTTTTTATTTGTTCCTGATATAGGGAACTTAATTACTTAATTCGATATTAAAAAAGAAAATTAATATTGTCAATAGTCAGAATTTATTTTCTAAAAACCGGGCGGATACCTCACTCAGCAGTGCCTGTGCATTCTTTCCTCATTTCAATTCATCTGCTCAATATTTGTCATCACGCTAAAAAAAGGCTTACAGAAAGTTTCGTTCTATTAAATAAACTTTCATACAAGCCTCATTCGTTTTTATTATAATCTTTTCCAAATTTCTTCTCTGACCGATACTTTCCATCAACGCGAGCTTCTGCATATGACCTGCATAATGTGATGGATGCTTGATAGTTGTCATAATATGAGACGGCTCGAAATTTAGATTTTCCTCTACCCCTTTGCAAATGATTGGTAAAAAGCGCTTTTAATCTTGTGAATGAACCTCATACACGACAAATATAGGAATGGTTTTTCCTTCAATTTGTGCAAACTGTTTAGCAGTTTCAAGAAAAACCGATATTCCTCGCTGCATCTATTTTTCTGCACAAAGGAAAATGCATCTTTAAAGAAAAACTCTCTAATACTTCCAGCTTTTTGTCTTTCCAATAAACAAAAACAAACCCGCTCTTTCTTGAATACGGGTTTGTCCCAAAATCAAACGTTTATCGAAATGTCCAGAAATCTTTGAAACTAGAGCTAATGGGCAATTATTTGATTATATTCGGAAGCCAAAGAACCATCTGCGGCCAATAAGTAATGATGAACAGTGCAATAATGGACACGACCAAAAATGGCAAAATGGCTTTCGTTAAGGCTTCCAGCTTGACATTTCCCAACGAAGAAGCAAGGTAAAGCCCCGCTCCAACTGGAGGTGTAAGGAGACCAATTGTTAAATTTATACAAATAATTACTCCGAAATGAATTGGATCAATTCCATAGTTTGCAATGATTGGCGTAAATATCGGTACAAGTATAATCAATGCAGCGATTCCGTCCATAAACATTCCTACAATTAATAGAAAAATATTAACTAATAGAAGAAACAGGAACGGATTTTCAGTTAAAGAAGTCATCCAGGATGCAATTGTTTGAGGAATTCTCTCAAATGAAAGCATCCAACCAAATAAATTTGCCATTGCGATGAGCATGGTAATGATAGCACTTGAAATAGCTGTATTAATCATAATAGTTGGAAGATCTTTAATTTTCAGTTCTTTATAAATAAAAAAACCGATAACTAACGCTACAACACATGCAAACGCTGCTGATTCCGTAGGAGTAAAAACACCGCTTAAAATACCGACAATAATTATAAACGGTACTAACAGTGCAGGAATCACATTCAAGAAAGATTTGAACATGACGGATATTTTAGCGCGTTCATGCGTCTGCCACTTCTGCTTGTAGCCTGTGTATGCAATTAGTAATATAAAGGCAATCCCCAATAAAACTCCAGGCATAATTCCTGCCAAAAACATTGAACCGATCGATGCTCCTGACGAAACGCCATAGATAATAAACAGCATGCTTGGCGGAATAATGGGACCTAAAAGACCTGCGGCTGCTGTCGTGGAGGCGCTAAATTCCCTTGAATATCCTTCCTTTTCCATTGAAGGCACCATAATTTTGCTCATCATAGCAATTTGAGCTGTAGCTGACCCTATAATGGATGCAAGTAGCATATTCGAAACGACATTCACATATGCCAATCCACCTTTAAAATGCCCAACAAGAGTCGTAGCAAAGCGAATTAAACGCTTTGTTATGCCGCCGGAATTCATTAACTCCCCTGCCATCATAAACAGCGGAATCGCAAGTAGACCGTAACTTTCAAGGCCTGAATATAACCGTTGGGGCGCTGTTGATAACAAACCCGTATTTCCAGTTAACAATATATAGAGAATCGTCGTGATTCCAAGTACAAAAGCAATCGGTACTTGTAAAAGGAGGAGAATAATAAAGATTAACAGTGCGATAGCCATATTACAATGCCTCCTTTTTGCCTTGGAAATTTTTTAAAATCAAATCGAGCGAATGAATGCTAATAAAGAAAAAACTAACAGGTACGCTCAAATATGGAATAATCATCGGCAATTGCATCGAATTGGAGCGTTGAATCATTATATTAGATGATGACAGCCACATGACAGATAAATAGAAAATATACAAGGCGAAAAGAAGGACGGTAAGCAAACTGATGCCAATCAAAACTTTTTTTGTTTTTCCATTCATTTTATCCATAAAAAGAGTAACGGCAGCAGAGTTCTGCCGTTTAATACTCATGCTTCCCCCAATAAAAGTTAACCATGCTAATGAAAAAATGGCGGTTTCGTCTGACCAGTTTAAAGGAGAGCTTAAGAAATAGCGATAGAAAACACCTAAAGATAATGAAATGAGCATTAAAATGCATAAAATGATTGCCAAAATTTTTTCAATACTGTGTAAGATTTCACTTAGGCTATGGATAAACTTCATAAAAACTCCCCCGTTATTGTTTCGCTTCCTCTAAGAACTTTTTAATAACCGGTGATTTTTCAGCATATTTGTCCTTCACTTCTTTTGCGATCGAATCAAAAGCAGAGGTATCGGTAAGTTCTTTTACTTTAACTCCATGCTTTTTTAATTCCTCCAAGTTCTTATTCTCTCGTTGAATTGCTTCTTGAACACCCCAATCTGCTGCTGCTTTTAATGCTTTTTTCACAATTTCTTGATCTTCAGTCGTTAGCTTGTCATATGTTTTTTGACTCATCACAATAACAGATGGGAACGTTATATGGTTTGTCAACGTTAAATTTTCAGCATTTTCATAATATTTTTCCGTTACTAACGCATCTAAATCAATGTCTATTCCATCGATGACACCAGTTTGCAAAGAAGTATATACTTCAGAAAGCGGCATTGCGGTTGGACCAGCACCGACTTTTTCCCAAAATTCCTGAATAGCCGGGCTGCCAATAATGCGAATTTTTTTCCCTTTCAAGTCTTGCGGAGAAGAGACATGCCCGTTTTTCATTAAAATGTGGCGGTTTCCGGCAAAAATAAAATCAAGTCCGACAAGCCCTTGTGAATTCAGATCCTCCAACATTTGCTTTGCAGCTTCCGATTCTCTCATTTTCACCGCTTCTTCTAAATTTTTAAACGTGAATGGCATAAACCAAGCGTTTAATGAATCTTGGCGCGTACTCATATAGGCGTTTGTCAGAAAACCAAAATCTAATGAGCCAGTTTCAAGCTGCTGTGCCATATCTTTTTCCAGTCCGAGTTGAGAAGCAGGATAAATTTCCAGTTTCATTCTTCCGTCTGAAAGCTTTTCCAGCTCTTCCCCGAATTTCAAAGCAGTTTGATGCCAGACGTGAGATTCTTGTGTCACATGGCTTACTTTAAAAGTATATACGTCACCGCCTTTTTCAGAGCTTTTCTCATCCCCGTTTGCGTTATTGCCGCTGCATGCTGAAAGAATGATGACTAAAATGGACAGCATGACAAGCAACCTCATAATTCTCATTTTCTTCATGTAAAAATCCCCCTTTTTTAAATCAACTTTGTTAATAAAAGTTTGCAGATACCAAAAAATGAAACGCTTTCAATAATAAACATTAAAAAACATTTATTATTGAAATAGTGAATTCATTTCATTTATATTATAATTTATCTGCTCTCTATGTCAAACCATTTTTAATATTTATTATTTTCTAATAATTAAAAATAAAAAAGCAGCTTTCCAGCTAGAAAGCTACTTCTCGCTTTTAAATCCAAAGGATTCAGATAATTCGCGAGCGCATTTTATGACGTATTGGCTCACTTCATCCGTCGGCTTATGCGGGATCAGCTTCGTGAAGCCTACCACTGTTATGGAGGCTACAAGATCATGATTAAAATCTAAAATCGGCACACTAAAAGATGAAACGTGCTCCACTAAAGGCTCTGCTGCGTAAGCAAAGTACGTTTTTTCAATTTCAGCTTGCTCCTTTTCAAATTCCTTCCGTTGTTCTTCCGTCAATTTGCTTAACTCTTTTAACTTCCATTCCTTGATCTCAATTTCAGGCGTTTTGTTGAAAATAGCGAAAATTTTCCCTGTGGCAGACATTAAAGGCAGCCGTGTTCCAATTTGCGCTCCGATATTTAGACCGTAGTTGGCATTCCAAATATTTGCGATAACCGGCCCTTCATGCGTCCAAACTGTAAGCAGCGATGTTTGGGCTGTGTAGCGGCTGATATCTCTTAAGTACGGCGTCACCCTGCCGATCACATCTTTGCTTCCAATTGCAGCCGAACAGTATTGAATAAATTTTCCTCCCAATGAATATGTTCCATGTCTTTTATCCCGATACAACAATCCAAGCTGCGTCAATGTGTTCAAATATTTATAGAGGTTGCTTTTTGTAATGCCGGACAACTCCTGAATTTCCGTAAATTTTAACGGATGATCATTGTTTGCAATAATCTCTAAAATTTGCACGCCAGTTTGCAACGATTGAATGATTTGTACGTTTTTTTGCTGCTGCATTTCTCTTCCCCTTTTAATCCATTTTTTAACCCAATATCCAAATTCTTTTATAAACATGAATGTAACAAGGAACTTTGAAAAAATCAAACACAATAAAATAACTGAAAAATTTTTATTTTATTAAAGTTGACAATTTTAAATTATTTATTTATTTTTATTATTAAATAACAATGTTATCTAATAGTGTATTTTATGACCCAAAAGTGAAAGACTAACACTACCATTTTCCAAAACATTGAATGCGCTTCCAATTTTTCATTAGTCACGTTTTCTAATAACACAGATCAAGAGTAGGAACCGTTAAAAATTTAAGCAAAATGTATTGCCTAAGGAATGCTTTTAGGCCACACAATTTTCCCGACTATTTCTGCATGGATGCAAAAGCTTCCGAAAGGGTTCCTTTCGAACGCCCATAGACATATGCACACATCGATTTATCATGCTCCGTTATACGATCATTAACGGCACTCGATTTAACTGGGAAAAAGAAGATTTTTTCGTTGTCCCGAACTGGGCGTGGCATGAACACGTTGCGGAATAAGAAAGCTATTTATTCTCAACAAATGATTTGCCAATACTTGAAAAATTCGGATTGAAACGTTTGAGCAGTCAAAACGGTCATCAAGAAGTAAAAGATGAGTTTACACCAGCCTTATAAATTGAAATTTGTAAAAAGTGAACTTGAAGCAATTGTCGATTCATTTCATTTTTCATTCTAATAAGGGGGATCAATATATGAAAAACAGTCAAACAGATTTAATCATTGTCGGCGGGGGGATAGGCGGTCTTTCGGCTGCTCTAGCGGCAGCGGAAGCCGGAAAAACTTCATTAGTTTTGGAAAGAGCTCCTCAGTTTGGTGAAGTCGGAGCAGGCATTCAATTGGGGCCAAATGCAACCGCTGTGCTGAAACGATTTGGAGTCATGGAGGAAATTTCAAAAGTTGCTGTATTTCCAAAACGTCTTGTGCTAAAAGATGTTTATACGGCAAAAGAGTTGTCAGCAATGGACCTTGGCGAAGCATTCAAAGCCCGATACAAACATCCGTATCTCGTTTTGCACCGTTCCGATCTCCACCGAATTTTGCTTGAAGCTTGCAAGAAAACAGGTATGGTCCGCTTCAAAAACAACCAAACAATTGAGACTGTCAAGCAAGAACATGACGTTGTTTCTGTTTACTGCCAAAGCGGAGAAATGTTCACGGCTGATGCCGTCATCGGAGCAGACGGACTTTGGTCAAAGCTTAGAAAATATTTCGTTGATGACGAACCCATTTGCTCTGAATATGTTGCTTACAGAGGAACCATACCGATTTCCGAAATTTCAAACGCAAACTTAGACGATGTCGTCATGTGGATCGGCCCTTATTTGCATTTAGTACAATATCCAGTAAGACGCGGAGAGCTTTATAATCAAGTGGTCGTGTTTAAATCTTACAATTATAAGGCAAATTCCGATGATTGGGGCACACCTGAAGAAATGGACAGACGATTTAAAGGATGCCATCCGGATGTGAAAAATGCCTTAACATTTATACAACGGCAAATTCGCTGGCCGATGTATGACAGGCTGCCAATTAACAATTGGACAAAAGGGAAGGTTACATTGCTTGGCGATGCAGCTCATCCTATGCTGCAATATTTAGCTCAAGGAGGCTGCCAGGCGCTTGAAGATGCTTCTTATCTTGCAGATATGCTCAAAAAATATCCGGACAGCTATGAGCAAGCATTCGCCGATTTTCAGAAAGAGCGGCTGCCGCGTACAGCAAAAGTACAAACGAGCGCTCGGACATGGGGTGAAATTCTTCATACTGAAGATCCTGTTGCAACACTGCTCAGAAACACTATTTTTGAACAAAGAACTCCGCAAGACTATGAAGTGGCCGATTTCCTTTATAGCTATGACAAAACGACTAAACAAATCAATTAATATATGAATAGAGAAGCCTGACGTAAAAATTTGAACTTATAAAAAATATTTTAATAGAAAGCGGTGAAAAACAATGGATAGCCTTCGTTTCACCGCTTTCTTCATACCATTTGCACGATTCTTTTATTTTTTTTAAAAAAGGTGTACAATTAGTTTGTTGTTTAAAAAGTCTGAAAAAATGATTTTTTTCAAAGAAGGGACAAATATGGAAGAAGCAAAATTATGGACGAAAAATTTTTTTAGTATTTCAATTTGTAATTTTTTTCTTTTTATAAACTATTATTATTTGCTGGTCACCTTGCCGATCTTTGTCATTCAAGATTTAAAAAGCAGCGAAGCTGAGGCTGGCTTAATAGCAATGGTTTATTTATTTGCTGCGATCGTGACTCGCCCGTTCGTCGACCAATTTATGGAGAAGCTTGGAAAACAAAAAATGTTGATTATTTCCTTGGTCATTTTCCTGATCGCCTCTATTTCTTATTTATTTGTCAGTTCAATTGTCTTATTATTGATCATTCGTTTTCTTCATGGAATCGGTTTCGGGATCGCGACAACCGCAACAGGGGCGATTGTGGCAGATATCGTGCCGGAATCGAAAAAAGGAGAAGGAATGGGATATTTTATTTTATCTTCCAATGTCGCCATGGTGATTGGACCATTTTTAGGGCTTACCTCGTTAGATCATTGGGGTTCTTTTGTCATGCTCGTCATTGCCCTTATTTGTTCCGTTGGGGCGCTTTTGACCGGGGGAATAGTTAACCTGCATGAAATCAAGCCAAAACTAAATAAAAGAGAACTTTTCAAAGTGAATTTCAGCTTTGAAAAACTTGTAGAGGTATCAGCATTCCGCATTGCGTTGATTGCTGCCTTTTTAGCTTTTGCTTATTCGACTGTATTATCGTTCGTCTCCGTTTTTGCGGAAAAAATGAACCTTGGCGCCGGCTCGAATTTATTCTTCGTCGTGTATGCAATCGTTTTGCTCATTTCCCGGCCGTTTACCGGAAGGTGGTTTGACCGATACGGCGCAAATGTCATTGTTATCCCATGTATCGTTTCATTTGCCTTCGGATTATTTATATTGAGCATGGCAAATACATCCTTCATCTATTTGTTAAGTGCAGTATTTATCGGTCTTGGATGGGGAACCTTGTTTCCAAGCTTCCAAACAATGGCTATACAAATTGTCCCTCCACAGAGAAGAGCGGCTTCTCTCAGCACCTTTTTATCGATCTTCGACATCGGCATCGGTCTCGGATCGTTTTTAACTGGAGCAGTTGTTGTCTTTACTGGATTTACATCTTTATATTTTTACACTTCGCTTTATGTGTTGGTAGGTTTAGTTTTATATTGCCTCTTTGTACAGCATCGTTTTGCCAGAAAGCCGAAAAGTTTGGAGCACGATCGAAAATCTTCTCTTCAACAATAGCCCCCTCAGCTATGGGGGCTATATCATCTTCTTTCAACACATTGCAACGATAATATTTTTTCATGTATATTTAAATTTTGTTCGAAATAAATATTTCCTCACTGCTGAAAATAATGCAAACAAAAGTCTAAATCTTTCTGCAAATGCTCTTTCATTAATCTTTCCGCCTCATCTCCATCATGATGATATATGGCTTTATAGATTTGTTCATGTTCATCAATCAAAAAAGGCCTTTTATAATAAACAACCGTCTTCCTAAATAAATAGATTATGGATTGCATCCGATCAATGATATCAATCATAAACGGGTTGTTGCTTGTTTGAACAATAATATTATGAAATTTTTCATTTGCTTCCATGATTTCTTCAGTCGTTCCGGTTCTTGCTGTGACTATGCATTTCCATAATTCTTCTAAACTTTCTTCACTCATATAAGTTGCAGAATAGCGAGCCGCATATCCTTCAAGCAAAATTCTGACTTGAAAAATGTTTCGCAAGTCACTGTCCGTTGGATTTACTACTTTTTTTTGCAATATCAGACCTTCTTGCTCCAACTTGCGAATCGCTTCTCTTACAGGCGTTCTGCTCACACCCAATTCTTCCGCAATTCTTTCTTCTGTCAGCTTTGTTCCTCTTGGCAACTCCCCATTTAATATTTTATCTCTTATATATTCATAAGATTTAATGTATGCATGTTTCGGTGTCTTTTTTGTCAAAGCAATCGTCTCCTCTGAATAATCTCTAATGAATAGTATAAATTGTCATTAACAATATTAAAAGTACACAAGTTTTTTGTATTCATTTTTAATTTTTTTGTATACAAATTTAATTAAATTGTGTACAATTAGACTCAAAAGAAAACGTTTACTACTGGGGGGGTTACTTCAATGATTGGATTCATCGGTATCGGCATCATGGGAAAACCAATGGTTAGAAACCTTATGAAAAAAGGTCATGAAGTCACTGTTTATGATATTAACGAGGAAGCCGTTCAACAGTTGGTGCAGGAAGGTGCAATATCATCTGCCTCTCCAAAAGAAGTGGCGCAAAAAAGTAACATCATTTTTACTATGCTGCCCAATTCTGAACATGTAAAAAGCGTCATTCTAGGTGAAAACGGCATTGTGGAAGGAGCTTCCAAAGGTACGATAGTCGTGGATATGAGCTCGATCTCTCCTGTTGTTTCAAAAGAACTGGCGCAAATTTTAAAAGAAAAAGAGATTGATATGTTGGATGCACCAGTGAGCGGAGGAGAACCGAAAGCAATCGATGGCACTTTGGCGATTATGGTTGGAGGAAAAGAAGAAGTTTTTAAAAAAGTTTTAGATTTATTTAAATGCATGGGGCAATACATAACTTTAGTCGGAGAAAATGGGGCTGGCACAACTGCTAAACTTGCAAATCAAATCATAGTCAACGTCAATATCGCAGCAATGTCTGAAGCTTTAATTTTAGCTGCAAAAGCAGGAATCGATATTGAAAAAATGTATCGAGCGATTCGAGGGGGGCTTGCAGGAAGCGCTGTGTTAGATGCAAAAGTGCCGCTCATTTTAGAACGCAATTTCACTCCGGGCGGAAGAATCGATATTAACTTAAAAGATTTAACAAATGTTGTGGAAGCAGCACGTTCAATTGGCACGCCCATCCCTCTAACCTCCCAAGTATTAGAAATGTTTCATGCATTAAAGATAGATGGAAAAGCTGGTGATGATCATGCCGGTTTAATTCAATATTATGAGAAATTGGCAAATTTTGAAGTGAAAAAGGGAGTGTAAGCTATGCTCAAGACGTCGGAAGTGATTTCCTCCTACCCTACAGTCGATCTCGACATGATTCAAAACGAGTGGTCTCAATATAATTCGAAATTCAATCACAAAATTATTGTGCTTGATGATGATCCTACTGGAGTACAGACCGTTCACAGCATTCCCGTTTACACGGACTGGTCATATAAAGCAATCGAACAAGGATTTCAAGAAGACAATCAAATGTTTTTTATTTTAACAAACTCTAGAGCGTTTACTGAGGAGAAAACCAAGCAAGTTCATCAAGAGATTGCCGTTACAATTGAAGAGATTTCTCAAAAATACAAACGTCCCTATATTTTAATCAGCAGAGGAGATTCAACTTTAAGAGGTCACTATCCTCTGGAAACTAAAGTACTCCGCGAAACAATTGAGCAAAAAGCAGGACGAAAAATAGATGGAGAAGTTTTAATACCGTTTTTTAGAGAAGGAGGCAGATTAACAGTCCAAAACACTCACTATGTTGACCAAGATGGGGTTCTCATTCCCGTTGGGGAGACAGAATTTGCAAACGACCGGACATTTGGTTATTGTTCAAGCCATTTAGGCGAATGGATTGAAGAAAAAACAAAAGGTGAATATACGAAAGATTCTGTTACCTATATTTCATTAGATGATATTCGCGCAATAAATATTGATAAAATATACCGCCAATTAATGTCCGTATCAAATTTTAACAAAGTTGTTGTTAACGCTATAGCAGAAGAAGACGTTTCCGTTTTTGCATCTGCCCTGATCAAAGCAATTCAAAATGGTAAACAGTTTTTGTTTCGGACGGCAGCCTCCTTTACAAAAATCATTGGAAATGTAAAGTCCCGTCCACTACTTACAAAAGAAGAATTAATTGAGGAAAATCATAGCAATGGCGGCCTTATTTTAATTGGTTCACACGTAAAAAAAACGACTGAACAGCTAAACCAATTAAAAAAATTGTCAACTCTTCATTTTATTGAGCTTGATAGTCATCTCGTGTTGAATCAAGAAAAATTCAAAAAAGAAATCGATCGTGTCCGCTTGGAAGCAGAACAAAAAGTAAAAAACGGTATCACCACCGTCATCTACACGAGAAGAGAACTGCTGAAATTAGGAGAGGATGCGGAAGAAGAATTACAACTTGCTGTCAAAATATCTGATGGAGTAACCAGCATCGTTTCTAATTTTGCTATAAGGCCTAAATATATTATTGCCAAAGGCGGTATCACATCAAGCGACATCGGTACAAAAGGATTGGGAGTAAAACGTGCAAACATTGCCGGCCAAATCGCACCTGGTATACCTGTGTGGCAGATTGGCACTGAAAGCAAATTCCCTAATTTACCTTATATTATTTTTCCAGGGAATGTCGGTGCTCCCTCCACACTGAAAGATATTGTAACAAAATTGGAAGGAGTGAAAGAATAATGCTTACTGGAAATATGTTAATTTTAGTATTCATATTCGCATTGGCATTCTTGTTTTTCCTTATTTTAAAACTGAAAGTTGACCCGTTTTTATCACTCATTACCATTGCTATTATAACCGCACTTATAATGGGGTTCAAATTGAATGAAGTTGCTGGAATTGTTTCAGGCGGTTTCGGAAATACTTTAATGGGCGTCGGAATCTTAATCGGTCTAGGCGTTATTTTTGGAGAATTTTTGGCTGCATCAGGTGCCATTGAAAAAATAGCACAAGCTGTTTTAAAGGGCTTCGGAAACCGCCGATCTGTTGCAGGATTAGGATTAACTGGAACTGTTGTGTCAATTCCCGTATTTTTTGATGCAGCATTTGTCATACTAAGCGGTTTGATCAAAAGTTTATCGAAAAAAACAGGAATATCTGTTGTATCTTTTGTAACCGCTTTAGGAATTGGATTAATCGTTTCCCACAGCATGGTGCCGCCGACACCAGGTCCGCTCGTTGTAACGGAAAATACTAATGCTGATCTAGGGCTGTTCATTTTATATGCCATCATTTGCGCGATTCCTGCAACACTGGTTGGCGGCTACTTATACGGATTGTTCATCGGAAAACGAGTCAATCCTTCAGGCGATTTTGACGAAAATGCAGGAACCGATGAAAATAATCCAAAGCCGAAAAAAGAGATCAGCACAGGTTTATCCTTATTCATGCTGGCTCTTCCAATCATTTTAATTTTATTGAATACCCTTTCACAATTATTATTTCCAAATACACCAATTTCAGCCGTTTTAGGGTTTATCGGCGAAAAAAATGTTGCTTTACTAATAAGTGTATTAGCAGCTATTATCATCCTTAAGCCATATATTTCTATACCTTATCAGCAACTGTATTCACAAGCCATTAATTCGGCAGGTATTATTATTTTAATAACCGGTGCCGGAGGAGCTTTTGGAGCTGTTATTAATGAAAGCGGGATAGGAGACCATCTAATCGAAACGATGCAAAGCTGGAGCATTCCGGTACTTTTATTAGCTTTTATTTTTTCACAAATTTTGCGCGCATCGTTAGGTTCTGCTACTGTTGCTTTAGTGACGACTTCCAGCATTTTAGGACCTGCCGCGGGAGATCTTGGGGTCTCACCCATCCTGCTTGGTTTAGCCATATGCTCAGGAGCAATCGGCCTTTCACTTCCGAACGATTCTGGTTTTTGGGTCGTGAACAAATTCGGAAAACTTACGATAGTCCAAACTTTAAAAGCATGGACGATCGGAGGATTTTTGGCAGGCTTAACATCCCTCACCATGGTTTATATACTCAGCCTGTTTTCAGGAATTTTGCCTGGAATATAAAAACTTTAAGGTTGGCTCATGGATCCGAGCCAGCCTTTTTCAATGAGTGAAAATCGTAAATCATGATCCATACTAAATACGCTAGAACGTATCAACTAAAAATAATTTAGCTTCTTCCATACGATAAAATAAAAATGTTTTCATTTAGAAATATCAATTGAATTTTTTTCAACTCAGTTGACGTGAGCGAATATTGAACCTTCCTCTCAGCCATTTAATTTAGATAAGAAAAAACAAAACCGTCTTGTTATGACAAAATTGTTGATGACGCCTCCTGTTCGATATATTGTTTAACTAATTTATAGCAATCATCAATATGTTTATTTCCTAAATATTTCATCGTTGCAAAGCTGATCCCGGCCGAAACCCCTATTCCAATGAGAGGAATAAATTTGCTCGTCTGTTTTGCCGCCATCCGGGTTGCAGCTTTTTTCACCAAGCTCAGCACCAATTTTTTGCCAATTGTTCTTCCGATGAGTTCATTTCCTAATGAAGTTGCCAGTACGATAATGAGCTCTTTTGTTTTCGCATCCAATTGATCAACTTGCTCTTTTGATAAACCAAACTTTTGATTAATTTCATTTAGCAGATCTTTCACAAGTGCAGCATCCACCGTCACATCAATACCCGGAATTGGAACAGCTGCAGCAATGGCAGAAACAGATGAACGTCTATTCACTAATTTACGGCATTCTTCCCGAATTTGATCCAATTGTTCGATCGTTTTTGGCAGCATTAAAAAACCTCCGTTCCTAAATCATTTCTTCTGTCATCGCTTCAATGACTGCGGGCTATGTAAAAAGAAGGCGACAAATTTAATCACCAGCCAATTCAAAGGGAAACGGCAATAAGAACGTTGCAGCCGCAAATATTTTTGAAATCTTTACTTTCTCCCTTTAAAGCTCCTGCTAAAGCTTGCGATTAGAAATAGTTTTTGCTTTTTCTCCATTAAATACCCCAATCGTGAAAAAAATCTTTTCTCCGCCTCCTTATAGGAAGAGTATACCATGTTTATAGGCGTTCAGAAATAAAGTCATCGACAAAAAAACCGGAGAAACGAATGAAAGGATGAAGTTAAAAAACTAATAAGCGCTCACAAAAAATTCTTTGTGAACTCAAGATCGTTGAAAATTCCGATTGATCAACACGCTGAACAATGGAACAGCAGCAAGTATTGTTTATTCAATTTTACAATGGGAGCAAAAGGTGTGATTGCTTTATATTTTTTCATCGATTCATGCATTTCTATTAGAGGAAAAGTGTAATTTAACTTTAGTTATTAGCCAATGTGGATCTTAGTAGATTCTGTGATTAACCTTTTATAAATAACAAATAAACGGAAAGCTGACTTTATTAAAGATACAAGAAAATAAACTCTTTTTTGCAAAAAGAAAAAAGCAGGAGTTCATCCTGCTTTAGCTATTGAATCATCTTCTACATAGTAGGGAAAATTTTACAATCTTAACATTACAATTTTAGAGATATGTTAAAAAATACTATGAAAATTGATGAAACGTAATTTCAGGGCGGCTGCCAATTCGGATGTTCACTCCTGTTTGTCCTAGGCCTTCGCTAATATAAAACGGCCGCTTGTTATGGTAATGGAGTCCTTTAATAATGTTCATTCTTGGAAGCTTGCCTTTGAAAAAAAGATGGTACGGCTTTGGCAAATTGATTTGTCCGCCGTGGAAATGACCGGACAGCAAGTAATCAAACGGAATGTTTTCCATTTCAAGAATAACGCTTGGATCATGGGTCAGCACTAATCGCATTCCTTCTTCTACTCCGTGAAAAGCTTTTTGAACATAACTGCGGTTTGTCGTGTAATCATCAATGCCAATAATATTCAAGCATTCTTCTTCAAGCTGAATGGTCACGTGCTCATTTTGTAGTGTTTTTATCCCGTAATGCTGCAGCATTTTTTTCAAAGTTTCAAAGTCTTCTTCCTTTAAAACATAATCGTGATTGCCGAACACAGCATACGTGCCGTACGTTGGATTTGTTTTTCTCAATACTTCCAAGTATGCGGAAAGTTTTGGGATGCTTCTCTTCCGGTCGAGAAAATCACCTGTCAGTGCAATAAGATCAATTGGTTCTGCTGAAATCAGCTCAGCTAATTCCTTTGGGCTGATCGATAAGTTTTCTAGGTGTAAATCAGATAGATGGAGTATTTTTATATTCTTTGCAGAAGCTTTCCTATCGGGGCAGCGGACTGTGATTTTCTTAACAGCTACATCCTTTGTATTTTTATTTCCTTTTATTAAAAAGAATATGAAAAGTCCAAGAAAAAATAATATAACAAAAAATAGCATAACCAAACTCCTCTCTCCCCCAAGTATAACGAACCTTCTCAAACGATCCTAGTGGGAGTTAAAGGAATTTGAAAAAAACTCTTAGCTGCAAAAGAGCTCAAACTATTAACAAACCTGCCTTCCGCCTCTGCCGGAAAGACAGGTTTGCCTTTCTTAATTATTTTGCGCATGTCCATACGTTAAAAGCTAAAACAAGCATCCGTTTTCATGATAACTTTTTCATATCTGCGAAATTCATCCGCTGCTGCCTTGCTGCTCTTTTGCATCAGTCAATCGGTTCTTTGTGCTTCTTTATTTATAAATCGTGCACCTTTCAGCCAGCTAAGTTTTTCCGGTTGTGGCGCTGAACTCTGCAAATTGTTCAAGCTTTGACAAATCGCTAGATGTGCCCTGGATTTTTAAGAAACCATAATTTTACAAATGTCATTTGTAAACTCAACAGGATCTTGGACTGGCAGGCCTTCAATTAGCAAAGCCTGATTATATAAAATGTTTGTGAACAGCTTCAGCTTCTCTTGATCGTTTTCATACGCTGCTTTTAGCGTTTGAAAGACTTCGTGATCTGTATTAATTTCAAGCACTTTCTCCGCTTTAATGTTTTGGCTGTTCGGCATAGCATTTAACACTTTTTCCATTTCAATCGTGATTTCGCCGTCTGTTGATAAACAAACAGGATGTGTTTTTAACCGTTTTGATGCTCGCACATCCTTTACTTTATCACCCAAAATGCTTTTCATTTGTTCGAACAGCTCTTTATGTTCTTTTTCAGTTTCTTTTTTGTTTTCTTCTTCGCTAATTCCTAAGTCGCCGCTGGAGACTGATTTAAATTCTTTCTCTTTATATGTCATTAACATTTTGATCGCAAATTCATCGATATCCTCTGTCAAATACAAAATTTCATAGCCTTTATCTGCAACCAGCTCGGTTTGCGGCAGCTTTTCAATTCGTTCATACGAATCGCCCGTTGCATAATAAATATATTTTTGCTCCTCAGGCATTCTTGATACATATTCTTGTAAGGTGACAAGTTTTTTCTCCTTTGAAGAGTAGAACATAAGCAAGTCTTGCAATGTTTCTTTATTTGCGCCGAAATCGCTGTAAACGCCATACTTTAATTGTCTGCCAAATGCTTCATAAAACTTTTCATATTTTTCTCTTTCATTTTTTAATAGGTTTTCTAGTTCGCGTTTAATTTTGTTTTGAATGTTTTTCGCAATGATTTTCAATTGCTTGTCATGCTGGAGCATCTCTCTTGAAATATTTAACGATAGGTCCTCAGAATCAACCATTCCTTTAACGAAGCTGAAGTAGTCAGGCAGTAAATCCGGGCACTTGTTCATAATTAACACGCCGTTGGAATACAGTTCAAGCCCTTTTTCATAATCTGCTGTATAGTAATTAAATGGCGTTTTTTCCGGAATATATAAAATCGCCTGATAGCGAACCGTCCCATCTACGCTAATATGAATATGTTTTAACGGTTTATCAAAGCCATAATGCTTTTCGGCATAAAAGTTTTCATAATCTTCATCTGTCAGTTCACTTTTATTTTTCCGCCAAATCGGAACCATGCTGTTGATTGTTTGTTCTTCAACAACCTCTTCAAATTCGTTCTCGTTCTCATTTTTCGGTTTTTGTACTTTGACATCCATTTTGATCGGATAGCGGATGAAGTCGGAATATTTTTTAATGATTTGTTTTAACCGATATTCATCAAGAAATTCGTCATAGTTGTCATCTTCAGTATTCTCTTTGATTTTTAGTATGATCTCCGTTCCGATCTCTTCCTTCTCATATGGTTCGATTGTAAAACCATCAGCGCCTTTTGATTCCCATTTATATGCTTGATCGCTGCCCAGCGCTTTACTGATGACAGTGACAACATCCGCAACCATAAAGGCGGCATAAAAGCCAACGCCGAACTGTCCAATAATGTCATAGCCGTCTTTTAATTCGTTTTCTTTTTTAAAGGCGAGCGACCCGCTCTTAGCAATCGTACCAAGATTTTCTTCCAATTCCTCTTTTGTCATGCCTATGCCTGTATCAACGATTGTGAGCGTCCGCTTTTCTTTATTTGGAATAACTTTTATGTAGTATTGATCCTTTTGAAAAGTTAACGAATCATCAGTCAGTGCTTTGTAATAAATTTTATCGATCGCATCGCTTGCATTTGAAATTAACTCCCTCAAAAAAACTTCCTTTTTTGTATAAATGGAGTTGATCATCATTTCTAATAACCTTTTCGACTCGGCTTGAAACTCTTTTTTTTCCATGACCGCCTCTCCTTTCTAAAAAGCGTATGTGCAAAATGAAGATAAAAATTAGCACTCTAATCAATCGAGTGCTAATCATCAATTTTTTAATAACAAATATTTAATTTTATGTCAACTCCGAATGATTGACCGCTTTGCACTTTTCTTGAGTTTTTCTTTACGAACGATAGGCAACAGTCGTTTTCGAATGAGAAGGGCTTTGCCTTTCCACATAATGGTTGCAAATTTCTTTACCAATCAGGATGTTTTTCGGCACAAAAGCATTCCCTCACAATTTTCAAGCTTCACTTTTATTGCCAATCCTTTAAGATTTCCCCATTCCTCTTAAAAAATGAAGAAGCATAGTAATCGATCGGTTGATGTCAGGATCTTTTAAAGCCGATAGCAATTGGAAAATAGAAGTTGTTTCTTCTTTATTGACGCTTGCCGCAGCTTCTTGTATTCCAGCATTCATTCTTGTCGACATTACCTGCAGCTTTTCGAGATCGATTGTTCCCAGCAGCATCAACAGATTGACGATATTTTTTAAAACATCAATGTTCGGTTTTCTGCTGACTTCCTTAACCACGTTTTCTAGTACTTGATCTTTCCGCGCTAAAAGGGCATTGGCGATTTCCAGAACACCTGCATCGTGAAGCTTCCGTAAACATGCTATGCCTTCTAAAACTGCCTCTTTATTGTCTGCTAACGCTTGCTCGATTTCTAATAAATTTTGCTTTCTTTTTTCTTCTTGTGACACTTCGATTTTTTTGATGGTTGTAATTGGTTTAGCCATGTATTTTCACCTTGCTTCCGGGAAACGTGTAATCGCTGCGCTCCCATTTCTTCTCTACTTTGACCCCAATTTGCGGATTTCTTTTTCCGTTTCGATGGTTGTTTGGCCGAATTGGGGAGTCTCCTTTTTCCTTCAATACGACCATTTTTACGGCAATTTCTTTATATGCCGGTGTGTTCGTATCGCGGTCAGCATGATTGCCTGTTAAACGATTAATAGCCAATTCGCCCGTATCATTCAATGGGATAAAGATTTCATGCTTTTGCACGCGATCCGTTATGTGAACAGGGCCTTTTACAGAGCCGTATTTGGAAATAAGCTTGACAATGGCTCCTTCTTGAATACGGCGTTCTTCAGCCAATTCTTTCGAAATTTCTATAAAAGCGTTCGGGGTTTTCCGGCTGATTCCTTGTGATTTATACGTCATGTTCCCTTCATGGAAATGCTCTAGCAAGCGCCCGTTGTTCACGTGAAGATCATACTCTTCATCTACATCATATAAATAATCGACTTGAAGCGGATAAAGCTGTGCCTTTCCATCGGCAAACGGGAATCGATCTTCATAAAGAAGCGGCGAGTCGGTTCCATCTTTCTCAACAGGCCATTGCAAGCTTGAAAATCCTTCTAAACGGTCATAGGAAACACCGGCAAAAAGCGGTGCGAGCGACGCCGCTTCTTCCATAATTTCTCCAGGGTGCTGATAATCCCAATTGAAGCCCAGCGCTTTCGCCAGCATACAATAAATTTGCCAATCAGGCTTCGAATCTCCAAGAGGCGGCAATGCTTCATACAATCGCTGAATCCGGCGTTCTGTATTGGTAAAAGTTCCTTCTTTTTCTAAGCTTGGGCTGGCCGGCAGCACAACATCTGCATATTGGGCCGTTTTTGTTAAAAATAAGTCCTGCACAACGAAAAATTCCAGCTTTTCAAAAGCGGCGCCGACTTGATTGATATTGGCATCGACAATCCCCATATCTTCGCCAGTCACATATAATGCCTTCAGAGCGCCTTCATGAATCGCTTTAACCATTTGATGATTGTCTTTTCCCGGATTTTTAGGCAATGTCACGCCCCAAGCTTTTTCATAACGGCTGCGGACTTTTTCATCCGCTACCTTTTCATATCCCGGGAAAAAGTTCGGCATGCTTCCAAAGTCGCTGCACCCTTGAACATTGTTATGGCCGCGCAGCGGATAGGCTCCAGTGCCCGGTTTGCCGTAATTGCCTGTCACTAATAACAAATTGGAAATGGCAGTACTCGTATCACTTCCGCGCTGCTGTTGAGTGACTCCCATCGCCCAGCAAATGACCATTGTTTTAGATTGATGAATCGTTTCAGCAACCTTGATCAGCGTGTCCTTGGAAATTCCCGTCACTTCTTCCGCATATTCCAACGTAAACGGCTCTAAGCTACTTTTATATTGTTCAAAGCCGTTCACTCGTTCTTTGATAAACTCTTCATCATGCCAATTTTGGTCAATGATGTATTTCGTTACAGCTGACAGCCAAACAAGATCCGTTCCTGGCTTTGGCCTGATAAACATATCGGCCCGCTCCGCCATTTCATGCTTTCTTAAGTCAAACACGAGCAGCTTTTGTCCATAAAGTTTTTGCGCTCGTTTGATTTTTGATGCCAAAACCGGATGCGATTCCCCTGTATTGGCGCCAATAATGATGACAAGATCAGAGGAAGCTATGTCAGAAAAAGATCCTGAATCACCGCCATAGCCGACAGTGCGAAATAGTCCGACCGTTGCTGGAGATTGACAATATCTTGAGCAATTATCAACATTATTCGTTCCTATCACTTGACGGGCAAATTTTTGCAGTAAATACGATTCTTCATTCGTTGCTTTGGAAGAAGCTATAAATCCTAAAGCATCAGGGCCATGTGCATCTTTTATTTCTTTAAACCGTTTTGCAACATATCGAATCGCCTCATCCCATTCAACTTCTTTAAAATGGTCGCCTTCCCGGATCAACGGTTTTGTCAGCCGTTCTTCACTATTGACATAATCCCAGCCGAACTTCCCTTTTACACAAGTGGAAATTCCGTTTGCCGGCGATTCCGGTGTTGGTTCAACTTTTAAAACTTTTCTGTCTTTTGTCCATATATAAAATGAACAGCCAACTCCGCAGTATGTGCAAACTGTTTTCGTTTTCTTGATCCTTTCCTTGCGCAGCTCAGCTTCTGTATCTGAGATGGCCATTAGCGAACCGTATCCTGTTTCCACTTCCTTCGTCAAATTAATCATCGATCGTAATGTACCAGGTTCTACATTTGTTAAAAAGCCGGCTTCCCCTAACATTGATTTTTCCATTAAGGCATTGCACGGACATACAGTTACACATTGGCCGCAATTTACGCAGCTGGACTGATCAATCGGCACATCGTTGTCCCAGATCACACGAGGCTGCTCTCTGCTCCAATCAATCGTCAATGTTTCATTTACTTGAACATCTTGGCACACCTCTACACAGCGTCCGCATAATATGCATTGATTTGGGTCATATCGATAAAATGATCCTGAATAATCCACTTCATACGGTTTTGGTTGGAACGGAATGCTTTGATGTTCGATGCCTAAAGCTTTAACCGTATTATGAATTGTACAATCTCCATTGTTTTTATCGCAAACTGTGCAATATAATTCATGATTTTTTAAAATTTGATCCATCGCTAATTTTTGAGATTCTTTTACTTTAGAAGTCTCTGTTTCAACAACGAGTCCTTCTTGGACTTTGTAGCTGCAGGCTCGTACAAGCTCCCCGTTCACTTCCACCATACAAGTATCACATGTTTGAATTGCGCCCAAGCTTTCATGATAACAAACGTGCGGTACATCCATTTCATGTTCGAGCAAAGCCTGCAGAAGATATTGATTTTCCCTTGCGGTTATTTCTCCCCCGTTGACCGTAATCGTTACATTTCCCACGATACGTTCCCCCTGTTATTTTGTTATTCTGTTGCTATGTGTATAAATGTTCATTTTATTTTCCCGTATAAACCCAACAGTTGTAATGTTTAAATCTTCTGCCAATTGAAGTGCCAAATTTGTTGGAGCCGATTTTGATAGAAGTATACCGCATCCAATTTTCGAAACCTTCAGCACTACCTCTGAGGAAATCCGCCCGCTGAAAGCGATTATTTTATCATTTAAAGAAATGCTTTCGTTTAGATAGAAGCCATATAATTTATCTAAAGCATTATGTCGTCCAATGTCAGAAAATGTCTTAATCAATCCCTCTTTTGAACATAATGCCGCATGATGAATGCCTCCAGTACGCTTAAAAGCCGATGAAGCTTCATTTAACATTTCCATTAACTGAAAGCATTGTGCGGCAGAAATCGTCATGCTGCTCAAAATTGTTTTCGCTGTTTTCACATCATTATAAAAATAAAACTGTCGGCTTTTTCCGCAGCAGGAGCCGATAAAGCGTTTGGAAACAAACTCTTTCTTATCCCCTATCGGCTGATGCAAATGAACATAGGCAAACCCCTTATCCTCATCAATTTGAAGCGCTTTCACATCTGCTTTTATGCGGATTATCCCTTCTGAAGCTAAAAAGCCCAATACAAGCTCCTCTACATGGGACGGCGAGCATACTAATGTGGCGAATTCCTCATTGTCCACAAAAATTGTTAACGGATACTCTATCGCAATTTCATCTATCACCACTTTCTTGTTTTGATGATCAATTTTGATTATTTCTCTTTTACAAATAATTTCTTTTTCCATAATGGGAACCTTCCTTTTTAATCACACCTCTAAAATAAAATATTCGACAGAAGCAGAAAAAATCCTTTTCTTCTTTTTTTCTCTATTTGTCCATACAAGGAAACTGTTTCACTGGAAAACCTAAGCGAGGTCAGGCTGGGAAAAATGAGGGGAGAAATATATATCTTTCAAGCGACATCGACTGATTTTGGCAGACTGCTTGTTCGAAAAAATCATCCATTGATCATTGTCTTTTATCGTGCCAAACAGCTGGGGAAAAGCAACTGAAAAACTGTAACCCCTCTGCTTTTTCATCTATCCATCTAATAAGCTATTCGGTCATTCCTTAACCAACATCTACCGTTTGAAATTATTAGCAAATTTTTCACATTCTCTGCTGCCATTTTTCAATGCACGGAATATTTAACTGCTTGCACTTGTGTACGATCGGAGCGCATACCGCCAGAACCGGCGCGATATCCATAAGAACAGCCCGGCAAGTACAACGGATAGGATTGTTGTCATCCCGTTCCATTTTCCAAGCAAAGACAACGCCGGCGTGCTTGTAATAAAGGCAGCTGGCAAAATGTATGTGAGCACGATGCGAAGCCAGCCTCTATACATTCCGATTGGAAACCGTGTTGTTTCAAAAAATGAATTAAAAACAAACGATAGATCATCGATACGAATAACCCAAAAGGAGGTGGTCATCAGCATCATCCACAGCGCGTAAATCAGGACAAGCGAAGATCCGATACTAATGAAAAACATCACTGCATCCATTATTGTCGGCATATAATGTTTTTGTATTAACGCATAGATTATCAAGCCGATGCCAAGAAGCACATCAATTAAGCGCCAAAACACTAAATGGCGGAAGCTGACATAAAACATGCTGTCGACCGGCTTTGTCAATACATAATCAAACGTCCCCATGCGAATATGCTGCAGCAGACGGGACATGTTGGGCCGCAGGGCAAAATCAATCAATCCTTGCAGCGTATTGAATATACCAAGAAGCAGCAGAACATCCGCATATTTCCAACCGCCGAGGTTATCTGTTTGATAAAAAAATACTTGAATTGTCAAAATAGCCATCCCAATGCCAAACAAACTCGACAGGAAATTCCCTAAAAATTCGCTGCGATATTCGAGCTCCTCCACTAAACAAGTCCGAAAAAATTCACAAAAAATGCGCCAATGTCTTTTCACATTATCCCCCCACAGCTTGGTTTTTCCTTAGACCAGCCTTCCAAAGCAACAATACTGCAAGCATAAAAAACATGCACCAAACTGCAGCCAATCCAAATCCGTACACAATATCCATCCCTTGGACGCTTCCGGTCAAAATTTCGATTGGAAACCCGACCATATATCGAAAAGGCAAATAAAAGCTGATCGTTTTCAAAAACGGCGGCAGGAGCGACATCGGTGCAATGCGGCCCGACAAAAAGAGAGACACCGCTTCAAACATGCCATACAAAGCCGTCACTTTTGTCACCCAAAAACCTAACAGACCAAATGTGTAGCTGAATAAAAAACGAATGACCGCTGCCAATAAAAGCGCACAAAAGAATAACAGCCACTGCGCCGCACCTATTTGATCCAGCCGCAGCGCCGGAATAAAGACCGCCAAGAGGCCCCATGCCGGAATTAAAATGACTAAAAATAACGCTTTATACACAATATTTTCAGCAATGGCCCAATGTATCGGGTGAAACGGACGGACAATTTGATAAGAAAAGGTTCCCTCCCTTATTTCACGCTCCAATTCCCAAACGTCCCAAGCGCTTGTCATGCGTTCAACAAAAATCAATGCCGCAAAGTAAAAAATAAACGCATTCTCCTGATCAGGATCAATATTCATCCAGACCATCATCGTGATCAGCGGCTGAACCATGGCTCCTGTCATCCACACGATCGTCGCCAGCCGGTAGGCAAACATCTCCACATATTTCATGCGAAGGAGAACAGAGTATTTACGAAACATGTGCATCCTCCTGAAACGCGAGCGTTATCACTTCTTCCATCGGCGGATCTTCTATATTTAAATCGCGAACATCAAACAGCTGCAAAAATCGGGAGGATACCTCGTGAATGCGTTCCCTCGGCACACGAAGCGTTACTTTACCCTCTTTTGCATCGACTAATTCGCCGTATGCATCCCATGAAATATCGGGAATGGACGAAAGCTGAACCTCTAGCAATTTATACGGCGTCAATTTTTCCGTCAACATGTCCAATTCACCATCATACAACAGCTTCCCATGATTAATAATGAGCACCCGATCGCACAGCGCTGTCACATCGCCCATGTAATGCGATGTCAACAATACTGTCGTTCGGTGCTCGCGGTTATACTGTCCTATAAAGCGGCGGACTTTTTCCTGCGTATGGACATCCAAGCCGATCGTCGGTTCATCCAAAAATAAAACCTTCGGCCGATGCAAAAGCGCGGCTGCTAATTCGCATTTCATCCGCTGTCCGAGAGACAAACTCCGCGTTGGTTTCGTCAAGAGCTCTTCTAACTCCAGCAGCTCGACAAGCTCATCCAACGTTTGCCGAAACGCACGGTCTTCTATTTCGTATATCGCTTTATTGACGAGAAACGTTTCCATTGGCGGAATATCCCATATGAGCTGGCTTTTCTGTCCCATGACTAAACTCATGATCTTCTTAAATTCCGCTTTTTGTTCAAACGGTACATATCCGGCAACTTGAATGCTCCCGGAGCTTGGATAAAGCAAACCGGCCAGCATTTTAATTGTCGTTGTTTTCCCCGCTCCGTTCGGCCCTAAAAATGCGACAATTTCTCCCGAAGGAATGGTAAATGAAATGTCCCGCACCGCTTCCACAGTACGAATTTCCCTCTTAAATAAACTGCGTACAGCACCCGTCCACCCTGCTTGCCGAACGTGAACTCGAAATTGCTTGTACAAATGCTCTACTTGAATTGACATAGTGCCTCCCTCTGTTTCTTCGAACACCATGGGATTACGCCATTGAAACAATCATTGTGAAATCGTCTCAATTAATTCTAATCGAAAATCACCAACCTGATTTTTTTTGTACAAATTCGTCACAGAAGTGGAATAATTTTGTATCGTCCCCCTAAAGTTCAGGTCTCTTTCAGGAACTGACACATCAAACGTTTGCTGATACAGCAGCGTCGTAATATCATGATATTCATCGCTTCTCACCTTAAAAGCAAAACGAATTTTATGTAATGGCTCACCGTTTGGTTGATGAACCACTTCCTCTTCATACTCCTCAACTTGTATCTCTACACCATTCAATATTACTTTCTTCACCATACGATCCATCCCTCCTTGGGCTGTTTACAAAAAATCATAGCACGAATGCTTCCTGCCCACAAACTAGCATGCTTATGAATATACAACATAAATTCGAAGCTGTCATTTTTTTGACTCTATTTAGCCTGGATGAACTGGGGCTAAAAACCCGTGCGATTTAGAACGGACTATGTAACATTTTTAATTTTATATAGTCAAGATGAACTGCAGCCGTATTTTTGTTTGCCAAAAAAAAATACATTTAGAGGCGGCAGCAACAATCCGTTCGATTACGGATTCAAACGTTCTGCCAATTTCGCAGCCAAACATAAACAGAATCTTATTGGCTGCTTTCAGGCTTTTTAAGCTAGGGAAAACATGGATTTTTGTCACAGGACTTATCCCTATATTTTCTTAACCCGGCAGATAATCCGATATGATTTGAAAATCATGTATATTCTTTAAATATTTGTACAAACATATGTTGAGCAATGCTGATTTTTTCAGATTTTGCAAATGGTACAGGCTGCCTAAAATGCTATAATATGGCATAAACTAAGCGAAAAGAGCCAATGTTCACATATTTTTCATTCTCTATATATACATTTGTCAAAGAGAATTGACAAAGAGCACATTTTTATAAAGTAAAATGAAATCATATTGTATTGGTTCATCCTGATCATATACTCATGACCGGTTTCAAAGATTTATCCCATTCAAAAGGAGGAAATAAAATTGTTATTTGAAGACCCCGTATTCAGCAGTCGAATGCTGACTATCCTTACACTTTCTTTTCACGCTATTTACGCAACCATTGGGGTAGGCGTTCCGTTGATGATCATGATTGCCCAGTGGGTTGGGATCAAAAAAAATGACGAACATTATCTTTTAATGGCTAGACGTTGGGCGCGGGGGTATGTCATCACCGTAGCTGTCGGCGTTGTAACAGGAACTGCGATTGGACTCCAGCTGTCATTACTCTGGCCGAATTTTATGGAACTTGCCGGAAATGTGATCGCATTGCCACTTTTTATGGAAGTATTTGCTTTTTTCTTTGAAGCAATCTTTCTCGGAATTTATATGTACACTTGGGAACGATTTAAAAATCAGCGGAAGCACCTGCTCTTTCTGATTCCTGTCTCCCTTGGCGCCGCCTTTTCTGCCTTTTTTATTACCATCGTCAACTCTTTTATGAATGCGCCGCAAGGGTTTGACATTGTAAATGGTGAACTCATCAATGTCAATCCGCTGGGTGCGATTTTTAACCCGGCCATGCCGACAAAAGTCGCACACGTAGTCGCAACCGCCTTTATGACAGCCGCCTTTACGCTGGCATCTATTGCAGCATGCCAATTATTAAAAGGCTCCAACCATGTTTATCATAAAAAAGCCTTGTTTTTAACTATGAAAATAGGACTGATTTTCTCCATTGCAACAGCTGTTATCGGAGATTTTTCCGGCAAATATTTAGCTGAGTACCAGCCAGAGAAATTGGCGGCTGCGGAATGGCATTTTGAAACAGAAGGAAATGCTCCTCTAGTCATGTTTGGTATTTTAGATGACGAACAAAACATTAAATATGCACTTAAATTCCCATATTTGCTCAGTATTTTGGCGCATGGAGATCCAAATGCAGAAGTTATCGGACTAGACCAATTTTCAAATTTTGAATCTCCTCCGCTTTATATTCATTATTTTTTTGATATTATGGTAGCCATTGGCGTTTTCATGATTTTATTAGCACTTATCTATTGGATTGGAGTGAAGCGCGGATGGGCTTTCATCAACCAAAAATGGTTCCGCATGCTCATTGTGCTCGGAGGGCCTCTATCTTTTATCGCGATTGAGGCTGGCTGGTGGTTGACTGAATTTGGCCGTCAGCCTTGGATCCTTCGCGGAATTATGACAACGGGTGAAGCAGCAACTTCAAGCGGCCATGTAGGTCTTATGCTCATTCTTTTTGCCATTTTGTATTTGATTTTAGGAATCGGCACGATTGTGATTCTTCGCCGGTTGTTTAAAAATAATCCGGTGGAAAGAGAGCTTGAAAATCGATTAGGCGGTGAGCAGTCATGAGCTTGGAGATTATTGGGATATCCGTCCTTTGGATCTTTTTGTTCGGCTATGTGATCGTTGGATCCATTGATTACGGCGCTGGATTCTTTAATGCTTACAGCATTTTGAGTGGCAAGCAGCATATATTGTCCAAAATTATTCAACGCTACCTGTCTCCAGTTTGGGAGGTAACCAATGTATTTTTCGTTTTCTTCTTTGTTGGGATTGTCGGTTTTTTCCCAAAAACCGCATTTTATTATGGGACAACTCTCCTTGTTCCGGGAAGCATTGCGATTATTTTGCTTGCCATTCGCGGGTCTTATTACGCATTTGAAACGTATTCATCAAAAGGGCATAAAGGGTATGCCTTTATGTATGGATTGTCTGGATTATTGATCCCTGCATCATTATCTGTCGTCTTAGCCATTTCTGAAGGCGGATTTGTCTCGATGGTGGATGAGCATCCAGTTTTAAACTACGTAGCATTATTTAAAAGCCCATTATCTTGGAGCATCGTCGTTTTAAGTATTACGGCCGTCCTTTATATTTCAGCTGTTTTTCTTACATGGTACGCGAATCAAACTGGTGATACAGACGCAACGAATTTAATGAGAAAATATGCTCTTTTCTGGGCATTTCCTTTAATCATAACAGCTTGCGGCATCATTTATGAACTGAGCTATCACAACCAAGAGCATTTTGAACGCATCCTTAATTTATGGTGGATGTTCGCTTTATCGTTTCTTTTATATGTCGGGACTGTCTGGCTCATTTGGAAAAGAAAAAATTATGGATTGGCATTCGGATTGTTAGTAGGTCAATTTCTGTTAGCTTTCTTTGGATATGGAATCTCCCATTATCCGTACTTGCTTTATCCATATTTGTCCATTTATGACAGTTTTACAAACGAAGCTATGGCCATTTCCCTGATCATCGTTTTTATTTTAGGATTAGCCCTTTTGCTCCCTTCCCTTTATTTACTAATAAAACTGTTTCTGTTCGATAAAGATTATGTGAAAGGGCAAAACGCAAAATAAGGAGTGTGGAACGATGAAGACTTTTTTAATTACGTTTGCCCCCTTTCTCGTGCTATTCGCTGCTGCAGCTTTATCATTTTGGACAGCAGTGAAAGATGAGCTCATATCCAAAAGAGGATAAAAATTGAAGCAAGCTTAGAAATCAATCGAAAAAAAGCCGACAGTTTGCTCCATGTCGGCTTTCTTTAATTTGCTGTAAAGACACTTTGTTCAATTTGCTTCATTTGATAAAAGTATCCTTTTTTGTTCATCAATTCTTTGTAGGTTCCCGCTTCTACAATAGCTCCTTCATCCATAACGATAATTTGATCCATGTTTTCCAGACCGGCCAGACGATGACTGACAAGGATGACGGTATCATTTTTAGCAGCTTCAAACAGATGATGATAAATAGACTGTTCCGTTAAAGCATCCAAAAATGATGTCGGTTCATCAAGTATCCATAGCGGAGCTTTTTTCAACAATACCCTGGCGATCGCCAGTCTTTGCTTTTCCCCGCCCGATAAATTTCCTCCTCTTTCTAACAACGGATCGGCCAAAGAAAGATAGTCAAGCTTCACCTTTTTCAGCACATCTTCCAAATCTTCGTCAAGCACTGCATCTTTAGCAATCATTAGGTTATCGCGAACGGTACCGTAGAAAAAGTGGTTGTCCTGCAAAATAACGTTCGCATTTTTCCAAAGGCTATCGTCATCTAATTGATCGATCGGGATGCCGTTGATCCGAATCACCCCTTGATAGTTTTTATAAATTTTTAATAAAAGGGCCAGCAAGGTCGATTTGCCCGAACCACTAGGTCCGACAATGGCTGTTTTCGATCCTGCCGGAAATGTAATTGAAACATTTTTTAAAATTTCACCAAATAAATGAAAGGTGACATTCTCCATGACAATTGATGGAGCTTGTTGACCGGGAAGCTCCTTCATTTCTTTCTCATCAGACGTTTTTACAGAAGAGTCTTGATGCGTGGCGTCTGATAGTCTTGCAGCAGCTTGACGGCTGTCCTCTAAATAACTTGGAAAAGCAGCCATCGGTGCCGCATGTTCAAAAACAGTTAATGAAATCATTACAAGCATGGCAAGAAAAATACCATCTAATTGACCGCCTGCAACGAAATAGACGCCAAGCAAAAGAATAATCCAAGAGACAATTAAAGATACAAACGTATTGACAGATTGACTGAAGAGGTTATGGATTGCTTCACGTTCCTGTTCTTTCAAATAAGCATCGGAGCGTTGGGTAAGCTTCTCTTGTTTATGCTCAAGCTGTTGATAAATTTTTAAATCGCGAAACCCATAAAAAAACTCCGTAACTTCTGTCGATAAATTCCCGCGGCTTTGCCGAACATGACGCTCTACTTTTTTTAGTCTGAAAGCAAAGTAAGCCGGAATTAGGACAGTGGTGAAAATCAAACCGATACATAACACCAAGGCAATATAAAAGGAAAAGAACGAAGTGAAAAAAATGGTCCATAAAAATATGAGAGTGGATACGATCGGCGGATAAAAAACACGCAAAAAGAAGTTTTGCAGCGTTTCCACATCGCCGACAATTCTGGAGAGGAGATCTCCGCTCCGATATTTAAGAAAAATCGCGGGCACCAATGGCTCCAGCTTTTCAAAAAAAGAAACTCGCAACCGGCTTAATATATTGAATGTGGCGCGATGAGAAAAATAACGCTCCCCGTAACGGCTGCCGGCACTGATAAACCCTAACAGTTTTATACACGCTATGAAAACAGTCAGCGTGTAAATTGGCGGTGCAAGAGCTGCTTTAGAAATCAAATAGCCGCTTGAAGCAAACAAACTCACTGTCGCGATTCCTGTTATAAATCCGAAGAGAATGGACAAAAAAAGATCTTTCTTTTCTGTTAATGTCAGCTTTGTAATAAATAGCAAATCTTTCATTTTGCCATGCCTCCCTGTTGGAGCGTTGTCATTTTCCTGTACGCTTCAACTGATTCCAGCAATTCTTTATGTGTTCCGGATGCGATGAGTTCTCCATTTTCCAAAAAAAGAATTTTATCCGCATTTATAATGGTATGAAGCCGATGAGCGACGGTAATGACGGTGGAAGATTGAGCTAATTCCTTTATGGAATCCTGCAAAATTTGTTCTGTTTGAAGATCCAGTCCGGTCGTCGGCTCATCAAACAATATAATGGATGGTTTTTTCAAAAACGCTCGTGCCAGTGCAATTCGTTGTTTTTCCCCTCCGGAAATTCCCCTTCCTCCTTCTCCAATAGGTGTATCAAAACCATTTTCAAGTGATTGGACAAGCTTTAAAATCCCTGCCTTTTCGGCTGCTTGTTCGATTTCCTCTCTCGTTGCATCGAGTTTTCCTCCCAAGGCGATATTTTCCGCAATCGTTCCAGAAAAAAGATACGGATTTTGCGAAATATAGCTAATTTCATTGAACCAGCTCTTTTCGTTCAAATCAGACCGCCGAATTCCGTTCATATAAATTTCCCCTTCAGTAAGCGGAACAAGACCTGCAATCACATGTAATAAAGTCGATTTCCCAGCGCCGCTCTTTCCGACAATTGCCACTTGCTCAAACGGGCGGATTTCAGCATTTATATTTTTTAAGGCAAACCTATCTCCCTCGTAACGAAATCCCGCTCCTTCTATGCGAATGGTCGGAGGTCCTTCACCTTTTGGCAAAACTGCCTTCCCCCATTTTACTGGCTTTCCGATTGCGTTTAGCTCCTCTTCAATCTTTCTTGCCGCCCCCATACTTCCCCTGCCTGCATGAAAGGCGCTTCCTAAATCTTTCAGTGCATTATAAAACTCAGGAGCTAGAATCAGCATGAAAAACGCGGTAAAAAAAGAAATGTTTTGAAAAATAATTAAGCGAATCGCCACATCAAGGGCAATCAATCCCATACTAAGCATGGAAATGAACTCCAGCATAAAAGAAGAGGTAAAAGCAATTTTCAATACTTCCATCGTCGCATCACGAAAGCCATGGCTGCTTTTTCTGATCGCTTCTTTCTGCTGTTTCGCACGGTTGAACAGCTTAAGGGTTGTCAGCCCTTGCAAGGTGTCAAGAAAATGTCCCGATAAAGCGGTCATTTTCTCCATTTGCTCCTCCGATTTCTTTTTCGTTTTGTAGCCAATGATGATCATGAATATCGGTATAAATGGCGCTGTAATCACCATGATTAATCCAGTAAATGGATGGCTAGCAAACACAACGAAAAGAATGAGAAGAGGTATGATCAACGTTTGAACTGCCTTTGGAATATAAATGCTAAAGTAGCTGTCGATTTCATCTACCGCATCCAGCAATACACTTGCTTTTTGTCCTGTTTTCCCTTGCAGCGATACTTGCAGCGGGTTGCTTGAAAATTTATTTAATAAAGATTGGCGAAGATCTTTTTTCACTTTGGACGCTATTTTAATTCCTGTTAAACCGCTGAAATAATGGGATGCAGTTCTGGCCAACAGAACAATGAACAAACCTAAAAGCAACTGGAAAACATCAGCAAAAGACTGTTTCTGTAAAAAAATGCGATCGACTATCGCCGCAAAAAAATAAGCTTGTCCAATAATGGCAGCACCAGAGATTAAAGCAAGCACGATTAGCAACATCAATTTTGTTTTCTGCTTAAAAGCCAATTTTTTTAGCTGAACCATCCTTTCATGCCTCCAAAAAAACACGTCCATAGATAAGTTTGATGAAACTTGAAAAAACTCTTTTAACATGGCAGTCCAAACGTTTTACAGTTCGCAAATACTTTCAAACAAGTATACATGATAAAATATATTCAAGTAAAACAACGGCCTCACCATTTTTTAAAAGTCTTCTATTCCTTGTTTACAACTTTGTAATTGTTGAATAACATGCTTAGATGAAAGAAAAATTTTTATTCGTTTATTATAGAAAGATATCAAATCGTGAAACTAATTTGATTTTCTATCGTATATAACATTGAAGCTAAGTTCAAAAAAAATACGAATACTTTCATACAGGGGGAAGTCGAAATTGAAAAAATTATTAGCAGCTTTGTTTACTTTCGCGCTTATTTTTTCACCTGTTGGAAATGTTGTTTTTCAAGATCATCCAACGATAGTAGAGGCGAAGTCATACAAATCAGGGAAAAAAAGCTTCAATTTGAATAAAAATACTACAACGAACAGTTCGAATTTCCAAGATAAAAAGGCAAACACTCCAAAAAATCAATCTGCCGGCTCCAAAGGCACACTCTCATCAGGAGGATTTTTCAAAGGCCTAATGTTAGGAGGGCTTGCCGGATTATTATTTGGCGGACTGCTAGCAAACATGGGTATATTCGGTTCAATTTTAGGTTTATTCATTAATTTGCTGGCAATCGTTATTCTCATCTCGATCATTCGCAAAATTTTCGTCCTGATCAAACATAAAAAAGAAAAAGAGGCTGCAAATCCATGGAAAAGCTGATTATTCCGGAGCAAGATATTATTAACGCCATCTGCGTGTACATTTCCCGAAAAAAACAAATAAAGCCGGAAGAAGTTGTAGTGGAGCTGATGTATGACGACGATTACGGCTTTTCTGCCGAAGCGTATGTAAACGACCGAAAGCAAGTACTTATTACCGCAAACATCATCGAAGCTCTGCGTCTTTGGCTCGATGAATTTTTAAATGAAGACCCGTACGCTGGGATTGAACTTGTGTTGGATGATGAAGAAGGAATTATTGCCATCGTCAAAGGAAGATAAACGAACAATCCTTAAAAAATAATCAGCACAAATTCGGCTGACTATGGATTGCGCTGGAACATTATGAAAAATGTTTCGGCGCTTTTTCATATTTCCAATTAAAATCCACTCTGAATCTAAAAAAACTCTATTTTATTGATTTTTTAAAATGCGATGAATCTCTTTAATCTCTACCCCGTATTCAACTGAACGTGCTGACAATTCCTCAATCACACGCTGCTGACGTGCTACAAATTGTTCTAAATTCTCATAAGTTTTAGGGATTCCTGTAATTTTTCGTTCGATATTTTCCATTTTTACTTCTAATCGGGATTGTCCTTCTTTTAGTTCTTTCATCCCTACTTTTAGCTCTTTCAACTCTTCTTTTACACCTTGTTGTTCGACTGCCAAACGGTGTTGTCCTTCTTTTAGTTCTTTCAGCTCTTCCTTCATATCTT
>NZ_VISS01000009.1:38171-109786 GCF_007827555.1 Aeribacillus composti
TTTTGCTCAACTGCTAAACGAGACTGACCTTCCTTTAGCTCTTTCAGCTCTTCCTTCATACCTTTTTGCTCAACTGCTAAACGAGACTGACCTTCCTTTAGCTCTTTCAGCTCCTTCTTCATATCTTTTTGCTCAACTGCTAAACGAGACTGACCTTCTTTTAGCTCTTTCAGCTCCTTCTTCATATCTTTTTGCTCAACTGCTAAACGAGACTGACCTTCCTTTAGCTCTTTCAGCTCTTCCTTCATACCTTTTTGCTCAACTGCTAAACGAGACTGACCTTCTTTTAGCTCTTTCAGCTCCTCCTTCATACCTTTTTGCTCAACTGCTAAACGAGACTGACCTTCTTTTAGCTCTTTCAGCTGTTCCTTTACACCTTGTTGTTCGACTGCTAAACGGGATTGTCCTTCTTTCATTTCTTTTAGCTCTGATAATATTAATTTTAACGCTTCTTCCATCATATTAAACCTCCATCATGATTCATTTTATAATAACAAATATCTATCCTCTAAACGTTTCTACATAAAATAATAGAACAAATGTTTGGTTTTGTGAAGAAAAAGTTTCATATTAACTTCTGCTTTTATAATGATTATAATACACTTTTCTCTGACAGAAAGGTCTTAATACCACCTTTTTTCCTCGATTAATCTTTATTAGGAAATTTTCGAAAGCACCGATAAAAAAATTTCACATTTTCTCAGATCATTCATTTTTTTCCCTTTTGAATACTAAGTTTGACTTTTCCCCATTCCGATACATCAGCTCCTCCAGGTTTTGTTTGATTTTTTCTTGTAGTTTGTTCGATTCTTCAAATTGTTCGAGCAACCGTTTCGTTAGTTCGGCTATTTTTTGCTCAAAAGGAATGTCTTCTTCTTCTTCTTCTGCCTCTGTTCCGACGTACATGCTTGGTGTCAGTTTGTAGTCGTTTTGTTGTACTTCTTCAAGTTTTGCAATTTTACAGAAACCTTCAATATTTTCGCAGCTTTTTGCATGTTCATATTTAAATGCTCGATAAACTGATGCGATTTTATCAATTTCTTCTTTAGACAATGCTTTTTGCTTGCGGCTGACGGGCTTTCCCATTTTTCGGGCATCGATAAACAAAATTTTGTTTCTTCGAGCACGGTAACCGTTTTTTCCATCGCGGTTTTTGCTTAAAAAGAACAAACAGCACGGTATGCCTGTTGTGAAAAACAGTTTTTCCGGCAATTGGACAACGCAATCGATGTACCCTTCATCCACCAATATTTTCCGCACTTCCTTTTCTTCCTTAACATTAGTTGTCATTGCGCCATTTGCCATCACAAACCCTGCTGATCCTGCATCATTTAAATGGTATAAGAAATGCTGCATCCACATATAGTTTGCATTGCTGTTTGTAACAGGCCCGATCAAGCGCGGATCGCTTTTCGATATTCTGTCCGCCCCCCAATCTTTTTGATTAAACGGCGGGTTGGCAATCACATAATCAGCCTTTAATTCAGGAAATTGATCGTTCAACAGCGAATCTCCCAGCCGTATTTCCGCATTGATGCCATGAAGCAATACGTTCATTTTTCCAAGACGTACTGTCGTGACGACATTTTCCTGTCCGTAAAATAAAAGAGACTTTTTATTCGGCGCATACCTCCCGCTTTGAATAAACATTCCACCGCTTCCACACGCTGGATCAAACACGATACCTCTTTTTGGTTCAAGCATCTCCACCAGCAATTCCACAATACAGGATGGGGTAAAAAACTCGCCGCCTCTGTTCCCTTCTGACGAAGCAAATGAACTAATAAAATACTCATAAGTACGACCGAGTATATCTATGCTGTCTTCCGAGCTGCCACTAAACACATCACGTGAAAAAATTTCAATTAATCCAGCAACATTTTCTACCGGTAAGTTCAAGCCTTGATAAATTTGCGGCAGCACCCCTGTCAATTCTGGGTTTTCTTCCTCGATTCGCTTCATCGCATTATCGAGAATTTCTTTAATATTCGGCTGTTTAGCATTTTTCATTATATAGTGCCAGCTTGCTTCCTTCGGGACGACAAACACATTTTTATCTCTATATTGATGAGAATCTGAAACGAAACCTTGCTGCATTTCTTCATTTTCCGCAAAAATTTGCTCCAACTCATTGCAGCTCTGTTCATATTTATTCGAAAGATAGCGCAAAAAAATAAGCGGCAGTACATAATGTTTATAGTCAGCTGGAGCCACGCTTCCGCGCATTTTATTAGCTGCTTCAAATAATTCTTTTTGGAAATCAATCTCTGCTTTAACCGCCATGGTTTTCCCCCTCTAAATCTTGCTGTCGATTCATTGTATTTTAAAAATATTTTAGCATAATCTGTCTTCCTCTTTTTCAAAACAAAAGAGCGGCCCATGCTTTGGCCGCAATAAGAAACAAAATAAATTTTCGAATTTTCACAATATGAACTGTCGATTGATATCCTCTTCCAGTAAACTCTTGCCCATTTATGTTCTTCATCAATTCTGAATTTGGTTGAAAAAATAATACCCTTTCTACATATGCTGCTTTAATCAAGAAAAACGTGCCAGTGCTTTTTGCTGAAGGGATAAAAAAAATTCATTTACAAAATCTTTAAACTTTCACTGCATCCTTACAGCAGCTTTCCTTTCCAATCTTCTCGATCATTTACGTGCTTACCATTTTATAACTAGATCGTAACCCGGGCTGAATTCAAATAAAGGAAGATGCTTTACAGTCTTACAATTTTTTTGCATTTTCACATTTTTTTTAAGAAACGTACCGTCCCTATCATCTTAATAGTTTCAGAAATGATTAGATGCTAAAATAAATTCCAAACGATAAAAAAACTAGGTTACCTGTCATGTTTCCCTTTAAAAAAATGAAGGAAAAGTAAAATCTCCTTTATTATTTTACCTTCCCCATACATTAGGATGTAACAAATTGACCCTTGAAGAACCGTCACGGTTCAGCTTTTTATACTTGTTTGTTGTCTCCAATAATTTACGTAAAGCATATTCAAACTCTTCGTGCGATAATTGCTTAGTAGCCAATAAATAGTAAAGAACGGCAAATGCAATGGGTATCGTATCAACTTGAATATTTACATCAACATTTACATCTGAATTACCGCTCGAATCAATGGAAGATTTATTTGATTGAGGGATTTGGGTAGAAGCATTCCGTAACCAAGAGAACTCTCCTTTATCTAAATGTTCCATAACATTCTCACCCTATATTATAGGCGGGACAAAAAAGACATCTCACCCACATTTAATTATGCTCAATTAATCTCTTTGCTCTTGGTTTTGATCTTGATCAGATTCTGCTTTCGACCGAACTTTTGCATCAGAATCGGAATCAACATGAATATCAAGTTCCACTTTTGAGTTGCCGCTATTATTTACTTTTGCAATATTTGTGTTACGATCAATATTTTTTAATTTATTCTCTAATTCGTTGTCCGTATCCACATCAACGTCACTTTTAAAATCTACATCAGCTTTTGCCTTTGCGTTCGCACGTTTTTCTGAATCGGAGCGTCTATTCTCTTCTTTGTCTGGATACCATACACTCATTCGTTTCACTACCTTTCTTGCTTTTGTCAATATAGTATTCATAATGAAATAATTTAACTGGTCAAATATTCTAGTGAAAACATGGATTTTTTTCAAAAAGATGCGGCGGGAAAGTTATAAAGGTCGAAATAAACGAATCACTCATGCAGAACGGCACGAATGGAATTTTTGGAGGCAAGGTGCTGGGCGATACGGAAAAGATTTCGCAACATCATAAATGAGCATTCAAAAGCTGAAGTTCAAAATTCTGAAGTCCATAAAATTAGCTGAGGCAACGATTCTTTCATTGCCTAAATATTTGTTTTATATTCATTCTCAGATTTATTTGAATCATCTCGAAGGTTTATATTCTATAAACTATGGTATAAGCAACAGACGGCAGCATCCGGAATGCTTATGTTCTATAAAATGGGGCTGTATTCCCCATTTTATAGCTTGAATTTATGAACTAATTCTTGCATTCCTTCTGCCATTGTTGCAAGCATTTTTGCTGAAGAAGTTATTTCCTCCATCGAAGCTAATTGTTCCTCTGTAGACGCTGCTACTTGTTCGGATGTTGCTGCGTTTTCTTTTGCTATTGTTGTAAGTTCATCCGCTGTAGATGTTATTTCTTCTACTTCCGCTGAGACTTGTTGAGCAATTGAAGAAATATCCTCAATTTGCGGTGCAATATCCTTCATATTTTGGACGATTTGAGCAAATTTTTCAGATGTTTCCTTCGTGATCTCAAGACCATTTTCGACGTTATGTGTTACTTCTGTCATAGCTTTAACAGAGTTTTCTGTATCGCTTTGGATTTTTAAGATTAAATCTGCTATTTGCTTTGCTGATGCCTGAGATTGTTCAGCTAGTTTCCGCACTTCATCGGCTACGACCGCAAAACCATTTCCATGCTCTCCCGCTCTTGCTGCTTCAATTGCCGCATTTAAAGAGAGAAGATTCGTTTGATCGGCAATTCCACTAATTACATCAAGAATTTTACTAATTTCTTTTGAACGTTCATATAAAGACTTAACCATGCTATCAGTCTCTTTAACCAATTTATAGATTGAATTCATTTGGTCAACTGTACGTACAACGGAACCTTCACCATCTTCAGCTTGCTGAGTAGTTTGTTTTGCAAGCTCTGCAACCTGATTAGAACTATCTGCAACACGGATAACCCCTTGTGCAATTTCTTCTAAAGAAGCAGCATTTCGTTCTATTCCATTCGTCTGTGTTTCAGCTCCGCTTGCTACTTGTTGAATGACAGAAGCAACCTGTTCCGTTGCAACTGTTGTCTGATCGGCACTTGCTGTTAATTCTTCAGAAGATGCAGCTACTTGTTCTGCAGTGTTTCTTACTTCCCCAACAACATTTCTCAAGTTTAAAATCATTTCATTCATTGATTGAACTAATTGACCAATCTCATCTTTCGATTTTGTTTCAAGCAGCTTTGCAGACAAATCTCCTTCTGCCACCATTTTCATACGATCTACTACTTGGAAAATTGGTTTTACAATCCGATTCGAAAGAACAATCGCAATCGTCAAGCTGACAAGAACAGAAATAATAATAACAGTTAGCACAAATGTATTTCCTGTTCCTGTTCCATCTGCAGTTAAATGTCCAAGTTGATTTAAACCCAAAATTGCTGCGGTAGTAAATAATAAAATAACAACGACAAATCCACTAATAATCTTTAATCGCAGACTTTTCATTATTGTCCTCCTTACACTGTTTTATTTTTGTAATTTTTACCAATATCAAACAAAACTGAATCAATTGGATAATTTTGTGATTTAACAAAAAATTTTTTTATAGTTTTGGGGAATAGTAGGTGTAGGGTTGGAGTTGCTCTTCGTTGATGTCGATTACTTCTTTTAATGCATGAAATATTTCCTACATCTACTTCCTTAACTATTACTACCACTAATCTATTTAATCAGTAGATGAAATTCCGGGAAGGCGTTGAAGTAAATCAATTTCAGGAATATTCCCTGGGAAATTCATACTCCCTTTTGACACAGAGGGTTTAGAACGATTGAGATGTTTTTACAATGGGCCAATAGAATGAACTTTGCCAAATATGTATTTTTATTTTACTCCATCACCAAGCCTCCTTTCCTATGTAAAAATAAAAAAACTGCCCTTAAAAATTCTAAAGAGGGCAGTTGAATAGACAATACATCCGCTAATAACCTTCTTAAAAAGAATCAAAACCATTCTTTATAGGAAGGGCAGCTGGCTGGCATGTCTATCAAAATAGATTTAGCCCCTTTAGCTTTGCGTCCTACCCTTTCGAGTAGTTTGCCGAAACAAAATTATATTTTTGTAGAAATTTGAAGGAATTTATCAAATAATATCTCTTACTTAATTGTATAACAAATTTTATAGTGAAAATGGTATAGTTAAAATGAACTATTTTTGAAATCGATAGGTAAAAAGTTTTAATTGAATGCATGACAATTGACCTGTTAATCATTAGAAATTTAGGATCAATTGATTAGTAACAAGCCGACGTGTAGTAGTCAGCTTCTTGATTTCTTTATTGGTGAAGACAAAAGACCTATGGAAGGTAGTAAATTTTTCAATTTATTCTCTACATGACAGAAGCTATGACACAAAGCCAACCACTTTTAATAAAAAACAATACAAAAAGCGGACGAAGAAAACTTGTTCTTTTTCTTCCGTCCGCTTTATTTTTGTGGCTTATCGGGTAAAGCTTTTCCAGAATATTGATGATTTACATACAGACGGGGAATGACCTCTGATTATGGACTTATTTTTGCACCACTTAAAATAGAAAAATATACTCTGTTTAAGAAAAGAAAGGCAGAGAAAAATGGAACATAAATTTTTGCCTTAACCTTAAGCTTGGTACAGTTATGAATTTTAATCTATACAGGGCATATCCCAATAGAATAAGATGTCTTTCTACATCAGGAACAGTTAAAATAGTTGGACATTTTTTTAATGAAAAGCATGTAGCTGCTCTTTGAAAAGAAATAAGAAGGGCTCTTCGATGCTTTAACTTATTTCCAATGGTGACGAAATGGCTGGTACAGATAAAGCCCTCAACAATTCCTAGGAAGCCGCTCGTAAAACTGCGGAGAATTATTTTAAAAAAGTTGATTTTAGCTGAAAAAAATGAACTATTACCCAAGTCAACTTTCCGGAGGACAACAACAGCGCGTGGCAATTGCACAAGAGCTTGCTATGGAACCAAAAGCGATGTTATATGATGAATCGACATCTGCCTTTGATCCCGAATTACATCTTGCAATCTGCGGATAAAAAAAGCCGCCTTAAAGTCATTCTAAAATGACCGTTTAAGACAGCTCGTCGAAAAAATTTTCGTTTACCAATAGTACGGATAACCGCCATAAAATCCTCCGTAATACGGCGGATAAAACGGATATGGCCGCGGTCCTACCAGTGCACTACCTAAAAAGCCGCCGAGCAAGCCGCCAAAAAACGGCGCACCGAAGAAAAAGGGGTTCCGCCCTCCGAAGAAAAAGGGTCTCCTTCCGAAAAATTGACGTTCCGGGTACATTTTCCATACCTCCCGTTGTAACAATTTACATCTCAATATTTTTTATGCATTCGCCACGGCTTTGGTATGGGCATATGTTGGATATCCGGCAAACGTCAAGATTTATTTTAAATAGATGGAAGAAAGAATCCCTCCGCTCTCAGCATTCTAAAGAAGCCTCTATGAAGATACGTCATGATTTTTGGGTTCCGCAAAATGCCCGTTTCCGGGAGAAAAATGCTTTTGGATAATAGACAGGCGTTATTCCCAGTCTGGAAGCGAACAACGGATATGAAAAGCACCGTGCGGTTTTCCCGCTCCGCTAATGAATCAAAAACGTTGGGACAGCGACAAAACACACCAGCATTCCCTCTCCATAAGCGAATTAGGGAAAAATCTTGGGGCATCTCGTCTTCCCTGTCAGCTAAATTTTTCTTACGATAAAATTGTCCGAAACGAACTTCCCATCCATAGCAAAACACCCTTGAGGAAAGGCGATTGCTGCCTTAAGCCCTTTTTATTGCCTGGCTTCGAATAAATAAGGTAAGATAAATCTAACATCGGTATGAACGAACAGTAATCAAAGGAGGGGCCAACGGATGGAAATCGGCATTTACACATTTGGAGAACGGACGGTTGATCCGGAAACCGGTCAATTGATCAGCCCGGGGGAACGGCTGCAAAACTTGATGGAGGAAATTGAACTAGCCGATCAAGTCGGACTGGATGTGTTCGGCATTGGTGAACATCATCGTCCCGACTACACCGTATCGGCTCCAGCGGTAGTGCTTGCCGCTGCCGGGACCCGCACCAAACGCATTCGGTTGACCAGTGCAGTAAACGTCTTAAGCTCTGACGATCCGGTGAGGGTGTTTCAACAATTTGCCACCTTGGACCTGCTCACTCAAGGCCGCGCTGAAATCATGGTCGGCCGCGGTTCGTTTATCGAATCCTTTCCCCTTTTTGGCTACGACCTGAAAGATTATGACGAGCTTTTTGAAGAAAAGCTTGATCTGCTGCTCAAACTGCGGGAATCCGAACGGGTCACATGGGCGGGAAAGCATCGTCCGTCGCTGGACAATCTAGGGATCTATCCGCGGCCCCTGCAAAATCCGCTTCCGGTTTGGATAGCCGTTGGAGGAACCCCGGAGTCGGCCGTCCGTGCAGGCATGCTCGGTCTTCCGATGGCGCTGGGCATCATCGGTGGTCTGCCCGAACGGTTCGCGCCCTTTGCTCAATTACACCGGGAGGCAGCGCAAAAGGCGGGGCACGAAACGCCACACCTCAGTATCAATTCACATGGTTTTCTCGCCGATTCGTCGCAGGAAGCAGCTGACATTGCATTTCCAGCGTTTAAAACGATGATGGATCGGCTGGGACGGGAACGCGGTTGGCCGCCATTGACCCGGGAGCAGTTCGAATTCTCTCTTTCCTTACGGGGCGCCAATTTTGTCGGCAGCCCTGAGCAGGTGATCGAAAAAATCTTGTTCCAGCATGAAATTTTCGGCCACGATCGCTTCCTTCTGCAATTGACCGTCGGCACGCTGCCGCACAAAAAAGTGTTGCGTGCCATCGAACTGCTGGGTACTAAAGTGGCACCTGCCGTCAAGCGGGAAATTGCCCGCACAAATCGGAAACCGTAACCGATATCCGCTAAAAGAAGCTAGCAGCAAGAAAAGGTTTCGGCTGAGCAACAACGGGTGCTGAATCAATTTAATCGGTGGACCATTTCATACTTGTTTCCGCAAGGATCCTGAAAATAAACCGCATAATAAGTCGGACTGATCGGGAACTGCCAGGGACCGCTGTCGATGGTGCCCCCATATCGAACAACAAGCTCTGCAATCCGGTCCACCTCCTCCCGGTCATGCGCCCAAAACCCGATCAAATTCTCGTTTGGCTTATGATTGGGATCTTCCGTGATAGCGAAATAAGGAACGCTCGGAAGCTCTCCCTCCGCTGCAAACACTTTCCATTTTTCCGAATGGAAAGTGCGGGTAAAACCCAATGCAGGAAGAAGATTCTCATAAAACGTGCACACTTTCTCCCATGAATTTACTCTTAAATCGATATGACTGTATCTATTCATTGCGCCCCTCCAAATAATTTTTAATTTGCTCCAGCTTGTCTGCCCAGAAGCGTCTCATCAATTCTCTTACATAGACATCATCCAGCATTTCCTGATGGATGGCGATCGTCGTTTTGCCCGAATCCGTGGGCAGCAAATACAATTGAAGCCGGGAAGGCTTTTCCCATTCCGGAAGTTTCCATTTCATGCGGAGCTTTCGAAATGGCAAAACTACCGTAAGTTTCCCGCAGATACCTTCCTTAGATTTAAATTCGTAACCCTTTTGCAGTCGAAACTCGGAGACGTCCCCGATCCATAAGGGCAAGCCTTGCGGCGAAGTCAAATAGTCCCAAACCTTTTCCTGCTCCACCTTTATCGTTTTTCGGACGCTGATTTGAACGCCCGCATCTTTGGTGACACCAACAGGAATCCTGCCGAGCAGCTGTCCATACATGACGGTCAGCCATTCCCCCCATTCATCCGACACCTGAAATTGTTCACATATGTGCTCCTTCATATGTTCGTGAGACCAAGAAGAATCCACAGCCTGTTTCAAGGTGGCAACCCATTCTTCCCAGGTAATTCCCGTCGCATCCTGAACAGCCTGTCGAAAAACGGCCCCTGGCATTTTCATTCCTCCCCTCTTTTCAGTGAAAAAAGAAACACGATAGGATCAAAATCTTTTTGACGGCATCCTGATCGGCATGGATACTGCACGACAGGTTGTACTTCGCAACTATGCAAATAAGTCAGTTGGATGAGGCCGTTCATTTGTATTGGATGCAGCCAGCTTTTTCGTCATTATTTGAGGATAATCACTCTATTGAATTGATCAAACCTTTTTCTTTCCATCAGACAAAATGAACGAACGGATGCTCTGCATTTCTGCCATCACCAACCTCAAGGGACAAAGAGTCCAAGTAGGAATCGTAGCCCCTTCAAACTTCACAAAATATACAGAATCAGGATTATCGAGATAGACTTATAACTCATGACAAAGAGAACCGATAGAAATCCTTGCCCCTGCAAACTTCGTAAAAACAAATCAGAATCATCGAAATAGACTTATAGCATACGACATAGAGAACCAATGGAAATCCTCACTCCAACTAACTTCGTAAAATAAACCGAATCAGGATTATCGAAATAGACATGTAACCCACCACAAAAAGGGCAAGTGGCAATCGGCTCCCCTGTAAACTTCGTAAAACCGGATCAGGTTTATCTAGAAGATCTATAACTTACGATTTTGAAAGACTTCCATCGATTTGTCGCTTTCAGCTATATTTTCAGTAAAGCTCCCCGTTTCAATACCTCCACCGATTTCAATATGGATCGGCAATCTGATGTTGAGCCCTCTCCTTCAAAAAATTTTATGAATTGCTCACCTACATTTTAACAGAAAATTCAGAATATTAAACCGTTGTTTTGGAGTATTTTTTTCTCAATTTGAGAGCTTACCCCAGATCCCCTATCCTTATGTGAATGTAAAATAAAACTGTTTAAGAGGACAAAAAATCTCTATCATATATAAAAAACGCGAAACATCATAGGTTTATCTAGTTTAGGGAAAGAGAAAATAACTTTTTCATGAGTTGAACAACAGCTACAAACTAGTAAAAAGCTAAAAAGAGGAGTTGACTTGTAAGAATTTTGATTGCACGGCCTTATCTATAATAGGCGCGACAAAATGATAGGAGGCGTTCACCTTGTTTAGCAGCACAGGCATAAGATTTGATTTACATTTCTGATGCAATTATAATGGTGGGCAAGAATGGCCGAAATACATAATAAACAGTCATTCCTCAATCCAGTCTTCAATTGCGGCCGCCTTCGTTTATTTTTGGCTTCCGCCACCTAGATGATGTTATTTATTCAAAAAATCTTTAGAAAAAAAGGAGAAATGTTTATGTCAATTGCGGTTACAGGTGCTACTGGTCAACTCGGTGGGCTTGTGATTCAACATTTGCTCAAAAAAGTTCCCGCCAGTCAAATCATTGCCATCGTTCGTAATGTTGAAAAAGCCTCTGCTCTTGCCGATCAAGGCGTGGAAGTTCGCCATGGCGACTATAATCAACCAGAATCTCTTCAAAAGGCTTTTGCAGGTGTCTCCAAGCTGTTCTTTATCTCAGGTCCGGATTCTGATAATACGCTTCGTATCGTTCAACATGCAAATGTTGTAAAAGCTGCCAGAGATGCGGGAGTCAAACATATTGCTTACACAGGATATGCCTTTGCTGAGGAGTCAATAATTCCCCTTGCACACGTTCATTTAGCAACGGAATATGCCATCCGTACGACCAATATCCCGTATACTTTCCTGCGTAATGCCTTATATACGGACTTTTTTGTAAATGAGGGGCTGCGCGCATCCATAGAGTCTGGAGCAATTGTTACGAATGCGGGAAGCGGGATCGTTAATTCAGTAACACGCAATGAACTTGCTTTGGCTGCCGCAACGGTTCTTACAGAGGAAGGGCATGAAAACAAAACGTATAACCTTGTTTCCAATCAACCTTGGACCTTTGATGAACTTGCCCAAATTCTCTCCGAGGTTTCCGGCAAAAAAGTCGTGCATCAGCCTGTCTCATTCGAAGAAGAGAAAAATTTCCTCGTAAACGCTGGTGTCCCTGAGCCGTTTGCTGAAATTACGGCAGCGATCTATGACGCGATTTCCAAAGGAGAAGCGTCCAAAACATCAGATGATCTGCAAAAACTGATCGGATCCTTGACCCCTCTGAAGGAAACCGTAAAACAAGCCCTGAAAATGTAAGAATTGACCAAATGACATAAAATGAAAAAAACTGAACATCCAATGACAGCAAACTCGTGACTTGCTTTATCTTAGTTCGAAAATAAGCCCTGTCACGCAGACAGACATTAACAGCCTGAGACCTAAAATTACATAAGGACTCAGGCTGTTTTATTTCTTTTGATCACGTTGGCGGATTTAAAAACGAAACGAGAGTATATCATCGCGTCTGCTGATTAAAACGTATAGAGAGGAATTTTTAATGATTCCGACTAGGCTCGAGTAAAAAAGTTTTTGCATAAAACACTGTAAAACAACAATTTTATTGCTTGATTTATATTTTTTCAACAGAACCAGTTATATCAACACCGTTCACAACCGTTTCAATCATTGGAGACAGTTCATGCGCTAGCTGACGCAGTTCTTCTAATTGTTCGATCGATGCGTCAGATTTTACTTTTACCTTATAACGAATATTTGTGTAGCCAGGCCTTATTGATTTATCTAAACCAAAATACCCTCTTAAGTCAAGGTCACCTTCTGTTTCGATTATCACATCACTAAAATCAATTCCTCTTTTTGCAGCTTGGGTGACAAAACCTATTGAAAAACAAGTAGCAATCGAAGCAAGCAACAATTCGACCGGATCTGCAGCTGAATCTGTTCCACCTAAGCTTGCAGGCTCATCAGTATGCAGTACAAAATCTCGTGCTGTCGTTTTAGAAACTGCTCCTCCTTGCCATTCAGTTGTCGTTTTGAAGGTCACTTTCCCCTTTTCAGGATCATTATTTACATCTTTAATAAATTGATCAAATGCACCTATATTCACTTGAAAGCAGCTTTTTGCCATGCTTAATCTCCCCTATTCATATAATTCATATAATTTTAGTTTTATTTAGTATACCATCCTATTATTATTTGTCAAATTTATTTATGTGTAACTACCTTCAGCAAAAGTGTCTTTATCAATGATGAAGAAAATAAACTGTATTGGGCTGAAGCCTTCCAAAAATTAATCGAGCATTTTGTTGAATTCTTAAAAATGTCAGAAGCACCGGTAGATGGTGTTCTTCCAAACTGCATCATGCATATTCACCTAATTCACACGGAAAGTTTTTAGATAAACTTATATGTGATCGTACCCTGCTTCAAAAAAATTGGCTTCAAAATATTATAAATTAATGAAAAAAATTACTTTTTTCCATTTACTAACTCAAAATTCTACCTTTATAATTTAATGAATAAATTCTATTTTTCTTTCGCCGTTTCACCTGTATATGCTGTAGAACCTCTAGTGGCTGATGATTTAAAAAGCAAGTTAAGGGGAGATTGAAATTGACAAAAAGCATGACTATCAAACTCTGTACAAAAAGTTTATCGCCAGCGGGTTGCCTACCTAGTATTCTTTAGAAGAATTCTGGAATTTCTTCAATCCACTTATAAAGCCAAAGAAATTCCTCTTAGAGATTTCTTAAAACTGGACCCGAGCGTTGAAAATAGAAAGAATATTTGGAAAGTGTTTGTCATCGATGATGAAACCATACTAAATTCTATCTATTCTGATGCTGAAAAAAGAACATTTAGTGCAAATTCAAGAAAATCAGGAAGCGCCCGATGATTTAGATTTGTATCCAGAAAGTGAGCATCAAAGCATCAAAATGTGGAATGATATCCAAGAAGGAAAAAGAATTAATATCATTGTTTATAGGAAAAAATTCAAAAACACTGTGAGTTACTTTACCATACAAGGGGTATGCCGGCATTTAGTAAAAGAAACAGGTTATCCTTTTGGGTGTGGAAAACACAGACTTATACAATCCGGAATTCCAAGAATATTTAGAGTTACTTCAAGAACTAAATAAAATTTAGTAATACTGCTTCAATGGTTAGCCATTGCTAACATTTGAAGCAATTTTTTTGATGAAAATGGGCGGAAATATTTAAAGCAAAGCGTTGTCCGTGGAAGAACTCAATTATCGAACGAAAAAAGAATCTGTTTTCTATAGAAGTGTACGAACAGACAAGACATATTTTAGTACAATGATTGCGTAGTATGTAACCAAAGGAAAAGCATTTCGCACAGTTGTGATGGGCAATAAGCTAGCTAATATTGAAACAAATCCAGAACCTCCTCAAGACACCTCTGACTGAGACTGAAAATCGAAGGTGGAAACGAACTCGTAAAAGCCGTTCATGGATCTTACGAAGCCTGCGGAAAAGCGAAATGAATATTCAGTGGTGAAGAAATACTATGGATTGGTCGAAATAGTCTTCCAGAATTAAACTAAACTTGATATTCTGGACCATCGTTAATGAAGGCGGGTGTGATGTCTTTTTCGAGAAATTAAGTATTTATTGCGTTGCAATCATGAATGAAATAATTCCTAAATTAAGCTTGTCAAAAGAAAACCCTTTTGCAGCATGTGCAATATTTCGCACATGATACAAAAGGGTATAAATTGTTAGAATATGTCATGATGAAGAAGCATTATGAAAATGGATATTGACGAGGTTGTTTTTGAACTGAAACCCATTTAACAGTTGTAAATTCATCAATAGCCCATTCGCCGCAGTAACGTCCTAAACCCGAATATTTTTCTCCGCCAAACGGAACATTCGGTTCTACATTGATCGATTGATCGTTTACGTGAATCATACCTGTTTTAATTTTTCTTGCTACATGAATGCCTCGTTCCAATGAGCCAGAGAATACAGCCCCACTTAATCCAAACGGAGTTCCATTTGCCACTTCAATAGCTTCTTCTTCACTATCAACAGGAATGATGACCGCTATTGGGGCAAACACTTCATTTTGCGCAACTGTCATGTCATTTGTCACATCCCCTAAAATATATGGATAAATTAAGTTTCCTTCCACTTTTCCTTCATGAATTAATGTTGCACCTTCTTTAAGTGTTTGTTCTACTAACTGAATTGCTCGATCCACTTGTTTTTTATTAATAATAGGGCCAATAACTGTGCCATCTTCGGACGGATCCCCAACTTTTATGGCCTTAGTGGCTTCTTTGAATTTTTCAACAAATGGTTTATACAATTTTCGATCGATGATAATCCGATTGATCGCAATACATATTTGACCTGAATGCATATATTTTCCAAATGCTGCTGCAGATACCGCTTGATCAACATCGGCATCGTCAAGTACGATGAAGGCGTTATTTCCACCTAATTCAAGTGCAGGTTTTTTCAGATTTTTCACAGCTAAAGCCCCGACATGCTGTCCTGCTTTTGTTGACCCTGTGAAAGAAATTACTTCAGGAATTGGATGCTCAACAAAATAATCACCAATTTCTTCAAGATCAGCCACTGTTACATTTAACACCCCTTGCGGAAGCCCGGCTTCTTCAAAAATTTCCGCAATAATGAGTCCGCCTGAAATTGGTGTTTGAGAATCTGGTTTTAGTACTACACCATTTCCTGTTGCAATAGCCGGTGCAACAACACGAATGGTTAAATAGAATGGCCAGTTCCAAGGTGTAATCGCTCCTACTACTCCAATTGGGTCACGATAAACACGGTTTTCTTTCCCTGGAATGAGAGATTCACGAATCGAGCCTTCCATTTGTAACGGATATTTTGCTGCTTCTTTCACATCCGCAATGGCGCAATCCACCTCAACATTTGCTTTTAACTTTGTACTCCCGGATTCTTTCACGAGAATTTCCACAATTTCTTCTCTTTTTTCCTCGATGAGCTGTGCAACTTTTTCTAAAACACGAATACGTTCATATGCGGAAGTTTGTCCCCAGCTCTTTTGCTCTTTTTGTGCAGTTTCGTACGCTTCATTGATATCTCCTTTACTTGCATAGTTAAAGGTGACAAGCACTTCGTTATTATATGGATTTGTCACAACACATTCTCTATTGCTGGAACCATGTTTCCACACACCGCCAATAGGCATTTTATTCCATAGAGAAAATTTTTCAACCGCTTTTACTCCAGACATCGAATACTCCTCCTTATTTTTAAACATTTTAAATAGTTAGAATAGAAAGCCCAATATAACGCAATTTCTCAACAACTTCATCCCCTTCATGCATAAGACGCCAGGAGTATAATAGAATAATTGAGCGCGAACGATTAAACCAATATGACAAATCCAAAAACTTTAATATGGACTTAAACTTCTTCATCTTTCGGTTCATCAATCATGATCGTGTCAATTTTGAAAGGCTCTTCTATTTCATACGTAAGAGCATACATTCCCCTCCTAACAAAAAAATAAAATGTAAACGCTTTCCATAAATTTAATATAAATTCATGATATTTGTTTTAAAAATTTTATTATCTTATCTTTAAATTTTTGTTTTTCATTCATTTTCTTTTAGAGTCAAAGTTGAGGAATACGTGTCTCTGAAAACGATCATATGGTTAAGTCCTTGTATCTTTCTAATGCATGATTTGGATGAAGCCGTTTGGGGTTTCAAAAAAAGGGCTAACACATTTTATAATAAGGGTTGTACCGAATGGCTGAGTTGTTGTTTTATCTTTGCTTTTTTAAAGAAAGGATATTAAAAATGGAGGAAGTTTGTAAAACATGAAGAAATATATAATTGGAGAAACTTCAAGTGATGGCTTCATCATGATTTTTAGGGGCTGTCTTAGAAATTCAAATCGCCATTGAAAACAAAAAATCATAAACACCGATATATCAACGTTTCTAAAGCATTAATGGGGGCGTCAATAAGCCGTAAAAACGACTTATTAGCCCCCCCTTATCAGTGCTTTTATCAACCTCAAACCCATTTTTTTCAGTATTTATTTTGCATATCTGCTTATGCCTATAACATAGTTTCGTATGGTTAATAAACAAACTCTAAAAATGCAACATGGGAAAAGCTTCATCATTATATGATTTTTAAATCTTTCATTCTTTTTTACTGTCATTAAATGACACTTTCACCATTATACCTTTTGACATGATATTGCAACTTTTGTCAATAAAATGGACCAAACAAAGGATTTTTAAAAACAATTGGATAAATGATAGCTGATTCTTTTTCTTAATTTATCCTTCTTGATAAGGCATGCCGTCTGTTTTAAAGCGGGTATATCAATTAGAGCACTTTTCTTTTCTTTGTTCGTTTTCATATTCTTTACCTTCCATCGTTATATCATATTTTTCCGGAGAACGCGCCACTTTAATCAACGCAAATACAACAAGCAGCTCAAGTATAATTGCCGGTATTCCTCCCAGATTTGATAGCATTTTAATTCCATCAATCTTTGCAAAGCTGATCATGATCCAACCGATCGTACCGACTGAAAGCCCCCATATAACTTTGATCATCAAGCTTGGCTCAGGACTTTCTGGAGAAATTCCAGTAGAGCTAATACCGCCCATTGCCGAAATATTTGAATCAGCTGCTGTTACAAAAGAAATGAAGACAATGAATAAATAGAACGGAATAATAATGCTTGACAAAGGTACATCAGCCAAAACAGCGTATAACACTGATTCAGGACCTTTATCCGCTAAAATACTACCAAGGGTGCCTTCTGTCATCTGCTTATGAATCGATGTTCCTCCAAAAATTGTCATCCATAAGCCGCCAAATAAAGCAGGAAGAGCAAAATTCACAAGAATAAATGCTTTAACCGTATAACCGTATGAAATTCTCCCTAAAAACAGCGCTGTAATTGCAGCCCATGCAAACCAGTTTGCCCAGTAAAATACCGTCCACCATTGCGGCCAAGGATCTCCTGCTGCCGCTCCTGTAAATAAGCTTTTATCAAAAAAATTTGCTAAATACGTTCCAAAAGATTCTGTTCCTAAATTAAGAATATAAGCAGTTGGACCAGCGACAAACATAAAGAGAATAATAACAATATAAACTTTCATGTTGATATCAGATAAAATACGAATTCCTTTCATAAGTCCAGTAGATGCGGAAACAATAAATGTAATCATTACTACAAGTGAGATAACTGCCCAAAGAGATGGTGAACTTGCTATGTCAGTAAGATAATTGAGTCCCCCGGCTAAATTTAAAACACTCGTTCCCATTGCCGCTGCCATTCCAAGTGCTAATGTATACAGACATAGGGCATCAATCATATTTCCCCATCCGCCAAGCACTTTATTCCCAAACAAAGGTGTTAATGTTGAACTTAAGCTGAAAGGCTTTCTCATATTATAATACGCAAAAGCAAACATTAATGCAGGAACACAATAAATAGCATACGGTGTAAATGTCCAATGCAAATACATCGTTGACATCGCAAAAATCGCAGCTTCATCACTATTCGCTTTAATTCCGAGTGACTCAGGTGGTGACGTTATGTGATAAACAGGCTCAACAATTCCCCAGAACGTGACACCCGCAGCAATTGTTGTACATAGCGTAATCGCAATCCAGCTAGAAAGTTTCAACAATGGCTTTGCATTTTTTCCACCAATTCTCACATTTCCAAGTGGAGAAAAATAGATAGCGACCACAACAACTAACATCAACAAACCACTTAAACTAAACAACCATCCTACATTTTGAATAACCCAATTATTTGCATCTGTAGCCATCTTGATAAAAGCTTCTCTATTCGTAAAGCTCAAAATGGTAGCTGCAATTAAAAGCAAAAACGGCGGCCAAAATACAGAATGTCTTAAATTTTTCATAAAACTCCTCCTAAAATTAAAATTAAATTGTAAAAACGATTCGCTACCGCATAAAAGTAAACGTTTACAATTCGAAGTGTTATTCTATGCTTGATGACTTACTTCTTTATTTGCACTTAAAATCTGTTCAGCAAATTGACGCAAATCTTTCTCTGTAGCTAAACGGCAATTATTTAACCGCATCGGTTCGTTTTCTGGTGAAAGCATTGTTTCTATAAATCTATCAACATCGCAAAGAGATAAACCTTCATCTTCGAGAGATTGTTTCAGTCCACTTATTTCCACTAATCGGCTAAACTCTTTTGCTCCTGCTAAAGCCAACTCTTTATTCGATAATCCTTGGCAGTCCACCCCAAGACAACGAGCAATTTTAGCGTGAATATCGACAGCTGATTCGACATTCCAAGAATACACCGCATTAAGCGCGATTGCCACAGCACGACCGTGATGAATACGTCCAATCGTACCGAGTGCATGACCAATGCAATGGGCGATTCCTGTTCCTCCTTGCTCAATCGCCATACCAGCAAGAGTAGCAGCCAAAGCTAATTTCCCTCGAGCCTCCAGATCATCTGGAGTTTGCAACACCTTTTCAAAATTTTCTCCAATTAGTTGAATGGCTTGCAAACTAAATGCTTCAATAAAAGGATTAGAACGCTTTCCAGCACATGCTTCAATCGCATGAACAAGAGCATCTAACGTTGTAGCAGCTGTTAAAAATCTTGGCAAAGCAACTGTAAATGTCGGATCAACGATAGCTAAATCAGGGGCCATTTTTTCATCCCATCCCCATACTTTACGTTTATGCTCATCCGAGAAAACTACTGTACTTGTTACTTCCGCACCTGTACCAGATGTCGTTGGGATCATAATGGATTTTACTTGTTTTTTAGGAAACGGATTGGCCATTAATGCATAATGCATCGCCCCTTTCTCGCCGCCAGCAATAAGCGACGCCATTTTTGCTACATCCATCGCTGATCCGCCACCAAGCCCTATAACACATTTAGCCTCAAATTGGCGTATTACATTGGCTGCTTCATCAATGGAGGCAGCTGTTGGATCACTTTGAACATCACTAAATACTTTTACAGCAATCTTTTCCCTTTCTAATGCTGAAACAACAAGGTCTGCCAATCCATTGTCGAGAATTCCCTTATCCGTGATTAGTACGGCTTTTGTATCTTGACTTATTGTTTTAACGTCTTTTCCAATTTGTAAATAACGCTCGACTCCATAAGCAATTTTCGTTCTCGGTATAAATTCAAATAGCTGATTCATTTCCCAGCCTCCTCACTTTTATTTGAAACTTGGCCACTCCACAAGAGCGGCCAAGTTTATTATGGAATTCTTTCAAACGAAGTTTCTTCACACTGTATAGGCGTGGAAGTAAATTCAATAACTGAACGTCCTACATTTATACAATTACAATCGTGAAAACTTTCGAGTGCCTCATTGATACGATCGAGTGTCATTCGTTTTAATATGAGTTCATCCAACATAAATTTTCCATCGAGATATAATTCGGAGATTCTTAAAAAATCTCGATACGGCTGAATATCTCCATAAAAGCTTCCTTTCAATATTTTCCCTGCTCTATGAAATCCTCCGGCCGGCAGATTCAAAGTCATCGCTGGATTAAATGCACCGACGACAACAATCGTTCCGCCTTTTCTTGTTCCTTTCCATGCTGTTTCAGTTGCCGATGTATGTCCTGAACAATCAATGGCATAATGAACGCCATAACCATTGGTTAACGATTTTAATGCTTCTTCCCCATTTTCTTTGCCTACATTTACCGTATGTGTGGCACCAAACTTTTTCGCAATTTCTAAGTTAGCATCTTTTACGTCGCACGCGATAATTTTCGATGCTCCAGCGATGCGAGCGCCTTGTATAGCGTTGATACCAACCCCACCTATGCCAAATACTGCTACTGTAGAACCAGGTGTAACTTTTGCCGCATTAACCGCAGCTCCATACCCAGTCGCAACCCCGCAGCCAATTAAAGAAGCTTGGGCAAATGGCATTTTTTCTGGAAGCTTGATGCATGACATTTCAGGAACGACAGCATATTCTGCAAAAGTCGATAATAAGGAGTAATGGTAAATAGGATTTCCATCTTTACTCAAACGAGACGTTCCATCCAGCAGCGTTCCGTTAAACATCGGTCCAAATGCTGATTCACATAAATGGACAGCACCTGTCACACAAAACTCGCACGTACCGCAATAAGGCATCCAACTTAATGCCACCTTATCCCCTGCTTGAACGTTCTTTACATTTGTCCCTACTTCTACTACGACACCTGCTCCTTCGTGTCCGAGAATAGCAGGAGTTGGGGTTGTGTCATCATACAAGGCATTCAAGTCACTATGACAAACACCTGTTGCTTCTATTTTGACAAGTACCTCATTTGCTTTTGGACTTGCTAAATCCACCGTTTGAATTTGCAGTGGTTTTCCTACCTCGGTCATCACCGCAGCCTTCATTTTCATTTTGTTCCCTCAATTCTTTAGATTTTCCAATGAACTGCTCACTGTTCCGCTTAAGATTCCTTAGTAAGCCATCCAAATCGCTTTCATTTTCGTATACGATTGAAGGGAGTGAATCGCATATTCTTTTCCCCAGCCGCTTTGCTTCCATCCACCAAACGGACTAGCAAAGTCATAGCAGCCATACTTATTAATAAAAACCATTCCAGCTTGAAGTTTTCGTGCCACACGGTTTGCTCGAGACACATCGTTCGTCCAAAGCCCTGCCGCCAATCCGTAAATCGTATCATTGGCAATAGCTATGGCTTCTTCTTCTGTATCGAAAGGAATAATGCAAAGAACAGGACCAAATATTTCTTCTTGAGCAATTGTCATTTTGTTGTTAACATCAGCGAAGATTGTTGGACGAACAAAGTATCCCTTTCCATTTTCGCCTGATACATCTCGTTGACCTCCGGCGACAAGACGCGCCCCTTCTTTTTTCCCGATCTCGATATAGTTTAAAATGGATTCCATATGAGATTTTGAAATTTGTGCCCCTTGGTCACTTTCAGGATCAAATGGATCGCCACATTTATAGCTGTTAGCATACTCAGCAATTTTTTCGACCACTTGCTCATAAATTGTTCGTTCCACTAATAAGCGCGTCGGCGCAGAACATTTTTCGCCTTTATGCGTAAACAACGCATAAAATGAACGTTCGATCGCTCCATCCAAATCAGGAGCATCACTGAAAATGATGTTCGGTGATTTACCGCCGAGTTCAAGTGTCACGAGTTTTAAATTTGAATCGGCTGAATCATGAACAAGTTGTTTCCCAACTACTGTACTCCCTGTAAACGATACTTTATCCACATCCATGTGACGGCTAATATACGAACCAATTGAACCTTTTCCCAAAATTAAATTGATAACACCTTTTGGTAAAAGCTCTGCTTCATCAATAAGTTCAAACAAGCGAACCGCAGAAAATGAAGTTTGGCTTGAAGGCTTTAACACAACCGTATTTCCCATTGCTAGTGCAGGTGCAAGCTTCCAAGCAGCCATATCTATCGGAAAGTTAAATGGCACAATTTGCCCGCATACTCCGACAGGATCACGCGTCGTAAAGCTTAAAAAGTTTCCTTCAACAGGGTTGTTTTCCCCGTAATATTTGTCAGTCCAGCCGGCATAATATTCGAAAATATCCGATGCCTCCTGCACATCATCTTTATAGGCCTCGGTATACAGTTTTCCATTATCCAACGCTTCTAATGTCGCAAGCTCTGCTTGATGCTCTTTGATTAAAGAACTAATTTGCCGCAGTATTTTCGCCCGCTCTTTACGCGAAAGCTCCTGCCATGGTCCATGGTCAAACGCATGACGGGCCGCTGCAACTGCCTTATCGACATCTTTTTTTTCAGCGCTTTGGAACTTTCCAAGAACTTCTCCGTTTGCAGGATTGATAGATTCAATAACCTCACCTTTTGCGCTATTGACCCACTCGCCGTTGATATATAATTTTTTTGTTTCTTTGAGCCATTCTTTTGCCCAATCCAGCTTTGGCTGTTCTATCCCTTCAAATATTTTTGTCATCGTCATTCCCTCCACATTGCAAAAGTTTTATCAATTCTTCCCTGCTTTTTTCTTTCAGCCATCTAGAAACTGTTGAATAGCCAAATTTCTCTTTAAGCTCGACAATAGCAGGAATAAGACTATTTGCTAACTGCTTACATCTTTGCTCATTTACTTCAATCCCTAACAAGCAATTTTCGATAAAAGAAGCAAGGGCACGTTCAAGCATCTTCATTGCATCTAAAATATTGATACATGCTATACCTTCAAAAACATTTAAATCTAGTTCACCGTGTTCTAAAGTCGCTTGCACCACACGGTCACAACCGAGTACTTGAAAACAACACTGAATTAATGTTTCAGGGACAATAGGATTAATCTTTCCCGGGAAAAAGGAGGAGCCCGCTTGCACAGCCGGTAAAACAATTTCTCCAAATCCCCCCTCAGGTCCTGATGAACGAAGGCGCAAATCTTTGGCTAGCTTTATCAAACACGATGCGAGTAAGTGTAATTCTTTCGAAACAGCTGCGAGATCATCAATATGTTGAGCAGCATCAAATAAATTTTCTCGATGCCGCAGAGGAAGGTTTGACACTTCACAAAGCTTTTGAACGACAACCTCCCTATAATGCTGAGGAGCCCCAACTCCTGAGCCAATTACCGTTCCGCCTAAATTAATTTGGTGGAGGTAATCAACCGAAACGCTAAGCAAATGAAGTCGCCGCTCAAGCATAGCTGCATAGCTGCGAAACGACTCCCCAATCCTCACTTTCATAGCATCTTGTAAGCATGTTCTTGACATCGTTTCGACATGATCAAACTTTTCTGACAATTCATTCATCACTTGAATACACATTTCTAGTTGTAGTCTCAAAGATTGGAAACTTAATATAACGGCAATTCTATTGGCGGTATGACATACATCGGAAGTAGATTGAGAGAGATTGACATGCTCATTTTGATGAACAGGATGGTACGTTCCTCTCTCTCCACCTAGTTTTTCATTGGCGAGATTGGCGATTACCTCATTTATATTCATGTTTGTGCCGATGCCTCCGCCGCCATGAAGCACATCAATAACAAACGATTCATGATAACGATTATCTAAAATTTCATCACATGCCCATACAATTGCTTCTTTTATTTGAATAGGTAATAAACCAGCCTCGAAATTGGCCAATGCTGCTGCCTTTTTCACATAAGCCAGCGCATGAATATACCGAGGATATTGAAATAGTTTTTTTTCGGAAAATGAAAGGTTCCGTACCGTTCGTGCTGTATAAATACCGTAGAGAGCATCGATAGGAATTTCCATTTTGCCGATAAAGTCTTCTTCGATCCTTCCTGTTTTCAATTTCTCTCGCTCCAGTCGGGAAAACTTAATATTTCAAATACACTGTTTTCAACTGCATAAACTCTTCAAAACCATGTTTTCCGTCATCTCCGCCAATCCCTGATTGCTTCCAACCCGCATGAAATCCTTGATAAGCTTCTCCTTGCTGGCGATTTACGTAAACTTCGCCGCACTCAAGCTTCGTTGTCAATTCCATCACGTATTTGTAATTGTTTGTATATACATTCGATGTAAGTCCATATTTTGAATCATTCGCCATTTCGATCACTTCTTCCAGCGTGTCGAACGTGATAATCGGAAGTACTGGTCCAAAAATTTCCTCATGAACAATTTTCATCGATTGGGTACAGTGATCTAATAATGTTGGGGGATAAAAACTTTCTCCTAATTCTTTTAATGGCTCTCCCCCGCATAAAACTTCTGCTCCTTCCTGCACGGCTTCTTGTACCATCGAATGAACTCGTTGCACATCTTGAGGACTGATTAAGCAGCCCATCTCCACATCAGGATTTTTTAAACCGTCTCCTATACTCACTTCCTGAAATCTTTTTAACAACCTCTTCGTAAATTCTTCTTTAATGCTGTGATGTACATAAACTCTCTCCGTGTTATTGCACACCTGTCCGGAGTTCGAAAGCCTTCCACCTTTGATCGCTTCAACAGCTAAATCAAGATCGGCATCTTCCATTACGATAGCAGGAGCTTTTCCCCCGAGTTCCAAGGATACTCTCACCATATTTCGAGCGCATTTTTCCATAATTCTTTTTCCTACTTTTGTACTTCCGGTAAATGTCACCATGTTAATTTGATTCGAAGAAGTTAATGTTTCTCCAACGACTTCATCCAAACCAGTAACAATATTGATGACCCCTTTTGGCAATCCAGATTGATCGATACATTTCGCCAATTCTAAGGCTGACATAGGAGATTTAACGCTTGGTTTGATTACGACTGTATTTCCACATACCAGTGCCGGTACAATTTTACGAATGAGTACGTAAATCGGGAAATTCCATGGCACAATCGCTACGACTACACCGAGCGGCTCACGATATGTTAAAATTTTTTCATTTGAATTGTCGCTATCAACAATTTCTCCTTCAATTCTGCGTGCCCACTGTGTTTGATACTCTCCTAATTCCGCTGCATAATATACTTCAGACTTAGCTTGAGATAACGGCTTTCCCATTTCTAACGTAATCGCTTGTGCAATATCATGAAGATGTTCTTCGTTTTTCATTAACGTAAGAAAATTCAGTAAGTACTCTGCCCTTTGATAAGAAGGAATCGTTCTCCACTGCCTGTAGGCTTTATTTGCACTCTCGATAGCTTCTTCTGTATCTTCTTTTGAACAAGCAGGCACTTGACCAACCAATTTCCCTGTTGCTGGATAAAAAACGTCAATCCATGTATGATTGGAGCTATTTCTGAATTGACCATTGATATATGCTTTATACTGTTTCAAGCGAACATTCACCTCATCTTTAAAATGGTTCAAAAATTAAATGTATACTTTTTTGTTTTCTCCTACATACACATGGTGAATTTCATATCGTTTTAAAGACTCTTCATCTAATTCAATCCCCAATCCTGGTTTTTCAGGCACTACCAAATATCCATCTGCATTGATCATGAGTCTTTCTTTTTGGGTATAGTCACGCCGTTCGAGCGTCCATGCAGGCGGATCATAAGGAAACTCGAGATACGGACAATGACTGACCGCTGCGGCAAGATGTAAATTCGCAAGAAGACCAATTCCATTTGTCCACGTATGCGGGCTAAACCATGCACCGTGCCCTTGAACAAGATCAGCAATTTTCTTTACTTGTGTAATCCCGCCTGCAAGAGCTACATCAGGTTGATAAACATCTAAAGCATGTAGTTTATTCATTTCCATAAAGTCGTGATATCTTCGATTCATTTCCCCGCCTGCAATGCGAATACCTACCATTTCTCGTAGTTTTGCCATTAATTCAAACTGATAAGCCGGCAATGGTTCTTCCAGCCAAAAAACATTTAACTGTTCAAGTTCTCTAGCAACTTGATAAGCCATTTTTAAATCCCACGTTCTTTCTACATCCCAAGGCATTTTCCATCCTTGATTTGCATCAACCATAATGTCAAGCTTATCTCCAACAGCTTTTCTTACTGTTTCAACCACTTTAATGTCATCACGCACATCTTTGTGATGAAAACGAATCTTCATGGCTCTAAACCCTTGCTCAACGAAACACAACGCTCTTTCCGCACGTTCTTCAGGGCTTACGATTTCTCCAGTTGAAGCATAAGCAAGCAATTTATTTGATCTTCCACCCAGTAATTTATACACCGGCTGTCCGGTTGCCTTTCCCATCAAATCCCAAAGCGCTAAGTCAAGAGGCCAACATCTTCCGTAGTGAAAATCAATATTATCAATAATTTGCGCATGGCGCTCAATCGCAAATGGATCTTGGCCAATAAACAAATGTTCATGTCCTTCAAACCCAATCATCAAATCTCCTGAACCAATTCCGGTAATCCCTTCATCGGTATGGACATAAACAATCGTTGTCGCAAAATTTTTTCTCGGTTCAGGGTCCCACGCAGCTTTAAATGGCGGATCAAGCGGCAATAAATATTGCTTGATTTCAATAGATGTAATTTTCAACGTTATCCAACCCTTTCTTAATTCTCATTCAAATTCAGGGATAATGATTAAACATTCACTTTTTTACCTATTCTTTCTAAAAATATTTAAAAACGCTTTCAGGTAGGATTATAATAAAGTAAATTTAATTTTCTTTATTCTTTATACTTATACTACAAGGTGAATAGATTTTTTTACATGCACACATTTATCAAAAATATATACTTTTTTTCAAAATTCGGGAGGATGCCTATGTCTGACGTATCAACAATCACAGAAATGAAAATACATCAACACTCTTATTGGAATCCGATTATTCAATTTCAACTATCGGAGGATACGTATCCTCATTGGAATATCTTTTGTATAGAGGAAGGGATTTTTGAATATCAAGTGATGGATCAAAAAGGAGAGGCACAATTCGGGGATATCATTTTTTGTCCACCAAATATTCCACTAAAAAGAAAAGCAATTACTCCATTAAAGTTTCATTTTCTTCGCTTTTCCTTTAAAAACATCGAACATTATCATTTGCCTATTGGAAAAATAAAAATACTTGATACCGATCGTCTTTCTTCAACTTATACACATCTTCGTTCGATGGCATTCAATGAGACGGAACTAAGCAACAGATGGAAAGCACATTTAATTTATGATCTCCTACAACTATACAATATGGAGAATCAGCTTTTAACGATTGAGAATCAGCCTAAAATTAAAGATCCCGTTATAGCGAAAGCAATCCAGCAAATGCATGAACAAGCTTTTACAAATATCACAATACAAAACATTGCCGCAAATTTCGGTTTAAGCTCTGTTCAATTTACAAGACGTTTTCAAGCAAGCATTGGTATACCGCCTATTGAATACTTAACGTTATTACGCCTTAGAAAAGCAAGAACATTGTTATTAGAGACAGATTATACAATCGATGACATTGCAAGTCGTTGTGGTTATAGTAATGGCTTTTACTTCAGTCGGATTTTTTCTAAAAAAATGAAAATGAGTCCTTCAAACTTTAGAAAATTACATAGAATATAGTTCAAACTATCTTGAACATACGGTCTCATGCAAATGGGGCTGTCCAGAAATCAAAATCCATTAAAACGAAACATCATAAACATTGATATATCAACTTTTTATAAAACATTAAAGGGGCGTCTATAAGCCGGAAAATCGACTTATTAGACAGCCCCAAATTAGGTACCTCATCAATTATGCGTTTTGCGTTTTGCGCAACATGAATCCATCTATCTTCAAGAACATCAAGATTTGTCTAAATAATGTATAGATCTAGGTGCCAGAAATACCCAGAAGTACGCATTATCAATCGCTTCAACATGTTGAGTCTAATCGTAATCGAGAAAACAAGGAATTAACCGACAAAATCATAGAAATTCATGCAGTAAGCTAGCAACTCTATGGTGCCTCCAAAATTCATATCACTCTTCAAAAAAGGGGTATTGGGTGAGGTTAAAAAAGAATCCAGAGTTTGATGAAAAAAGCTGAAATTCGTTCTATTATTTCGAAAAAATTCCGTCCATATTCAAGTAATCAAAAAGTGAAAGAACGGGGAAATCTATTAGAACATGATGTTTCGACACATTCCATTAATGAAAAATAGGTATCAGATATGACTTATATCCATACAGTGAAAGATGATTGTTGTTATTTAGCTTCCGTACTGGATTTACATTCTAAAAAGTTATTGACTATTCCTTTTCACAGACGATGACAACGGATCTGGTGATTCAAGCTACAGCAAACGCGTATAACACTCAAGCTCCGGAAAAAGTGCTTATCCTCCATACTGGCCTAGGTTCTCAATATACAAGCAGAAGAATTTACTAATTTTCAAAAGTAATACCGAACTATCCGCTCAATCATCATGATTATAATTTGTAAAACAAAAAGGCATCTCGAGATTTCACTGCTCTCTGAGATGCCTTAACAATATGCTATTGTTATTATAATGGATAATATTGTAAAACAAATCCATTACACAAATACACCTTATTTAAACTCCAATCTTTGATTATTGACAGTTTACTTTGTTAATCACATAAGAAGTTTATTTCTTCGACTTTGGAAGCGGGGGAATTACTGAAATTTTTCTAAGAGTTTACTCCATAATCACTGAATGAGCTCATACATAAATGATTTATTTATATTTTAACACTTCCTTTAACAACTCAATCGCATGTTCGTCGGTTGGATCGTTCGTACCAAGCTCGCCGCGGAAGGCTTTGTTAAGGATAGATTGCTTTAATGAATTAAGTTTTTGTTCAACTTCTAAAACCATTTCTTTTTCAGTTTCTAATTTACTTAATAAAATATCTACCTTCTCAGCAATGCGTTTTTGCTCATTATATGGTGGTAGTGGAAATGGAGCTAAGAGAACATCTTTACGAGAAATTCCAGGAATTACCCCTTTAGACTTTTCCTTTAATACTTGCACATATGTCTGGATAAAAATCTTCAAGTAACCGTTATGCACACCTTGTATAGGTCTTAATCCCATTATTTGTCTACTCAAATGAGCTTCTTCTACTTCTTGAATTATTGTTTTGCCAACAGTTCCCTTTACTGATAAAAGTACATCGCCTTTTTTTCCAACAACTGAGGGCTTTTCGATCCACCTTTCAATTATTAGACTATCGTCTACAATATTACTTGCCCCCATAATATATGGGACACCAACACCCTCATTGTTACATTCTTTTGCACTAACATCGCGTCCGGAAATTAGCTCGATTACCTCTCCAAGTCTTACCCAACACCAGTTTTCAGGAATTTTATAAAGAAGTTCATTTTGTTCTACACTAGGCAAAGGTTTTTCTTTCTTACTTTTCTTTTGTTTGACTAAATGATGTTTTTGTTCTTCAATATACTTTAATAAGTTATCTGCTGATTCATCAAGAGGACTATGGCTAACTAGTTCCCCCTTAATGGCCTTATCCAAAATCGCTGCTCGTCGAAGTTCAAACGACTCTTTCACTTCCTCAATCAGCTGCTTTGCTTCATCAATTTTCGCAAAAAGCCTCTCGATCTTCTCAGCAATGCGTTTTTGTTCGTTTAATGGCGGAAGCGCAAATGGAAGTTTAGACATTTTACTTTTATTTATTATGGATACGGTTGTAGATGAAGATGATTTCAATAATAAATTTTGATAAGTAGAACTTAATGAAAAATAGTATGTGTATTTCGGATAAATTACTTTTTTATTCGGAATTAGAGAATTTATTTGTTGATTTGTAGTACATTCTACTAAATTAAATCCAGTCTTTCCAATCGAACCTATACAACAAACTAATGTTGAGTGTTTTGGAATTATTCTACTTACCTCTTTACCTTTATCAGTAAGATATTCAGAAGCTACTATCACCGAATCTTCCTGATCTAAATCTCCGGGTTTAACAAATGGAAAGTTTCCACCATAATACTCATTATTTTTTTTAGATGGAGTAGCCCCAGTTACTATTTCATGTATAATACCAGTTCTAGTCCAAACCCAATTTTTTGGAACTATATAAGGCTGTTCTTCTTCCGGCACTAATGCTTCTTCTAGTAGTTCTTCCATCGATTTTTGTTTCTTTTTGCTCATTTTTCAAGCACCTCAGATGTTTCTGCGACTTTTAGCATTTCTTTAGAATCTGTTTGGTAGGTGTTCGGTTGTTCGACAGCTTTTAACTCGGCAATGACTTCGTTTAGTAACGAAATCGCTAGTTCTAATTTTTCCACCGCTTCTTCTGCAGATTCGATTGGGTCTGGCAGGTTTTCGTAGACGGATAAGGATTCATCAGCAATTAAACCAATATCCAAGCTGTCGCCTTTTTTCGCAATTTCTTCACGTGTGAACACATTCCAGCGCTCGTCTTTGACTTGGCTGCGATCTTCTGCCGTATAAGCCTTGATAAATCCTTCAAAATGTTCTTTCGTTAGCGGATTCCGTTTGCCGAAGGAAGGCATGTTTGTTCGTAAATCGTACACCCATACTTCTTTCGTGTTGCCGACATCTGTTGTCCCGCGGTTGAAGAATAAAACGTTCGTTTTCACTCCTTGGGCATAGAAAATGCCAGTTGGCAAGCGTAAAATTGTATGTAAATCACACTTATCCATTAAGTCGCGGCGAATGTCGGCTCCTACCCCGCCTTCAAACAAGACGTTATCTGGAAGGACAACCGCGGCACGGGCTTTGCCGTTTGCCTTGAGAGCGCGGTAAATATGCTGCAAGAAATTCAACTGTTTGTTCGATGTTGTAAAGGTGAAGTCAGTTCGTGTTGCCCGCTCGCCTCCTTTTTTTGTTCCAAAAGGCGGATTCGTTAAAATCACATCAAAATTTTTCAAACTTTCACCTAGTGAAGAGAGGGTATCGCCTAACAAGATTTCCCCATGAATATCATGAAGCAACGCATTCATGACCGCTAGACGATGCGTGTCTCTGACAAGCTCTACTCCTGAGAATGCCTTGTATTTTTGAAATTCGATTTCTTCTTGAGATAAGTCAAAATAATCATCGGTTTGTTTACGAACATGGCGATCTGCCGCGATCATAAAGCCGAATGTTCCCGCAGCAGGGTCATGGCAGCGTTCGCCCGGCTGAGGATTGACAAGTTCGACAATAACATCAATAAGGACGCGAGGCGTAAAATATTGCCCCGCTCCCGATTTCACTTCGCTCGCGTTTTTTTCTAACAGCCCTTCGTATAAATCCCCTAATCCTTCTTGCTTCGCATTGTACCAATCTAAGTTATTGGTCGATTGAATAATTTTTTCTAGGTTCTTTGGTTCTCTAATATTAGATGTCGCATCTGTATAAATTTGTTTTAATAATTCATTTTCCTCTTTTCCTAAATCAAGCAACAGCTGTTGATAATGCTCTTTAAGTGCGATCCCGTCTTTTTCTACTAACGAATCCCAACGATATTTTTCAGGAATCATATATTCTTGACCGGTTTCTTTCATCATTTTTAAGAACAGCAAATATGTTAGCTCTGTCACATATTGGTGATACGTAATGCCGTCATCACGAAGAACGTTACATAAATTCCATAGTTTTTGGACGATTTCTCTGTTGTTCATCTACGCTTGCTCCTTCTTTTGGTGATAGTTATACAAATTATAATTAATTTCGCGAACAATTTGTGCTAATTGTCCATCGAAAATTTGATTTAATTGTTTAAAGCCTCCACGGCTCTTAAAAGGTTCATATTCAAAAGCCTTTTCAGGGTCCGGATGAAGAACAGATTCTTGCAGTAATTGCTTTTCAATACGTTCCAGCCATTTCTTTTGAACAGGCGGCCATGCTTTCATTTGGTAAATTTTCTTCATGGCGTGTTTAATTCGTTCTTCATGACTAATAAGCGGATCGCCTAACGCTTGCTGGCGGATGAAGGCGATGATGTCCGCTGCGATGTCTTCATTTTTCGCCTCGCGCCAAGCTGCTTGTAATTTTTTCTCGGAAAAACCTTTTTGGTCCAATTCAAGCAACAATTTCTTTAACTCTTCTCTCGTTAATTCAGTTGGACGTTGACATACAATCATTAGCGCAGGGATTTTGTTCATATTGTTTCGGATAAACTCTCCAAATGATTGTAAATAATCATCCGGTTTTTCCGCATTTCCATATCCGCGTTTAACTCCAATAAGTTCATCTTCATGCGTGGAAATATATTGTTTATTTTCCCGATAGCGATTTTCATCCATATAACGGAACATCGATTTATACTCTTTTAACTGTCCAGTTAATTCAGCAGGATTCAAGTTTTTTACCCAATCTATAAATTCATCAACTGTTTTTCCACCAGATAATACTTTAAAGTCTTGGTGCTGCTTCTCTGACCATTGGCGTTTTTTTCGTTGGATTTTGGCTATAATTTGTTCTTGTTGATGTTGAAGGTGTTCTTCTTTTTCTAAACCTTCTAATTCTTCTACTAATTGAGTCAGTGAAATATTTGGTCGAGTGACAACAGGCTTCATGCTTGTATATGGTTTTAAAGACTCATAGATTCCAACCGCATCGAAAATATTAAAGTGATCTTTTCGGATTTCTTCACATCTTCTCGTTGCTCGGCCTAGCATTTGCTCATAAAGAATCCGAGAGCGAACGCGGCGCAAGAAGACGAGATTTGTAATTGCTGGAACATCGACACCTGTCGTTAGCAAATCCACCGTCACAACAATAGTTGGATATTTTTCATTTTTAAAGCGTCGAATCGCACCTGATGGGTCTTTAATGGAGCCTGTAATTTTCATAATCGCATTGTCTTCGACTTCACCGTATACTTTTTCAAATTCTTCTTTTAAAAGACGTACGACTAAGTCTGCGTGATCATCTGTCGCTGCAAATATCAATGTTTTGCCTTCATCGTCAGGAGAAATATAATTCGTCAACTCTCGTATAATAACACGATTAAAGCTTTCTGTGATAACTTTTGTATTAAAATGTGCAACCTCAATATTCACTTCATCTTCAAGGTATTCTTGTGAAATTGTGCCGGAAACCGTATCATATACGTCGACCTTTTCACCTTTGGCCCAAGTGATTCCTTCCTTTTTTAATACCGTTTCAAATTGATATGGTGGTTCATGGTCGACTAAATATCCATCGACGACTGCTTCACGATAAGAATAAGTGAAAACCGGCGATCCAAAAATTTCTGTAGTATGCAGCGCAGGAGTTGCTGTTAAACCGATGCGAACGGCATCAAAGTAATCAAGTACTTTTCGATATTTGCTTACATAGTCATTGTGATCTCTTATTTCAATTTCTATGTCATTCATCTCTTTATCTAGTGTATAGCCTCGATGGGCTTCATCGACAATAATGCAATCATATTGATCAATCGATGGAATGTCTTCTGTTTTCTCGTTGTAGAAAATGCGTTTTAACATTCCTTGTACGGTAGCGATATGTACTTTCGTTTCATCATCTGGTTTTTGATCGTATAACGATTGTAAGCTATAAATTTCAGTGAACGTATGGAAATTTTCCAGCTTACTTTCTTTAAAAGCGCTTTCCGCTTGTTCTCCAAGAGCTTTTCGGTCGACAAGGAATAATATACGATTAAAACGATTTGCTTTGATCAATCGATAAATGAGACCAATCGCCATTCTTGTTTTCCCTGTTCCGGTTGCCATGGCGATTAAAATGCTGCGTTTTTTCTCTTCCAATGCTTTTTCGACCGCTTGAATAGCTTTGACTTGATAGTCTCGTAATTTAAGATAATCAAATTTTTCATCACGCAAAAATTGTTCCGAACGTTCCGTATCTTTTTCTAATAGATTTTTCAGTCCTTGAGGAGTGTACCATCCTTGAAGTGGTCGCGGGTGATTCGTTGATTTCCGCGCATCTAAAAACCAAATGCCTGACTTTTGTTCTAACTGTTTTAAAAAGGGGCGGCCATTGGTTGCGAACAAAAATGGAACATAGTAATCTCCCCATGGTTCATGGATCACTTCATGGCCATGCCGAACAATAAGTTTTGCATATTCTTTTGCTTGCTCAATGTCAGATGGGATATCTTTACTAGCACGTTTCGCTTCAATGATCCCTACTAGCTCGGGGCCAATAAATAAAGCATAATCAGCGTAACCATGTTTTAAAGGCCACTCCGCAATCGCCATGTTTTTTCCTTTTTCCGGACGAACTCCTTTTGAGAAACGCAGCTTTTCTGAATCAGCCTCCCAGCCAGCATCTCGTAATTGCTGATCAATAAGAATACGGGTTTCTGCCTCTGTCAATTCAAAGTTGGCAACGGCGCGTTGTGAGTACTCACGTCGTTTTTGTTTCTCTTCATTGCTTATATATAGCTGTTCTTTGCGTATCTTCTCAAGCTCTGTTTCCAAATGAGCAAGCTTTTCTTCGTATGACTTAACTACATGGTTCAATTCATCTTCTGATATAGATGTTTGCGGTGTCGGTTCGATATATTCTGGAGCTTGAAATGACCAATCGCCATACACTTCCATAAACCAAACCGCAATTCGAAACGCCATATGCAATAAAGCTTTGGCTTCATTTACTTCACCATAGCTCGGATTATGTACCGCTTGATTCCCTTTCAAACGAATGACCGTAAATAAGTCATATATTTCCTTCGGCAGAATTTGCTCATAAAAAAGAATTCTCAGACGCTCCTGTTGATCAGTTCTGCGTTCTTCCTTTATTTCTTCTAACGCTAAAATATATTTTGTTATAGTTTCAGCAAATTTTCTAAGCTCACTTATCGCCACATTTGGATTTTGATAGACATTTCGTTCTGCTGTTTCCCCAACACGGGCGAGAACTTCCCATTTTTCTTCTAAAAAGCGAAAATTTTGCGACATATACACACCTCACCCATAAGAACATGTATATAGTGCTATTTTATCATAAATTTTACAATATATATCATTTCCAGTCATACATCTATTTAATAGAGCTAAGTCCGTATAATTGTGTAAAAATGAATGGGTCTAAAAATACTAGCCAATTTCAAATCCGATCCTTTTAGATGCTTGAGCTTGTAAAATCTGGTTTATTTTAACCGCAAATTTTTTGAATTTCCTCGAAGAAGTTGATGCAACATTTCTAAATCTAGGTTAAACTTGTTTTGGTACATTCAAATCTTTTCTCCATTAGAGTTTGGCGGTCCAACTTAATGGCAACTGAGTGTTTTTATTTCCTTTGGTACATTTGCTTTTGCTGGCACCTGTCCCCATTCGCGCATTGTTAGCAAATCGAATGGGAACAGACTCGCAAATCATGTTTCCAGCCTAATCCCACATGTGGCGACAAATATCTTCATAAAGCTTCTTCAGGATTTCTTCTTGATACCCAGCTTTTTTTATTTCCCGCATTTTCTCTTTGATCGGCTGCAATTCTTCGATCGTAACAGTTTCTAGTTTCGCTACTCGGTCATCCGACAACAAAACTTCTGGAGATGACGCTAAGTAATCTTCTAATTGGAAATGCCATAAATGAATATGCTCCTGATTCCGCTCCTTTAATCGCTGTGCCATTTTTAGTCCTTCAGGATCAAAATCTCCAGAATAATATATTTGACAACCTTCTTGGATGATTAAGTCTATTAACATCAGTGACGCTAGTTTAAATTGCCCATTTGTGCAAATCAGCGGCGGGAAAGCGTCAGGAAATAAATCCAACAAAGCGGAAAATACGCCTGAGTTCTCAACGACAAATACGGTCTGCCCCTTAGCAGGATATGCACGTTTTAACTTCAATATTTCCCGCAATGGCACATTGAGTACTGTATTCGTTTTTACAGCAGAAGCAAACACAGAATGAATTCCCTGTTCCGTTTCTGTCAAAATTCCCGCACATGTCACAAAGTTTAAAATATCTTCCCGTAAAATGCCAAATGATTGCAGGAGCTCATTGACTTCCTCGACTGATGATAAGTCATAGTCTTGATCAGAGTAAAATTGAAGTACATGAAGAAATACTTTTCCTTGAAACGTATGCAAGTCAAATGCGTGCGGATCTTTTAGCACTTTTTGTGAAAAAATTGAAAGACGTTCATAATCACCTTTTTTCGGCAAATACTGAAGCGCAGTGCACACATTCTTTAAAACAGTCTCCAAATGTTCCCGATCTTGCGAATAGGCGATATGAATAAAGCGGTTTTGGGGAGCTGATTCAGCTATAAAAGACAGAAGCCTTGCTTGTTCGGGATATTGATGAATAAGGTTTTGAAAAAATTCTTCTTTTTTCTTCCGATCTGTTTCCCTCTTCTCTTGATTGGTTGTAATGTCTTCACCAAAATAATTCTCAAGTAGCGTAACGAGCGGTATACCGGCAAAGCGCGTTTTCTCTAATTGTTCGGCAAACATTTTTAATGAAACCGAAGGAGTAGATTCTTGATGAAAATCCTTCCCAAAAAACGCCCCGAGCGCTTCTTTTTCTTCAAAGGAAAAACCGTCTAATTTGACCGTTCCGCCGATTCTCCCGAGTGATTGATATTTCTTTTTCATCAGCAAAAAAAGGCGGTGAAAGCCGGGTTCACCGCGAAAAAACTCAACAGCATCCGCTACTTTTTGTTCCAACATGAACCATCCTTCCTATATGGATGATGTAAAAGTAAATTCTTCGTCCGGATTTGTCGCAAGTCGTTTCACCTTTCCGTCCCAATGATAACGTATAACCGTTACGAACGGAGCATTTTTCGGGCGAACTAATTCACATATAGAAAGCGCTGGTACCGTATCATAGTCTCCCCAAAGTGCCTGAGAGTTCATGATATAATTGAAACCAAGCTCTTCGACTAAAGCAAACATATCACGAATGTTATTTTCATCAACACCGGCAAACGCTTCATCTAACGAAATAATATATGGAGCATCCTCTGCAGCCTCTTGATAACGTGAATATGCCGCAGCAAAAAGTGGAATATACATCGCCATCGCCTTTTCTCCGCCGCTAAATTTATAAAACTTTTGGTTTGTTAATTCCCGCTTTGGTTCATTTGTTTTTTGGTAATAAAGCGTAAACGAGAACCACTTTCGGTAATCGAGCACTTCTTTAATGACTTGGTGAAGCGTATTGCCTTGCCCACGTTCTTCAAGCATTTCTCTCGCTCGGTTGATTTTTGAGCGGAAATGCATCGTAACCCGCTGCAAATCTTCTTCCTTTAGCAGCCGCGAATTCATTCGCAACAATTCGACTAAATCTTTCGTGTCCATTTCTTCTTCGGTTTCCGCGGTCTTCGGCTTCCATTGAATTGAAAATGTCAGACCTGAAGAAGTATCACGTTTTTCCATTAATGCGTTCATATCTTTTACCCAGCGTTCGGCACGCTGTATGCGGCTTCGCAATATTCGCCCGATCGTTTTCAAAATAATATCTTCATACAATTCGCGGTCCTGTTCGTTAATATATTCTTTTTGCAGCAATATATCTTTTTCAATCTCTTTTAATACATAATATGGTGTGACGCGTTGTCCTTTGTAGTCTAGTAAAATGATGATGCGTCCTGCTTTTTCCTTCCAATCGTTCGCTTTTAGCTCCGATTCCTCATCTAATGAAAGCTCAACGAACGGATTTTGTTTGTTCCAATCGGCAGGTTCCTGTGTCGGACGATATTCGATTAAATTCGGTTGTTCTTGGAAAAATATTCGGTTTAATCGTTCGGTGACAGAAAGTCGTGTATTCTCTTTTAATACAGAACCATATTTCTTGGAAATGTCTATTGCTTTGTCCAAAAGTGAGCCTGTTTCATTTTCGTCAACAAACACTAGCCCTCGTTCCAATTCTTTGGCAAATAGCTCTTCCCATGCTTGGACAAGAACCTTTGCAAATTCCAGTTTTCTCTCTAAACTGCTTAATTTGTTTTCCATGTTTGAAAGCTGATTCCCGATGTCTGCTTGCTTCTTAATTTTCTGAGGAATTTCCGTTTTTAAAAACGTTAATCGTTCTCGAATCTGTTGAATCTCTTGGCGAATATGTTCCGCTCCCATTTTCGTTAACATCGATTCGATATGCTCAAGTTCAAGTGATACCCGCTGTTGTTGATCGAGAAGAACATTGATTTCGCCTTTCGCTTCGTCTATTTCGTTTTGTAATGTTTCAAGCTGATCATTTAGATTTTTGATCATTTCATCGGTGTGCACAATGTTTCCATGAGTAATTTGTACGTCATTTAACTCTTTTAAATATGATTTCATATAAGACAAAGCATCTTCGTACCCTTTTTTTGAAAACTTAAGGTCCAGTCCTTCTGTCTTGTTGCGCAAAGTATTTTTCACTTGCTGCCATTCTCGAGCGATTTGTCCGAGTTTTTCATTTTTCCTTACTGTTTCTTGTTCTTTGCTTGCTGCCAGGAGTTTCGTTTGCTCCCACTGGTCATAGGCATATTTGACATTTTTGTCAGTTGGAAACAATTGAAACCCTTCCGTAATGTGGCGGATTCGTTCATCAATGGCTACCAGCTGCTCTCGTTTTTCTCTGAGTTGAGTGTTTAAAAGCTGTAATTCTTCCTCAAATTGCTGAATTTTCTCAAGACGCAGCCGTTTCCGTGCGGCTCTTCCAATATACTTTGCCTTTTCCCTTTCAGGGGCATGTCCTTTTAAAAGTCCTAGTGAATATTGTCCGGATTCGTTTATGACAAAATAATCCTTTTCTTGCGGTTCGTCCGATACGATAATACTGCGCAATACCGCTTCGATTCGTTCCTTAGAAACACCTGAGTCATTCTCTACATCAGGTTTTAAATAATCCTCTAGCGTGTGTGCCATCATTGCCGGGTTTGGCATGATTACTCGATCATATTGGATATCTAAATCCGCTTCCAAAATTAAAGCGTCGAGCAATCCAGCATGATTTAATGTAGATTCGATCCGTTCCCGCAACTCTTCAGAAACGTGCTCCTGAAATTCCACAGCTGCATAAAACGGAACGTAAGGTATTCCTTTCTCTTTTAACAAAACCCTTGTTTGCACCGTTTGCATGTCTCGTTCTGGTTCAGGATCTTTTTGTTCCTTCCAATAGCGTAATTTTTCTTCCGTTTCACGAATTTCATTTTCTATCAATTTCATTTCATGTTGTTTTTTAATTTTTTCCGCTTTCCACGATTCTAACGATTGATAATATTGATTCGTAAACGGTTGTTTCACCTCTTCGAAATGATAGCGCTCATATAGCTCATTCAACCTTTGTAAAAATACTTGAAATGCTTCGTCATCCACCTTTATATCCGGATACATTTTGCTCCATTCAAACACGCTTTCCTGCAAACGGGATTTTTCGTCTTCAACCAGTTCATACCATTTTTTCTCTTCATTTTTTAGTTGGTCTAATTCCCTATTTAATTCGCCGAGCTCTTTATACGTTTCTTCATAACGTAATTGAATTTCATCATGTTCTTTCCAAAGTCCGTTAATTTGCTCCAGTCGATCAAAATGTGCATTAGCTTCCCGCTTCCATACGGTAAAATCAAATTCATATTCTCGGTTCCGCTGAAAATCTTCTTCGTTGATTGTATGCTCGGAAAAAGAGCTTTCTAACGCATCGTTCCGCATCATTTCTAACTGTTCTGTTAGCTTTTTCAATAACTGTTCGAAACGTTCTTCATACATGTTTAAGTTTTGTTCAATTTTCCGTTCTTGCTCTCGTTTTTCATCTATAAATCTTTCTTTCTTTTTGAGCTCTTTGTTTACATTCTGCAGTTTTTCCGCTGTTTCATTACGCTTTTCTTCTGCCTGAAACACTTCATGATTGGATAAATCAAGTTCCCGTTTACGCAGCACTTCTTGTTCAATCGATAATTGTTGAGTCTCTTCTTTCAATGTCGCAAGTGTTTCCTCATATTCACGATGTTGTGCGACAAACTGTTTCTTTTCTTCAGCTAACTTTTTAAAGCTTTTTTCCGATTTTAAATATTCATTCGCTTTCTCAGCCAACATATACTCATTGTAAGTCGAATAATGCTGGCAAAGATGCTTTAGAGCCTTCTCGTCTTTTTCAAGCTGTTCTAATTGTTGTTTTGCTTGATCCATATTTTCTATCGTTTCTGACAAGTGTCGCAGCTCTTCATCTGTAAGTGCTGGCAGCGAGCTTTCTAATATTTCGTAGATCACAGTTGGCTTAAAATCTTTTGAAAGCTTCGGACTGCGTAATTGAATGAGTAATTCAATCAATTCGTGGAACGCATCAAGCGACTCAAATCGAAAAATATGTTTATTCACTAACTCCATATATTCACGTTGCGAATCAACAACCGTACCGCCTTCACCAATAACAGTGATCAACTCCCGTTTCGTTAAAGGAATTTTTTGCGTCTTCCCGTCTGTCTTTTCTTCTTTATATAAACGCAAGTCTTTGCCGATGCGCCGATTGTCAAAAACGACAAATCCCCAAAAATCCATATTTTTCTGCCGTTTTGCCCGTAAGCCGATACCCGTTGTGATATATTGTTCAGAGTTTTTCCGCTTATATTCTAAAAATAAATAGCCTGTTCGTTCGTCCCTGTCGACGAGTTCTTTTTCCCCAAGTAAGTAATCTTCCATTCTTCTAGCTCGGGAACCGAACGGATCGAGGCGGTCAGGACTCTTTTTTCCATCAAGCAGAACCGGAAGAAAACTTTGCATCGTCACCGATTTGCCGGAGCCGTTGCTTCCACGCAATAGAAGTTTTCCGTCTGCGAAATGAAAAAATTCTTCATCATAATACCAAAAATTTAACACTCCCGCTCGATATAACTCCCATTTACTCGTCATCTTCATTCGTTCCTTTCATTAGAAAATCATCAGGATATGTTCCGACTAATCGACCTAAAAGAGGGTAGAGAATAATCATCCCAGTCTCCGCTTCACGTTCTGCCATTTTCCACTCCTTTAATGCACTCAATACTTCATCAGAAAGCTGAGAGATTGTCATGTCGCGGTATGTTTTACTCCATCCTTCGGAAAATTCGTCACGGCATTTTTTTAACAGACCTAAAAAATCATTTGGTGTTAAGCGGATTTGTCCATATTCATCAGGTATGTGAACATCAAGATGCTGGCGAATAATTTTGGAAAAATGAAGAATAATCTCCGAAGTACCTTTTTGATCTGGAAACAGCGTATAGCGGCTTTGACGTTCCGGTAAAGTTAAAAGTGCCGCATTTTTAAAAAGTTCATAGTGATAATCAGTATGTTTTTCAATATCTTCCCGCAAGCGATGGCGAAAGTTTCTTAAATAATAAAAGTCAGGATCGTCTTTTTGTCTTCGATAAATGGCTGGCGATAAAAATAGTTGCCGATATATCCGATGGCGGCGATAGTCTTGCGGGGACGCTTTCCATTCTTCTTCTAAAATCTCCTCTATCGTTTCATATTGAAACAAGTCTTTCGGATATGATCTCATAAAATAGCGGGATACAACGGGAACTTCATAGAGTGCTTCATGGTCTTCTTTATTTGCAAACCCTTCAAGATCCCCATCGACGCGTTTTACGATACCAATTAGCTCCGACGTCCTCAGTACCCGAATGAGCGACTTCCGATGTTGATAATTCGTCCAATCGATTGGCAGTTCCCCGGGATACATCGCTTGAATCTCTTCACATAAATCGGACAGAAGAAATTTCTCATCGACGGCTTTGCTCTCTAAATATGCTAATAAGCAGCAAAACAGGGCATAATCTAATATATCTTGAAAATCTTGAATACCCATCCACGATTCTGGCTCAGCCGGGATTTTCTCAAGCTTTGCAAAATAGCGGTGAATGATTAGCCGATATCCAAACTTTTCTTGCAAGTAACGTTTCAATACTTTTTCACGTTCTCTAATCTTTTGATAAAGCTCTGGTTCCTCTTCCCGGACAATCCAGAAGTTTTCAAACAGGGCTGTCATGGCTTCTTTCGCTTTTTCATCAAACCCTTGCTCCGTCTTTTCCAATGTTACATCTCTCCCTTTTCGAGGACATAAAGTTCATAATTCGGCATCGTAAGTGTACCGTCAGAGGCTTTCAATTGAATCGAGGAAGAATCCTTTTGCAAGATTTTCACTTTCCACCCGTTTTCCGTTTTTACGACTCCGTCTTGTTTTGTCATTGATTTTGCTATCCAGCTTAACAATGTTTTTCGAATGTGCGGTTCGATCACCGGCAACTCTCGTAATACGATTTTATTGTCTTGAATGAGGTTCTCTAACTCTTCTTTCTCACGTTTTTTCTCCAGCAAAAATTTCTCCTTCATCTCCTGTTTCTCTTTTTCATGTGTTTCGATCGCTTCCGGCTTTTTCTTTTCACGGTAATGGCGAACGCGAGGCTTTACCGTCCATTCTGTCGGCTCTTCTTCCCAAATATCGCGATAAAAGTTTTCTGTTGCATCGTTCTCTGTTATGAGATGCTTTGTATGGAAACAGCCGAAAACAACAGAGGATAGTCGGTGGGCATCTACTAAACTCGGAAGCTCGGAAAACCACTTTGCTAAATGGAGAAAATCTTTCTTGCGGCTGCGGAAATTGTGATGACGTTCCCCCAGCCTTTGCACGACCCGAGTCATGCGGCGAATGGCTTCATTCGTTTGGTGCTGAAGAAAATACAATTCACTTTCACGTCCTTCTCTGCCTAAAAACCATTCTTTTAGACCTCTCCACTTTTCGAATAAATCTTCTTCAAGTTGTTCTTTCGTCACTTCCATTTCTTCTAATCGAGGAATCGTCATTTGATAATCAGCAACAATTGCGACTAGTTTGTGAACATCATCTTCTGCGATATCTTCCAACAACTTTTCAATTTTTAACGATGTTTTCTGTAAGGCAACGATGAAATCGCGTAAATATGTCGTAAATTTTTCTTTATATACAAGAAAGGCTTCCGACATCATTCGTTCTTCCGTGTTCTCACTGTTAAGGTAAGCGATGTAATCCGCAGAATTTTGAATGATTTTTTTGAAATAATCGAATGTTTCTTCCCAAATTTGATTAATCTCTTCTCGTTTTTCTTGAAAATCGTTTTGTATAATATTTTCTATTCGAACGAGTGAAGAGTATAAACGGTCAAAACGCGTTTTTTCTAAAGATCCTCCGAATGAATCCCCTAGCTTCTCTAACGTGCGGATCATCCTCTCAATTTCAACCGTGTAAGGACTGCATTGATAACGAAACCGTTTCTTTTTAAATTCTTCGATTGTGCGAATATTCACCGTCTCTTGCCGAGCAATTAAGTTTTTCCATTTGACAAGCTGATCTAAATCCTGCTGGAGATCGTCTTCAGTATAGTTCTGAAACTCCTTATGTTCTTTTAAAAATGCAAATACTTCTTCAGGAAACAAATATTGCCGCATTCGTTCATGCTGCATATAAAAATATCGTAAAATCGCCCGATAGCGATAAGCATTGTCCGTTGCCAAATACTTTGCCTCAGAAATCGGCTTCAGCCATGAAGAATCCATTATGCATCACCTTATAAATTATGTTTTTATTTCTATTGTAATAGATTTGCAGAGAGATTGAGACAAGATTTTGATGGGGATTTTTTTGCTGTTTTGATTTTTTGGGTATATTTCGTTTTTACGATCTGTTTTGTAAGCGTTCGCCAACCATCTCATCCTGTTTGTATGTGCCTCTTTTGTTTTTTTAAATCCTTTCAACACTTTTAATGCTTGTAAATCGGTGTTCCTGCCGTTTTCCGAAATACTCCCGGCAAGCGGTGATCCACGCGGTTCTATCTCCATTGAGAAAACCAGTCCATCATCGGGTCATAGCTGTATTCTTCCATCATAAACCCTTCAAGCCCTTCCTACACCGGCTCATTTCGTCTGATGCACATAGTGACGTTTGTTTACCAAGGGCACTCATGATCGATGTACTCCAACACCTGTTGAAGCAGTTCCCCGAAGGTTTCTTGAATCATCGAAAATAATTCCATTTCGATCTCTTTTAATGTTTGCCCACCTCTCTTTTCTCCTTGTGTTTGGTTTGTGCACTTATCACAATACAGGAGGAGAGTCCTTTTTGCATTTATTTTGCCTTTCCCCCTACCATTTAAGAGAAACTCCTGCTTCTAACGGAAGGATCTTATCTTTCTCCAACAAACATTTTACTCATACAGAGCGAAGATGCATATGAATGCTAATTTAATAAATGTACAATTTTGATTCTCGCATGAATACTGAACTTGAGGGAAAAGAGGATGCATGTGAAATGAACAATCACAAAAGAGATGAAGAGACCAAAACACTTTTTCTTCTTTTGCTCTTCCTCTTTGGCCACAGTGATCATTTTGTGTGTCTCCATGGATTCCTTTAGAAACCGCGTGAGAAGTTCATCCCTTTCCTTTATGTATTTCTGTTGTTGATCTAACCTCATCATGAGTACTTTAGCAGATCGTTTTGTTTGGCACCATCACTTTTAACGTTTGTATATTATCGTTATAACGATCTAATTCCCGTTTTGTCTTCATTTCGCAAACTGCTACGTTTGATTGTCGAACACATGCCATTACTGCTTCTGCCGCTTGTTTCTGGCGTCATATCGCTGCTCTGTTTTATCTCCATAAAACGCTTCAAGAGAATATAATGTCTTTTCTAAATAGCCTCGCTCCCACCCGCGTCTTGCTTGGAGAATGAGAGCATACTTTCTTAAAGCAGATTCCTTCATTCTTAACTAGGTACACACGTCTCTCGGTTCAATCAATATTAGTCCTTCGTCTATATCACTAGTCAAAACACCGATACATTCTGTTATAACACTGTTATATAATCATTCTATTGATGTTTCGGCATACCCTGCAAACGACAAAATAATGGGAATGTATAGCGGAAAAAATATTGAAGCTTTAACAAACTTTAAGATCATGACGTGATACAATCATGAGTGTGACGGTATAAAACAAAGGGAAAGGGAGAAGAAGATGGAATCAGATGCAGTAAAACAGGAGCGATGATTAGTTTAAAAAAAGCTGACAAAAAAGCTAAACTAGACGAATGTATCCCAATAAGATCACATTAGCTAATGAATGGATTGTGAATGAGCAAATGCAAATGAAACGACTGATCGTTCAAGGGGCCATTTTCACTTGTGAACTCGGGGAAAATATCGGCACAGAGCAAAACGGAGAACGACCGGTGCTTGTCCTTTCTAATAACAGAATTAACCGTACATCCGGTAATGTTAAGATAGCTCCGCTGACTACAAAGTTAAAAAACAAAATTGTAACAGATCGGAAAGGAAAAACAAAGGTATCGCCAAAACTTGCGACACATTATTTTCTCAAAAAGGAAGTCTATCCGTTTTTAACGCAGACTTCCGCCGTAAAGGTGGAAGAATTAACGACAGTCAACAAAGTAAGGCTAAAGCAACATATCGGCAATATAAACAAGGATGATTTAAATAAGATTATGAACCGTGTAAAATGGGTATTTAATCTGTAACGTACTTACAACGTATTGACAGTGTATTGATCATGTATTGACATTTCCCAAGGTTTTTTCTATACTTAGAATACAAAATAAGTTGTCTGTCTCGTCACAGACCATTTCACACGTGAAAAAACGTGGATTCGTTTGTGTTTTCCAACGGAGAGGAGCCTAAATGGCTCCTCTCCTTGCATAATATCAGCAAAAAGCTCATAACTTAATGATAAGTTGCCTGCCGCGTCGCAGGCCATTTCACCCCGTCAGCGGGGGATTCATGTTTTTTTGCCCCAGTACTTAGGTGCTGGGGTTTAATGTATTTATTGGAGAAGATTTCTCTCGAAGAAAATCTACATAAAGGTCTGCGATGTTGAATGATTCCGCATCAAAGCGGCTGAATGACTTGTGTAATTCAACATAATTAATGTACGTGTTCACTTACAAGGGGTAGAAAAGAGCATCCGTTGATTTTGCTGCCAGTTGCCTAATAAATAGAAAAAGGTATTTTTGCCCAGCAGATCAACGAACAAGAACAATACAAAGGGCAATAAGTTAAAATTTCTTTGTTATATACAAGAAAGACTTCTAACATCAATTCGTTTTTCCGTGTTCTTTCCTGTTAAGGTAAGCGATATCATCCGCACAATTTGAAATCATCGAACGTTTACTCTCAAATTTGATTCATCACTTCCAGTTTTTGTTCATAATCAGTTTTTCAAATATTTCTATTCAAACGATTAAAGAATAGAAGCCGTCAATACACATCTTCTAAAGCCCCTCCAAGTGAATCTCCTGCTTCTCAACGTGTGAAGCATCTGTTCAATTTCTTTATACATTCCTATGGTATAATGAAGTAAGTTTTTTGATCATGAAAGGGGACGAAATGAATTTTGCAGACAAACCATGATTTATTTTCCATAGAAGATGTCGAGCAATTTATTAATAGTCATCATTTGGCATTTTTATATATATCCAAAACAAATTGCAGTGTTTGTCATGCTTTGCTGCCAAAGGTGGAAAAAGTGCTGGCTGAGTTTCCAAAGATTCAAATGGGCTTTATCAACGTCGATGATATTCCGAGCATAGCCGGTCACTTATCCATATTTACCGCACCTGTTTTAATTTTGTATGTCGATGGAAAAGAGGTTTTGCGAGAAGCACGGTTTGTTCATGTTGAGCAGTTTAAGGAGAAAGTGAAGAAAATTTATTTTTTAGCGGAGCAATCGTAACTTGTTTGCGGGTGAAGGCGCCTTTTGGCTGAGATGTTTCACAGAGGCGGAATGCTAACAAATGTATTCCATGAGCGGAGTCTTCTACACATAGGGGCTGTCTAATAAGTCGATTTTCCGGCTTATAGACGCCCCTTTAATATTTTTGAAACGTTGATATATCAATGCTTATGATGTTTCATTCTGGACAGCCCAAAAAATATTCTTGTTCTAAAAGGGAATGAATCTGCTTAAAGTTAGACTGGATCATCAAACGAAAGCAAACTTGCCAACGCCGCAAGAAAAATCTCCAATGATAAAAATGAAGTCTGGAATAAAAAGAAACGTTTAGTTATTTCATGAAAAATCTAAATGTTTTGCCAACCGTAAAATCTATCTTGATGGCGGTTGAAATAACGGAATGCATGCGCGGTACATTCCGTTTCTTTTCTTCATTTTATGTTGAATTTAACTTAAAATCAGACACAGATGCTTCCGAAGGTCTGAGAAACTTGAGTAGAAGCTACTTCAAACAAGTCCGTTTCTTAGAGAAAGTCCTCCCCCATAACCATCTGAACAAAAAACTGCAGCTTAACAATTAAACATTCACATTAAGTTTCAAAATTACATCAAATATAGTGCTTGTTCGTTATTTCGCTGCTTCTAACAATAGATCCACAATATGAACAGCTTTTACATCCTTTAATCCTTCTCTTTCAATTCCTAGCTTCATTTGCATGAAACATCCTGGATTAGCTGTTACTATTGTAGTAGCACTGGTTTTTTTCATTTTTTCCATTTTCTGATCTAAAATTTCCATGGATGTTTTCGGTTCGACAATGTTATAAATGCCTGCAGAGCCGCAGCAGCTATCGGCATTTTCCATTTCTGTGAATGTTACTCCTTTAATTGAACGAAGCAATTCTCTAGGAGCTTTTGACGTTTTCATGACGTTTCTCAGGTGACAGGAATCTTGATATGTGACGACTTGTTCAGGAAGTGAAAGGCGAAATTGTTTGTGAAAATCAAGCTCATATAAAATGGACGTAATGTCTTTTATTTTTGCAACAAATTTTTCAGCGCGCTCTGACCATTGCGGATCATCTTTTAATAAGTGATCATATTCAATCAAGAAAGCGCCGCAGCCACCCGCGTTTGTTATAATATAATCTACTTCGTTTTTTCCAAACGCTTCAATATTTTGTTTTGCTAATTCTTTCGCTAGTTCTTTTTCTCCGCTATGACCATGCAAAGCTCCGCAGCATGCTTGTGTTTTAGGAATAACAATTTCACACCCGGCTTTTTGCAATAATTGAATGGTTGCATGATTTGTTTCGAGAAACAACGTGTCCATTAAACATCCGGAAAAGAAAGCAACAGTTGCTTTTTTCTCTCCTTTTGGCGGGAAATATTCAGATCGCTGTTTCAGTGTCTTTCTCTCAAGAACATCAGGCAATATTTTTTCCATTTCGCGGAGATGATCTGGAAACAGTTTCATAAATCCTATTTTACGTGCCGCTTTTTGAAGTCCAGATTTTTGATAAAATCCAACTAAGCTAGTTATGTTGATTAAATTATTTTTCTTAGGAAATAGTTGTTTAAAAACCACATTTCGAACTGCCCGCACAGGTAAAGAATGCTTTTTATTTTGGTTAATTATGTCTCTTGCTTCTTCTAATAAATGTCCATAATTCACACCCGATGGACAAACCGGCTCACACGCACGACATCCTAAACATAAGTTTAAAGACTTTTCAAATTCATCATCCGGTTGAAGGACCCCATCATAAACTGCCTTCATTAAGGCAATTCTTCCTCTTGGTGATTGGCTTTCTTTATATCCAGACACAATGTAAGTTGGGCAAGATGGCAAACAAAAACCGCATCTCATACAATTTAACAGCTCATCTTCGTCCATGCGTTCCTTGAAATCTCTTTGGATATTTTGCTTTTCTGATTCTGTCATCATTTTGAGATCACCACTCGTTTTCGTGTATCCTTTGCAAATAATTTCCCAGGATTCATAATATTGTTTGGATCCAATGCAGCTTTGATCGACTTCATCACATCGATGCCAGATTTCCCTAGCTTCCATTCTAAATAAGGCGCTTTCATGGCTCCTACTCCATGTTCTCCAGTAATTGTTCCTCCCAGTTCAATGGCCTTTGCAAATATTTCAGCAAAAGCTTTTTCCACCCGTTCCATCTCATCTTTCTTCCGAATATCTGTCGTGCAGGTAGGATGAAGGTTTCCGTCTCCCGCATGACCAAACGTGCATATTTTTACGTTATGTTTTGCGGCTATTTCATTAATGGCTTTGACCATTTTGGCAATTTCTGATCTTGGAACAGTCGCATCTTCTAAAATAGTAGTTGGTGCTAGTCTGGCTAAGGCGGACAAAGCGGTGCGTCTCGCTGTTCGTAAAGCTTCAGCTTCTTCTTCTGACTGGGCAATTTGTACAGATACGGCGTTTTCACTCCTGCATATTTCTTCCATGACCTTCATATCTTTACTCACATTTTCAGGCGTTCCATCTTGTTCAATCAGTAATACGGCTTGAACGTCTGTTGGCAGTCCGATTTGTGAATAGTCCTCCACTACTTTTAGCGTCGGCTGATCTAAAAACTCTAAAGTTGCCGGAATTACTTTATTGGCAATAATTTTCGATACGGAACGCGCAGCAGCTTCTAAATCTTGAAATAAAGCAAGCATTGTCTTTTTTGATTCAGGCAGTGGGATCAGCTTTAATGTCGCTTCTGTAATCACTCCTAACGTTCCTTCAGAACCTATAAATAAGCGCGTTAAATCATACCCTGCCACATCTTTCGCTAGCTTTCCTCCTGTTCGAACAATTTCCCCATTAGGAAGAACCGCCTCTAGCCCTAGCACATAATCACGAGTTACTCCATATTTCAGTCCTCTTAATCCTCCAGAATTTTCGTTAATATTTCCCCCAATTGTAGATATTTTCATTGAGCTTGGGTCTGGTGGATAAAACAAACCTTTTTGTTCCACCGCATGGATTAAATCAAGTGTGATAACTCCCGGTTGACATGTGACGGTTAAGTTTTCCTCATCGATCTCTAAAATTTTGTTCATATGTTTAAATAGAAGAACGATTCCTCCTTCAACAGGACAAGTGCCGGCGCATAAGTTCGTACCAGAGCCCCGCGGAACAATCGGTATTTTATTTTCATTACATAATTGCAATATTTTAGATACTTCCTCTGTATTTCTAGGCGAAACGACCGCATCCGGAATCGATTGAAAATTTGGAGTCGCATCATACGAATATACTAACCTTTCAACTTCCGAATCTTCAAAATTTTCTTCTCCTACAATATTTATGAATTCCCTCTTTATATCAGGAGCAATCATTCAAACCCCTCACTTTTATTCTTTTCGTTTTATTATAAAGAATGAGAGTCACATTATCTATGTATGATGATATAATTAACATACCAAAAATGCCTTTTTTATTGTCTTTTTAACCAAAAGGGTGGTGTACGAGTTGCAATTATCCCCAAAGCTGGCTGCTAAAATTATTTCAGAGGTTCAGGACGTAGTCAAAGAGGATATCATATTAGTTGATATTAATGGGATCATCATATCCTCCACTGATGAGAGTCGGATCGGCTCTTTTCATGAAGGAGCTACGATTGTTATTAAGTCCAAACAAAAGCTTTACATTGATCAAATCAAAGCGCAAGTGCTGAAAGGAGTCAAAGCAGGAATCAATATGCCCATTATGTTTCATAAGAAGGTAATTGGAGTGATCGGAATAACTGGCGAACCGAAACAAGTGGAGCCTTATGCGGACTTAATTAGAAGAATGACAGAGCTCATTATACAAGAAGCATATTATACTGAAAGAAACGAATGGGAAATAAGAGGAATAGAATCGTATCTTTATGAATGGATCAATGCTTCATCTGTGGATAAAGATTTTTTAGAGCGCGGGTTTATGTTAGGCATTCCTGTGTATGACACTCATGTTTGCACACTCATGGAATTGGAGATACACACATTAAATAATTACGATATTCATCGAATTCAAAAAGAAATCATAGAATTGTTTTATTCTATCTTCGGGAAAGAAAAACATTTTATTGTTCGATGGGGGCAAGAGCGCTTTTTAGTATTAAAAAAGATGGATGCTTCTTATAAACAAAATTATTTTTACAGTCAGTTAAACGATTTAAAAAAAAGATTCGAAAACAGATACAAAAGCACTTTAGCTATTGGCATAGGAAAAACAGCTTGCAAACACATGATCAATAAATCTTTTAAAGAAGCACAAAAAGCATTAAAGGTAGCGCGAAAAAATAAAGGCATTGTATTTTATGAGGATCTTATATTAGAAATCATCTTGGAAGATATCCCATCAGAGATGCAAAAAGATTTTTTGAAGCAAACCATTCATATGATGGAAAAAGATCAAATTCTAATCGAAACGTTACAACACTATATGAACAATAATCAATCGATCAAAAAAACAGCAGAGGAAATGAATATCCATATTAATACACTGCACTACCGTTTAAATAAAATCGAAGAGCTGACAGGAATTAACCCTAAAACAACAGAAGGAATTGTCATATTTTATATATCGTTACTGTTATTAAATTCTTTAAACCGTTAAGTCCGGATAATTTGATCGAAACGGGAGTGAATGAAAAAAGACAATCGGCAAATGTTGTTCGGGGAGACGACCGGCAGGAAAACTTGGGATTGCTGCTATACGCCAAGTATTAAGTCCATAGTGTCTTTCAATGGGCAATTTCCTTTTAGACAAGTAATTAGGAACTGCTCTAAATGTGGAGAACGTCTCGACACATGTTTGACATTCCAATGATTTTCTCTAACTGTCTCATTTGAACGTCACTCAAAATCATCCTCATTGGATTTTCTCCGCTTACATCTTGGATTCGATGATAAACGTATTTTTCCTGATGAAACAAAAAATCCCGAATATCGAACTTTTTTCAAGTATCCGATATTCGGGGGGCATTTTCAAATACATCAGCCCTTTTATGTTTTAAACAGCAGACTTTTCTCTTACATTCAACAATTTAAAGAATTCTCTCATGAACCCCGGTAAATCCGGCCAAGCGTGGCCCGATACAATGTTCCCATCCACATGAAGCATTTTTTCCACATAAGTAGCTCCTGCTGCTTCCACTTCTGGTCTACAAGCAGTGTAAGCTGTCATCTCTCTTCCTTTGATATATTCTCTTACAGTTGTTAAGACTAATTGTCCATGACAGATCACCCCAAGAGGTTTATTTTCTTTTAAAAAGTGAGCAGCAATTTCCTGAACCTTTGGATTCATACGAATATATTCAGGCGCACGCCCTCCTGGGATAATTAATCCATCATAGTCGGCAGGATTAATCTCATCTACTGATGCATGAGATTCGATTTTATATGCCCATTTTTCTGTAAAAGTCTCCATTTCAGGAAGGAAATCATGGACAACCGTCTGGAGCTTCTTTTTAACAGGTGAGGCAATTGTACAATTAATATTTTCTTCAATACAGCGATAATAAGGATAAAACACTTCTAATGCTTCAGCAGCATCGCCAGTAATAATAAGAACATTTTTACTCATCTTACATCACCTTTCCTTTTATTATGAAATTATTTGTACGCTGTAAAAATTATGAATCATTTTGCCAAACTGCCTTCATAAGCAGCAGACAAATTATATCGTGCCTCCAACAATCCCCGGCAATAATGCGCATTAAACTCCATGCTCAACCTTGTCAGCTTGGCGCCTTTCAAGTAATCTGAAAACTCTTCTTCAGTCAATGGCTTCCCTTCTGGAGTTGTTATGGCAAATGTACTTGAGTGATGGAATACTTTTTTCTTCTCCAAATATTTTTCTCTTAACAGCCTCCCTTCTTCAGGCAGGGACAGTTCATTCAGTTCTTGCAGAGATAAAGACGTAATTTCTTCCTTTGACATTCCTATTTTTAGTAAATATTTCATCAGTTTCTCTTGCCTAGCATAGTAGGCTTTTATATCAAAAGTTTTGCGCAATTCTTCAAGATCTCCGTCAGATACATTATGGAAGACTTCGCGAAATGATTTTCCTGCTGATGCTCCGTGATTAATTTCATCGGATGCACAATGATCGAGTAAATGAACTTGAACCGTTTTTACCCATTCAATCTCAGATACATATTTCCTTATATCTTCAGCCATGATGTAGGCAAAGTTAGGAGAGCACCAATAAGTTGGAAGGCGAAAGACTACTTTAACATGATTATCCTTCACTAGGACTTGATCGATAAATCCCAACTCTGTTAACGGCTGATCCAGTTCAGGATCATACACTTTTTCAAGCATGCTATACACTTGCTTTTCTTTATCCATTACCTCGCTTTCACCTCCCTTTTAAGTCTTTTCATCAACTATTCTCTATTCGTCACGCTATCCATTTGGATAATTGACAATTTTTTAATTTTTCTTTTTGTTTTTCGATATCAATGTTATATAATCTCGCTGCATTTCCTGCTAAAATCTTTTTCTTCACTTCCAAATCAAATGTAACTCCAGTCTCTTCTTGTATATCCTCTGGAAGCTCAAATTCAAGAAACTTTTCAATGATCCATTTCGGTTCCCATATAGCATAGTCACTTCCAAAAATGATTCGGTCTTCATCAAGCCAATACAACAATTCACTTATAATGTGAGCAAAATAACGAGGTCGATCATGGATTAAAGCAATGGCAACTGCCAAACCTGCATAGACATTTTTCTCTTGTGTAGCAATCCAGCAAAAATCTTCTAATCTTGGAAGCCCTACATGTTCGACAATAAAGTTCAGTTCAGGGAAACAGCTTGCTGCATCATCAACATCTGCTACGTCAAATGCATCCCGATTTAAAGGAGTGATCGTCGGCCCCTTATGAATGTGTATGTTTCTTATCCCCAGTTCTTGACATTTTTCAAGATATCTTTTTGACCAATCATCAGATAGTTTATAGCCCTTTGAATTACCATACCAATCAGCTGTATATAACTTGACCCCTTGCCAGTTGTATTTTTCTTTGTTTTCTTCTAATTTTTCTAAGCCTCGTTCGCCATGCCGAGGATCGAATGTTCCATTGCAAATAAAACGATTAGGGTACTTTTTTGAAAGCTCCTCATTTGCATCAAAATTACCAAAGCCATTTTTATAAAACTCTTTTAGAAAAACTGGCTGAAAAATCGCCATATCCACATATCCTTCCATAAACACGTCATTCACAAGTTTTTCTGGAGAATACTTTACAAACTCATCTTTCGGCCACCAATATTCTTTCGGACTTAGATTTTTGTGATAATCATAAAAACAACTAATAAATTGTTCTCCGTGGATATTCAATTGATTCTCCTTGCTTCCATCCCATAAGGCAATGTGTGCATCAATAATAAAAATTTCTTCACCATTAGATGCTTTAAACAATTTCATTCCCCCTCACATGAGATTAATTAAATAATTGAAATCGCTATCATTTTTTACGAATATTCATTGATGTTTGTCAGGTAATAATACTTTATTTTCTTTTTATTCAGAAAATTTTAATCAAATTATACTTGGTTCATCCTCAATTTGATATATACACTTAAACAAAAAAATAACCATTTCTCCAGCAATTTTTTGGGTGATTAAACAAATTTTTTATAATCAAAAACAGACAGCGAAACGGCGTTTAAATCTAATGCACCAAATCCTTGTCCTGTGAACGATGGCGTAATAAATCTCATCTCCTTCGGCCATTGCATAAACGATGACCCAATACGGTCACGCTCTAAAATTCCGAAATTTTTAATTCCTAATTGTTTTAATAATATCCCCATTCCAATCCCGGCAGGACCCGCTCCTACGATTAGAATAAAAGGGTTCATCTCACTCCTTGAAAATAGTAAAAACTATACCATCTAAAACGGAATTTGTGAATGGATAATCTTTTTTCCATTTATAAAAGCATTGTGCACATCGATTTCAAGCTTCCAGAAATTGTTCATGATGTGTATTGTACGATTGTTTTGTAGAAGACCTTTCTCTGAAGTATTTTTTGGCAGCTATGGATGGATTGCACCAACCGTTCTGCTTTTGTGTATATCGTTTAATATTCGGCTTGCGTCATTCTAAATCAATACTCCCACAGTTTATTTTGCATTTACGAAAAAAATATGTTTAAATATTATATAAATCGTAATGATTACGATTTATATAAATTGGTTTTCAATTTTCTCGAACCAATCTGAGGTCAAAGAAAAACTTTAATTGTTGAAAGGAAGATGACAATGGATAAAAAAATACCTGTGACCGTTTTAAGCGGCTACTTAGGAGCAGGGAAAACTACCATTCTGAATCATATTTTACAAAATCGCCAAGGGCTCAAGGTAGCCGTTATTGTGAACGATATGAGCGAGGTCAATATTGATGCTGAATTAGTCAAACAAGGCGGAGAGCTTTCAAGAACTGAGGAGAAGCTAGTCGAAATGTCAAACGGATGTATTTGCTGTACATTAAGGGAAGATCTATTAATCGAAGTAGAAAGGCTCGCTAAACAAGGAAATATCGATTATATCATTATTGAATCGACTGGAATTAGTGAGCCAATCCCAGTTGCTCAGACTTTTTCATATATTGATGAAGAACTAGGAATCGATCTGACGCGCTTTTGTCGATTGGATACGATGGTGACGGTTGTAGATGCCAATCGATTCTGGAAGGATTACCAGTCAGGTGATCGGCTATTAGATAGAAAGCAAGCGTTAAGTGAAGACGATACTCGTGAAATCGCAGACCTTCTTATTGACCAAATTGAATTTTGCGATGTGCTCATCTTGAATAAGTGTGACTTGGTGTCTGAAGAAGAATTGGCAAAGCTGGAAAAGGTATTAAAAACATTGCAGCCAAAAGCGAAATTTATTCGTACTGTCAAAGGTGAGATTGATCCTCGAGAGATTTTAAACACTGGACTATTCAATTTTGAGGAAGCAAGCTCTTCAGCAGGATGGATCAAGGAGTTAGAGCAAGGGCATGATCAGCATACACCGGAAAATGAAGAATATGGAATTTCTTCCTTTGTTTATTCAAGACGTTTGCCTTTCCATTCCGAGCGCTTTTACAATTGGCTTCACTCCATGCCCGAAAATATTGTAAGGGCAAAGGGAATTGCATGGTGCGCAACTAGGAATAACCTTGCCCTTTTGATGTCTCAGGCAGGACCTTCTGTTAGTATTGAACCGATCTCTTATTGGGTCGCTTCTTTACCGAAAGAAGAGCAGCAGCAAATTTTAAAGGAAAACCCTCATTTGCTGGACGAGTGGGATGATCAGTTCGGAGATCGGCAAACAGAATTAGTATTTATTGGAATGGATTTACGCCCTGAAGAAATCATAAAGGAATTGGATAAATGTTTACTAACCGACTCTGAGTTTGATCAAGACTGGTCTACTCTTCCAGATCCATTCCCTTGGAATTTACAAAAAGTGTAACTGGAGGAAGGAAAGAAGGAATGATTTTATCTGGAAAAACTATTCTTGAGAAAATACAACATAAAGAATTAGTCATTGATCCCTTAACAAAAGAGCAAATTCAACCTGCTTCAGTAGATTTGCGCCTTGGAAATCATTTTCTTGTGATGGATGAGCACGCCAATGCTCATCTATCATTAGAGGCGAAAGCGAAATATAAAGAAGTAGTGGCTGAAAACGAGAAAATTGTCATTCCCCCCTTCTCTTTCTTGCTTGCTACTACTATAGAAACCATCGAGCTGCCGGAAAATCTTACTGCTTTCGTAGAAGGAAGAAGCTCGATCGGCCGCTTAGGGCTATTTATTCAAAATGCCGGTTGGGTTGACCCGGGATTTAAAGGACAAATCACGTTGGAACTGTTTAACGCGAATCGCCTACCGATCGAATTAACGATAGGAAGAAGAATTTGTCAGATTATCATTTCTAAAGTTGATCAAGAAGCAAAACCATACAGCGGAAAATATCTATTTCAAAAAGGAGCGACAGAAAGCCGAATTTTTCAAGACGATGATGTCACGCAATAATGAGGAATTTTCAATAATAAATGATATGACAGGAAGGACGAACATTGGCTTAAAAATCAAAAATAGCGAAAGAAAGAAAAAGACAAGAATTCGTTGTTAAATATGCTGAGCTAAGACGAGAGCTAAAGGAGAAAGGGGACTATGAAGCTCTTCAAAAGCTCCCCCCTATCCGTCTAAAAAATCGTTGTGAAATTACCGGAAGGCCAAGAGGTTATCTCCGTAAAAATGCTTCAATGACAAAATCGGTCTTTCGATGATTGCTGTTATGGCTGGAAAAGTTCCCTTCATTAACCTCCTTCCTTTTTAATATGTTAACCAAATAAAATTTTAGGTTGACATTTCTATCATTCTTCTTGCATAATAAAAAACAAATATTGTATTAGGAGGAAAAGCATGAAAATCAAGTCGATGGTGTTAATTGCTCTTTTTGCGGCGTTAACGGCGATCGGTGGGTTTATTAAAATCCCTATTCCATATGTCCCATTTACGCTGCAAATTGTATCTGTTTATTTAGCTGGGTGTTTGTTAGGCCCAAAACTCGGAATGTTAAGCCAGCTTGTTTACGTTTTGATTGGACTGGCAGGTGCGCCTGTTTTTGCGGAAGGAGGAGGTCCAAGTTACATTTTTAAACCTACATTTGGTTATTTACTAGGTTTTGTGTTAGGAGCATACGTCAATGGCTGGTTGATTAAGAGATTTCAATTGGTAAAAACATTTTCTATTTTCCTCGCTAATTTCGCCTGCCTTCTTGTAGTGTATCTTCTTGGCTGTCTTTGGTTATATGGAGCAATGAAGTTTATTTTCGATAAGTCGTTAACGATTGCTCAAACATTATTATTTGGTTTTGTGATTCCTATACCGGGAGATATTTTCTTATGTATCCTATGTTCCATCATCGCAGCGCAGATTCTTCCACGGACGAACTTTTTGATTCATAAACAAGGAGTTGCATCTTAATGGGAAAAGCGATTTTTATCACAGGGACCGGAACAGAAATTGGCAAAATGATTGTCACTTCCACTCTATTTCTGGTATTGAAAGAAATGGGAGTGAAAACAAAAATATTTAAACCCATTCAAACAGGTGTAGTAGAAGAAAGCGATTCTTTTGCCGATCAATATTGGTATGAAGAAGTGATCGGAGAAGAAAAAGGCTCTACGGGGATGTATTATATGGAGCCTGCTGTTTCCCCTCATTTAGCTTCAGAGATCACAAATACTACGATTCAGCCAAATGAAATAAAAAATAAAATTTTAGAATTAAAAAATCAATACGATGTTGTTCTAGTAGAAGGAGCAGGCGGACTCGCGGTTCCGCTCATTGAACATTCTAACGGATTTTATATGACAAAAGATTTAATTCAAGAATGTGAATTGCCAACAATTCTCGTGTCTTTGGCTGGATTAGGGGCTATACACCATACACTCACAACTGTAAATTATGCCGAAAAGCACGACATTAAAATCCTCGGGCTTATATTTAACCATTTTGACCAATACAATATGATTCATGTTGATAATGTACGAACCATACATAAGATGTTGAATCTTCCAATTATCACTAAATTGCCAACAATGGACTCATTGTCTAAAGACAGTCTTACTCAATTAGCCAACACATTGATATCCAAGCAAGAACTTAAGAATGTATTGTCAGGGGGATTAGAAATTGAAGTATAGGTACGAACAGTTAGAACAACTTGATAAACAATATGTATGGCATCCTTTTACCCAAATGAAGTCTTATATCGAAGAAAAGCCGCTCATCATTGAAAGAGGAAAGGGAAGCTACCTTTATGATGTCGAAGGAAAAAAATATTTAGACGGTTATGCATCTTTATGGGTAAATGTTCACGGGCACAGTGACCCTGAATTAAACGAAGTGCTTCATGAACAAATTGAAAAAATCTCTCATTCTACGCTTTTAGGGTCCGCGAATGTTCCTTCCATTTTATTAGCAAAAAAACTAGTGGAAATTTGGGGAGGAAATTTATCAAAAATATTTTATTCCGATACAGGGGCTGCTGCCGTTGAAATTGCACTGAAGATGGCATATCAGTACTGGCAAAACATTGACCCTGTCCGCTACAAAGATAAAAACAAATTTATCTCATTAAAAGAAGCTTATCACGGGGATACCATTGGTGCTGTAAGTGTTGGCGGAATGGATTTATTCCATCGAATCTTTAGGCCGCTATTGTTTGAACGAATTGAAGTACCTTCCCCATATGTATATAGAATGGACGAATATGGCGATGAAAAGGAAATTGTGAATTATTGTTTAACAAAGCTAGAGGAAACGCTTGAACAGCATCATTCAGAAGTCGCGGGTATGATTGTCGAACCGCTCGTTCAAGGAGCGGCAGGTATCATTGTACATCCGAAAGGGTTTTTAAAAGGTATTGAAAAGCTTTGCCGCAAATACAATATTTTGCTTATTTGCGATGAAGTGGCTGTTGGATTCGGCAGAACCGGAACATTATTTGCCTGCGAACAAGAAGATGTCCAGCCTGATATTGTTTGCTTAGCCAAAGGCATCACAGGAGGATATTTACCGCTTGCGGCAACATTGACAACAGAAGAAATTTATTCTGCATTTTTAGGAGATGTTCATGAAAATAAAACATTTTTCCATGGTCATACATATACGGGAAATCAATTATCTTGTTCTGTTGCGTTAAAAAATATTGAGTTGATCGAAAAGAGAAACTTAGTTTCGGATGTCCAACGAAAAGCTCATGCGTTGGCAGGTAAATTGCAAAAGCTTTATGAACTGCCGATCGTCGGTGATATTCGTCAAAAAGGACTCATGATTGGCATCGAAATCGTCAAGGATAAGAAAACAAAAGAAATATTCGACCGCTCGGAGCAGATTGAGCATAAAATTATTTTAGAAGCTAGAAAGCGCAGTCTCATTATCCGACCATTAGGTCCTGTCATCACGTTTATCCCTGTTTTGGCGATGACCGATGATGAGCTAAAGACCGCTGTTGATATTATTTTTGATTCGATTGCGGAAATGGTAAGCATCAAGCAGTTTTAAGATGAAGGTACTGTATCGTTGCAAGGGGATGTCTAATAAGTCGATTTTTCGGCTTATAGACGCCCCTTTAATGTTTTAGAAACGTTGATATATCAATGCTTATGATGTTTCGTTTTCAGTGGATTTTGACTTTCTGGACATCCCCAATATATGTAGAAATTAAAGATGATTATTAACATAATCAGCCATTCCCTCATAATAAAAATTAATATCATCTTTTCCAAAAAAGGATTTATATCTTGTTTCAGCTAAAGAACCTAAGAAGTATTTTTCTAAGTATTCACCTTGTTGTAGCATATTTCTTAATCTATTCGGATCATCATTATGATAAAGAACCACATCTACTTTAGTTGATGGTCTAATTGCTTTTTTTAGCATATATCTAAATTCAAAGTCAGCTTGCGGAAGGGAGTATCCAATAAACACTACCCGTTCTGCTTCCGAGAGTTCCACAAAAGCATTTTTCCAAATATTTTTAAATGTTACACTTTCTAAATTCTTCAATAGTGTAGGTGTTATTAACTCACTCTTTAACTTAATTTGATTGCGATCACCAACAGAATGATAATTTTCCTTACAAAATGGACATTCCGGATAGTTCTTATCATAAAATTCTTTAATAGCTATATAGTCTCTTTGAGAATAGTAAAGCCGTTGACAATTCTTGCACAAAAGCCAGTTCATTGCTCCATGTAATTTTAAAAGCTTTAAGTTGAAGAAACCTTGTCTTTTTAAAATTGTTGAAGGAATATTCTCTTCAGATTTGCTATCAAAATAATAATGATAGTTATGATCATATACACAATAATCAAGTCGGAGCTTATTATACTTATCATCACGCTTGGTAATTTCGTAAAAGTATTTATCAATAATAAAGTCCCAGTTAAGGGTGATAATGGATAAAGGATCTCCTTGTTGTCCACTATCAATCCTTCTATCCATTAACTTTCGTAAAAAATTAATATAAGTATCATCATTAAACTCATAACTAAGACTTGACTTAACAAAAAGCCTAATTATACAAAGTACAAAATCTTCACGAAGTTGTATAATTTTTGAGGTATCATATCCTTGAATATGTTCATTGGAAACAAAGGCCTTATCCAGTATTGTAAAAATATCTTCGAGTGCTATATATCCCTTATGTTCAGATAAATAACTATATATATTTTCTAAAAAATCACTCCTTCTCTTGAGCTGTTCTATAGTTTCAAATTTCTCATCATCGGAGTATGATTGAAATTCCTTCTTAAATCCCTCATCGTTTATAAAATCCAAATATGTTTTATTAGAAAATAACCTAACAATAAACTCCGCAATATTTTTCCTTGCCTGCCTATATCTCTCTTCAGTTTTTAACAATGTTGAATTATACCCACTAGTAAAATCGACATCATCTTTCATAAAAATGTTTTTTAAAATATCTGCTTGAGATGGGAGTTTTGCTAAAACAGAAGAGCCAGCCCCCAATACAAAGACCGTCTTACTCATGTTCTTCACCCATACTAATAAAAATATCACGCCAAGTTTCGAAGGTCGCTACATTGTTATATCCTAATACTTGAGAGTATTCTTCACTAGCTTTTATAGATTGATCGACTAAATCTAAAATTTCATATTTATTGATTGAATCCCATTCCTTTAATTTATTAAATAAGAAATGTCTAATACATAGTCTTTTTGCTTCGGCAGTAGGATATTGCCTAGATACGGTAGCACCAGTTTTCCTCTCTATATCAATAGATTTGGAACCTCCATATTGTGAAAAGTTATCTAAATTAGCTGCTATAACTTCTTTACATTGTTTACAATCGCAAATTTCTGAATAATATCTCTCGTAATCTTCAGGTAGAATACCCATTATTGTTAACAAAGTTGCAACTCGTCCAAATTCTATTCTTTGGTGTATAGGATATAAATAATATTTATTAACAGGTATGCCTCCACCGACTGGAACGATAGCTCTTTTTTCACCGTATTCAATTCCATGACACACACCTGATAGCTTTGCTTTTGAATTTTGATGACAAAGCAGTACTGAAAAATAGTCTCCATACAGGTTATAGACTTTAATTTCTTTATCGGAAAAACCTTTAACTAACTTACAAAAATTCTTTAACAATAATTTTGAAGCCTCAAATGCGGAAAAATCATCAATCCATAGTAATAAAGTTTTTATGTCATAAAATGTATATTTTTCAACAATATCATCTATAAAACTTGAATCCTCTAAAATATCCTTTTCAATAACTAATTGAACGGCTAATTTTTCAGGTTCATATTCATCTAGAGAATGCTTTATCATACTTAAATTAATTTCTAACCATTTTTTATAATTCTTTGTGTTCATCATAAAATATGGTATAACTAGCCATTTAGGTTCAAAAGTAATATTAGTATATTGAAGATATTTAAAGTAGTCTTTTTCTTTTGAATTATTAATTACATGATTTCTTTGGAAATTGAGAACTTTTAGTGCAAAGTCTTTTCTAAGCTTTTCACTTTCAAAATCTGATGGTACTAATACCTTTTCTTCATCTAATATCTTTCTTTTGACAAATTCGGAGAAATTATCAATCATTTTAACAATAGAAGATTTAATTTTTCCATTGTTACCCTTTAAAAATTGGATGTCGTGTTGTAAAGAGTGGGTTAAAGGATCTATAATATAACTAAATTTTCTAGTTGCTACAAATTTAGAAATTGCATTTGATGCGTGCGATATCATATTACCATTTATAACTAAAATATCAAAATCATCTTTAAATTCATCAATGTATTTTTGTTCTGCTACAGTGCCATATCTAATCATTTTAGCGTATTTTTTTTTATCCATAACATACCCTCCCCACTATCCACTTAATTTAATAACAATGTACTTAATAAATTTTCTCTTTGCTTTTGCCAAACATACTTAGATTTTTGTGGTTTAACAGCTTCTAATAAGCATGGATTTTGTTCTTCATCAAAATAAAAATAGTATAGCCCAGTTCCTTCCTTTTTACATACTGATTCAATATTATGTTGAGTTTCTTTATTTTTCGGTTTTAATATGCATATATACATATAATCTACTGCGATACAATGCTTTTTTACTTGGCTAATTGCTCGCTTCCAATTTTTTAATTTGAATTCAATTGCAATAACATTTTTATTTTCATCAATCAAAACCATGTCGATTGATGAAGAAAAAAGAGGAACTTCCTTGTATATTTTCCAGTTCCCCTTAGAAAAAATTTGTTCTGATAACTCTACTTGATGCTTTTCGGTAATCTTTTGATTCGGCAAAAGTAAATTAACCAATTTACTTCACCTTCTCTCTAATTTTCGACTTAGAGGCGTATTCAGGATATTTATTATAAACATAACTCAAGATACTTCGAAGATCCGTTGTGTTAATTTGTTTTTTAAATTGTTCAAGAAATAAAATTACCTGTTCTTTATTTTCTAGGTTGGGGATAATTTCGTTTTCTACATATTTTATGCCTAAAGGTGTTAAACGATATTCAGAAACAGTGGGAAGTTGCTCTTCAAACAAGCTCTCGTTTTCATCAATCGACTTTAAATCACTATCATAATCTAATTCGTCATTTTTTCTAATAACTTTTGTTTTTTCTTCAATAAAACCAATATTTGTAAATAAGTCTAATTGTTCATGAACATCATATGAGAATGGGCCATAATGATACGCTTCAAATTTAGGTAAGTCTTCCTCAGATGAAAATTTGTTTAACTTTAATTTACCGAATATTTCCTTTTTAAAAATAAACATCATTTTAGTAATTCTTGTTCTACCTTCAATTGGTTCTCCAATAATTCCTGTGCTTCCCTTTACATAAAATAAAAGCAGAAGATAATCAGCCCCACTAATCTTACTTTGGGTCATTTATTTCACTCCTTAATAACCGAAATAACCGAAGTGTATTCAAACGTTACTTAACTTAAGTATAATATATACAAATTATAACCAAAAGGAATTATAATATTAAATAATTATTTAAGGTTTCTGTACCCGGATCCTTTTATTAGTTTGTTTTTAGTTTTTTGAGCACAAGGATCAAAATTCCACTACAGTTAGATCAATAAGCCAACTTTATGTAATAAGCTCCTGTTCCCTTTTAAAATACCAATAATTTACATTTATAGGTAAATCAAAATTTGAAGACAAATAATTAATGATACACTTAGTTCCAAAATCTAATTCAGAACTGACAATAATGATTTGATGTGATTCATTAATCTCCTCACCGTAAAGTTGAACAAGATAAAATAAAGAATGAGGGTAGAAGCAAAATCAATTGTTAACCTCTACCCACTTTTTTATTGTACTTAACTATTTTATTTTTACTAATTAGTCCATATAAAGTACTTTACACAAACATTTTTTGAAGAAGCCCCTTTTTCCATTCTGTTAGTGTATTTAATTTTGTTTGTTCACTCTGAATTTTTTTGTCCAAGGTTCTAAAGAAGTTTGCTATTTTTTGTTGTTCTTTAATTTCAGGTATAGGGATAGTCATCTTGAAAAAATCCGAATCTTTTATGCTAACACGGTCATGTCTTGCTCCTTGATCGCTATTCTCATAAATGAAGCGATACCATCTATCACTTTTAAAATAATAGGCAAGAAAATCGCTATCTATCGATTTAGAAACTTTAAAGCATAAATAAAGCGGGGAAACAACACCTTTATCTTTAAACAAATACTTATTTATTGGCCCGTAAGGAGCATCTGTAGATTTTCTTGGATTATAAACAAAATCCCCTTGTTCTAATACATAATATCCATCAATATTATCAATGTTAGCAATATCTTTATCAAAATAGTCCCTTTGAGCAATTAGACCTTCTTTAGCAGAATTGGAGATAACATTAGTGATTTTACCATTCTTGTTCTTTTTAGTAATTTTATTAGCAAACTTCCCTAGTGTATCATACTTCCAATTTGGGAATTCTTGTCCATCATCGTCTTTAAACCGAATCTTTTGTGAATAAACTTTCTGAAGCATGCCTTTTTTGTATAACTGTAAAGCTTCAACCTTTTCCCGCTGTTTCTCAATTTTTTTATCAATGAGCGAAAAGAATGCAGAAATTTTTTGTTGTTCCTTTAGAGAAGGTATCAGAAATGAGAAAGTAGCATACTCGGAAGAATTGATACCTGGCTGTCCAGAGCGCATAGACATTACTTTAACCCAATTTTTATATATCTCTCTTTGAGTTTGATAAAATACAAATTTAGCATCGACATTACTTTTAATGTGAGCTTTAATTAAGAATCCAGCATAATATAATTTTCCATCATCAGAAGAATACAAATAAGTTTTGCCTGTACTTGCCCCAGTACGAGCAAATAATATATCGTTTTCTCCCACTAAGTATTCGTCAGATAACTCTCCTAGCGGTGAAACTATATTTTCGGGATTATAGCGATGGGTCTTTTCATCAATATCCGTGATTCTTATATATTTATTTACTCCGTCATACTCTGTTGCTGCTGCATTCATTCCATAACTAAGTGATTCCGAAACATCACCCAAAGTAGTTAATTTCCAAGGTTCTTTGAAATTAAAAAATCGTAAATCGGGCACGTTTTTCATTTTATTTTCCCCTCACAATCCGAGTTCTTTTAGATAAACTGCAAGCTCTTTGTCAATTGCCGCGATCTCATCATCGATTTCTTTTAGACGTTGTTGAACCGCTTCAATGTCAATTTCCTCTTCCTGCTCGAATGTATCAACATAACGAGGAATATTTAAGTTAAAGTCGTTCTCTTTTACTTCTTCAAGTGATGCAACATAGGAGTATTTCTCAATTGTTTCACGTTTAATATAGGTATCAATGATTCTTTCAACATCTTCTTCACGTAGAAGATTTTTATTCTTTCCTTTTTCAAAGTGCTGTGAGGCATCAATAAACAAGATGTTGTCCTCATGTTCTCTACATTTTTTGAAAACTAAGATGCATGTTGGAATCGGTGTACCATAGAAAATATTTGCTGGGAGTCCAATAACAGCATCTAAATAATTTTTTTCTTCAATCAAGTATCTACGAATTACTCCTTCAGCAGCTCCACGGAATAGGACACCATGTGGAAGAACGACAGCCATCGTACCATTATCATCAAGATGATAAATCATGTGCTGAATAAAGGCAAAATCAGCTCTTGATTTCGGAGCTAACTTTCCGTACGCGCTGAAACGTTCATCATCCAAAAACTTTGGATCTGCACTCCACTTCGCACTGTATGGTGGATTAGCAACAATAGCTTCGAACTTCATACCTAAGTGTTGTGGGTCTTCTAAAGTATCGCCATTACGAATATCAAAGTTTTTATACGATACATCATGAAGTAGCATATTCATTCGTGCTAGATTGTACGTAGTCGCCGTTAACTCTTGACCATAAAATTTTCGAACCTTTGCTTCTTTTGCAACACGTAATAAAAGCGAACCCGAACCACAGGTAGGATCATATACGCTTTTTAAATCTGATTTTCCTACTGTAACGAGTTTAGCCAGAACTTTAGATACTTGCTGTGGTGTATAAAACTCCCCAGCTTTTTTCCCTGCATTTGCAGCGAATTGTGAGATTAAATATTCGTAAGCATCACCTAACACATCAATCTCAATATCATCGTGAAGAAATGGAATTTCATTTATACTGACCATGACTTTAGCTATTAATTTTGAACGTGATTTCACATCACGACCAAGTTTAGATGAAGTAAGATCCATATCATCAAACAGATTATCAAAATCTTCTTGGCTTTCAGCCCCTAAAGTTGACTCTGTTACTGCATTAATGGCATGTGATAATAATTCAATATCAAATGTTTTTTCTTTTATTGCTTCAATCATCGATGAAAATAGATATTTAGGTTCAATAACATAACCAATTTGTGTAACAAGTTCCTCTTTTAATGCTTCGCGATATTCTTCATTTTCCCATGCTTTTTTGTAAGAAAGGTTATCTTCTTCAAGTAATTTTTGTACACGCATCTCTGTTTTTTCTGAAAGATAACGATAGAAAATCAAACCAAGTATGTAATTTTTAAATTCGTAGGCTTCCATTTGACCACGCAAATCATTCGCCATATTCCAAAGTTTTGTATGTAATTCCTCTTGTTGCTTTTTTTGCTTTAATGTTGGTGTCATTTCTAGTCCTCCTGAATTGCATTGAGCATAATTTGTTTAATGATCATTTCCTCTAATTGTTGTCTTTGAGTCATTAATAATTTCTTTCGAATTAGCAATTGATACATTCTCCCAATACGTTGTTGTTGTTCTCTTGTTGGAAGAATTACTTTTAATTCCCTTAACATTTGAATAGAAAGCGCAGAAACAATTGATCCTTGAGTTGCAATCCGTAGCTGTCGTTGACATATTGGATGTTCATTAAAATACCATGCAAAGTAATAAGAATTCAACTTAGTTGTGTCTACTTCCACAATAGCAAAATTTGATGGAATAATTTTCCCTACATGTTGATTTGTCACAACAACGGCTTTCCGTGCAATAAGATTAATTAAAACCATATTCTCTGCTGTTAGTACTATTTGATTTTGTTTTTGTTTATCTACTTCAGCAAATTGTTCTTCTTCTCTCGATGAAATTTGAAATCCAAGACTTTCGTTCATTTCTTTCATCGTGAAAAGAGAAAATCGCTCTGACATAGTTGGATTGGTCGGTTGTATTCGGGAAAGGGTAATTCCTTGAGACACATTCGCCAATTGCCCTAAAAGCAAACTTCCACCCCCTTTTTGCTATTTTTCATAATAACAAAAATACATGGTTAAAATATACAAATCGAGTAGGAGGGGGTGACTAACCCCCGACCTCTCACACCACCGTACGTACCGTTCGGTATACGGCGGTTCAATTAAGTATGACGTAGTGCTTGATATCTTTCGAATAGACTTCTTAACCCTCGACGGTTCCAATAGGAGTTGTCGAGGGTTTTGTGTAGAATGGGACTGCAGGCAATCCGCCAATATTTCTTGCGTGTATTGCCCCATTCGAATGCTTTATGGCTTGGAACCCCTAATCCTCTGAGTTTCCGAATTCTTGTTTTCGGGGTTTTCCATTCTTTCCACAAACACATTCGAAGCCTTCGTCTAATCCATTCATCAAATTCTTTGAACTTACTTGGTGTTTCTGCCAAGGCAAAATATCCGCACCATCCCATTAAATACTTGTTCAGTTTCTCAATCCTTTTCTCCATTGGATACGGTTTCGACCTTGATGTAATTTCACGGATCTTGTTCTTCAAACGTTTCACACTTTCGTTCGCAATTCGTACCTTTGGAGTCTTATTGAGTGTGAAGCTGAAACCGAGAAACTTCCGTTTCCAAGGACGGTCTACCGCCGATTTCTCTTTATTTACCTTGAGCTTTAACTCCTTCTCGATAAAGTTCGTAATGGAATTCATGACACGAATTCCTGCTTTCTTTGTTTTCACATAGATGTTACAGTCATCCGCATTATTAAAAATAACATTAAGAATATTTTTGAGTATTGTCATAAATAAAATCTAAAATCTGTTTAACCATCTTTCTTTTCTTTAAAAAAGGAGCCTTTATAGAATCACTGATTTCATCTATTGGAGCTACACCGCTATATTCATATTCCTGAATGAAATAGCTGACTTTTTCTTCTGCCACATTCATTTCTTCAGCTAACTGTTTAATTTCATACTCCCGCTGCTCATTTTCGAATTCTCTGAATGAATCATCGACCGAATCTTGATTGCTAAGATTAGGGGCAACTTGTTCCAAGAATTTTTTAATAAGATCTACTTTCAATCGAAGTTCTTCGTTATCAGCTCGATCTAGTTGTGTTTTAATTTCTTTAATCGCTTTATCCCGCTCATCTACATCATCAAAATTAATGTTACGAATCAAATTCATGATGTAGCTAACGTTAATTTTATCTGTATGCATCAATTCAATCGCAAAATCAATATCAGACAAAATCGATACTTTCTCTCGTTCACGCCTTACTTCATCGTAAATTCGAAGATACTTGCTTTTATAATCTTGATAAGTTTGCTCACTCAAACCAAGTATCGATTCATCAAATTCAAATTCATTAAATGTTTGGAGCCTAGACAATATTTTTGTTAATTCACGGAAGCTTATGATAAACGCATGTTTTTCTTCTTCGCGTTCTAACTGGTCAACTGCTTGAGGTGTATTAGCTAATGCCTTCAACTCTTGTAATGCTTGAAGGAATTTATCTAGGTAACTATCATAACTCTCCATCAGAACGGTATCGACGCTATTTGTTTGAGAAAACAGCTTAATTGCTTCGTCTGTTTGTTCCTTCAAATTACGATAGCAGACAATATTACCATGTGGTTTTGTCGACTTTTCAACACGATTTGTTCGGGAAAAAGCTTGAATTAACCCATGATGTTTTAAATTTCGATCTACATAAAGAGTGTTTAATGTTTTACTGTTAAAGCCAGTTAAGAACATATCGACGACAAGCAAAATATCAATTTGGACCGTTTTTACCTTTTTTGAGACGTCTTTAAAATAACTATCGAATGTATCAGTTGAAAAATTCGTGCCAAACATCTTGTTATAATCAGCTATTATTCGTTCTAAGCAATCACGAGAATGTTCATCTTTACCTTCACTCTCTTCATTCGCACCATATGTAAATATAGCAGCAATCTTTAAGTCATGATCTATCTTTTTAAAAGTATCATAATACTTTACAAGCATTGGAATGCTTTGAACAGTGAAAATAGCATTGTAGGTTTTGTTACGTGTTTTGGCATTATGATGTTGAATAATGTGTTCAGCAACCATTCGGATTCGATCATCGTGCATCCAAACTTCATCGGTATCTATGCCTTCTACACGTGTTGTATCAGATTCATCAACCTTATCTTTGATAGTATTTATATACTCAACAGAAAACCCAAGTACGTTGCCGTCGTGAATCGCATCTTTAATAAGATAGGTGTGTAAACATTTTTCAAATAAATCTGCCGTAACTCGACCATCTTGGCTTTTGTTTTCTTCAAAAAGAGGTGTACCCGTAAATCCAAAGAATTGTGCGTTGATGAAATGCTTGGTAATAATTTTGTGCATTTTACCAAATTGAGAACGATGGCATTCATCAATAATAAAAACTACTTTATCTTTTTTATACTGTTCCATTAACTTTGCATGTTTTGGAGATTTAATAGCATTAGCCATCTTTTGAATAGTAGTAACAATTAATTTTTTGTTAGCATCTTTTATTTGCTCAACAAGCTTATTTGTATTTTCCGTCATATCAATTGAATCGGGTTCGAATTTATTAAATTCTTCAATAGTTTGAGTATCTAAATCCTTTCGGTCGACAAGAAAAAAAACTTTTTTTATAGACGGTTCTTGAGAAAGAATTTGACTCGCTTTGTATGAAGTTACTGTTTTCCCGCTGCCGGTTGTATGCCATATGTAGCCATTGTTATTAGTTTCAAAGGCACGATGAATCAATGCTTCAACAGCATATACTTGATATGGACGCATAACCATTAAGTTCTTATCTGTTTCATTAATAATCATGTAGCGTGCAATCATCTTAGCTAAATGGCAACGCTGTAAAAAAGAAGCCGCAAATTCACTTAGTGAAGTAATTCGATTATTTTCTGCATCTGACCAGAAGAAGGTGTGACTGAACAAAATTTCGCGATCGGAGTTGGCATAATACTTAGTGTCTACTCCATTACTGATGATAAAAAGCTGTAAATAGCGATATAAACCTTGATAAGAGTGCTTCCGATAACGTTCAATCTGATTAAATGCTTCTTTAAAGTCTAATCCTCGACGCTTGAGCTCTATTTGTACCAATGGCAAACCGTTTATAAGCAGCGTTACATCATAACGGTTTTTGTACTTTCCTTGAACAGTTGTTTGATTCGTCACTTGGAATATGTTTTTACACCATTCTTTTGTATTAAATAATTCAATATACACTTCCGTTCCATCATCTCGAACCAAAACCTGCTTATCACGTAAAATTTTTGCGCTTTGGAAAACACTCTTACCCGCGATTTGTAGTAAAATCCGTTCAAACTCTTTATCACTCAACGGTTTGTTATTTAAACGCTTAGCGTTGTACTTATTGAGTTGATGACGAAAATTCCTCATTAAGTCAGCTTCATCATTAATTGTGATTCTTTCATAACCTTGTTTCACAAGTTGATTAATTAACTGCTCTTCAAGCTGTGCTTCACTTTGATACCCCATATATAACACTCTCCAGTAAATCATCCTTAATAATTTCATGTTTAATAAATTGTATTTGTCTTTATTTTAAATGAATTAACTGACTAATAGAATGCATTTGACAAAATCCGACAAAATACACTATGACTAATTTACTATTAAAGTCATTATCTTACATCCCCTATCATTTTTACACAGCTATTCGTTCAAGTACAAAGACCCTATAAAGCTGAAAAATTACACAAAATTTCTCTCTCCACCACCATTTTATATGTGAAGGGGTACCCCTGCCGTTTCATGCCCCACCCCTTTTTCTAACCGATATTTATCCATTTCGGATGAATATCGGTTTTTTTGTTTTTTACAGAGACGACTAGCTTGGTGAAAGGAAAGCAACTGAAAGGAGATGATGGATCATGACCATGAGAGACAAAGAAGAAAAACAAAAATTAAAAAAGGGAGGAAGAAGATATGCATAAACAACTCGCTTTAATTCTTGTGAAGTCAAAAGAAATGGATAAGTGGGTGCCTGTTCAATTTCTTATTAAATACGGTATTAACAACGTCAATATTCTCGACCTAGAAGATAAAGTCCTGCGGTAATATGTCAAGGTGAAAAATCATAGAAATTGGAAATTCCCTTGTCCGATGATCCGAAAAAAGGCAATACTGAAGAAACCCA
>NZ_VISS01000010.1 GCF_007827555.1 Aeribacillus composti
CATTGTAAAGGATTTTTTTGTTTTGAAATCAATAAAAAATTGAACATTCTTAGTATTTTGAATCATCAGATTTAATTACTGCAATGCTAGTGATCTAAAATGATTGTCGTTTCATAGCTGCTTTCTTCCCCGTCTTTTTTTGCAAAAATAAGCGCTTTGTAAACGCCGTTTGGAATGTCCTTAAATTGCCCGGAAATGTCTCTTTTCAACAAACCTCCCGGAATATTTCTTTGCCAGTCTAAAAAGCCTTTGAATGTTAAAGTGTCCGTATCATACAGGGCAATCCCGAATTCATCCGCCCCTTGCGGCAAATAAAGCTCATAATGGTACATATTCCCTTGATCGGCAAGCCCAAATTCAAATCCCATGATTTTTGGATAATTCGGTTCGCCAACAACGAATAAATATGGAAGGCGGATTGTCTGGCTGCCGGCTGTTACAACAAGAGTCCCGTCATACAATCCTTCCCTCAATGATTTTGGTGCAACATCAATCGAGACGGATACTTCTCTTTTCCCGTTAGCAGGAACCTTTACGGAAATAGGGAGCTGCCATTGAACCCCTTTTTGATAATGCGGTTTAGAAAAAACAAACGTTTTTTCTTGATCGGAGAGATTTTCAAGAGTTAACGTGATCTCTTTCTTTTTCCTGCCGATATTTTTGTGAAATTGACCGAATGATAGAGATGCCGGATAAATGAGAGCTCTTGTCTGAACAGCCGATAAAATATCGATTCTTCCCGCCCCCTGCTCAAACACCTTGTACAGCCTTCCATTTTGATCATAAAGCGGTTTAGCAGTATTCATCATAGCTGCTTTTATTTGTTCCGGCGACCAATCTGGATGCTTTTGTTTGATCAATGCCGCTGCACCTGCTATATGCGGAGCAGCCATGCTTGTTCCTTGAAGAGCCATATACCCTTTAGGTATTGTGCTGTCAATTGCTACACCAGGCGCGACAAGATCGGGCTTCACTTCCCATGTGACTGTTACCGGTCCTTTTGATGAAAAGGGTGCGAGGCGATCTTTTTCTATCTGAATGGTTGTTTTGATGAACGATTTTTCATTCAATTGTTTCAGCAGCCATTCGCCATCTTCCTTTGAGATGGAGACAACAGGAAAGTCCAATTTTTCTTCTAAATTGCCGGTAAATCTCCCTTTCATGTTGTTGCAAATAATCAACGCTTGGGCTCCGGCTGATTTTGCATTTTTCACTTTTTCGGCAAACGTGATCTCCCCGCGCTTCACCAAGGCTATTTTTCCTTTAACAGAAGGTTTAAAGTCTTTTTTCTCCCCTAAGCCTGCATATTCTATCCGTCCTCTAATTGTTGTCCAAGGGGCAGAATTGAACAAAGATTCAGCTGGTATTTTCTTTTGAAATCCTGAAAGGGTTAAATACTTTACGTCAAGCGGCGGTGTCGATGCGCCGACGGAAATTGCTTTGCTTGCAGTGCCAGGCGAACCGACGGTCCAAATGTTAGGTCCAGAGTTTCCGCTTGATACAACTGCAGTTATCCCCTCTTCAACGGCTCGGTTTAACGCCAGGCTTGTCGGATAATCCGGACCGTTCACATCATTGCCAAGGGAAAGATTTACGATATCTACCTGATCCTCAATCGATTTTTCAATCGCTGCAATAACTTGGTCTGTCGTCCCGTACCCATGAGGGCCAAGCGCTCTATAGGCAATGATGGAGGCTTCCGGAGCAACCCCTTTCAATTTTCCATTTGCCGCTATAATTCCTGCTACGTGAGTGCCGTGAATTGTCCTCGAATTGTCTTTCGCGACTGTTTCCATTGGGTCTTTGTCTTGATCTACAAAATCAAATCCGCCTTGATAATTTTTTTGTAAATCTCGGTGGTTGTAGTCGATCCCCGTATCTATAACAGCTACTTTCACTCCTTTTCCTGTCAATCTTTCATCCTTCGTGTCAAAATAGCCGCGTGCATCGATGCCGCCTATAAAAGGAACACTTTCTTCAACCGTTGCTTGAAAAGTCGTTACAGGCTCTGCATGTTCAATGTAAGGCTCTTTTACTAGCTGATCTAGATCTCTTTTTTTCCCTTTTACTGAAAATCCGGTAAACGTTTTTTTATATTCCCAGCAAATGTTTATTTCCGGATATTTTTTTTGAATCAACTCTTTTATTTTTGAAAGGTTCTGATCTGACAAAACAATGATCATTGTGACTTGTTCATCAGCATTCTCTTCAGGGATTTGTGGATGTTCGGGGAAGGTCTTTGCAAAAGCAGTTATATCAAAAACGTGGAAAATGAAGAAAAAAAGCAAACAAATTCGCACTGAAGGGTTTCCCATTTCTATCACCTCAGCACTTATTGTTCGCTATGAACATCAGTTTATTGCATGAAAAAAGTCGTTTTAAGGGAAAAGTGAGAAATTGATGGAGCTGTTTAATAAGTCGTTTTTACGGCTTATTGACGCCTATTAATGTTTCAGAAACGTTGATATATCGATGTTTATGATTTTGTGTTTTCAAATGGGGATTTGACTTTCTGGACAGCTCCTTATATTAATGAATTTTCATACTATGCTAAAAAGAAAGAGAGGGCACTTCACTTCGCCCTCTCCTGTTATTTTGTACCAAATAAACGGTCTCCTGCATCTCCTAAACCTGGTACGATATAGCCATGGTCGTTTAATTTCTCATCAAGTGCGGCAATGTAAATATCGACATCTGGATGAGCTTCTTCCATTGCTTTTACCCCTTCAGGAGCAGCTACTAGACACATGAAACGGATATTTTTTGCACCGCGTTTTTTTAGACACTCTATTGCTTCAACTGCTGAACCGCCGGTAGCCAGCATTGGGTCAACAACGATGAAATCCCGCTCTTCCACATCAGAAGGAAGTTTTACATAGTATTCTACAGGCTTTAATGTTTTCGGATCCCGATATAACCCGATATGGCCGACTTTTGCGGCAGGAATCAGTTTCAAAATGCCGTCAACCATTCCTAGCCCCGCACGCAAAATGGGAATAACCCCAAGTTTTTTTCCTGACAAGATTTTTGTTTTCGCTACTCCTACCGGGGTTTCTACTTCCACTTCCTCCAGCGGAAGATCTCGTGTTATCTCAAACGCCATTAATGTAGCAATCTCATCCACAAGCTCTCGAAATTCTTTTGTTCCGGTTTTTTTATCGCGAATATAGGATAGCTTATGCTGAATTAACGGGTGATCAAATACAAACACTTTGCCCAAGTTTCACATCTCCTTTTCTTTTGCCTCAATAGATTTTACAGAAAAAATTTTTGAGTTTCAACATTTTCATCAACCTTTTTCGACAACATTCCAAACGATGAAATCCATTTTAAATAGTTTTAAGAGGCAGAAAATTAAAATAAAAAAAGAGCGTCCGAAGCATGTGGCTTCGAACACTCAATATTTCCTCAATAATTTGGGTAGAGCGGGAATTTTTCTGTTAAAGCTTGCACCCGTTTTCTCGCTTCTTCCAATTTAGCTTCGTCTTGATGGAATTTCAATGCAAATGCAATAATCGATCCGATTTCATCCATTTCTTCCAAACCAAAACCGCGGCTTGTGACAGCTGCCGTTCCAATACGGATTCCGCTTGTAACAAAAGGTGATTCAGGATCGTATGGAATCGCGTTTTTATTCACAGTAATGCCGATTTCGTCCAAAACATGTTCAGCAACTTTTCCTGTTAATTGCAAGTTGCGGACATCAACTAAAATCAAATGGTTATCTGTTCCTCCAGATACTAAAGTCAGTCCTTCTTCTTTTAATTTTTCTGCCAGCCGCTTCGCATTGTTGATAATGTTTTGCGCATATGTTTTAAATTCTTCTTGTAAAACTTCTCCCAATGCTACCGCTTTTGCCGCAATAACATGCATTAACGGACCGCCTTGAATGCCTGGGAAAATGATTTTATCAATTTGTTTTGCAAATTCTTCTTTGCATAAAATCATTCCGCCTCTTGGACCGCGAAGTGTTTTATGCGTCGTAGTTGTTACAAAATGGGAGTACGGCACAGGATTTTGATGAAGACCTGCAGCAACAAGGCCGGCAATATGAGCCATGTCAACCATTAAGTAAGCTCCCACTTCATCAGCGATTTCCCGAAACTTTTTAAAATCAATTTCACGAGGATAAGCGCTGGCACCAGCAACAATGATTTTCGGTTTATGCTCAAGAGCTTTAGCTCGAACATCATCATAATCGATAAGATGAGTGTTAGGATCAACACCGTATTCAACAAAATTAAATTGCATTCCGCTGAAGTTTACCGGACTTCCATGCGTTAAATGGCCGCCGTGAGACAAATTCATTCCGAGAACAGTGTCCCCATGATTTAAGACAGCATAGTAAACAGCCATATTGGCTTGAGAACCGGAATGCGGCTGAACGTTTGCATGCTCAGCTCCAAAAATTTTTTTCGCCCGTTCGCGAGCTAAATCTTCCGCAACGTCAACATATTCGCATCCTCCATAGTAGCGACGTCCCGGATAACCTTCTGCATATTTATTTGTTAATACAGAACCTTGGGCCTCCATTACCGCTTCACTGACAAAATTTTCTGACGCAATCAGTTCGATTTTCGTACGCTGGCGCTTTAATTCGTTCTGTATCGCTTCATATACTTCAGGATCCTGTTGTTGAATATATTTCATGAAATGTTCCCCCTCTAGTCTTTCATCGATTGAACGGCACAGGCGAGCGACAAAATCGTCATGCCGATCTACTTATTAATCAGAATAACCGTATTGATCATCCTTTGGCAACCCTTTTCTTTTATGTAAGCGTATTCTTCCCAAACTTTTTTTTGGCATGAATAGTTTTTAATTCGGAATTTCTTAAAACCTCGATTCTGCCTGTATACTTAAACTATCAGTTCGTAAATTGAATCATGTCTTGTACAACTCGACCAACGGAGCTTCTGTACCTAACTCAATGCACAGGGTCGTCAAGCAGGAAATGATCGGCAACCTGTATTTTCATTAAACAAAATCGCATCAAAGTTTGATACGACTTTTGCTTACAATTTCTAAAGATGGAGGGGCCCCGATATACTTCAAAGAGATGATGTGCATGATTTTTTTCGTTCCGCTCCACTTCTTTTATAAAAAAATAGCAGCACAAACCATGACGTAAGTTCGCACTGCTAATATTCGAATGTTTATTTTGTATAAACTGCCCGCGCACCGCCGATAAGCTTCGGCCGGCTAAAAGCTAAGTTTACATGGGCTTGTCCGACTTGCTTGACCGAGCTTCTAACAGGGACAGCAACATGCTTTAAATGCATGCCAATAAGTGTATCTCCGATGTCAATGCCTGCATCTGCCTTAATAAATTCAACAACAACCGGATCCCTCATATGCTCATAAGCAAACGCTGCCATGGAACCGCCTGCTTTCGGGATTGGGATGACAGAAACGATTTCGTAATTGCGCTTTTCTGCTGTTTCCCGTTCAACGACAAGAGCGCGATTTAAATGCTCGCAGCATTGAAAAGCGAGCTCTACACCTGTTTCTTTTTGAAATTCCGATAATGCAGAAAATATCATTTCGGCAACATCCGTATTTCCGGCAGTGCCGATTTTTTCTCCGATTACTTCGCTCGTTGAGCACCCTATGACAATCAGCTGCCCTTTTTGAATTGGTGCTTTTTCTTTAAAATCGGCCAGCACTGTTAAAAGCTGTTCCCGGTATTCTTGCAATTCCGGCATTCGATCATCACCTTATAAATGGGTTTCTTCATATTTTGAAATTTTTTCTATTCTATTCGCATGCCTGCCTCCCACATATTCAGTTGTCAGCCACGTTTTCACAATTTCGCGGGCAAGTCCCGGCCCGATGACACGTTCACCCATTGCAAGCATGTTGCTGTCGTTATGCTCCCGGGTTGCTTTTGCACTAAACACATCATGTACAAGGGCGCAGCGAATACCTTTTACTTTATTGGCCGCTATTGACATTCCGATCCCTGTTCCGCAAATTAAAATACCGCGGTCAAATTCTCCTTTCGCGACTCGTTCAGCTGCCGGCAATGCGTAATCAGGATAATCAACTGATGTCCCACAGTCGCAGCCGATATCTTCGTATTCGATATTCATCTCGTCAAGCAATTTTTTGATTTCTTCACGTATGTTGACCCCTCCGTGATCTGAGGCAATTATGACTTTCACTAGCTGCTCCTCCTTTTTATTTTTCATAAGTAAATCGATCGATTACTTTCTTTAGCTGCTGAGCGCTTGCTTCAAGCTCTCTCGTTAATTGATTAATGTTAGAAATATTATCAGCTTGTTCTTGTACAGATGAGGCCACTTCCTGTGCACCAGCAGATGTCTCTTCGGCAATCGCTGCCACTTCTTCGGATTGCGCTCCTGTTTGTTGAATGCTTTTTTGCTGTTCGTCCATCAGCTCGCTGATCACCTTAACCGCTTCGGCAACATGCAAAATCGATTTCGACATCTCCACAAGAATTTTCTCTGTTTCTTTCCCTCTTTGCGCTTCTTGTCGAGCTGTTTTCACTTGATCTCCAATCTGTTCAACAACATTGCTTACTTCTTTTTGAATGTTAGAGATCAGCTCGGAAATTCCTTGAACAGCTTTGGCGCTTTGGTCAGCAAGCTTTCGAACTTCTTCCGCAACGACAGCAAACCCTCTGCCGTGTTCACCTGCTCTTGCCGCTTCAATTGACGCGTTCAGCGCCAGCAGGTTTGTTTGATCGGCAATATCGCCGACAAGGGATACAATAGTCTCCACCTTTTTGGCATTTTCTTCAAGACGCTGTACCGCCAAAATAGATTGCTCGTTTTTTTCGGCCAACGATTGAATCCCTTTAATTAAAGATTGAAATATCTTTTTGCTTTGGTCAAGTGATTGAACCATTTCATTCGCCATTTTTTCGGATACTTTTGCTTTTTCTTTTACCTGACTAGCAAGCTCTACCGTATCTTCCACCGCTTCTGCTGTTTCCTGAATAGCAGCCGCCGATTGGTCGGCTCCTGTTGAAATTTCCTTAATCGTATATGAAATGCTTTCAGCTTGTCTTGTTGCCTGTTCTGTTGCAGCATGTATTTGTTTCACCTGCTCATTTGTTTGCTCAAAATTTATTTCAATGTTTTTCACCATATGTCTTAAATTGGAAAGCATTTCATTAAAGGCTCTGCTTAAGGACCGAATTTCATCATCTGATTTGATGTCAGGAACATTTACGGAAATATCGCCATCGGCCGCTATAAGAGCAGCCTTTTCAAGCCGCTTTAGCGGAGAAATAAGAAATCCAGCTGCAATAGCTGTTAAAATCCCTGACCATATGATTCCAAGAGTCAGCGTCAAAAGGGTAAAAGATGTTCGGTCAATATATTGTTTCACATACTCGTATACAACATAAATGAAAAATCCGCTTGTTGAATATGTAATAAGAGCAACAATCGTAATAAAGATGACGATTTTTAAACGGATGCTGAATTTGTATCGATTCTTGTTTTTCACAGAGTCCACCTGCCTGCTAATTTGTTTCTAATTTTGAAATAAGCTTTTGAAGCAATTGCTCCAGCTCTTCCCTTGTTTTTCTGTACTTTTCCACGGAACTGCCAAACGGATCGGTAATATCACGTATCTCCTCATCTTTTCCAACAACGAACTCGCTTACCGTAAATGTTTTTTCGGCTGCTTTAGGAAAAAATTGGCATAATATGTTTTTATGATCTTTAGTCATCGTAAATACATATGTTGCCCAATCGATATGTTCTTCCGTAAGTTTTGAAGCACTGTGCTCAACATGTATTCCCTTTTCCTCCAGCACTTTTTTTGCATTTTCTGAAATTTTCTGCCCATCCAATGCAAACACGCCTGCTGAACGAACGTTAAATCGGCCGTTTTTTTGCAAATGCTTAAAAATAGCCTCCGCCATCGGGCTTCGACATGTATTTCCGGTGCAAACGAATAAAATGTTTGTCACAAGGTTTTCTCCCTTCTATCTCTCCCTTTTGATGTTACCTTCATTATAATCAAAAAGTTCGAAAGAATGGAAACCATGAGGAATTTTTTTTATTTTTATTATCGACAAAAAGTCACAATTTTTTTGCATAATAGGCATATTTAACCAAAAAAATTAACAAAAAAAAGCACGTCCAATGACTGTGCTCAAACGATTGGTTTAGACAATACAGCTTTCTACATTGAAAATAATAATTTCAAGCCAAATACAAGCAAAATGCTGCCGCCAAAAGCTTCACTATATGTGCCGAACCAATCTTGAACCCGTTTGCCGATCAATAACCCGCTCCAAGTGAGCACCATGCTCATAAAACCAAACATTACGACGGTTAACAAAACCTCCGCTCCGTAGATACCTAGACTTAATCCTACCGAAAAACTGTCTAAACTGACGCTCAGCGCAAAAAGGAACAGGCCGATGCCGACCGGTGCAATGAAAGGCGATTCATCGCGTTTAAAAGACGAATAAATCATTTGAATTCCTAAAAGAGTGAGCAGACATCCTCCAATATACATGGCAACTAAACCAAACTTTTCCGATAGTACTTTCCCCAAGACAATTCCGATAAGCGGCATGATCATATGAAAAATCCCAATATATATACCGATGTCAAAAATTTGCTTCCATCGCAAACGAACTAAGCCCATCCCAAGGCTAACTGAAAAGGCATCCATCCCTAATGCAAATGCCATTAAAAATAAAGTTACTATTTCTGCAGCCATATAGATAACCTCCCCCGGACACGCATATTGAACGATATGCACGTCAGAGGGACATTATGACAAAGAATGGCGCCCGGTTCATTGATCTCTGTTTATTTAACTGCGCGATCTGTTTCTGCCTATGCGTGCGATGGCAGATGAGCCTTTACCATTTTTATATTTGCTTTTGATCTGTCAATTCCGCCTGTTAAACAAAGGATCAGAAAGTCTGGACTCAAAAAAACCGGCCTGAGCGCCGATTTTTGTTCAAGGCATTAAAAGTTTACCGTTCTTTTATGATCCGGTGGGATGCAGCTTTTAACAAGCGATTCATAATAGCTTGTCCAACTCCTTCCGCAGGAAACGCTTCGCTGAATAATACATCCAGCTGTTCTTCATTAAACTTTCTGAGCGAATCATACAGTGCGCTGGCAACTGTTGGCAAATCGCTTCTTTTTCCGCAGACAACAATTTTATCCGCACTGTAAAAACGACTATTTTCTTCTGTTGTCAACACCCCGACTTTTTTTTCTTTTTCTTTCTCTTTTTGTATTAATTGTTCAATAAATTCTTTGCTTCCATCGACAATCGTTAAAGGAGCATCAGGTGCATAATGTGTATATTTCATGCCCGGCGCTTTCGGCAATTCCTCCTGATTCAGCAGCGCAGCATCTATGCGCACCGAACCGATGACTTCTTCTAATTGCTGCTTTGTAACACTACCTGGACGCAGGATCACTGGAATATCCTCGGTGCAGTCAAGTACTGTTGATTCTACGCCAAGTCCAGTAGGGCCTGCATCGACAATTCCCGGGATTCGCCCTTCGAGATCATCCATGACATGTTTAGCAGAAGTGGGACTTGGCTTTCCGGAAAGATTGGCGCTCGGAGCTGCAATCGGCAGATTTGCTGCTTCGATTAATGCTAATGCTGCAGGGTGATCCGGCATGCGCACTGCTACTGTTGATAATCCTGCTGTGGCAAGATTCGACAGACCTTCTTTTTTTGGCAAAACAAGGGTGAGCGGGCCTGGCCAAAAACGGTCAATTAATGGATCAATCCAATCGGGATAGCTATCCACAATCTCTGTTAACTGTTCTTTTTTAGCAATGTGGATAATTAACGGATTATCGCTCGGTCTTCCTTTCGCGCTATAAATTTTTGCTACTGCTTCATCGCTTTTCGCGTTTGCTCCTAGTCCATAGACTGTTTCTGTTGGAAAGGCAACCAATTCATTTTTTTTCAATAGTTCGGCTGCCTGAACAATTTGTGGAGAATTTTTTGTAACATGCTCTAAATTATCCACAATCCAATGCTTCGTTTTCATTTCGTTTACTCCTTTGCTAATACATGGACGAGTGTTATAAATCTTTCTAAGCAATAGTGAAACTGTTCAATTATTTTTCAAGAACAAGCTTTATCCACAAATTGTGGATAAAGCTGTTGATTGCAGTGGATAAATTTTGTGGATATTGTGTATAATTTATACGTATCCATAGCTTTATTTTACCATAAACGCTACATTTGGAACGGATACCAGCTGATTCATGAGATTTGACGCAAGCATGTGGGCAGGCAATTCATCCGCTTGAATCCTCTTGAATCCGAATATTTCTAATAACTCTGCTGCAGAATTTTTGTTGACTGCAAAATAAATATTTTTCAAACGAAACTGTTCCATTAATAAGTCTGCTGATTTTAATAGGGAAATGATATGTCCTTGATTCAAATTGCTGGACACAACGCAAGAGCGGAGGAGACCATCCTGATTGATGACTTCCATTCCTAGACATCCCGCTATTTCACCATGATCAGTCTCCATAATAATAAAATGGCTGTTGTCGAAGCCTTCCGTGGAAACGCCCGCTTGATCTGCAAATTGTTGAATGGTTTTTAAGTCTTCCCTTTCCGCAAACCGCAATGAATAATACACGCTTTCACCCCTTTTATTCGGACAAATCTAGTAATCAATGTATGAGGCAAAAGCTGAATTAGACCTATGAAAACAGATTTGTAAACCATTCTACTAAGAAAAATTTCACTTCTACTTCTTCATCATGTTCTTCAGGAGCGAATAAGATTTTTGTTTTCTCTAATTTCTTTTCTTCTTTTACTTTATCCTTTTCTTCATCCTGTTGAATAGCTTCACCGCTTGAAAAGTCGACAAAGCAAAGCGGCGGAAACAACACACACCACCAGTTGGCTCCTTTTCCTTCTCCAAGAGTGATCAATATGGCTTCATAGTTTCCAGCAGGATAAAGGAAATTTCCATAAAGCTTTGTCGGAAATTGAATTTTTTTAAACTCCACTGTAAAGGATTGGCTGCTGTTTTCCTGTTTTAAAACGCTTTGGACGATATCTTTAATTTCTGGTATTTTTGCTCGAATGATTTTACGCGCCTCTTCAATCGAAGTTAGATCCTGAACCCATTGATTAATTGCTTCATTGACCGCATTCCGAACATTCCGTTTTAAAGCTTGATCTTCCGGAGAATCGCTATTTGCTAAAATTCGCAGACGAATGGCTTCGTCAGGAATGATCACCTTCTCATTTTGTTTTGCGTCTGTCGGCATTTCATAAGCTGTTAATAGGCTGCCAAACAGCATTAAAAAAATATATATAACAGATAATTTCTTTTTCATCGTTTTTCCTCTCCCTTCAGTACGTCATTATCGACAGAAGAGAGAGATCTTAAACATAAAATTGGTTCAGATTTGAAGTTTGCTAGAAAAGGAGGGAATGGCTCGAAAAGCTTATTATAACGAAAGGACAGCAAATACTTTCCGTTCTTTTCCATTCATATCGTATTCAATTTGTACCTCTGCTTTTGGGAACCTATTCTCTAGCATGCTTTTCACATCTTTTCCTTGCCCGTGTCCGATTTCAAATGCGATTAATCCAGGGTAGCGGATCACATCTGGAAGCTGCTCCACAATTTTTCGATAATACAAAAGACCGTCCGCTCCTCCTGAAAGCGCTAATGTCGGCTCCCAGTCCTTTACAACCGTTGACAGCTCCATGATTTCTTCATCCGGAATATACGGCGGATTGGACACAACAACATCCGCTTTTTGCTTCGCATTTATAATAGGTTTCAGCAAATCGCCTTGATAAAAATGCACATTAGCACAAAGCTTTTCGCTATTTTCTTTTGCCACTGCAAGCGCTTTTTCGGAAATATCGGTGGCAGACACGCGCATTTTTGTATTTTCAAGAGCCAATGTGACGGCAATAGCACCGCTCCCCGTGCCAATATCTACAACATCGATTTGCTCCCTTTCAGAAAATAAACGTTCAGAGCGGAGCAGCACGCCGTGAACTAGCTCTTCCGTTTCCGGTCTCGGAATCAATACATGCTCGTTCACCTTAAAAGGGCGGCCGCAAAATTGTTCGCAGCCGATAATATATTGCACAGGCATCCCTTGAGCATGTTTTTGCACGTCCTGCTGAAAGATTTCCCATACTTGTTTGTCAATATCCATTCTTAAATCGGCAAGCAAGCTCGCCCGACTTTTCTTCATATGATGCAAAAGCAGCAATTCTCCCGCATTCTCATCTCTTCCCGCTTGTTTTAAAAAAGAAGAAGCCCATTTGAGGGCTTCGAAAACTTTCGGCATGGTTTACTCCCCTTGGGATTGCAGTTTTTTCGCTTGATCTTCTAAAATGAGAGCATCGATAATTTCATCCAATTTTCCTTCTAGGATGAGATCAAGCTTTTGTAATGTGAGACCGATGCGATGGTCTGTAACTCTGTTTTGCGGGAAGTTGTACGTACGAATGCGTTCCGATCGATCACCGGTTCCAACAGCAAGCTTTCGGTTTTGATCATATTCCGCTTGCGCTTCTTGGCGGTATTTATCTAAAATGCGGGCACGCAAAACCTTCATGGCTTTCTCTTTATTTTTTATTTGCGATTTTTCATCCTGGCAGGATACGACAATTCCGGTTGGAATGTGTGTTAAACGTACAGCTGACATCGTAGTGTTAACGCTTTGTCCCCCAGGACCGCTTGATGCGAATGTATCAACACGGATATCTTTTTCGTTAATTTCTACTTCTACCTCTTCCGCTTCCGGCAAACAGGCGACTGTTGCAGTTGACGTATGAATTCTGCCTCCCGATTCCGTCTCCGGTACCCGCTGCACGCGATGGGCACCGTTTTCAAATTTTAATTTGGAATAGGCTCCTTTTCCTGTAATCATAAAAATGATCTCTTTATAGCCGCCAGTCCCGGTCGTGTTTGCTTCCATCACTTCTATTTTCCAGCCTTTATCTTCCGCATACCTAGTATACATGCGGTAAAGGTCTGCAGCAAAAAGCGCTGCTTCCTCTCCGCCTGCTGCACCGCGGATCTCCATGATAACGTTCTTTTCATCGTTCGGATCTTTTGGAAGCAGTAAAATTTTTAATTGCTCAATCAGCTCGCTTTCCCGCGCTTCAAGCTCTGCCAGTTCCTCTTTTACCATTGCCCGCATTTCTGGATCAAGCTTTTCTTCAAGCATGCTTTTTGCATCTTCTAGCTGCTCTCTTACCTTTTTATATTCACGGTAAACTTCAACCGTTTCTTGAAGATCAGATTGTTCTTTCGAATATTCGCGCAGCTTTTTCGGATCGTTGACAACCTCCGGATCCATTAAAAGCTCATTCAATTTTTCATATCGGTCTTCAACCGCTTGCAAACGTTCTAACACGGAATTTCACCTCTATTTTTAATCATAGCCCACTCATAGGGAAACTCCTATGTGGTGCACCGTTTGTAACTTTCTAAATTATAGTATAGGAAACTGTACCAGTCAAAAACAACCGTTTTTAACAATTGGGAAGCAAAAAAGCTTTTTTCGATATGCGATGCTGCAAAGTCGATTTTACAGGTTCGGACGGCTTTTATAATCAAATCAAGGTTTTGTTAAAAAGCGATTAATCAATCCAATATGCTGCCATCATTTGCACAAAACTAGGAACCTGTTAAAATTTTTCGTTTTTGATCTAGAGTGCAGGACAAAATCAAGTCGGCTGACAGACAAAACCAGATGTATGCGGACGAATGATTCTGCCATGAAATAGAATCAGCGGCCAAATGAAACAGAATATATTTTTTTGAAGTTCTCGCAGTTTCAAACGTTCGGATAATTACCGGCTCCTCTGTCGATATTCTAGAACTTTTGCCGGATGACCGCTTGTTTTGTCAAACAGGAAGGGTTCTCCTATAAAAAGCTGAATATGTATATTATGATCGTTTGAAAGGAGAGGTTCGATGAATACAACCGATGCTGCCAAAAAAATCGGTGTTTCTCCGAAAACAGTTCAGCGCTGGATCAAACAGCTTAATCTTCCAATGGAACGGAACGAACTTGGACACTATATGTTTTCTGACGAGGATATCGCCTTGCTCAAAGAAGTTCACAATCAAATAAAACAAGGAGTTCCAATGCAACAAGTAATAGTAAAAACGAAAAGAAAAGAATCGGCTAAAAATGCTGGTGAAACGGTTTCGAACGAATTGTTGAAAAAAATAGCGGATCTGGAGCAAATGATCTATTCAAAAGCTGACGATGTCGTGTCATATCAGCTTTTAGTGCAAAGAAAGGAAATTGAAGAGCTGACAGGAAGGATCGAGAAGCTCGAAAGAAAAATAAAAGAGCTTGAAAGCAAAAAAAGTATGCCTGAACTTCAAATGTCTTCGCTTCAAATGTCTTCGATCGATAAACCCCGAAAAAAGAAGGCAGTATATAAAACGCTGCTCAGCTCCATTTTCGGTTTATAAGCCCGTCTTCATGACACACACTCGATACACGAAATCAATTTTCGATTTATAAGTTCTTTCATAAAACTCGCTCAATCGGTGAACGAGTTTTATTTTTTATTGATTAACTGAACATGCAAGTTGTATCGGGGCAGTGCGCGCTGCAACTTGTCGTACAGCTCCTTTTGCCGGTTTTCGCGTTGTTGTTCCGTCAATTTTTGCGATGTATAAATAACCGCCCATGCATCGTCCCCGTTTGTCCAAAAAGAATCGAGCTCTAAACCTTTTTCAGTTTCCAGTGTACGGACGATTTGTTCTTTTGCCTCCCTGATCGTCAAGGGGCTGTTCGCAATATTTATGTTTGGATTTTGTGTTTGCTGGTCGACCACATCTCCTGTATTTTCAGGCTTAACGTCCCTCGTCATCAGGTTGGATCCATTATGATCGAGATTTAATGAGCGATTATCTGATATTTTATCCGCCGTTCCACACCCTGACAGTAAATATATTGCCGCCAAAATGAATGGTATCAATATTCGCATAAAAAGCACCTCCTGTTCTTAAGGTGCCCAAAAGGATCAGCTCTTTTAAATGAAAATATTTCCTTATCGTAAGATTCTCTTCATCACACTTTGCCGACAACGTTTCTTCCCATCTAATGCAAATAAGCAATGATTCATAACGGCGGATTCGCGTGGCACTTTCGGCAGACAGGATAGTACTTGTCATTTCCTCCGATTTGGATTTGCTCGCCCGAATATACCGGTTTGCCGTTGTCGTCAATCCGTAAATTCATTGTTGCTTTCCTTTCGCAGAACCAGCAAATCGTTTTCATTTCCTCAATTTTATCCGCAAAAAGCAGCAAATATTTGCTTCCTTCGAAAAGCTCATTTTGAAAATCGTTTTTCAATCCAAACGCCATTGCGGGAATATTCAATTTGTCAACAATATCCGCAAGCTCAAGTACATGCTTTTTCTTTAAAAATTGTGCCTCATCCACTAGCACACAGTACGGCTTAGGCTGATACTCCTTCACAATTTGGAAAATATTCGTATCATCGTAGATCGGTATCGCTTTTCGTCTGAAGCCAATTCTGCTTGATACATATCCAACTTCATCACGAGTATCAATGGCAGACGTGAAAATCAGCACCGATTTGTTTTGTTCCTCATAGTTATGAGCAACCTTTAAAATTTCGATGGATTTGCCGCTGTTCATCGCCCCGTATTTAAAAAACAATTGCGCCATATTTAAAAATCTCTCCCCGTTTTATAAAAACATGTCAAATAAGTGAAAAAACAGGCAGAATGAAAAGACTGCCTGTTTTACATAATTATTTAAGACCGTATTTTTTGTTAAATTTGTCTACACGTCCGGCTGCAGTTGCAAATTTTTGGCGGCCTGTATAGAACGGATGGCATTCAGAACAAATTTCAACGCGCACCTCATCTTTAACAGAACCGCTTTCAAATTCGTTTCCGCATGCACATTTTACGAGTACTCTTTTATAATTTGGATGAATTCCCGGTTTCATAGTTTTCAACTCCTTTACGCCCTGAATCATTTCGAAACAGAGTTTATCTATTCGGAAACGTGCAATTATTTCACGCTTCAACATTCTTAAACACACATGAAAAAATTATAACAAGGGTTTACAAGAAATGCAACATAGTTAGAAACTTTTTATGCCAGTTGTTTTCCATTCTTCTTTTAGCATTTCAAAAAATTCCTCATTTGATTTCGTTTGGCGCATTTTCTTTAAGAAGCGTTCAGCAAAATCCATCTGATCCGACATAGATTTTCGAATCGCCCATAACATTTCTAAATGCTCTTTCGGAATTAACAATTCTTCTTTTCGTGTACCGGAACGGCGAATATCAATGGCAGGGAATATTCTCCTTTCCGCTAATGAACGATCAAGATGAAGCTCCATATTTCCCGTTCCTTTAAATTCTTCGTAAATGACATCATCCATTCGCGATCCCGTATCTACAAGCGCAGTTGCCAATATCGTCAAGCTGCCGCCTTCCTCAATGTTCCGCGCCGCCCCAAAAAACCGCTTTGGACGGTGAAATGCGGCAGGGTCAATCCCTCCTGACAGCGTCCGGCCGCTTGGCGGAATTACTAAGTTATACGCGCGGGCCAACCGGGTTATGCTGTCCATTAAAATAATGACATCCCGTTTATGCTCCACAAGACGCATCGCTCGTTCAAGAACGAGTTCAGCGACTTTAATATGATTCTCCGGCACCTCATCGAAAGTTGAGCTTACGACATCCCCTTTTACAGAACGTTCAATATCGGTTACCTCTTCAGGACGTTCATCAATAAGCAGCACAATCAGTTCAGCCTCAGGATGGTTCGTCGTAATGGCATTGGCAATTTCTTTTAAAAGCATTGTTTTTCCTGCCTTAGGGGGTGCCACAATTAAACCGCGCTGTCCAAAGCCGACTGGTGTAATTAAATCCATAATCCTTGTTGATAAATTTTTAGGTTCGGTTTCCAATTTCATTTGTCTATTTGGATAAAGAGGAGTAAGGCCCGGGAAATGGACGCGTTCTTTCGCAGATTCGGGGTCGTCGCCATTTACCGCTTCAACGTGCAGCAATCCGTAATATCGTTCATTTTCTTTTGGCGGGCGGACTTTTCCAGATACTTTATCGCCGTTTCTTAAATCAAAACGGCGGATTTGCGAGGCTGAAATATAAATATCCTCTGCGCTGGGAGAATAGTTAATTGGACGCAGAAAACCAAATCCTTCAGAAGGAATGATTTCTAAGACGCCTTCCATAAATAGCAAATCTTCTTTCTCCGCATTTGCTTTTAATATTGCAAAAATTAATTCCTTTTTTGTTAATTTGCTGTAATATGAAATTTTAAATTGCCGTGCTAGTTCATACAACTCTTTTAATTTCATATTTTCAAGAGTTGAAATGGAAATCTCGCTCATACTTACACCACGCTTTTCTTACCATATTCAAAATGTTTCACGTTTCGTTCTTCCATCCATTAAAATTATGTTGTTTGAAAATGTAAGGACAAATGGATTGAGAAGGAGGCAGGAAGGTAGGAAGCTTAAAAGCAGAAATCTTTTTATAACAACCTCTTTATTTTTACCTTATTTTTTTACTTTTCGCAATACATTTCAAGCTAAAAAACAGCGGAAAGTATTTTGAAGGGTATATTTTTAAAAAGCAGAGGAGATCTATTCGTCTCCTCTCACTAAGATCGAATAACTAAATTCGGTTTTTTATTCAAAGAATGGCGGCCATCGATAAAGCGCACTGTTCCGGATTTCGCACGCATCACAACAGAATGAGTCGTTGCAATAGAGCTTTTGAATTGCACACCTTTTAACAGCTCGCCATCCGTTACACCTGTTGCAGCAAAAATCGCATCATCGCCTTTTACTAAGTCTTCCATTCGAAGAGTTTTGTTGACATCAATCCCCATTTTTTTACATCGTTCCAGCTCCTGGTCATTTTGCGGCAGCAGCTTTCCTTGTATTTCTCCTCCTAAACATTTTAAAGCAACTGCTGCCAACACTCCTTCAGGAGCCCCTCCAGATCCGAACAAAATATCAACGCCCGTATGGTCAAAGGCGGTATTAATTGCCGCAGCGACATCGCCGTCATTGATCAGTTTAATGCGAACACCCGCTTCTCGAAGGGTTTGAATAATATGCTCATGTCTTTTTCGATTTAAAACAGTTGCTACAACATCTTCGATATCTTTATTTTTCGCCTTTGCAACAGCTTTTAAATTGTCGATAATCGGAGCATCAATATCTATGCACCCGACAGCTTCAGGCCCTACTGCAATTTTGTCCATATACATATCTGGCGCATGGAGCATGTTCCCATGGTCGGCTACCGCTATAACTGCAAGTGCATTCCAGCCGCCTGACGCCACAATATTGGTTCCTTCCAATGGATCTACGGCGACATCGACACGCGGGCCGTAGCCGTTGCCAAGCTTCTCCCCAATATACAGCATCGGAGCCTCGTCCATTTCTCCTTCTCCAATCACAACTGTTCCTTTCATCGGGATCGTATCTAGAACGGTTCGCATTGCTGAGGTCGCGGCATCATCCGCCTCATCTTTTTTGCCGCGGCCCATCCAACGTGCAGACGCAAGGGCAGCTGCTTCTGTCACACGTACAAGTTCCATTGATAAACTTCTTTCCATTTTGTGTTCCTCCCCCTTTGATGTCATTTCATGCAAAATTGGTGATTCTTATGAATTTTGCAATTGCTGAATTTCTTGGTCAGTTAATTTCTCCCTCCATATTTTGGCGCCAATCCCGGCAAGTTTTTCTTCCAAATGGCTGTATCCGCGATCAATATGGTCGATGCCGGTTACCTCTGTTATTCCATCGGCCATTAAACCCGCTGCTACAAGCGATGCCCCTGCCCGAAGATCGCTCGCTTTTACTTTTGCACCTTGAAGAGTTGACGGACCTGTTATGATCGCAGACCGACCCTCCACTTTGATTTGAGCACCCATCCTTCTTAATTCATCAATATGCTTGAATCTTGAAGAGTAAATGGTATCCGTCACCATGCTCGTTCCGTTCGCCTGTGTCAAAAGCGTTGTCATAGGCTGCTGCAAATCGGTTGGAAATCCCGGGTAAACGAGAGTTTTTATATCGACAGGCTTTAATTCTTTATTTCGACGGGCGATATAAACTTGATCATCGCTCGTTTCTACATGGACCCCCATTTCCCGAAGCTTCGCAATAAGGGATTCGAGATGAAGAGGTATGACATTGTCAACGATGAGCTCTTCTGCAATGCCGGCACCGATAATCATATACGTCCCTGCTTCAATTCGATCCGGAATAATCGAATGGCGGCAGCCATGCAGCTTTTCAACCCCATCGATCCGGATGACGTCCGTTCCGGCCCCTTTTATTTTTGCACCCATGCTGGATAATAAAGTTGCAACATCAATAATTTCAGGTTCTTTTGCAGCATTTTCAATAATTGTCCGCCCTTTTGCCAAGACCGCTGCAAGCATGATGTTTATGGTGGCACCCACGCTTACAACATCAAGAAAAATCCGAGCTCCTCTAAGCTCATCCGCACGCAAATAAATGGCACCATGCTCATTTGTTACAGAAGCACCTAAAGCTTCAAACCCTTTTATGTGCTGGTCGATTGGTCTCGGGCCTAAATGACAGCCGCCGGGAAGCCCGATCACCGCTTTTTTAAACCGGCCAAGCATCGCTCCCATTAAATAATAAGAGGCTCTCAGCTTTTTCACTTTTCCGTTTGGAAGCGGCATTGAAAGCATGCTTGTCGGATCGACTGTAATATCGTTTTGATGAAACGAAACTTTGCCCCCTATTTCCTCCAATAAATCGCCCAAAATATGTACATCAGATATATCCGGAAGCCCTTCAATCGTAACGGATGAGCTTGCTAAAATTGTTGCTGGAATCAATGCTACTGCGCTATTTTTGGCGCCGCTTACCTTCACCGTACCTTTCAACTTCTGCCCGCCTGCAACTTTTAACTTTTCCATAGCAGTCTCCCTTCTTGTGACCTAACAGTTTGCTAAAGAAAACGGGATCCAGATTTTCTTTAACAAACTGTCATGATGAAAAGCCCTCTTTACACATTGATTACCATTTGTTGAAAAATACATACGAAAAGGCGGCAATTTTATTGTACACAAATAGATAGGGCATGACAAAACGTTCATCAGAAAAACGAGCAGATTCTACTCCTTCAGGCGTTACAGCAAGTCAAAAGACCGGATTCGACGGCAAAAAATTTTTCAAACGGGGGAAATCCCCCGTTTTATCATTTATCGATTGTTCCAGTCTGCTAAAAATTTCTCAATACCTTGATCAGTCAGCGGATGTTTGAACAGCTGCATCAACACTTTATAAGGAATCGTGGCAATATGAGCTCCGCGCAATGCTGCCTCAGTTACATGCTGCGGATGACGGATGGAAGCAGCAATAATTTTCGTATCAATGCCATGAATATCAAATATTTGGGAGATTTCTGAAATGAGATTCAATCCATTATGACCGATGTCATCTAACCGACCTAAAAAAGGAGAAACATATGTAGCACCTGCTCTTGCAGCTAGTAGCGCTTGATTGGCGTTAAAAATAAGCGTCACGTTTGTATGAATTCCTAATTCTGAGAATTTTTTGACTGCTTTTAGACCATCAGGGGTCATAGGAACTTTTATCGTAATATTTGGTGCAATTTTAGCTAATTCTTGACCTTCCTTAATCATTTCTTCCGCTTTAGTTGAGATGACTTCCGCGCTGACAGATCCGGAAACAATGGATGTAATTTCTATCAATCTTTCTTCAAACGTTACGCCTTTTTCTTTTGCAACCAAGCTAGGGTTAGTTGTTACTCCTGACAAAACGCCTAGTGATTGAGCTTCCTTAATTTCTTCGATATTTGCTGTATCAATAAAAAATAACATGCCTGGTACCTCCCTTATGTGATCGCTTTCGCAAAAACAAGAAACGAAACCGCCATACTTCATAAAAGAAAGGCGGCCGTTAATTGCATAAAGAAATATGAAACCTTATCTATTTATTCTGCTTTTCCGGATGAACCGAATTCGCGCATTTTGCCTTTAACTGTTTCTTTAATGGCTTCCCGGGCAGGACCTAAATATTTGCGCGGATCATACATATCCGGATTTTCTGCCAAAACTTCGCGTACGCGTTTAGCAGATGCTATTTGGTTTTCTGTATTAACGTTAATTTTCGCAGTTCCTAAAGAAATTGCTCTTTGAATATCCTTTGTCGGAATTCCTGTTCCCCCGTGCAGTACTAATGGAACGCCAGTCCGGTTGCTGATTTCCTCCATTTCTTTAAAGCCTAGGTTCGGCTCTCCTTTATACGGACCGTGAACAGATCCCAATGCAGGAGCTAGGCAATCAATACCTGTCCGTTTTACAAGCTCTTCACATTCATTTGGATCAGCGTAAATAATTCCTTCTCCTACTACGTCATCTTCCTGTCCGCCGACAACACCTAATTCCGCTTCAACAGAAACACCATGTAGATGAGCAAGCTCCACTACTTTGGAAGTTAAAGCGACATTCTCTTCAAAAGGATGATGAGAGGCATCGATCATAACAGAAGTAAAGCCGGCATGAATAGCTTTTGCACATGATTCAAAGCTTGAGCCGTGATCTAAATGGATGGCAACTGGAACGGTAATTTTATAATCTTCCATCAAACCTTTTACCATGTTCACAACCGTTTTAAAACCGCCCATATAGCGACCAGCGCCTTCAGAAACGCCTAAAATAACCGGTGATTTTTCTTCTTCTGCTGCTTGCAGAATCGCTTGTGTGAACTCGAGATTGTTTAAATTAAACTGTCCTACAGCATAGCCGTTTTCTTTTGCACGATTTAACATTTCAGTCATTGAAACTAAGGGCATCGAAAAATCCTCCTTAAATTAAGTAGCCTATGTTGCGATTAGCGAAAAGCTCAAATCTAGCATGACCTGAGCAAGAAAAATGTATGTATGATGCCAATCATCTTTTCTTACTAAATAGAATACCAACTTATGAGGATTTCGGCAACTTTATCCCGATAAATTCATGGATTATACACTTTATTTCGTTCGGGAAGGCAAATATTTTCTCACTGTATCCCGCAGCTCGTCAATGTCAAACGGCTTGGCGAAGTGTGTTAATGCCCCTAAATCTTTCGCTTCCTGAATCATATCCAATTCTCCATACGCGGTCATGATAATGACTCGTATATCAGGGTTAACCTTTTTTAGCCTTTTTAAAATTTCAATCCCGTCCATCCCTGGAATTTTCATGTCTAATAAAACGAGATCAGGGGAATGGTTTTCGGCTATTTCTAATGCCTGAAAACCGTTAGCAGCTTGAAAAGTTTGATAACCCTCTTTATTGAACACTTCATTCAGCAAAATCCGAATTCCGTATTGATCGTCGACAATTAAAATTTTTCCATCCATTTTTACACCTCTTAACTTAAACAAATGCAATACTTTTTAAAATTTTATTTAGTTATGTATTCTCGATTAAATTACAATTTCCTGCCAACCGGTTCACAAATTATTCATATTTTGATTCTTCGCCGCTTTTTCTTATTATATAAGCAGAGAACTTTGTATAAAGGTGGCTGATGATTGAATGTTAAAAATTTTTACGACACAATTAACAGGGTTTTTCCAAAGAATTCAAGAGAAAGAAAACAGCCAAATAGAAGATGCCGCACGTCTTCTGGCGCAAGCTGCAATCGGAGAAGGCGCCATTTATGTAAAAGGATGGGGAATTCTTGAAGGAATTTATGCCCAAGTTGAAAAAGGAGAATCCTTTCCGGCATGCAAGCCTTTGCCTGATGTGGATAACGTAACCGCAGCAGACCGCGTTCTCCTTTTCACTCCGTTTTCGACTGATCTTGATGCGATTGATACTGCGCAGCAATTGGCCGAAAAAGGGATTCCAACCGTTGGGGTTTCCGCAACTGTTAACGGCGAAAAAAGCTTACAGCAATTTGTCGATATACATGTAGATTCCAAATTAACAAAACCCATTATTCCCACTGAACATAATGAACGAATCGGCTTCCCTGTGCTCATGACTTCATTATATGTTTACTACTGCTTATTTTTGACTGTGAAAGAAATATTGGAGGAACATGAAGAATAAACTTTACATGCAAGAATGCGAAGAAATTGGCAAATCGCCAATTTCTTTTTTTATGAATTAGCATAGAAACCTATTGATTTCAAATTTAGTCCTCTCTTGTACAGACTTTAGACCTTTATCAATACATTTTGTAGTGCAGAGAAGCTGATGACCTGTTTCATGATTTACAATGCGTTTTTATGAAAAATCGCGTATAAGTCTTTTTTGCGATACTCTAATAAAATTTTATGAAAAATGCGACGCCGTTTATAGGGATGGTTTTTAAATTTAGAACAGCGTCGATTTCCCGGCCGATTCTTTCTTCAAAATGAAAAACAAAGCCGCTGCTTTCGGAAATCAGTGAAAGATTTGTCGTAATAAAAAAATTTGTATTACGAGCAAAAAAAGGCTGTCTAACCAATCGTTCAGACAACCTTTTCTTTCATTTCTTATTGATTTTTCTTGTTTAGAGAAGCGTGAATGAACTCCCGGAAAAGAGGCTGCGGTCTAGTTGGCCGTGATGTAAACTCCGGATGGAATTGGGACGCAACAAACCAAGGGTGGTCTTGTAATTCAATGATTTCTACTAACCGTCCATCTGGACTTGTTCCGGAGAATACAAATCCGGCCTCTTCCATTTGCTGACGGAACTCATTGTTAAATTCGTACCGATGGCGATGACGTTCATAAATTACTTCATCGTTGTAGGCTTCATAAGCCTTTGTTCCTTCTTTCAATTTGCAAGGATATAAACCAAGACGGAGCGTTCCTCCTAAATCCTCTACTTCTTTTTGCTCCGGAAGCAAGTCAATAATCGGATATGGAGTGTTTGGATCAATTTCAGATGAATTCGCACCTTTTAATCCTAGAACGTTGCGGGCAAACTCGATCGAAGCTACCTGCATGCCAAGACAGATGCCAAGGAAAGGAATTTTTTGTTCGCGGGCGTATTGAGTCGCGATTATTTTCCCTTCCACTCCCCTGTCTCCAAATCCGCCAGGAACTAATATACCTTCAGCTCCCTGAAGCAAGTCTGCTACATTCTCCTTCGTAACATGCTCCGCATTGATCCAATCAATTTCCACATCGGCATCATAATAATATCCGGCATGCTTCAAAGCTTCCACAACGGAAATATAGGCGTCCTGAAGCTCGACATATTTGCCGACTAAGGCGATTTTAACTGTTTTTGATAAATTGCGGACTTTATTGACAAGCTCGATCCATTCCGTCATATCAGCTTGTCCGCATTGAAGATCCAAATAATCGCAAACAATTTGATCAAGGTTTTGTTCTTGCAATGCTAAAGGGACGCTGTAAAGAATATCGGCATCACGGCATTCAATGACAGCTTTCGGTTCAATGTCGCAGAACAAAGCAATTTTATCTTTCATCTCTTGGGAAATCGGCATTTCTGTGCGCACTACAATCACATTTGGCTGTATTCCCAATGAGCGCAATTCTTTCACACTATGCTGTGTCGGCTTTGTTTTCATTTCTCCTGCTGCTTTAATATATGGCACAAGAGTACAATGAATGTACATGACGTTTTTGCGGCCTGCTTCATTTTTCATTTGGCGGATTGCTTCCAAAAACGGCAATGATTCAATATCTCCGACGGTACCGCCGATTTCGGTAATAACGACATCAGCATTTGTTTCTCTGCCAGCGCGAAAAACGCGGTCTTTAATTTCATTCGTAATATGGGGGATGACTTGAACGGTTCCGCCTAAATAATCGCCTCTCCGTTCTTTTTTAATGACGGCCGAATAAATTTTTCCTGTTGTGACATTGCTGTACTTATTTAAATTAATATCAATAAAGCGCTCGTAATGGCCTAAATCGAGGTCAGTCTCAGCGCCGTCATCCGTCACGAACACTTCGCCGTGCTGATACGGACTCATTGTCCCCGGATCAACATTGATATATGGATCGAATTTTTGAATCGTCACATTCAACCCGCGGTTTTTTAGAAGTCTGCCAAGAGATGCGGCAGTAATTCCTTTCCCTAAAGATGAAACAACGCCACCGGTTACAAAAATATACTTGGTCATGCAAAAATTCCCTCCAGTTGCAATCTATCCTTTTGTTAATTTGCACAAAATAAATCGTCAGAAGGCATCAACAAAAAAATATGAAAGCTCCCTTCCTTTTCGGAAAGGGAGCTTTCATATTGTAATTTGTTTTCCGTACTTTTAAAGCCCAATTAAAATATTAGCGAGGAAAACTATGAAAGTCAACCCTTAAATTTAGGACATTATTGTTCGTCCAATTCTTCCTCATCGAGATCGAAATCAGCATCCAACTCGTCATCTTCTACATCGTAATCATCGTCAATTAGTTCATCATCAAAGCTTTCATCATCTTCTTCGTCCTCAAAATCATCGTCTTCTTCATCAAGATCAAGCTCTTCTTCATCCACATAATCGTCAAGATCGTCATAGTCAAGATCGTCTTCAACCAAGTCTTCATAATCGTCAAGATCTTCTTCATCGTATGCAATCTTCGCTTTTTTCTTCTTCGTTTTAACCGTCGGCTGGGTTTCTTCTTCAATTTGATCGAGCGGATACCAGCTCTTAATGCCCCAGCTATTTTCCCCAATGCAAATAAATTTTCCATCTATATTTAAATCCGTATAAAACTGTGCAATGCGTTCGGTCGCTTCTTCCTCCGAAAGCCCTAATAAACTGCTAACTTCTTTCATTAATTCTTCAAACGGTATAGCTTGCCTTTTTTCGGAAAGAATAAGGTAAGCGATATCCACCATCGACATTTCTTTCAGCTGCTCCTGCGAGTATTGCGTTAAGCTCAAGGTCAGGCACTCCCTTTCTCGTCTTTCATCTATCTTTATTAAATGAAAGGGCAACGAAAATAGAATAAAGCATGATATAATTCCGAATGATGAATGCCGCCCTTTCAGTGATGTACCATATGATACGTTTGCATACCATTCATTATAAACAAATTTTACAACTTTATGCTACCGTATTGTGTCTTGATTTTAAATTTTTTCGTCAAATTCCATTGTCTATCTTTCTATTTTTTAAAATCTTAAGGCGCCCTTGTGGCGCCTTTTAAAATTGCTTTCTATCTAATCATATCTTTATGAAATGAGCTCTTGCTCCTTCGATTCGCCAAAAACAGCTTTTTCCAGCAGCTCCGCTACATCGTACGTTTTCACTTTATTTTCAACCTCTTTTGCTTTCGTTCCATCTGTCAGCATTGTTAGACAATATGGACATCCGGAGCTGATCACGCTTGGATTGACAGCCAGTGCTTGTTCGGTGCGCGCAACATTGATGCGCACTCCCGTGTCTTCTTCCATCCACATAAGGCCGCCGCCGGCTCCACAGCACATGCCCGTTTCCCGATTCCGTTCCATTTCAACAACTTTTACACCTGGAATGGATGCCAAAATTTCACGGGGCGGATCATAAATTTCGTTGTATCTTCCAAGATAACAAGAATCGTGGAAAGTAATCGTTTCATTCACTTCATATTTCGGAACGAGCTTCTTTTCTTTCAACAGTTTTGCTAAAAGTTCTGTATGATGGTACACTTCGGCTTCAAAACCGAAATCCGGATATTCATTTTTAAATATGTTGTAAGCATGCGGGTCGATTGTAACAATTTTCTTCACATTATATTTTTCAAATTCGGCTATGTTGCTTGCAGCAAGCTCTTGAAATAAAAACTCATTGCCGAGGCGCCTCGGTGTGTCACCTGAATTTTTCTCTTTATTTCCTAATATAGCAAATTTCACACCTGCTTCGTTCAAAAGTTTAGCAAACGATAAAGCGATTTTTTGGCTGCGATTATCAAATGATCCCATGGAACCGACCCAGAATAAATATTCAAACTCCTCGCCTTGCTTTTTCAATTCCTTCACCGTTGGCACGTAGACATCTTCTCGTGATTTGCGCCAATTTTCCTTATCTTTGCGGTTTAGGCCCCACGGATTTCCTTGCCGCTCAATGTTTTGCATCGCCCGCTGCGCATCCGGATTCATTTTTCCTTCTGTTAATACAAGGTAGCGGCGCAGGTCAATGATTTTATCGACATGTTCGTTCATTACTGGACATTGGTCTTCACAATTCCGGCACGTCGTACATGCCCATATTTCTTCCTCTGAAATGACCTCCCCGATGAGGCTTGGATTGTAGTCGAGAGCCGCCGCCGCTTCACCTGTTCCCTTTTGCAGCGACTGAAGGGCCAGCTGATTTCCCATCGTATTTTGAAATGCAAAGGCAGGCACCCAAGGGGACTTGGAAGTGATGGCAGCCCCTTTATTTGTTAAATGATCCCGAAGCTTTATGATTAAATCCATCGGCGAAAGCATTTTTCCAGTACCAGTCGCCGGACACATATTTGTACACCGTCCGCATTCAACACAGGCGTACAAATCGAGAAGCTGCGTTTGCCGGAAATCTTCAATTTTTCCGACTCCATATGATGTTTGAGTTTCGTCTTCAAAATCAATTTTCTCCAACTTCCCTGGATTTGACAAACGACTTAAAAAAACATTGGCAGGTCCTGCAATTAAATGGGCATGTTTAGACTGAGGGACATACACTAAAAATGTGAGCAAAATGAGCAGGTGCACCCACCAAAAAACGTAAAAAATAACAGCGGCGCCTGTTTCACCGACAAAGCCCAGCAGGAAAGCAGCCGATGAGGCAACAGGTTCACTAAAGCTTCGTTCATATCCCCTCCAAATCATGTACATACCGTTTCCAAGCAGTACAGACAGCATTAATCCGCTGATAAAAATAAGGACAAGTCCGGATTTAAACCCTCGTTTTAAACGGACAAGCTTTTCAATGTATCGCCGGTAAAAAGCAGCAACTACCGCTACTAAAATAAGGAGGGTAACAATTTCTTGGAAAAAGGTGAAAATCGGGTATAACGGTCCGAAAGGCAAATGGCTCCCCGGAATCAGCCCTTTTAAAATGAAATCAATCGCACCGAATTGGACAAGAATAAAGCCGTAGAAAAAAATAACATGAACCCAGCCCATTTTCTTGTCTTTTAATAGTTTTTTCTGTCCGAACACATTGACCCAAATCCGTTCGAAACGTTCTTTTACCTTCCCGTCAAATTCTTCTTTTTTTCCAAGTTTGATATAAGCAATTCTAGTTTGAATTAAATAAATAAACAAATACACCGCGTAAACGGTTACAAGCAAAAACGCAAAAAAATTAATCCATAATAGTGTATTCATTATTCTCCCCCATTCATAAAATCCCCCTGTTGTATTTGACTGAAATTTCGGACGTTTCTTAATTATATTATATAATGAATGAACGTTCAGTCAATTCGCCAAATCGTTGAAAATCGGAACCATTTTTCCTTTGTTTCGTATATAATGACAGTTATTTATTTCTAAAATATTGAACAAATTCCAAAATTTATTTGTTAATTTTGCTAGAGGAGTGCCGGAAAAATGGATACGACTGACATTGTCGGGCTCATTAAACAACACCATCATCAAATAAAAAAAACTGTCAAAAGGACTGTGAAAAACGAATCTCTTGTTGATGATATCGTCCAAGAAGTTTGTATTAAAATATATATATATTTTCAAACGAATGATATGCCTACCAATATCAGCGCTTGGATTACGACTGTCTCAAAAAATACAGCCACCGACCATCTTCGAAAAATTCAACGAAACAATCATTTGCTAAACCATCTGCAGCAAGAAGCAATTTTTCACAACTGCTCAGAATGGAATCCCGAATCCGAGGCCTTATTAAAACAAATGATTGAATATGTGCAAAATGCATTAAACGAAATGGATCCTAATACAAAAAAGATTATTCTATTGCGGCAGCAGGGATTATCCTATACAGAAATTGCCCAGCAGATGAATTTGCCTAAAAATACGGTGAAAACAAAAATTTTCCGCGGCCGAAAACAGTTAATGACATTTCTGCAAAAGAACGGGGTTTTTCAAAATGATTTATGAGGATGTTAGTTTTCAATATAACTAAGCGACCAATAATCTCTGCAACGACTGCCGGGCGTTTGCTGAACAACTCAAACAGCGTTCACATCGCTGTGGAAAACTCTCTTGACCTAGCAATAGAGCCTGCAATTTACTTTTGGATCGCGTTTTTTGTTTTTCGCTTTTTTCATTGTCTGCTTTTCCATAGTCTCAGCTGGTTCAGCCTCATTTCAAAAAGCAGTATGATGGATCCTGTTTAATACAGCAAAAAATGAATAAGCTCTTCCCTATCATAAACAAAATACAAAAGGGGTTATAACTCAACAAACAGCACAGCTGTCGGAAAATAAATAGCATGTCTCCTTCAAATATATGCAAACAAAAAAGCAAAAAGCCCTTTTTCACACAATAACTTGTTGAAAAAAGGCTTTTTCTGCTCTCTTCGTTTTAACATCCTAGAAAATGAGGTGCGATTAGGTTGAAATCGGAAAGCATTCCTATTTCCCTTTTACTCGAATCATTTCCCACATCTAAATTCGTTACATTTTTTCAGGAGCGGATACGCCAATTAAGGTAAGGGCATTTTTCAGCGTGATTTGCGTTGCTTTCATAAGAGCAAGCCGCGCCTTAGATTTCATTTCATTGCTTGCATCAAGCACCTTTTCTGCATTGTAGAAGCTGTGTAGCACAGATGCCAGCTCAAAAATGTAATTCGTAATCCGATGCGGAATTCTTTTCTCTGCGGCTTCAGCGACAACGCCAGGGAATTCACCAAGCTTTTTTAACAGCTCTATTTCTTTCTCAGATTGAATTTCATTCAAAAGATCGCTTTCGTTTGCATTGTAAGACAGGCCTTGCTCGTTTCCTTGGCGGAGAATGCTGCATACACGCGCATGAGCGTATTGTGCGTAATAGACAGGATTTTCATTTGATTCCGATACAGCCAAATCCAAGTCAAAATCCATATGCGAGTCGCCGCTTCTCATAGCAAAAAAGTAACGAACGGCATCCAAGCCGACTTCTTCGATCAATTCTCTCATCGTGACAGCCTTGCCAGTACGTTTTGACATTTTCACTTTTTCGCCGTTTTTAAAGAGGCTGACCATTTGCATAATTTCCACTTCAAGAATATTTTGATCATAACCCAGCGCCTGAATGGCTGCTTTCATTCTCGGTATATAGCCATGATGATCCGCGCCCCAAATGTTTATCAGCTTATCAAAGCCGCGATCCAATTTATCTTTATGATAAGCAATATCTGGTGTTAAATACGTATAAGACCCATCCTTCTTAATCAACACTCTATCTTTATCATCGCCAAATGCAGTAGAGCGGAACCATGTTGCCCCGTCTTGTTCATAAATGTGGCCGTTTTTCCGAAGCATGTCGAGCGCCTCATCAATTTTGCCACTTTTGTATAGGGATGTCTCAGAATACCAAACATCGAAGGAAACGCGAAATTCTTCGAGGTCTTTTCTAATTTTCTCAAGCTCATATTTCAGACCGAGGTCACGGAAAAATTGCAGCCGTTCTTCTTCGCTTTTTTCAAGCAGACTGTCGCCATATTCATCAGCAATTTTTTTTCCGATTTCCATAATATCTTGTCCATAGTACCCGTCTTCAGGCATTTCCGCTTCTTTTCCAAGCGCTTCTAAATATCTTGCCTCTACGGACAGAGCTAAATTGTGAATCTGATTTCCAGCGTCATTAATATAATATTCCCGGGTTACATCATACCCCGCTTTTTCTAAAATGTTGCAAAGAGAGTCGCCGAATGCTGCTCCGCGCGCATGCCCTAAGTGAAGATCTCCCGTCGGGTTTGCAGAAACGAACTCCACTTGGATTTTTTTACCTTCCCCAACATTTGATTCGCCGTATTTGTCACCCGCTTGAATAATGGCTGGAATCAACTTAGTTAAATATTCATTATTCATGAAAAAATTAATAAAGCCCGGACCAGCAATATCAATTTTTTCAATGGATGCTTTCGCTCGATCAAAATGTTGAACAATTTCCTCTGCAATCGCCCGAGGCGCTTTTTTAGCTATGCGAGCAAGCTGCATGGCCATGTTTGTTGAGTAATCGCCGTGTGCTTTTTCTTTCGGCACCTCTAAAATAACTTCCGGAATTTGCTCCTCTTCTGCGATGTTTGCTTTCAATACAGCATTTTTTATTTCTTGTTTCAGCTGCTCCTTTACTTCATCTACAATGTTCATTCAATGCTCCTCCTTCTTAAATTGAATGCTTAAACTGTGTAAACGAGGGGTATCTCCATTTATTTCGAGCAAATATTCTATGCTAAGTGTACCATGTTTTTCTTCATCTGTATGCCAGATAAGCGATTTTGTCTCTGCTGCGAGCTTCAGCGTCCCGTACGGTGTTTCATAATTGGCATACGTTTTTTGTCCCTGCTTGAAGCGCTGTCTTAAGCGAATGCCTCCGGAACGTATGAGAGTCGTTTCCTTTTCGCTGATTTTGATTAACGTCTTAACGGTTTCATCATCTTGAATCTCATCATAAACCAAATAAAAAGTGTGCTGCTTTTTGAAAAATTCCCCGGTTGTATAAAATTCAATCCGCTCTTCTTCTGTTTGATTTTGAAAAATCTTGTTTTGAACATAAATTTGAACAGGTACGCGCATGTCTTTATATCATCCTTTTTAGGGATTTATTCTATATTTTAGTGGAAATCATTTGCTGTTAAAAGCTTTATATTGGCCTGCCTGCCGCTTGACGCTCGATCCAAGCTGTTCAGCTTTTGAATAATAAAAAGCCATAGCAGAAGCACTATGGCAGAAAAATGACTTTACTTTCTTTTTGCCACCCAGCCTAATAACATTTCGCGAATCAATTTGCTCGCTGTATTCGCTGTTTGTTCTGAATGGTCATATACAGGTGCGACTTCAACTAAATCAGCGCCGACAACTTTCACATCAGAACGGGCAATTTCATGAATAGAAGCAAGCAGCTCTTTTGATGTAATGCCACCAGCATCGACTGTTCCGGTTCCCGGCGCGTGAGCAGGATCCAGCACATCGATGTCAATCGTAACATATACAGGTCTTTGTGAAAGTTTCGGAAGAATCTTTTTGAGCGGCTCGAGCACTTCAAATTTGGCAATGTAAAGTCCAGCCTCTTTCGCCCATTCAAACTCCTCCTTCATCCCAGATCGGATGCCGAATGAAAAAATATTTTCCGGGCCAATCAAATCGCTTGCTTTCCGGATCGGAGTGGCATGAGACAGAGGCTCGCCTTCATAATGCTCGCGCAAATCTGTATGCGCATCGATATGAATGACCGCTAAATTTGGATATTTTTTATGCATCGCTTTAATGACAGGCCATGTTACAAGGTGCTCTCCTCCAATTCCGAGAGGAAATTTATCCGCTTTTAAAATTTTGTCCACAAAATCTTCAATCAACTCAATGCTCCGCTTTGCATTTCCAAACGGAAGAGGAATATCGCCTGCATCAAAATATTTTACGTCCCCAAGCTCACGATCTAAATAAGGACTGTATTCTTCCAATCCGATGGAAACCTCCCGAATGCGGGCCGGACCGAAACGGGAGCCTGGCCGGTAGCTGACTGTCCAATCCATCGGCATTCCATAAATGACTGCTTCACTTTCCTCAAAGCTTGGATGGCTTCTAATAAAAACATTTCCTGAATAAGCTTCATCAAATCGCATGGACATCACCCTCCTGTCTGAAAAAGCAAGAGGCTGATCCCTCTTGCTTAAACTGTATTATGCTATTCGCTTTTTGTTCAGTTTTCCTAAAGGCTATTTAATTATTTCGGAAACAAACTTCGGTAAAGCGAATGCAGCTTTATGAATTTCTTTCGTGTAATATTTAGAATCCAAGTCAAAGAAACGATCGTCACTTACCTCAATTGGATCATATTTCTTCGATCCGATCGTGAACGTCCACAGCCCGCTAGGATATGTCGGGATGTTTGCAGTATATAGCCTTGTAATCGGGAAAATCTCTTTCACATCATGATAGACATTTTTTATCAAATCTGCCTTAAACCAAGGATTATCCGTTTGCGCGACAAAAACGCCGTCCTCCTTCAAAGCTTTGGATATTCCTGCATAAAACCCTTTTGTAAAGAGGTTGACCGCAGGACCGACAGGCTCGGTTGAATCAACCATAATGCAGTCATATTGATTTTCGCTTTGTGCAATGTGCATAAAGCCGTCGCCAACTTTCACTTCAACGCGTGGATCATCTAGTTTTCCGGCAATTTCCGGCAAGTATTTTTTTGAATACTCGATCACTTTGCCGTCAATTTCTGCAAGTGTTACTTTTTTTACACTTGGATGCTTCAGCACTTCACGGATAACGCCTCCGTCTCCTCCTCCGACAACTAGCACATATTCTGGCTTCGGATGAGTAAACAACGGTACATGGGCCATCATTTCATGGTAGACAAATTCGTCTTTTTGCGATGTCATTACCATTCCATCCAAGAAAAGCATGTTGCCGAATTCTTCTGTCTCCACTACCTCCAATTTTTGGAATTCGGTCTGTTCTGTATGTAAAGTGCGTTTAATTTTCATCGTAATCCCGAAATGTTCTGTCTGTTTTTCTGTATACCAAAGTCCTCCCAAGATTTAATCTTCCTTTCATATGTTTTTCCAATATCTTTCCCTAATTTGAACAGACAACACGTAAACCTCAAAAAAAGTATAGTGGAATCTATCAAAATTGCAAAGAATAAATTTCATTTTTCATAGGTGGAAGTTTAAAAACTTGCGAATCACCTCATACTGAATAACAAAACGAACGGGCTTAAGAGGTGATGGAAATGGAAGCGATGACGCCAAAAGGCATTCGTCTTACCATCAAAACAATCCGGGCATTATTTTTTATTCATTTTTTTGTTTTTGCTGCGGCAGCTATTTGTATTGCGGTTGTTTTGATTGCGGCTAAAGTACAAGGCGCTCCTTCCATTGTTGTGCCGCAATCAACTGTATTGTACGCAAGCAACGGAACGAAAATCGGTGAGGAGCATCACGGCGGCCGCCGTTTTTGGGTGGAACTTGATGAAATTTCACCCTATTTAATCAATGCGACAATCGCTATTGAGGACAAAAATTTTTATGATCATCACGGTTTTGATTTTAAACGAATAGCAGGTGCTGCCGTTGCCGATCTCAAAGCGATGGCAAAGGTGCAGGGAGCCAGCACAATCACCCAGCAATACGCAAGAAATTTATATCTTGGATTTGAAAAAACGTGGGCTCGGAAAATGACAGAAGCTTTTTATACCATTCGGCTCGAGATGAACTACTCGAAAGAAAAAATTTTAGAAGGCTATTTAAATACAATATATTATGGACACGGAGCCTACGGGGCCGAGGCGGCCTCCCGTTATTACTTCGGCAAAAAGGCAAAGGACTTGACGCTCGCCGAAGCCGCTCTACTTGCCGGCATTCCGAAAGGACCGTACTCCTATTCACCGATGGTGAACTATGATTTATCAAAAAAAAGACAAGAGATGATTTTGCAGACAATGGTCAAACAAGGGTTAATTACAAAAAAAGAAAGTGAACTGGCTGCAAAGGAAAAATTAACGTTCAAAACGAACGAAAACACCAAAACAGAAGAGTTTGCCCCCTATTTTCAAGATGAGGTTATGAAAGAAGTAAAAGAAATATTGCAGGACCACCAATTAATTGAAACAGCCGGTCTGAAAATTTTTACTACTCTTGATCCAAATCTGCAAAAAATTGCTGAATCGACCGTAGAAAAAGTCATGAGGAAAGACTCGGATATCCAAGTTGCCTTCTCGGCAATCGATCCGAAAACAGGCGAGGTAAAAGCTCTAATCGGCGGACGGAATTATAAAGAGAGCCCTTTTAACCGCATGACTCAGGCAAAACGTCAGCCTGGTTCAACGATTAAGCCGTTTCTATATTATGCAGCCTTGGAAAATGGATTTACGCCGTCCACAACGCTGAAAAGCGAGCCGACAACGTTCCATTTTCAAAATGGAACAAACACATATTCCCCGGGCAACTACAATGGCTACTACGCAAATGATGAAATTACATTAATAGAAGCCCTTGCTTTGTCCGACAATATTTATGCTGTTAAAACCCATATGTTTATCGGTATGGATCAATTAATAAAAATGGGAAAGCTTTTTGGAATCGGAGAAAATTTTAAAATGGTTCCGTCGCTAGCTTTAGGAACTTCTCCCGTAAGGCCGCTCGATCTCATGAACGCTTACGGCATTTTAGCGAACGGCGGTCAAAAAATAAAACCGATATTTGTCCGTAAAATCATTGATAAAAATGGAAAAGTCTTATATGAGGCAAATGTTGAAAAGGAGCAAATTCTAAATGAACAAACAGCCTTTATCACCGCACATTTAATGACCGGCATGTTTGATCGAAAGCTAAACAGTTATACAACTGTTACAGGGGAAAACATTATCGATCAACTATCAAGGCCTTTTGCTGGGAAATCCGGGACGACAAAGACTGACAGCTGGATGATCGGATTTGCCCCGCAGCTCGTAGCAGGTGTATGGACAGGTTATGACAAAGGAAAGACGATTGACATGGTCGAGGAACGAGGCTATTCGAAAAAAATTTGGGCCGGCTTTATGGAAGAAGCGTTGAAACATGAACCTGTAAAACAATTTAAGCCGCCTGAAGGAGTTGTCGGCGTTTATGTCAATCCGGAAAACGGGCTTTTAGCGACGAAAGAATGTCCCGTCTCCCGCCTTGCGTATTATGTGAAAGGCACGGAACCAACAAAATATTGCATGGAGCACCTCGACAATATGGAAGAGCCGAAAAACAGCGGGCGGAAAAAAAAGGATGAACCATTATGGAGAAGGCTTATGCCGTGGTTTTAGACATATAGGCAAAATAAGGGTTTGCGCATAGTCTTGACGCAAGCCCTTATTTATTTTTCAAAGAAGATGCAGCTCCTATGATATACTATAAAAAAGGACGATATATATTCAGATGTCATAACAAGAGGCCAGTCCTTGTAGAAATCGACCGATTACATGTATGCTACAGCTCTTATATTTTTCGAAAGCTTCAGCGAAAAATCTGAGGAAAAATAAACGAATAGCCGATTTCTACTATCCTTTTCATGCTTAAAAACACACGACTGAAAGGATTATCACAGCAATGAACGAATTATTAAAACAGCCGGAATGGAGAATCATCGATCATTCAAGCTTAGGACTCTTTTTTGATGCCAAGCAATCATTCGCTTACGATGATACGTTGTGCACGACAGTCGGGAGCGGCATGTCCCCCGCGACAGTCCGCACTTGGGTGCATCATGATACGATTGTTCTCGGCATTCAAGATACAAGAGCCCCGTTTTTAAAAGATGGAGTAGATTTTTTAAAAAAACAAGGATATAAAGTCATCGTTCGAAATTCCGGCGGGTTGGCTGTTGTTTTGGATGAAGGGATTTTAAACGTATCGATCATTTTACCGGAAAAGGAAAAAGGAATTGACATTAACCGTGGTTATGATGCAATGAAGGATTTAATCTGTTTCATCTTGAAACCGTATGGCGCAGAAGTCGAAGCAGGAGAAATTGTCGGTTCATATTGTCCCGGGAGCTACGACCTCAGCATTCACGGCAAAAAATTTGCCGGCATTTCTCAGCGCCGTCTTAAGAGAGGCGTAGCGGTTCAAATTTATTTATGCATCACAGGAAGCGGAGCAGCGCGCGCAAACGTGATTAAACAGTTTTATGACAAGGCGGCAAAAGGAGAAGCCGAACATTTCAAGTACCCAAACGTAAATCCGAGCACGATGGCGTCTTTACATGAATTATTAAAGGTGAAGTTAACCGTCCAGGATGTGGTGCACGACCTTTTTGCAGCCTTACAACATTTGAGCGGCCGCATTTATTCCTCCAATTTAACCGACTTTGAACTGGAATTGTATGAAGCAAACTTCATAAGAATGATAGAGCGGAATGAAAAATTTTTGCCTAATATGTAAATCGGGAAGGGAGAAAGTTATGTTTAAAAAAGTAGCTTCTGATGTTTTAGGATTAAGTGATATCGGCACGGTGATCAAGCCGGAGGATTATGATAAAGTGGACGCGGATGATTATGTCATGCATGAGGATGGGGAAAAAATCTACTTCCTCATTAAGTCGAAAACCGACGAGTATTGTTTCACAAACAAAGCGTTAATCCACGTTGACGGCACAAGCGCTGTCAGCAAAAAACGCACTTTAAAGCGGTATGACTACTATGCCCACCGCGTTTCAAACGTTGTGCTTGAAACGGCAGGGACTATTGATTTAGATGTAGAAATCAAATTCCAAATTGGAAACACGCCTTTTTCCATTGATGTTCATAAAAAACATTTAGAAGAGCTAAAAGATTTGTATAAAGCGTTGATTAAAATAGAAGAAATTTCAAACGATCATGACAATTATATGGAGTATGCAAAACAAAGCCTGCAAATGGCCGCCTCTGTATTCACCAACAACCGCATAAATGAAACCAATATTTCCGAGCAATTTAAAGAAATTAACGATATTGCGTTCAATTGGCTGATGAATGCGAAAAAGCAATACAATTTAAAAGATTACGGGTTTGTGTTTGACCTTTTTATCCAGCAATAAACACTAAATAAGTGCTAAAAAATAAATCAAGCAGAGAAAAACAAACCGTTTCTCTACTTGATTTCGTATGTTTGTTTGAAGTAGCTGGCGAATGCCTGCTACTTTCGGACGTTGCGGCTAATGCCGCAATCCCTTTTTATTTTTTGTATGGCTATTATTCAAAATATTGAATAAGATCAGGCTGCCGCTCTTTGTCCTTTAAAAGACGCAGGCGGAGCGTCTTCCGCTATTCCGCCATTTTTTCCAGATTGCCGTTTCGATCCATTTTAAACGTTGTTGTCGGACGTTCTTCTTCCTCAAAGAGAACTAGCTTTCGAGCGCGGTTCATAATCTTCATAAGTGTTTCATAGTCTTCTTGAACTGTTTTCGATTCTTCCTCAAGCTTGGCAACCTTCTTCTCCAACTCTTCGTTTTTCTTAATCAGTTCTTCATTTTCTTTTTTCAAACGCTCGTTTTCTTGCTGCAAAGCCTCGATATGTTCGCTGTTCCCTTGGTAAGTTCTTAAAAATTCAATTACACTATCCATTGTCAGCTCCACTTTTGAATTGGCTGCGAGCTCTGGATGATTATAATTCTTTGAATTTTGCACCGCATTTACTTCAGTAAAATCACCAGGCGACGCTTCAGGCGGCGTATAAAGCAATCGCTTCTTTGCAGTCTGGCCTTTCCCAAGCGCTCTCATTTTCTGCTTTCTCTGTTTTTTTGCAAGCTGCAAAGCTTTTTCATACTTATGGCGCACAACGGCGTTCCAGCGGAAGCCACAGGCGGCCGACGTGCGGTTCAGCTTATCACCAACTTCTTCAAAAGCGTTTAATTGCGTGCTTCCTTCACGGACATGCCGCAAAACGGTTTCTGCTAATAGCAGATCGTTTTCTTCTGTCCAAGCATCCTGTCTTGTTTTCATTCACTCTCAACTCCCTTATTCTTGAATAATACTATTTGTTCTAGCATCATTTTTCCCAAAAGATTAAAAATATATACAAGGATAGTAGATTTTTACAGAAAAGCGCTGTACTTGATTTCAAAAAAAAGACAAGGTATACTACCCGATAGTGCTTATTCATGAAGAAAGGATTGTTCAAAAGGATGGCAAATGAGTTCCGTGTATGCGACGATTGTAAAGCGCCAAATTTAAAATCGCTTATTCCGAAATTAAAGAATTTGGATCCCGATGCTAAAATTGAAATCGGCTGCCAATCGTACTGCGGGCCCGGAAGAAAGAAAACGTTTGTATTTGTGAACAACCGTCCGGTCGCTGCGTTAACGGAAGAAGAGTTAATAGAAAAAGTGAAAGCAAAGCTTAAAAAATAAGAAACCGCCTTTTAAGGAATGATTGCTTCCTGAGGCGGTTTTTTATTTAAGGTTGTTGAACGACATTCCTTTGTGTCTGTTTAGAGCTGCACTTTGAAAAACGAGGTGTTCACCTGAATTTAAACAAGTTATAATATAATCATGTCAAAACGGAAGAGGGAAGAAAATGACCTATGCAAGTGAAAAGCTGCCAGAAGAAAAAGTTTTTAAAGACCCGGTTCACCGTTACATCCACGTTCGCGATAAAATCATTTGGGATTTGATCGGGACAAAAGAGTTTCAACGGCTGCGCCGCATCCGCCAGCTCGGGACAACTTTTTTAACTTTTCACGGTGCGGAGCATAGCCGATTCAACCACTCATTAGGCGTTTATGAGATCGTCCGCCGAATTGTTGATGACGTATTTCGCGGGAGACCGGAATGGAACGAAGATGAGAGGCTGCTAAGTTTATGCGCTGCCCTTTTGCACGATGTCGGACACGGTCCCTTTTCTCATTCGTTTGAAAAGGTCTTCCATCTGGATCACGAAGATTTTACCCAAGCCATTATTTTAGGAAATACAGAAATAAACCGCGTTCTCTCAAAGGCAGGGGCGGAATTCCCGAAAAAAGTGGCAGAGGTCATTGCGAAAACATACAAAAATAAGCAGGTTATCAGCTTAATTTCCAGCCAAATTGACGCCGACCGAATGGATTATTTGCAACGAGATGCTTTTTACACAGGCGTTCAGTACGGCCATTTTGACATGGAACGCATTTTGCGCGTGATGAGGCCGAGAGAGGATCAAGTCGTCATTAAATACAGCGGCATGCATGCTGTCGAAGATTATATTATGAGCCGATATCAAATGTACTGGCAAGTATATTTTCATCCAGTAACGAGAAGCGCTGAAGTCATTTTGTCCAAAATTCTCCATCGAGCAAAAGCTCTGTATGAAAATAATTATTCATTCCAAGCAGATCCAGTCCATTTTTATTCGATTTTCAAAGGAGATGTCACAGTCGAAGATTATTTAAAATTAGACGAATCCATCATCCTTTATTATTTCCAAGAATGGCAAAAGGAAAAGGATCCGATTTTAAGCGATCTGTGCAACAGATTTATAAACAGGCGCCTGTTTAAATATGTGGAGTTTCAACCGTCCAATGAACAATTGATGAAGCTGATTGAACTAACAAATTTGTTCAAAAAAGCAGGCATTGATCCGGAATATTATCTTGTTGTCGACTCGTCTTCAGATCTTCCGTACGATTTTTACCGACCGGGCGAGGAAGAAGAACGGCTGCCGATCCATTTGCTCATGCCAAACGGGGAAATACGGGAGCTTTCAAGAGAGTCGGAAATTGTGGACGCCATTACCGGAAAGCGGAGAACGGATCATAAATTATATTTTCCTCTTGATTTTTTAAAAGATTTCTCGGAGAAACGAAACTTGAAAAAACAAATTTTAGAAATTTTGCAGCTAACTGACAAAGATGGATTTATTCTGTAGGTGAGGAGATGAAGGGTGTGTTAACCGAACACGCAAAATTAATGAAAGTGCTGTCCGCTTCGAAAGAGATCATCGGACGAAAAAAACTGCAAAAAATTATATTTATAGCAAAAAAACTTAATTATCCCTTTTATGAAAAATACGAATTCCATTTTTACGGGCCGTATTCAGAAGAGCTGACGCTTCGCATTGAAGAGCTTTGCAACATGGGCTTTATCAATGAAGTAAAAGAAAAAAAAGGCGGCTATTATCAATACAAATATTCCCTTACAAAGTCGGGGCAGGAATTTTTAAGCCATTACGATTTGGACATGCCCGAACTGCAGAATTGCATAAATGAATTAAACGCCCAATCAGCACGTTTTTTAGAACTTGTATCAACCATTTTATATTTTGATCATTTGGACAAGGAAGAAGTGAAGGAAAAAGTATTCACGCTCAAAAAAAAGCAGCGTTATACGGATGAGGAAGTGGAGGAAGCTTATCAATTTATTCAACGATTGCAAGATCACAAATTCAGTGCAAAAATCAGCTGAATTTTCCCCTAAAAAAATGAAGAAAATCCTTTTTATGTATTTCAACCTTTTTATAGTATACTGTAAGCAAAGGAAATTGTTAGAATAGGAGGGCGCATTTTTGCCGTTTTTATATTACGATTTGGAAGTTATACCGTTTGTCATTATTGCTTTGATCGTCGGCTTCACTATCCATGAATTTTCACATGCATTTGTTGCCTATAAGTTCGGAGATCCGACAGCGAAAAATCAAGGGAGGCTGACCCTTAATCCGATCTCCCATTTAGATCCGATCGGTACTCTTTTAATATTTTTGGCAGGGTTTGGTTGGGCAAAACCCGTTCCGGTGAATCGTTTCTATTTTAAAAATCCCCGCTTATCCGGGGTATTAGTATCTGTAGCTGGTCCATTGAGCAATTTATTCATTGCCTTTCTCGCTTTTTTGCTGCTGAACTTTTTCTTTTCGTTTGGATTATTTGCTGGCTTATCTTATGATGGAGCCAGAATGGTTGAACAATTTTTTAATATTCTTATATCATTAAATATTATGTTGTTTATCTTTAATTTATTGCCGTTTCCGCCGCTTGACGGTTATCGCATCATTGAAGATTTAGCCCCGCCGGACATCCGCGCCAAGCTTACTCAATATGAAAATTACGGAGTGCTTATTTTTTTAATTATTGTTATCACCCCTTTGGATCAATATATTATTCATCCGATATTTAATTGGGGAAGCCGAGCCGTTATCACTCTTTTTCATTTCGTTTTACAACCGTTCTTTTAAAGGAGGGATGTTTACATGACAGAAAAAAAGAAAAAGGTCGAGTTCCAAATTATTAAAAACGATCCAACTGACGGCCATCGCGGCTTTGGAGCAGGCACCCTTAGCCTGGAAAATGTTTCCCCTGTCTTCATTGACATCGAGGAAAAAACGGCATTTGTAGATATCGGCGCAATGCATGCAAGAAGCCAGGTAGAACGCGGCATTAAATTTACTCATGTGAAAGAAGACGTTCCGAACGGAAAACCGTATTGGCTTGTATGGGTAACAATTGACAGAAAAGAAGATGGGCCATATTATGCCGGGGTTGCTGCCTGTTATATGACTGTTGATCGCGAGGCAAGACGAGGTTATAAATCATTGCCTGAACACGTAAACCGCATGGATAAATCGCTAAAACGGAACATCATTGTCGACCACATGGATGAAAGCTCGAAAAAAGTTCTTTCCGATTTTCTTCGAAACCATGATGAAGGCATGTGGGAGCGCTCAAGCGATGAATTAAAGCAAAGCCTTTCTGTTTAGAAGCGGAAGGTGTTGTTGATTCAGTAAAAAATGTGAAAAGCAGGGAATTTTTGATGGAAAATTCCCTGCTTTTTGTTTATGCAAGCGCCTGAAGGGCTGTGATTATCGCTAATTTATATACATCTTCAGCGTTGCAGCCGCGAGATAGATCGTTCACTGGAGAATTCAATCCTTGGAGAATCGGTCCGATCGCTTCAAAGTTTCCAAGTCTCTGTGCAATTTTATAGCCGATGTTTCCAGCTTCAAGGCTCGGGAATATAAATACATTGGCATCGCCTTTAATTACAGATCCCGGCGCTTTCTTTTCCGCAACAGACGGGACGAAAGCTGCATCAAATTGAAACTCTCCGTCCAATATTAAGTCCGGAGCCATTTCTTTTGCCAATTCAACTGCTTTTGCCACTTTTTCTGTTTCTGGGGATGTTGCTGAACCTTTTGTCGAGAAGCTGAGCATAGCAACGCGAGGGTCGATATCAAACATTTTTGCCGTTTTCGCGCTTTCAATAGCGATCTCTGCTAACTCCTGACTGGTTGGAGCGATGTTGATCGCGCAATCAGCAAATATATATTTTTCCTCACCACGAACCATGACGAATACGCCTGATGTTTTTTTCACGTTTTGTTTCGTTTTAATGATTTGAAGAGCCGGCCGCACTGTATCTGCGGTTGAATGTGCCGCACCGCTCACAAGCCCGTCCGCTTCCCCTTTATAAACAAGTATCGTGCCAAAATAATTTTCATCCAAAAGAAGCTTCCGTGCTTCTTCTTCTGTCACCTTTCCATTACGGCGTTCAACAAAGCTTTGAACAAGCTCTTCTATTCCACTGTAATTGGCAGGATTATATATTTTTGCACCTGCAACAGAAATATTTAAACTCTTTGCTTTTTCTTCAATTTCTGTTTCATCCCCAATTAAAATGGGCTGTAACAAATTTTCCTCTGTTAATCGGGAAACTGCTGTTAAAATTCGCTCATCCAATCCTTCAGGAAAAACAATTTTAATATTTTTTCCCGATATTTTATTTTTCAATGCTGCAAAAATGTCTGCCAAAACAAAGTCAGCCTCCTTAATCTTAAAACATTCTTTTAACATGAATTGTTCCATTCACTTTTAGCATACCCCACCTGCTCTTAAATTTAAAATGAAAAATTTCATCATAGCGCTTTCAACAGCACTTTTTTCTGTCACATAATTGTCATACTGTTTTACCCGGATATTCTCCCCTAAACTGTGGTATAGTAAACTTGTACATAGCCAATATGAGAGGTGACGAAAATGAGTGAAGAAGTTCGTTCAAATGAAGCCGTTGAAACGCTCGATGGTTGGTATTGTTTGCACGATTTCCGCTCGATCGATTGGAGCGCTTGGAAAACTTTATCTAGCGATGAACGCCAGGAAGCTATTCATGAATTTCTGAATTTGTTAGAAAAATGGAGTGCAGTGGAAAAAGACCAACAAGGCAGCCACGCTTTATATACGATCGTTGGACAAAAAGCAGATTTGATGATCATGATTCTCCGGCCAACGATGGAAGAATTGAATGAAATTGAAACGGAATTTAATAAAACAAAACTGGCTGAATATACAAGCCCTGCCTATTCATATGTTTCCGTTGTGGAATTGAGCAGCTACGTAGGCGGCGGAAATGATGAAGATCCGTATCAAAATCCATATATCCGATCTAGACTATATCCTATTTTGCCGAAATCAAAATATGTTTGCTTCTATCCGATGGATAAACGCCGTCAAGGCAATGACAATTGGTATATGCTGCCGATGGAAGAGCGCCGGAGCCTCATGAGAAGCCACGGACTTATCGGCCGCAAGTACGGAGATAAAGTAAAACAAATTATTACCGGTTCTGTCGGATTTGATGACTGGGAATGGGGCGTCACGCTCTTCTCTGATGATGTTTTGCAGTTTAAAAAGCTCGTATATGAAATGCGTTTTGATGAAGTAAGCGCCAGATACGGCGAATTTGGCTCTTTCTTTGTCGGCAACATTTTGCATCCTGAAAAAATTGCAGCATTTTTACATGTATAAACCAGTACTGCTTTCAGTACTGGTTTTTTCTGCTGAAGACCTACCAATAGTAAGCAAGCAATCTAGCTGCATGCTTAATGTGCAAGAAAAAATGTCATACTATACAGGAAGTGTAATAAATCACGATTTATCTCTTTCTTCACATGCAAAAAATAAAAGTACGGGAGATTTGAAGAAAAATTTCAATGGAAAGAATGGGCGAGACAGCTTGTCATGCGCAGGCGCAGCCGAATTTGAAAGGCAAGCTTCATACCCGGAGCTGCGCCTAGAGATACTCTATGAAATTGAGTTTTTCTCTTGCGGCAAATGAATTTTCTAGTCCTATTTAATGGTTCTCATGAATTGATTGCAATATCGATGCTAACTCATTTGGCTTTGAATAAAATGGCGAATGGTCTGTATCCAATGTGTATACATGCTCACATGGATTAGCTGAATACATTGCCCGTTGACACTGGATGGTAATGGCGTTGTCGCGCAGACATTCAATATAGTATTTTGGAACACTGCCGAATCTTTCCTCTGTAAGACTTAATTTCGTTGAAAGGACATTTAGTGCTTGAGGACTTAGAAGTGATTTCGCTTTTTCTACATCAGCGTCGTCACAGCACCCATAAAAAACATGCTTTAAGCTGTCCTCTCTCAAGGTAGCATAACCTTCTTTTTCAAATAAAATCATATTAGGTGCGACTTGAGCTTCTATATCAGTAGGAATTATATCTGTCATAGCTTCTCCATCCCTCAAGAGGAAAGCGGTTACAAAAATGAGCGCCTTAACTTTTTCTGATCTGTATTCTGCACTCTGCGAGATAACGATACCTCCCATACTATGGCCGACAAGGTAAACTGGTTCTTCAGCATCATCCAAAATGGAACATACTTTGTCAGTGTAGCTCTTTAGCGAAACTTGTGAAATTGGTGTTTGATCTGAACCGTGTCCGGGTAAATCAATTGCATAAACGGTGTGTCCGGCTTTTTCAAGCAATGGGGTGACTTTTCCCAACACCATGCACCATGCCAAGCGCCATGGATGAATACATATATGCCACTTCTCAAAATATGGGGCTGTCCAGTCAAAATCCACTGAAAATAAAACATCATAAGCATTGATATATCAGTGTTTCTAAAACATTAAAGGGGCGTCTATAAGCCGGAAAATCGACTTATTAGACAGCCCCTCATACTTTATAAGCTTCTTTTTTTCTTTTATACAGAACAAAGATGTCGGAATGGGAATTTTTCCGAATGTCATAAAAAAGGTTTCATCGTCATACATTGGAATGAAAGATTACTATTTAGGCAATGTCTTTTTAAAGAAAAAGGCAGGTGAAAAAATGGCTGTAATTCCCACATACTGAAGAAGATGTAAAGCTATTGGCCAGATTGATGAGAGCTGAAGCAGAAGGAGACGGAGATTTAGGCATGCTTCTTGTAGGCAATGTCGGTGTCAACCGTGTCCTTGCAGATTGTTTAGACTTTAAGGATATACGCACCGTTCGCAGTATGGTGTTTCAAAGCCCCGGAGGCTTCGAAGCCACACAGAAAGGATATTTTTATCAGGCTGCAAGGCAAAATGAAATAGACTTAGCAAGAAAAGTTTTGAAAGGAAACCGCTACAGTCCTGCAGAAACTGCTTTGTGGTTTTTTAAGCCATATGGCGATTGCCCTGCTACATGGTATAACCAATATAACTCAGGACGATATAAATCCCATTGTTTTTATTTTCCTGCACAATCTGCTTGCCCAAGCGTATACAGATTTTAGGAGGTTGAACATGAGCAACAAAAAACAGAACCAACGGCAGCAGCAGGGGTATCCAGTTCCTGCAGTTACTCCTGTACAGCCAACCTATCCGTACGGATTTTACGCGCCCAGCGGGTCTGTTATCGGCGCCCCTCCCTCAGCTCAACCAAGCGGCACCAGCGGTCAAGCTGTACCCGGAATGCTTCCGCTTGAAGAATCCTATGTCGAAAACATTTTGCGCTTAAATAAAGGGAAATTGGCCACCGTATACATGACCTTTGAAAACAATCCTGAATGGCCGGCGAAAGTATTTCGCGGCGTCATTGAAGCTGCCGGAAGAGATCATCTCATTTTAAGCGACCCGCAAACAGGAAGGCGATATTTATTGCTGATGGTTTTTTTGAATTACGTCACTTTCGATGAGGAAATCGTATATACATCCCCTCAAAGTCTCGCTTCTTATCCACCAAGATAAGAAAAACGCTAGACAGAGAGAGGCCGGTAGGAATGCTGCAAGACGCTTTATAATTTCTTGAACAGCGCCCTGCCCTTGTCTAGCTTCCTTGTCAAATAGACAGAAGTCTAAGCAGGACAGAAGTCTAAGCAGCCTTGCTTCTTTAATGAAGCAAGGTTATTCAGCTTTTCTATGAGCTTTTATTTTCATTTCGATCTTACTTATATAAATAAAAGCACTTAAATTTCAAAAACGGCCAATAAAGCTTTTTTTCCCTTCGACTTAAAACGTATAATCGAGATTCAGAAAAAATTTCCGATTACCTCCCCCATTTCATCTAGGGCATTTTCCGCATCCATAGCAATAAAAAAAACCGGGCGTGAAAATTCCACGCCCAGTTTCTTCTACCAGAATTTAAATCCCGGTGAACTTGGTGCATTTTCAATGATATCGATGACCGGTACTGTATAAGCGATTACAATTAGCACAACAGACAGACCGATCCAAATTTTCCAATTTTCTAGAAGCAATGGCGTTTTTTCCGCATCTTCATGAACTTCACCAACTGGAAATTCTTCCGTTCCTTTTGGAGCAGCCACTGCCAAATTTATAACAATATAAAGAATCATCAAAATGGCAACGAATAAGATGGCTCCGCCAACCGCCATGATAGTTTGATAAGACATCCATTCCAACGCCTGCGGATGGTCTCCATATGTTGTATAAGCGGTCCGCCGAGGAGCTCCAAACAGACCAACTGTATGCATGGCTCCTGACATTAGGAACATACCGATGCACCAGAAAACGGTTTGAATGATCCCTAATTTATTTAATCGCGGTGTTAACGTTCTGCCTGTTAAATGAGGAACCAACCAATAGGAAATACCAAAAAACGTCAACGCTACAGTGGTGGCCACTGTTAAATGGAAATGTCCTGTTACCCATAAAGTGTTATGAACGACTTGGTTCATTTGGTTACTTGCATTAATGATTCCGCCTGCTCCGCCAGGAATAAAAACGAGCATTCCCATAAACGGTGCAAAAAAGCGAACATCTGTCCACGGAAGCTTTTTCACCCAGCCAAACAGTCCGCTGGCCCCTTTTTCTCTTCCGCTTATTTCAAATGTTGCAAACAAAGCGAAAGCTGTCATTAAAGATGGAACAATGACCATAAACGTCAACACAATTTGCAAAAACTTCCAAAACGGAGTGATCCCAGACTCTAGTATTTGATGATGGAAGCCGACTGGGATGGAAAAAAGAACAAACAGTACAAACGCCAGTCTTGCAAGCGAATCGCTGAAAATTTTCCCGCCTATTATTTTTGGAATGATGACGTACCAGCACATATAGGCAGGCAATAACCAGAAATACACTAATGGATGGCCGAAATACCAAAAAAGTGTTCTGCTTAACAGCACATTGATTTTATCGACTAACCCGAAGGACCAAGGAATAAACTGGAATAATACCGTTACTGCTACGCCCAATGTTGCTATGATCCATAAAATCATTGTGGCAACTGCCATAAAGCTTAATAGAGGAGACGGCTTTCCTTCATTTTTCTTTTTCCAGACAGCGTATTGGCTAAACATGCCAGCTCCGCTTACCCAGCTGCCGACTACAACAAGCGTCAGACCGATATAAAACCATGGCGATGCTTTAAGTGGTGCATAAAAAGTGTATAGAACGGTCGCTTTATTTAATAAGATCATAACCGTTGTAATCGCTGTTCCAATCGTCATAAGCCAAAAGCCGATCCAAGCCGACTTTTTGGCAAACGGAGTTAAATCACCTGTCGTCCGACTCATGGAAGCATATAAAAAACCAATGATAAAAAATGTTGTAAAAACAAGTGCCAACAAAACGCCATGAGCAGTCAAAAGCTGATAATATCCGATCCCTGCCGGAAGCTCAAGCGTTCCGCTTCTAACAAAAGCCTGCAATAACCCGGCAATCGCTCCTAAAAACAATGCAATATAACCAACTGCAATATGGGCGAGCGCCAGCTTTCCATCGTTTGGGTGAAGCGCTGTATTTTTCATGCTTTTGTCACCTCAATTTTCGTGCTCATCATTTGGTGCCCAGTACCGCAATATTCGTTGCAAATTATTAAATAGCTGCCGGGTTTATGAAATGTATGTGTAAGCGAATTCACATGTCCCGGGGTCACCATCATGTTTACATTTGTGCCAACGATTTCAAGGCCATGAACAACATCTTTGCTTGTCACGATAATATGAACTTTTGCTCCCTCCGGTATTTTTATGTCATTCGGCATAAAGGCAAAAGCTTGAGAAACTATAACAAGTTCGTATTCGTTGTCTCCAATTTTCTTTAAGCCTGGTTGATTAAACGGCTCTGTCGTGTCTACTTTTTGCGGATCCAATGTGGTCAGATCACTCGGCGGATGATGACCTTGTGCAAATGCACTGATGCCCACGATTGTTAAAAACATCACAAGCGTACCTATACCTATTAATAGCCAAACCTTTTCAAGTCTGTGCAAATGCAAGATGATCCCCCTCCTTTATAATCGTTGAATAAATAAGTAGTAAACTCCAAACCAAGAAAGTATTAAAAAAAGAGCCAGCATAAGAACGGATAAAAAAGTGCCAAATAACGAATATTCTTTCTTTTGAGCAATTTCCTGCTCTTTTTTATCGGAGATGAATTCTTTTGCCACCCATAACACCACCTTTTCTTCTTTTAAAAAAATTGTAGTTTAGCTTACGTTAGTCAATCTGTGAAAAAAATCACATTTTCCATAGTACTTTTTGACAGTATGTTGAACAAAAAAACATTGCATTCACACTGAATCTTCTATCATTAGGAAGCTAGGAGCCAAAATGAACGGGACACATTTTTGGATAAAGCTCTGGCTATGACCTTTGAATCGGTTAAGAAGGTCACCCTTTCATTTCTTTGCACAAAAAAACGCCTGTCCCGATATAGTAGACAGACGTTTATATTTACATATATTTAACTGCAGCAACAGCAAGAAGAACCCATGCAATTAAAAATGAAATGCCTCCAAGCGGCGTAATTGCACCTAACACTTTGATCTGCGTCACACTTAATATATACAGGCTTCCGGAAAACAGGAGAATACCGATGAGCATCAGCCACCCGGCCCAATTTGCATAGCCTGCCTGCGGATGCTGCTGCAAAAACAGAGCCGTGATAAAAAGGCCAATCGAATGGAACATTTGATATTGTACACCTGTTTGCCATGTCTCTAAATATTTTTGCGGAATTTTCCCTTCCAAACCATGGGCGCCGAATGCTCCTAAAGCTACAGACAAAAAAGCACCGACGGCTCCAAGAATGAAAAATATTTTCATCATCTTCACCCCTTTTTCCCTTCATCTTACCTTATCGTCCGTTTTTTTTAAATGAAGATTTTACAGATGACAAGATTTTGTTAGAAATCAAAAATAGATTCTCCATTTGCATCGTCTTCGACCAACAAACGTTCTTTCATTGTCAGCGTTTTGCTGTTTGCATTTCCGATCATTTTTTCCAGCTCTAATGGAGTTATTTCACTTTCGCTTTTTGGCTCTTGACTAGCTGAAAAATCATAATTTTCCTCTTGTTGATCCAAAATAACATCACATAAAGAACGGATGACAAGAAGCCGGGCTTTTAGATCATGAGGTGTTCCTGCTGCCTTTGCCTTTTTCAGTTCCTCCTCCATTTTTCCTATTATGCTTGAGACCGGTATATTCAACTCCTATCGCTCCTTATTGAAAGATAATGATCTTGCTTTTTTTATCATATTTGATTTTTTCCTTATTGACAAACTTGTCTGCTTCATTCACTTTTCATAACAAACTTGTTACAATAAGTAAGGAATTTTTGAGCACAAGGAGGGCCTGCAGATGGACAATCAATATTTGCAAACAATAAACGGCGATTTATGGTTAACAGAAGATGAAAGAGAAAATTTAAAAATCAGCTATAGAATCAAAGAAGTGCTTTTTTCAAAGCAATCCCCTTTTCAACATGTTATGGTATTGGATTCATATGATTTTGGCCGCATGCTAGTGCTAGATGGAGTTGTGCAAACCACTTCTATTGATGGGCATATATATAATGAAATGATTTCCCATGTCCCGCTCAATCTCCACCCAAATCCGGAAAAAGTGCTGATCATCGGCGGCGGAGACTGCGGTGTTGCCAGAGAAGTATGCAAATATGATTCAGTGAAGGAAATCGATATGGTGGAAATTGACGAGCTTGTCGTTTCCGCATGCAAGGAGCATCTGCCTGAAGTGTCAGGAAACTTAAGCGACCCGCGCGTAAATTTCTTATTTATTGACGGCGTGAAATATGTAGAAAACAAACAAAATGAATACGATGTGATCATTGTTGACTCTTCTGACCCGATTGGACCGGCAGAACAGCTGTTTTCAAAAGATTTTTATACCAACCTATATAAAGCGTTAAAAGACGATGGCCTCATGGTATGCCAAAGTCAATCGCCTGTTTTCCACTTGGATGTTTTAAAACGGTCTTATAGCCATATTCAATCTTTATTCCCGATTACAAAACTATACACAGCTGTTGTTCCTACATATCCGGGAGGACTATGGAGCTTTACAATCGGATCGAAAAAATATGAAGATGTAAAGTCGGACAATTTTTCGAAAGATACAAAATATGTAAATCAAGCCATTCTCGAAGGGTGCTTTAAGCTTCCTGAGTTTTTGCAGCAAGCATTGAAATAATGGAGCTGGCCCAAAAGTCATTGAAAGTTGGCTTTTTGGGCCTCTATTTGTTTTGACAAAAAAACATACTTTCTAGTAAAAATGCAAGCGTCAAACGAACAATAAAGAAAGAACTGTGTGCTGCAAAATAAAGTACATAATATTGCAATCAGACAAAGACGAGAATTTGCTTAAAGAAACGCAAAAAGTGAGAGGCGATGGTAAAGCACCTCTCACTTAGATAAAATCTCTTTTGCAACTGGGAATTCGCCTATGCTGGTATTCGCCAGCTACTTTCAAAAATACAAAAGCCAATGAAGAAAAACGAGCTGTTTTCTCCACTTACTTCATTTAGCGACTTTATCAGAAAGTCTAAAATATGATATGTTGCTTATTTTTCAAACAGTTTACAAATAAATGGGATGCCAATCATCAAATGGTATTTTGATAACTTGATGAAACTATTTGTGAAATATACTCACCTACTAAAACAACTAATCCCGCAAAAACTGCGGAAAAAACGGCTTGTTTCATAATAATCATTTCTCCCCCAATTGGGGAAAGACTATAGAATATTTACTATAATTATACTTTCTATACTGGGACGCCAGTTACATATTCAGATAAAATAGCCCCTACGATAGCTCCTGCAACTGCTCCACCAATTCCACCTTTAATTATTGCTCGGAAATCAGTTTTAGTTAACCAGAATTCGACTCGGACGAGTGTGCTCTTTTATTATTTTGTTGAAAGAATCTTTTTGCATACTGGAAAAAGGTTATCTTCATCTTTTGCAAATTTTTTTAATAGGTTTTCAGTAACTTCAATTGGAAAACTTTGTTTGTCTTCATCAGTGAGAGAAAGTGTTTCAATGACATACTGATGAAACTCCTGAAGATTTGGAAATTCACCAGTTTTTCTATACATTCTTTCTGTTTTACTGACTAATAAGGTTAATTTATGATACTTAGTTGCATCAATATTTAATTTTAAAAGAACATAGTCTATATCATTTTTATCAATATGTTTGTTTGTTTCAACAAGTTCAACCAATAGTTTCATTACTTTACCCAGTTTTTGTGTTAATTGATATGTTTCTTTATCAAGTCTGTTAATTTGTTCAATTTCTTCTTCAATATGTTTAATTCTATCCTCTAATTCTTTCATTCATACTTCCCCTCCCTACCTATGTGTCTTACACTGGAGCCAAAAATTCAATAGCTTCTCTAATTACGGAGGCTACAATTCTAGCTGTGGTTTTTCCTAGAGGTTTTTTTAATGCTTGATAAACAGCATCTTCTATCTTACCATAGGTTAAAATTTCCACACTTTCTAATTTTCTTAAAGCAGGTTTAACGTAAGTATGCATTAAATTTCCTACTTTAACAGCTGCGTCTTTCCCTAAAGTTTTACCTACAAAATTAGTTATGGTAGTAGTGTTATTAATCGCCCATTTTAAAGCTTTTTTAACTGCATAGCTAGGAACAGAGTTTGTTTGAACGCCGCCAGGTCTAACTGGGTCAGTTACTGTAATAGAACCTGGTCTATCTAATTGATAATTTTTAGCAAAACTATTATAGTCGAGAACTAACTTTTTTTCTCATTATTTAAAGCATCATAATCATTTTCAGTTGGTAATACAGTAGTTGGTTCATTTGTCGCAGCACTTGTTTTATTACCTTCAAATCCTACGAATGTTGTTAATAGTATTGCTGAAGAACTTAAGATTAAGATACCTTTTTTAACATATTTTTCCTCCTTGTAATAAATAAAATTGTTAGGAATGATCGTACTTTGTCAAATCCTCTACTCCGCAAAGAACAAAGCGATGCTTTTGTAGTCTTGAGATATTGGTCATTTGCTTCGAACCTCCTTTCTATTTGAAAGACGTTTTACAAGTCTATATTGCTTCAATATTTCCTAAAAAATCCTTTTATGCGCAAATATGACAGATTCCAATGCAATGACGAGTGTGCACAAATCTATTCTTGAAGAAAAACCGAGGCAGAAAGTGCGCCCCGTCATATTAAAGGCAATCGGTCGTTCCGCAGATTTTCTTTTCGAGGGCTTTCGAAAGTCCAAACGGAGTTGGAATTGTGGCCATGGAACACAATCTATTGAAAGCGTCCGGAAAATCATTCACTTTCAACAGAATCTCCAAAAAAATAAAAAGACGGATGAAGAAAAACTTTATGATGTTTCTTCATCCGTTTTATTTTTGGATAGTCCCTTTTTCATGTTTCCACTTATCACGCAAACGGCAGGCAGCAATTAAATGTCATTATCGCTGATGCACCAGTCAATTTCTTCTGATCCGATGGACTTTAAAAATTGATTTGCTTTAGAAAAAGGCCTGCTGCCAAAAAAGCCTCTGTTTGCCGAAAATGGCGATGGATGCGGCGACTCAATGACAAAATGCTTATTCATGTTAATCATTTCTTTTTTCGCCTGTGCATGCCTTCCCCATAAAATAAAGACGACTGGACGCTCTCGCTCGTTTAAACAGCTAATCACTCGATCGGTAAATTGTTCCCATCCTTTTCCTTTATGAGAATTGGCTAGTCCCTGCCTTACCGTCAGCACAGTGTTCAATAATAGAACACCTTGCTTCGCCCATTTGACAAGATGACCGTGGTTTGGAGGCTTGCAGCCGAGATCGTTCTCAAGCTCGATGAAAATATTTTTCAGAGACGGCGGCTGAGCAATCCCCGGCTTTACGGAAAAGCTTAATCCATGTGCTTGATTTGGCCCATGATACGGATCTTGGCCTAAAATGACAACCTTTACTTCTTCATAAGGCGTGTAATGCAAAGCATTAAAAATGTCGTACATATCCGGATAAATCGTATGATGGGCATATTCCTGCTTCAAAAATTCCCGCAGCTCTTTGTAGTATGGCTTTTCAAACTCTTCTTTCAACAGTCCCCACCAATCATTTTTTAAAATCTGCTTCAACGTTTGCCACCCTCTTAGCTTCTACTGATCTATCACTATTTTTAATGTTATGATGATTCGGCTTTTTTTGTCAAAGGGTGACAGCTGTCGCTAATATTTTGCAAAATGTTCCACATGAAACATTAAGGCTTTCGACAGAAGCAAGAGGGCAAAAATCGCAGTAAAGACTGAAATATCAACTTTTTTGCCGTTCCCATTTTAAAGTGAGAAGCTTGGTGCCCTAAATGTACGAAAAACATTTGATGCATTTTTATCACGTTTAAACACGCCGGAATGCTCCAAGATAACGCAAATGTTCTGACGATTCTATTGATTTTCGTCTGTTAGAAACTCGCAGGTAAACGGAATATCCATTCATTTTTAACAATTACCGAATAGCCAAATGAGACAAAGCTCGTCATTGAAAAAATGCTGAAACAGACGGACAAGGCCTACGACATCAAAGGTGCTGCCCCCCTCGATGCTTTAATGTGGCAGACGCCCATAAGGAAGGCATTTTAGGCGAGGGTCATGATCCTGAGGCACACCTCATCCCAATCATTTGCTAGAAGAGGTTTCGAGCTTGATGTCGATACACAAGACGGAAATAATTTTTTTGCTTACTCCTTTATTCAAGTTCACAAAAAAATTATTTATGTTTCTTTTTGATTACAAATTTTTTCGTAATTGCAGCTTTTTTTGAATAGTTCTTTGCATAAGCACATAATTTTATAAAGAGAATGAACAGAAAGGACAGGTTTAAAAACATATGAGCATAAAGAAAATCTATATAGGTATCGCATTTATTTCTTGTTTCTTTTTTATTCTTTCATCACCAGTTGCAGCTGAACAAAAGATTGATGGTCAGCTGATCATAATAAACAAGAGCGTAAATAAACTGGCATTTTTTGAAGACGGAATTCTTCAAAGAGTATTTCATGTCGCAACAGGAAAATATGCTCAGCTAACTCCAGAAGGCATTTTCCCCATTGTCACAAAAATTAAAAACCGCCCTTATTTTAAAGAAAAGATTCCAGGAGGAGACCCGAGAAATCCATTGGGTGATCGCTGGCTTGGTCTTGATGCTTTGGGATATTATGGAAATAATTTTGCCATTCACGGCAATAATAATCCAAGATCGATTGGAACGTATGCAAGCAGCGGATGTGTCCGCATGCATAACGCCGAAATTCGCTGGCTCTTTGAAAAAGTTGAGCTGCATACGCCAGTCATTATTCTCAAATCCAATAAAAGCTTTGACGTTATTGCAAAAGAGCACGGATATTATACTGAACAAGGGGTTCCTGTCACTATTCGGAATGGAAGAGTGCTGTTTGAAAGGGAACAGTTAACGAAATCACCCGAAAATATGTATTCACCGCAGGGAGCTTTTGCTAAACAATAAACCATGGGGCGGAGACGGAGCAAGCAGCTGAATTACTCCGTTCCACTCAAAAGGTTTGCTGAATTAGACGAAATCGGGAAAGTATTGAGCATTTAGTCTCTCCGTTCCATGCGAAGCCAGTTGCAACATCGGGGTGATCACGCTTCTTCTTGATGTTTCATAAAATCAACAGTTGCGATGATGCCTTGTTCGTAAGGAGTTTTTGGCAGCGGCCCGATTCTTTTTTCAAATTTTTCACCCGATAATACGACAGGCTCTTCGACTAAGTACATCATTTCAACCATTTCCTTCATCATCGGGCTGAATAACCCTAAAAAATAAATCATCGATTTCGTGACAACACTTACTTTCTTTTCATATTGAAGCTTTTCCCTCAAGATTTGAATAATTTCCCGTCCGGAAATAACTCCCGCCCCCGGTATATTCCAGTGCTCATGATAGGTATCGTCCCTTAATGCAAGCTCAACTAAAGCTTTGGCACCGTCCGGCAAAAAAATATATTCCCTCGGTATATTTAAATCCCCGATAAATTGAGATCGTTTATTTTGGACAACTTTTTTTAACGTATGATGCAACAATGTTTTTTCCCCACATGGACCGTAAAAATCGGGGAAGTGAGCGATCAAGTAGTCTACTCCACTCTTTTCCACCATTTCAGCAAGCCGCAATCGTATTTTTCCTTTTTTAGTATGAGGATTTTTCGGATCAGTCTCGGACATTGTTTTTCCATTTGACCGTCCATATGCATAAATATTATCAACGACAACAAGCTTAGCTTTTTCTTTTTTTGCTGCCGCCAGCACATTTTCCATGATGATCAGTAGATCTCTCTCCCACTGCGGATACGGTATGTTAATGGCATGGAAAATCCATTCCGCACCTTCGCATGCTTGCAAGATGCTGGATCGATGGAGGGCATCTCCAGCGACAATGCTGATGCGACTGTTCAAACGGTGAAACATTTTTTTCATTTTTTCTGTATTGCGGGCTACGGCGACAACCTCAATATTCTCTCTATTCAGCAATTCATGAACTAAATTGTAGCCCATTCCGCCTGATGCACCTAAAATAACCGCTTTTTTCATCCTTTTTACCTCCGATCTTAAAATTAACCATTGGTCAATAATATGCAAAAAAGTAAATAAGCTTAAGTGCTTATTACTTTTTTTAATTTAAAAATCCTTTGATTAAAAAAGCAACATATTGTTCAGCAAGTCCTTCCATATCTTTATACTCAGCATCGGTCTGTACATATTTCGTTACAAAACCGCTTACTGCAAGAAACAAACACCAAATGACTGTTGGATTTGCTTTATCGGGAGCAAACTGAAAAATAGCCTGCGCAAAACGTTCATATGACTTATTCGGCTCTTGCTCCATCAGCATATCAAGCTCGAGATTTTGTGTTAAAAACATCAGCTTATAATGACTTTTATATGTCAGCCCGAATTCAATAAACTTTAACAAGATCGTTTTTACAGCTTCTTCTTTAGAAGAATACGAGGCTTGCAGCACTTTTTCTAACAGCCCGTCTAAAAATTGAAAATCCGTCTGCACAATTTTATAAAAAAGCTCTGCTTTATTTTGAAAATGATAATAAAGCGCTCCATGTGTGCAGTGCAATTCTTTGGCGATTTCCCGCATGGAAACATGTTCATATCCTTTTATGACAAAAAGCTCTCTAGCAGCATTCATAATTGCCTCTTTCGTTAATTCAGTGTCTTTTTTTCTAGGAGCCAATTGTTCCATTCCTTTCTTAACAACAACAAGCGTGCCTCTGATTTTGGCGTGTTGGCATTTAGCTGCATTCTTATTTATTAACCGATGGTTAATTATATTTTAATCCTTTTTTTGTTTTTAAGCAAATGTTTTTCTCTTCTTATGGTACAAACTGCTATAATGTTGTTATAAAATCTTTACAGCTGGATGGAGGTAACAAAATGACAATGAAAAAAGCCTTGACGATCGCAGGTTCCGATTCCAGCGGTGGAGCAGGTTTACAAGCGGACTTAAAAACGTTCCAAGAATACGGAGTTTATGGAATGACTGCGGTCACTACAATTGTAGCAATGGATCCTCATAACGGATGGCAGCATCAAGTATTCCCTATTGAAATCGATACCATAAAGGCCCAGCTCGCAACGATTATAGAGGGAGTCGGTGTAGATGCCATGAAAACCGGAATGCTCCCGACAGCAGAAATTGTCGAGCTGGCAGCAGATACAATTAAAAAATATAATTTAAAAAACACGGTCATCGATCCTGTCATGGTATGCAAAGGGGCAGATGAAGTGCTTTATCCCGACCATGCGGAAGCGATTCGCAATTCTCTGACAAAAGTCGCGACGGTTATTACTCCAAATCTCTTTGAAGCAGGGCAATTGAGCGGGTTAGGTACTATTCAAACGGTCGATCAAATGAAAGAAGCAGCTGCCATTATTCATGATCTTGGTGCAAAATATGTTTTGGTGAAAGGCGGCGGAAAGCTTGAACATAAATATGCTGTTGATGTTTTATATGACGGAAAGGATTTTGAAATCCTAGAAGGCGAACGAATCGACACAACCTATACACATGGTGCTGGGTGCACATATTCAAGCGCGATTACAGCTGAACTAGCAAATGGCAAAACGGTTAAAGAAGCCGTTTATTCCGCCAAAAAGTTTATTACAGCAGCCATCCGCCATTCCTTTCCTTTAAATCAATATGTCGGCCCAACTTGTCATGCCGCATTAAGATTATACGAATAAATAATAGAGCCGAATCGATTAGCTCACGACCATTGTGGCTGTTCGTTCGGCTCTTTTCATGTTAATAATCCATATTTTTAACTTTTTGCTTTACTTCCTCAATATTTCTCATTTTATTTTCCCAGCACAATTCGCTCAGATCAACAGGGTATTCGGCAGGATTTAAAATGCGTTTATATTCATCCCATAACAGCTCCAAATTTTCTTTTACATATGACCGGATTTCTTCCAATGAAGGACATTCATACGTAAGCTCGCCATCTACAAAAATATCGTGATGCAAATCCTTTGCCGTAAAATCGGTTACATATTTTTTGATAAATGTATGGACAGGATGGAACATTTTCAGCCGCTTTTCTTTTTGCGGCTGTTCAAAATGTAATGTAATATAATCTCCTTCAGCCCTCTTATCCTTGTTGTTGATAATTCGATATACATTTTTCAAGCCTGGTGTTGTCACTTTTTCCGGGTTTGATGAAATTTTTATTGTATCGACTAATTTGCCGTCGTCCCCTTCAATGGCAACCAATTTGTACACAGCTCCCAATGCAGGCTGGTCGTAGGCGGTAATCAGCTTCGTTCCAATTCCCCACACATCGATTTTCGCTCCTTCAGCTTTTAAATTGACAATCGTATGTTCATCAAGATCGCTCGAAGCTATAATTTTTGCGTTATGGAAACCAGCATCATCAAGCATTTTTCTCGCTTTTTTGGACAGATAAGCCAAATCCCCGCTGTCAAGGCGAATACCGATAAAATTAATTTTATCGCCAAATTCTTTTGCAACCCGAATGGCATTCGGAACACCGGAGCGAAGCGTATCATATGTATCCACCAAAAAAACGCAGTCTTTATGAGTACTTGCATATTTACAAAATGCAACATATTCATCACGATACGTTTGAACAAATGCATGTGCATGGGTTCCGGAAACAGGAATTCCGAAAATCTTCCCTGCTCGGACATTGCTTGTCCCATCAAAGCCGGCAATATAAGCTGCACGGGTTCCCCAAATAGCTGCATCCATCTCATGGGCTCTTCTTGTTCCAAATTCAAGCGCTGATTCATTTCCAATAATTTGTTTAATTCTTGAAGCCTTTGTTGCGATAAGCGTTTGATAGTTCACAATATTTAAAAGAGCTGTTTCAATAAGCTGCGCTTCCCCTAGAGGGGCTTCCACACGTAAAATCGGTTCATTTCCAAATACAAGCTCTCCTTCTTTCATGGACCGAATCGTGCCGGTAAAACGAAGGTTCTCCAAGTAACGGATAAAATCTTCTTTGTAATTCAGCTCTTCCCTTAAATAAGCAAGGTCCTCTTCTGTGAAGCGGAAATTTTGTATATAATCAATAATTCGTTCCAGGCCGGCAAAAACAGCGTAACCGCTCCCAAAAGGAAGTCTTCTAAAAAACAACTCAAAAACTGCCTTTTTTTGGTGGATGTCATCCCTCCAATACGATTCGACCATGTTGATTTGGTATAAATCGGTATGGAGCGTCAAACTATCATCATTATACATTTTCATCATCATGAAACCCCCATAATATTTAATCGCTGTCTGTTCCATACGGAATGTTGAAATGTCCAAGAGGCCCATTTGTGTCTAGCGGTGATGACAGATGGATGAAGCCTGTTCAGCAAAAATTTGAAACCTTTCAGAGCAGGCATCCCCTTCAAGCTTCCTTGCAATCTATCAGATCTTTCTAACGGGCTTAATCGTTGAAACAAATCTCAAGGACGAATCTCCATTATATTATGAAAGCACTAACCGTATTGTACTCCTTTCTATACCGTCATTCAATATTTGCCAAAATTAGTGTCCATTTTAAAAGCCGAAATTACCTAATCCTGCTTCTTTTACTATAAGAGGGTTATTTTGGCAAATTTGTCAAATAATCGGGATAATCCGTAATAATTCCATCGACATTCATGGCCATCAAATGTTGAATATCGTGTATATCTCTAGCTGTATAAGGCATAATTTTCATGCCGCTCTGATGAATCATATAAACTAATTTAGGGGTTACAAGCGCTTTATTCGGATTGATATATGTCGCAAATGCTGCATATTGCTGTAAATGCTCCTCCGTAATAGCGCCATGTCTATATCCGATGAGCACTCCAAGAGAAATCGACGGCAAGACACTGTGGAATTCCTGTAAAAAAGCGGTATCAAAGGATTGAACGACCACATTCAGTTGCTGATCCCCTTTTTCGATCAGTTCTTTTGCCAACCTCTCTACAATGCCGAACTGCTTTTTCGGTTCTTTAACTTCTATTAAAAAATTGATCTTCCCCCTGTATTTCTTAAGGACATCGCATAAAAGGGGTATTTTTTCTCCGGAAAATTTTCGATGAAACCAGGCTCCAGCATCAAATTGTTTTAGTTCTTCATATGTGAAATTTTTAACTAAACCTGACCCGTTTGTTGTACGATCAATCGTTTCATCATGAATAACGGCGAGCAACCCGTCTTTCGTCATCCGTACATCCAATTCTAAATAATCCGCCTTCATGTCAATAGCGAGATCAAAGGCTGCAAATGTGTTTTCCGGAGCATATCCAGATGCTCCCCGGTGTGCGACGGCAATTGTTTTGTTAGGCTCTTTTTGAAAATGAAATATTTTATAAAAAAAGCGGTGAACATAATAACGAACATAATCAAGCATGCATAACCATCCCCGTTTTTTTTGGATTTATACTAAATAATAATCACTTACATTAATTTATAACATTTTTTTTACAATTTTATTTTTCTTTTGCAGGATATTTCGTTTTGGAATAGAATAGTATTTAGAATATAAAAAAATTTTTAATTAGCGCATCTTACAACACACCATTGTTTCCAGCCTGCACCTCATGATGAGAAGTTTTGGCCAAATCTCCTCTTCATAACACCCATTTCGCTTTTGTCCCGGATTATGTCCTATGCAAAAAATCTTAAGTTCAAGGAGAGTGATGGAATGATTAGAAAAGACGTGATGACAAAAACATGGGGAAATAAAGAAATTGTGACAAGTCCGTTTTATGGTGTCATAAAAAAAATTATGACCGAAGCAAAAAACCGGATTTATGAATGGGAACCGTTGTTTACCATTCAAACGGATGAGGGTACTCTTGTCCAAATCAGCGTCGGTATTGGAGGAATCATTGACAAGCTGTTCGTCAAAGAGGGAGATCGGGTTATTCCTGGAGCAGTCTTAGCATACATTGATGAAGATTTAATAGTCACTGGCAGCGATTAAGAATTAGGACCCCTAAGAAGAAAAAAGGGGTCCAGTAATAGCTACTTGTATTGAGCAACAACAATTTTTCTCAATCGGTTATTTAACGACTTAAGCATCCAATCCCGAAAGATCTCCTGTTTTTCTTCCAATGTTAAATAATACTCGGCGCCAGCTCTCCCCTTTGCAAGATCCGTTATATGTTTAATTGACAAGGCAGCAGCAACGGAAATGTTTAAGCTTTGCACAAATCCTTTCATAGGAATTACAAACGTTCTGTCAGCCATGTCAACCGCCTCTTTTGAAACACCGCTATGTTCATTTCCAAAAACAAGGACAGTCGGTCTGCTTACATCAAGCTTTTCAAGAGGAACAGCCTGTTCACTCAAATGGCTAACATATATTTGATATCCTTTCTTTTTTAATTGACTGATGGCTGCACTAATATCTGATTGATAATCAATTGTCAGCCATTTGTCTGCACTTTTCGTCACCAATTCATTAGGGGCAAAAGGCGCTCTTCCGGTGACAACCGTTACATTCTGCACGCCAAAAGCTTCGGCAGAACGAAGAACAGCCGCTTGATTATGGCCGTCATCCACCGCTTCCAACAATATGGATACGTAACGAGTCCGTTCCTTCAATACCTCATATAAACGATTCAGCCTTTCCGGCACAATCATATCAAGAATTTGGCGATCCTCATCATTTACAATCTTCTCTTTCAGCAATAATTCCACAATATTATTTTCTTTATTAACATTCACATCCCTTTACCTCCTTGAAAGCACGTGCGGGCAAGAAGATCGAACGTTCTCATTTATTATACGTCTTCTCCAAAAAAAATCTACCTCCTATAGCTGGAAACGTTATAGATCAGGTTAAATATAAACAGTTTATCCACATTATCTTTGTACTGTTTCGTTCGTACTCATTGGGCAAAAACAACAAAGTATAAACATTTGTTTTTTTAAAAGAAGAAAATTTCCGCAAAGCTTCTTTGTATATATCAACGGATATTCACAGGAAATCCCCCTACTATAAACAGCTTTTACACATATTTTATCCACATATCCACATTAGCTATCCACATTTCGTATTGGCACATTTGTTCCCTACTACATATATGATTAAATAATTCACATTTGTTGATAAACTTATCCACTTATGCACAGTTTACAAACAGAAAACACTCAATTGCTTGTTTTGAACAAAAAAATCCCGAAAAGAGGTCTCGTAACCTTTTTTCGGGACGCTTATGTTAATAGTGATGTTGATGGCCCAAGGACATAACCCATATAGACCCTGCAACAATGACAATTGCGATATAGATCCCGTAATAAATCATTGTTGCCTGCCAAGAACCGCTTTCTCCTTCTTTCATATGCATGAACAGCAAAAGCTGAATAAACGCTTGGCAAAATGCTAAAACGACAATTAACGTAATAATCGTATTTGTTGGCAGATCGGTTGAAAATGTAATCCACACCGCCAATAACGTCAATATTATGGACAACAAAAACCCGAAGACATGCTTCCAAGGAAATCCTTTTTCGTTTTGTGCCAAGTTAACTCACCATCCCTGTCAAATAGACGAGTGTGAAGAGGAAAATCCAAACGACATCAAGGAAATGCCAATATAGACTTGAAATAAACACTTTTCTTGCCGTATCCGCGTTAAGACCTCTTTTCAGCACCTGCAAAATGATAATCAAAATCCAAAATATCCCGATCGTGACATGAAGCCCGTGCGTTCCAACAAGAGTGAAGAAGGATGAAAGGAACGCGCTTGTTTGCATTGTTGCACCTTCATGGACAGCATACAAAATAAACTCTTCTATTTCAAAGTACAAAAAACCGATTCCCAACAATATCGTAACAATCAGCCAGCCGATCATACCGGCTTGCTTGCCTCTTCGCATTTCATAAACGGCAAGACCGCAAGTGAAGCTGCTTGTAAGCAGAAGAAAAGTTTCAATCAAAACTGTTTTCAACTCATACAATTCCTCGGGACCTGGTCCGCCCGCTGTTCTGGAGACGAGCACAAGATACGTAGCAAAGAGGGTGGCAAACAGGGCAAGCTCTGCCCCGAGAAAAATCCAAAAACCTAAAATATTTAATTGATTTTGTTTCGTTGAATACTCAAGTGGAAGATTCGATTGTTTTGGAGCAATTTCCGACATGTTACTCCCTCCCTGCTTCCGTCTGTTTAATTTCTTCGACCGGCACATAGTATCCATCATCATATTCAAAAGAGCGCAAAATCATGCAGATTATAACGCCGATCAATCCGATGATCGCAACCGGCATCCATTCGAAAACTAAACCGAATCCGGCTATAAAGAAGAAGATCGACATGATGAAAGGCCGCCCCGAATTTGATGGCATATGGATTGGTTTATATTCCGGCTTCTCTTCTTCTTTTCCTTCTTTCCGTTCCTTCTTCATCATCCACCAAGCGTCAAGACCTTTTACCTGCGGTGTTACGGCAAAGTTGTAATGCGGTGCAGGCGACGGAATAGACCATTCCAGCGTTCGGCCATCCCAAGGATCTCCCGTGAGGTCACGCTCGCCTTTAAAGTACGTGTACACAACATTAATACACAGGAAGATAAAGCCGATTCCCATCATAACTGCGCCAATAGTCGAAATGACGTTTAATTCCGTCCAGCCGGCATCTGCCGGATATGTGTAAATTCTTCTTGGCATGCCCATAAATCCTAAAACATATTGCGGCAAGAAACATACATTAAAGCCAAGGACGAAAAACCAGAACGTAATTTTGCCGAGCTTTTCATTTAAAATGACGCCAAACATTTTCGGATACCAATAATGAAGCGCTGCAAAGACAGCAAAGACCGTACCGCAAATTAACGTATTATGGAAATGGGCCACAAGGAAATACGTATTATGATATTGGTAATCGGCCGCAGCCATCGAAAGCATCACACCTGTAACCCCGCCGATGACGAAAGTTGGAATAAACGCCAAAGACCATAGCATCGCAGATGTGAATTTGATTCGACCTTTATATAAAGTGAAGAGCCAGTTAAAGATTTTTACCCCTGTCGGTATGGCTATCGCCATCGTCGATACAGAGAAAAATGCATTAACCGGGGCTCCTGAACCCATTGTGAAAAAGTGGTGCACCCAAACGAGCATACTTAATACAGAAATCGCCACCATGGACCAAACCATGGCTGTATAACCGAAAAGACGTTTTCTTGCAAAAGTTGAGACAACTTCTGAAAAAACCCCAAACGCTGGCAAAATGGCAATATACACTTCCGGGTGCCCCCAAATCCAGAACAGGTTCGCCCAATGCATTGGCACTCCATCGCCTGAAAGCGTAAAAAAGTGAGTGCCAAATATTCTGTCCAATGTCATTAATGCTAAAGCAACCGTCAATACCGGAAAAGCGAAAACAACCAATATAGACGTAATAAGCGTTGCCCATGTAAACATCGGCATGCGCATTAAAGTCATTCCAGGAGCTCTCATTTTTAGAATCGTTACAATGAAATTAATACCGGAAATTAATGAACCGATCCCTGAAATTTGCAATCCTAATAAATAATAATTTTGGCCCGGCCCCGGGCTGAGTTCATTTCCGGCAAGAGGCATGTATGCCGTCCACCCTGCATCCGGTGAGCCGCCGATCACAAATGAAATGTTGAACAGCAAGGCGCCAAAGAAAAACGTCCAGAAGCTGAGTGCATTCAAATACGGGAACGCCACATCTCTAGCTCCAATTTGGAGAGGAACTGCAATGTTCATGATCCCGAATATGAACGGCATTGCCATAAATAAAATCATAATGGTTCCATGTGTAGTGAAAATTTCATTATAATGCTGTGAATCTAAAAACGTATTATTTGGCACTGTCAATTGGGCGCGCATTAAAAGTGCGTCTACGCCCCCTCGGAATAGCATTAATACGGCGGAAATAATATACATAATCCCTATTTTTTTATGGTCAACAGTCGTTAGCCACTCTTTCCACAGCCATTTCCATTTTTTAAAATAGGTTAATACAAAAACTATACCAATAATTGTTAGTACAATGGCTGCATCCGCCATATATATAAGGGGTTCGCCGGTAACGAAAAATTCATCCCATTTCACAGCACGTTCCTCCTTCCTTCCGATTAATGTCCTTCGTGCTGATGGCTTTCATGTTCACGGTTATCATGATGATCAGATTCAACTTCCTCCAATTTTATGGTACCGTGCTTTTCTTTTGCAGGGATATTGTCTAAATGCTCGCCTGGTTTAGCAAAATCAACCCACGCCAAATGTGTTCCAGAAAAAGTCAATTTATCTTTTAAAACTCCGACTTGGATGATTTCGTTAAATTGTTTTTTCGTCAGCAATGGAGCTGATGCTTGTGTTTCTTTCACCCATTTATAAAAATCTTCTTTTTCCATTGCGTTCACATCAAATGTTTGATGGGCAAATCCTTCTCCTGTAAAGTTTGAATTCCGCCCTTTAAACGTCCCGACATGATCAGCCTGCAAATAAAGAGTCATTCCCATTCCAGCCATATTATATTTTTGTCCGCCCAGCTCCGGAATCCATAAAGCGCTCATCCCGCCGACAGCTGTCAATTTAAATTCAACTGGAACATCTTTTGGAATGTTGACATAATTGACTGTTTCAATATTTTCCTCCGGATAGCTGAAAATCCATTTCCAATCGGCTGCTGTCGCATGAATGACAATTGGTTCAACACCTCTAGATTCCTTCGGCGGTTTTTCAAGCTCAAAAGTCGCCTTAACCGTTGGTATCGCCAATGCAATGACAATCAACACAGGAATAGCTGTCCAAATGATTTCCAGAAGTGTATTTCCGTGCTGGTCAGGAGGCTCATAATCAAGATTTTCCGGTCTCTCCCTATATTTCCATAAAATAACTGCAAATAGCACAAAGATGACAACAATAATAAACAGCATAAACCAAATTGACCAAAGGATTAAATCCTTTTGAACCTCTGCTACAGGTCCTTTCGGATTTAATAAAACAAAGCGTTCACTGCAACCTGTCAACAAAAAAAGCAATGACAGTGGTAAAACCTTCATAAACAAGTTCAACCATTTTTGTTGTTGTGCCGGCATTTTCGATCCCTCTCAAATCAGAAATGTTTTCAATTTTCATAAAAAACCGACTTAATCGATTCAAAAAATAATTGAGTTGTAAATGAACTTTATCACATTTTTATCGAAATAAACTTTAATTCAAAAAACAGTCAAGAAACGATAAATTTTTTGTAAAATTTTTGCCACGAATCTGACACAATATAGAGAAATTCCGTTTTTTCAGGGAATCTTCTCTATATTTTCCATATAAAAGCTAATGGGAATGTATTTTCGAGGGATGTACGTGAAGAAGCTGAAAAATGACGTTTTCATCTGATTTCTTGAACCGATGTATCATTTAAATTTGCCAAGTGAGGAAATAAGCAGAATGGGTTAGCAGCCGATATGCCTAGACCTTGCCTAGTCAGGGGAAAAATAAACAAATTCATGCTGAAAGGAAGAGTAAATGGCGAATACGATTTTCTGTTCAAAAATAAAGCTCCTATCTTCATAAAATCGAGATAGGAGCTGAAGCTTTAGTGTAAATTCAATCCTTTTTTCTCAACAAATTGCTTCATGTACATTCTTGTCGGATTCGAAAGCATGCGAGCCATTTGGCCAGTCCAAGTATCTTTGCGAATCCCGTTTGTTCGCTGATCATAATAATTGGATACTATTTCATTATATTGTTCAAGCTCGCGCACATATGCTTCTTGATCTTGCTTATATTCTTCCTCATGATAAATATGCTCAAAAGGTATTCTTGGTTTTTTCGCCGTTTCTTTTGCAGGGTAGCCGACAGTTAATGCAAAAAGAGGGATGACCTTGTTTGGAATTTTCAACAGCTTTGATACTTCTTCTAAATTATTGCGGATGCCTCCGATGTAGCAAATGCCGAGTCCCATTGACTCAGCCGCCAACGCAGCATTTTGAGCGGCCAGTGCAGCATCAATGAGAGCTACCATAAATTTTTCAGTGCTCCTCAATGAATCTTCTACATTTTTGCCTTCCATTTCACCAATGACTTCATGACGGTGCAAATCAGCGCAAAAAATAAATAAATGTCCGCTCTTCTCTACGTAAGCTTGGTTTCCTGCCAGTTCAGCGAGCTTTTTTTTCGTTTGTATATTTTTCACCCCGATAATGGAATAGGCTTGCATGTAACTTGAAGTTGAAGCGGCTTGGGCGCATTCGACAATTAATCGGATTTGCTCATCTGTCAAAGGCCGATCCTCAAAATGACGAACGGAACGGTGATTTAAAATGGTTTTGATAATATCGTTCAACATAATCATCCTTTCTATGATCTCACTTATTTTTTGAAAAATCACACTTCTTCCAATCCAAGTATTAACATGAAAATGCTGCTCGTTCAAATGATTCGTATTGAAAAATACGTTTTTTGCAGCTCCTTTTTCAGTGAAGGCTCCAAGCACCTAATTTTACCATCGTATCTCAAACTATTCACTGCAACAATCCTGTATTGTAAACAACAAAATTTTTCGAATTTACGTTTTTAGAAAAATTAAATTTTAAAAACGACCCTATAAACATTTCACAATTTGTATGTGAATTCCTGCTTCTGTCCATTGATTTCCCAAAATAGGGCAGCACTTTTCTGAACCTAAAAAATAGGGATTGAAAAAACAAAAAAAATCATCTATTCTGATAATTATAGTTTCATATAGTGTTCCAAGCAGCAGGTGCGTCATATTGCATCCGGCAATATGCGCTTAAAAGGGAAGATTGGTGAAATTCCAACACGGTCGCGCCACTGTGATGGGGAGCTTTCGGCCAACATCCACTGTTTCAATTTTGAAATGGGAAGGAGGATCGAAAGCGATGATCCTAAGTCAGGAGACCTGCCTGTTGTATGCACTGCCACCTACGCGTCATAGGGAGGAGTGATGAAGCCATGTTGAGATTTAAGCCCTACATGTATCTCAACACGAGTTAGAGTCCACAATTCCCTCTTTTACGCGTAAAAAGAGGGTTTTTTTATTATGTGTTGAGATACAAATCAAATGGGGGTGTCAATATTGACATTAATTAGTTCAAATCTTGGCTATCCAAGAATTGGTGAAAGAAGAGAATGGAAAAGAGCGCTGGAATCATTTTGGAACGGAAACATTTCAGAAAGCAGCTTGGAGGAAACATTAAAAGATATACGTCTTCTCAATCTGAAAAAACAGAAGGAAAAAGGAATAGACCTGATTCCTGTCGGAGATTTTTCATTATATGACCATGTCCTCGATACTGCATTTATGTTTGGGTATATTCCTTCTAGATTCCAGCATATGGAGCCGACTTCATTAAAAACATATTTTGCAATGGCTAGAGGCTCTGATGAAGCAGAAGCAATGGAAATGACCAAATGGTTCAACACAAACTACCACTATATTGTTCCGGAGCTTGAAAATAAAACGCCGGCGTTAGTTAAGAACCGTCTGCTTGAACTTTTTCAGGAAGCGAAAAACGAGCTGAATATTGAAGCAAAACCGGTTTTGCTAGGTCCAATTACTTTTTTAAAGCTGGCAAAACAATACGATCAACACGATTTTCATAAACATTTGTCTGCTTTAATTCCTGTTTACGTCCAATTGTTGACGGAACTTGCTCAGGCCGGTGCGAAATGGGTGCAAATTGATGAGCCGATTCTTGTACAGGAGCTGGATGATTCATCGATTCCTTTGTTTAAAGAGGTATACGATGCTTTCCACAAAGCGCTTCCTTCGTTAAATATCATTTTGCAAACATACTTTGAAAGTATAACCCATTATCAAGAAATCGTGTCTCTTCCTGTCGCTGCAATTGGCCTGGACTTTGTACATGATCATGGTGTCAATCTGTCGAACATCAAAACGCTCGGCTTTCCGAAAGACAAAATTCTCGCAGCTGGTTTGATCGACGGCCGCAACATTTGGAAAGCATCCTTAGTATCAAAAGCTAAGGAAATCGATGATCTTGCGCAATATGTAGATATTGATAGATTGATCATTCAGCCTTCATGCAGCTTGCTTCATGTACCTGTCACAGTTCAAAACGAACAGAGCTTGCCGTCCATATTGAAAAATGCTCTTTCCTTTGCTGATGAAAAATTGGATGAAGTAAATGAACTCGCTCAATATGCAAAAGGGAAAAGAACGATCGATGATTTAAAACAATATGACCGCTCTTATACGGATTTTATCCATTCTTCCTTTCGGACAAATGAGAAGGTTCAAGAGGCCACCAAAAATATCGGAGCATATCCAACGAAACGCTTGGATTATACCGAACGGCAAAAACTGCATAAAAAAAGATGGAATCTGCCGATTTTACCAACTACTACGATCGGAAGCTTTCCGCAGACGAAAGAAATCCGGCAAATCCGCTTAAAATGGCGGAAAGGCGAATATACAAACGAGCAGTATGAATCGGTCATCAATAATGAAATAAAAAAATGGATTGACATTCAAGAACAGCTCGGTTTAGACGTATTCGTCCATGGGGAATTTGAACGGACCGATATGGTCGAATTTTTCGGGGAAAAATTAAATGGAATTGCTGTTACGAATAACGGCTGGGTGCAATCATACGGGTCACGATGCGTGAGACCACCGATTATTTACGGCGATGTAGCATTTGATCAGCCGATGACCGTAAAAGAAAGCGTATATGCACAATCACTGACAAGCAAGCCTGTTAAAGGGATGCTGACAGGACCTGTCACGATCCTAAACTGGTCATTTGTGCGCAATGACATCGACCGTATAAGCGTTCTTCGCCAGCTCGCCCTTGCCATTCGCGAAGAAGTGCTAGCTTTAGAGAAAAATGGAATAGGCATGATTCAAGTTGATGAGCCTGCATTACGTGAAGGATTGCCTCTGAAACAATCAAAACAAAAGGAATATATCGAAGGAGCTGCTGAAGCCTTCAAGCTCGCCACCAGCTCTGTTCGCCCGGAAACACAAATCCATACTCATATGTGCTATTCGCAATTTGAGGATATCATGGAGGCAATTGATGACCTTGATGCGGATGTCATTTCAATTGAATCTTCCCGAAGCCATGGAGAGCTTGTTCATGCTTTTGAAACGTATCAATATAAAAGAGAGATTGGCTTAGGCGTATATGACATTCACAGCCCGCGAATTCCATCCGTTGAAGAAATGGCAAAAAATATCGACCGCGCCTTAGCAGTGCTTGACGTGCGCCAGTTTTGGGTTAACCCTGACTGCGGACTAAAAACAAGATCAGTGGATGAAACGATTAGTGCTTTAAAAGTCATGGTCGAAGCTGCGAAAACCTATCGAGAAAAAATAACTGCTGCACAAATTTAAGAAAAGTGTAGGCCGATTCTCTCAGCAGTCAAATCCCGATAAAACCGGCAGAAATGTCAGTTTCTATACTTTCATTTAAAAAAGGAGCCTTGCCGCTCCTTTTTTACGTTTATAAAAGAAATCCCCTTTCGCCGACTTTCAAAAGCCGATCCTATATGTAAATATTTTATATCCACAAAATCTTATTAAAAGAAAATGTTTCACATCGTTGCTTTCTTCAGTTGAGCTGCACTTTCCTTAACATCATCCGCTAGACAAATGGCAGAAATGACGGAGATGCCGTCTGCTCCGCTAGCGATCACCTGACCGGCGTTGGCGATGTTGATCCCGCCAATTCCGACAATAGGGATGTCGATCCCTTGTTTGCGCATGCTTTCAATCAATTTTGGACCTTGTGGCTTTTTTGCATCCTCTTTCGTGTTTGTAGAAAAGATTGGCCCCACACCGATATAATCAGCGCCTTGGACAACCGCCTTTTGCGCCTCTTCAATTGTATGTGCAGAAACGCCTAAAATTTTGTCACCGATTTTTTTCCGGACAAGATCAGCCGGTTCATCCTCTTGCCCGATATGAACGCCGTCTGCATCTAGTTCAATAGCCAGATCAACGTCATCGTTGACAATAAACGGAATGTGATGTTTTTGGCAAATAGCCTGCAGCTCTTTTCCAAGCCGCCATTTTTCTTCGCCTGTTAAAGCCCTCGCACCTTTTTCACGGTATTGAAAAAGCGTAATTCCGCCTGCAATCGCCTCTTCAAGCACATCAGCAGGCTTCCTTTTGCAGTTTACACTGCCCATAATAAAATACACCTTTAACAGCTCCCGCATTTTATTTGCCGACACTCGCGCCATGTTTATCACCTTTGCTTTATTTTTTTATAAAAGACCCTTTTTTCAGCAACTCGTCTCCCGTCACCTTTGCCAGCTGGTTCAATAATTCGATTTGAAAGCTTCCAGGACCTTTTTCTTCCGTTAAATCAAATGCGATTTCTGCAGCGACCCCATAAGTGACGAGGCTGGCTACTGAAGCAGCAAGAAAGTCCTTTTCAACGGCTGAAAAAGCACCGATAATGGAAGTCAATAAACAGCCTGTTCCGGTAACTTTTGTTAAAATTTGATGGCCGTTTTGAATCAAATACGTTGTCTTCCCATCCGTTGCCACGTCTTCTTTTCCGGTAATGACTGCAACTGTATTCAGCTCTTCGGCCGCTTTTTTGGCCAGCGAAACAGGATCAGCAGCTGAATCCGCCGCATCCACCCCTTTCATTGCAAGCTTTTCACCTATCACATTGGCAATTTCAGGTGCATTCCCGCGAATAACTGAGATGCGAACCTCCTTTAATATTTCCCGAACAGCTTCCGTCCGGTAAGGGGTGGCGCCCGCACCGACAGGATCTAAAATGACTGGAACCCCGTGTTCATTCGCTGATTTTCCTGCAATGATCATTGCTTCGATTACTTCAGGAGATAATGTGCCAATATTTAAAACGAGCGCGCCGGATATTTTCGCCATATCCGCAACCTCTTCCTTTGCATACGCCATAACCGGAGAAGCGCCGATCGCCAGCAAACCGTTTGCAGTAAAGTTGGTGACGACGACATTCGTAATGTTGTGGACGAGAGGATTTTGGGCGCGAACCTTTTCTAGCGCCAAAATCAATTGTTCTTTATTCATTTTCTCACTCCTTCTAGAAAGCTAAAGCACCTTGCCCAAGCTGCAAAGTGCATCATGTATTGGAAATTATTCCAACAAATTCCGTAATTCCCCAACAAATTTGAACGATAAGACAGAAGAATTTGTATTTTCATGTTGATGCCAAAAGTTCTGCACCTGCTTTTTTATGATAATTTCTGCCAATCATTATACTCTCTTTTTATTTACAATCCAAATTTTCGTCTTCTTCATGAAAAATTTGCTCTTTATCCGCCTGCAATTGTTCATTTTAACATGACACTTTTTATGATATAATTTCAAATAAAACAATAATTTCGAATCAATATGCATGTTATTGAAAGAATATACATCTTTCATTTATAATAGACCAGTAAATGTCGAAACGAATTTCATTCTTTGATTCATTTATAAGGAGATACTTATGAAAAAATATTTTAGCAAAATAATTGCACTTGCTGTTTTTATAAGCCTAATGCTTATACTTTCAGCATGCGGTGCAGGAGGTTCTGAAGACGATAAAGGAGCAAGCAGTGAGAAGAAAGAAACGTTAAAGGTTGTTACAAACGCAGCATACGCTCCGTTTGAATATATCGACAAAGGTAAAGTTGTCGGCTTTGATATTGATTTCATAAACGCTGTGGCTAAAGAGGCCGGTTACAAAGTAGACATTAAACATACCGGATGGGATCCAATGTTTGCTGAAGTTCAAAGAAAACAAGCTGACTTGGCAGCTTCCTCTGTGTCCATTACTGAAGACAGAAAGCAAACATACGATTTTTCTGTTCCGTATTTTGAATCAACTCTTATGATTTTAGTTCCTGAAGACAGTGATATTCAAAATGCGCTTGATCTGAAAGGCAAAAAAGTTGCTGTCCAAAACGGAACAACCGGTCAGACAGCCGCTGAAAAAATACTTGCCGGCGATGGAACGGTTAAAAAATTTGAAGACAACGTCCTCGCGATCATGGAACTTCTGAACGGAGGCGCAGACGCAGTTGTGGCCGATAACGCGGTTGTCAACGAATATATTAAAAATAATCCGGACAAAAAATTGAAAGCAATTAAAGATCCGGAAAATTTCGATTCGGAGTTTTACGGTCTAATGTTCGCGAAAGGAAGCAAATTAAAACCAGAACTTGACAAAGCGATCAATACACTGTTTGAAAACGGAACGTACAGTGAGATTTATAAAAAATGGTTTGGTGTCGAACCAGATATCGATATATTAAAAAATCAGCAATAATTTTCAGCATTCCACAGGTATTTTGCTTGTCCGGAATGCACGCGGGGAGATATATGTATGAATTTTCGTTTTGATCTCATAGCTGAATATGCACCCTTTTTCTTCCAAGGAACGCTTGTAACAATTGGGCTCTCTCTTGGTGCAATCGCCATCGGCACCATTTTGGGTCTTTTTATCGGCATCGGGAAAATTGCTCAAAATAAATTTATTCGCCTGCCCTTTTCATGGTACGTTACATTTTTCAGAGGCACGCCTCTTTTTGTCCAGATGCTGCTCGTTCATTTCGGGCTCGTACCGCTGCTAATCGGTGATACGAATGGAATTATAGCAGCAATTGTTGCACTTTCTTTAAACTCTGCCGCCTACATTGCAGAGATATTCCGTGCAGGTATTCAATCGATTGATAAAGGACAGATGGAAGCTGCAAGATCTCTCGGTATGAGCCATAAACAGGCGATGCGCTATGTCATTTTGCCGCAGGCGACGAAACGGATGATTCCGCCTCTTGGCAATGAATTCGTCATTTTAATAAAAGAGTCGTCAATCGCCGCCATCATTGCCACCCCTGAGCTGATGTATTGGGGACGGGCTATGCAGGGGCAATATTATATCGTTTGGGAGCCATACCTCACCGTTGCGCTCATCTATCTTGTTCTGACATTGTCCTTAAGCAAATTATTAAGCTTTGTTGAAAGGAGAACAACAACCGGATGATTCAAGTAAAACATTTAAAGAAAAGCTTTGGGAATCTTGAAGTGTTAAAAGACATCAGTGTAGACATTAAAGAAAAAGAAGTTGTATGCGTCATTGGTCCATCCGGTTCAGGCAAAAGCACGTTTCTTCGCTGTTTAAACAAGCTTGAGGACATTACGGCAGGACAGGTTATCGTGAACGGTCAAGATATTACAAATCCAAACTTGGACATTAATAAAGTTCGCCAAGAGGTTGGAATGGTGTTTCAGCAGTTTAACCTATTTCCGCATAAAACAGTGTTGGAAAATATTACACTTGCTCCGATAAAAGTAAAAGGAGTCTCGGAACAGGAAGCAAACGAAAAAGCTTTGCAGCTGCTGAAAAAAGTGGGATTAAGCGAAAAAGCTTCAAGCTATCCAAGCGAATTATCAGGGGGCCAAAAACAGCGCGTTGCCATTGCCCGCGCTCTTGCAATGAATCCTAAAATCATGCTTTTCGATGAACCTACATCCGCCCTCGATCCAGAAATGGTCGGTGAAGTGTTAACAGTTATGAAAGAATTAGCGGCGGAAGGAATGACGATGGTCGTCGTGACGCATGAAATCGGATTTGCCAAAGAAGTGAGCGATCGAGTGATTTTCATGGACGGCGGATATATTGTAGAGGAAAACACACCTAGCGAGCTTTTTAACAATCCTAAACACGAACGAACAAAAGCTTTTTTAAGCAAAGTGCTGTGAATAAGGCAAGTATCCGGCATGCGGGTTGACTTAAACTCCTTTTCAATCAAATCTCATACGAATTCATTTCGGACAAGCCGAAAAGCTTGTCCTTTATCTTTTTCTCAATGGAGCTTCTCCCCTCTTACGCACTACGCACTCGTTCTTCATATATTATTTGCCATCAGCATCCAAAAGTGTTTGGACGGTAAGCCTTTCGTATATTTCCCAGCCTGAAGTTCCTGCTTGGAAGTACTATTTGAATTGTCGTAGCATCGCGGCTTGTACCAAAGTTGTTCAGTTTTTGAAGACTGACATTTCTCATCTTGGATTAGAAAGCAGAAGGCACAGATGCCGATAACACATCCAATTTTTTTAGGTCAGTAACTTTTTTTCTAAAAAAAAACAGGGTCTAAGACCCTGTAAGCAAAAAAACATTAAATTTCATATTTAAACTCACGGTATGCATCGATCAAAAGGAAAATTGCCGTTATGATATGCATCACCATTCCAACAATCGGAATCCATGCAATGCAGGAAGTAATAATTCCTAAAATGCTGCCATGCTTGTTTTTATTTGTTATAATGGCAAAAATCAACGTCACAAGGTGCAGTACAAACATAAACGCCAAAGGTGTCCATAGGAAAGATAATATAATCGTTCCACCTATAACTGGAATTCCGAAAAATGCTTCAAGACCCCCGCTTACCCATTTTAAAATGTTGACTACTGACATATAAATCCACCTCTGTATCCGTTTTTTCAATATACGAATTTGCGAATTGAAATGTTTCAAACATTCTTCAGCCCGGCACAAAAACTATTTTTGCAAGACAATTCATCTTGTTAGAGTTTTCACAATTTTTATTTTATGATAAAATCTTACAACAAAATAAATTTTAACGGGAGTTTATGGAGATGACATATAAACTTTTATTTTTGGACATAGACGGAACAATTTTGACACCGGATGATCAAATTCAAGAATCTACGAAAAGAGCTGTAGCTGAAGTTCAGAAACAAGGTGTAGAAGTCTTTCTGGCAACAGGGAGACCTTTGCATGAAATTTCGCATATCGGCAAAGAGCTGAACGTTCAATCGTTTATTGGCTATAACGGCGCATTTACGGTTTATAGGGGCCGCGAGATTTTAAAAGAGCCGATGAATCCAGATCTTGTTCAAAACTTTGTGCATACCGCCAAACACCATGGACATGAGCTCGTCATGTATACAAGAGAAAAAAATGTCCTTAGCTCGTTTGATTCCCCTGCTATGAAAGATTTCATTCAAAAATTTCATTTACAAAAAAATGAGTTGTTTTCGTATGATATCATCGATCAAGTTTTAGGAATGACGATATTAAATTTAGCTGATCGCGATGTTTCTCTTTATGAAAAAGACGATCTTATATACTTATCCCAAGTGAATATCGAAGGCCTGGCCCAATGCTACGATGTCATTAGGGAAAAGGTCAATAAGGGCAAAGCTGTCAAAGCAATATTAAATTATCTTGGCGTGCCAAAAGAAAGCGCCATTGCCTTTGGCGATGCCATGAATGATAAAGAGATGCTCTCAATAGTCGGCGAAGGTTTTGCAATGGGGAACGCAGATCCAAACCTTTTGCCATATGCGAAGCACCAAACAACAGACGTAACAAATTCCGGTGTCTATCACGGTTTGAAAAAGCTTGGTCTCGTTGAATAAGTAAGAAGACTGTGTAAATAGTCTTTTCCCTGCCAAATAGACAGTTGTAAAAAAAGATTATGCAAAACTGTGTTTCGGTATTCAGCTGGAGCACAATGCAAAAATTGTTCATGATGTTGTTTTACAGTGAGAAAAATACAACATTTCTATTTTAAGGTAAAAAAAGGACTCGATGCAGCGTGATCCAGGCAGATGTCTTTGCCAGAACGGCTGCCATGTGACCGAGTCCTTCTATTCTGCTTAGACGAATACCAGAAAAGAGAAAACTTGGCATACCCCCATCTTCAAGACCGGAGTGAGACATCTTTGTTTACATTGGAGAGAAAAAACGGGCGATGAAGGTTTTGCGGCAGGGAGAGGACCGAATTTATTTGACGAAATGAACTGAAAGGTCAGGAAATGTGCTCCTAATTATGAGCTCGAACCGATACAATATATATTCCTTTATCCGCATAAAAAGAAACGATTAGACTATTATTGAAATCATGAGCAATCGATTGGTGTTCAGAATTGCTGGAACATATTGAGTTAACTTTATTGCATATAGTTTATGAAGGTGTATTTATTTTATCCTCATGAGTGGAAAGGAGAAAAGGCTTTGATAAAAGCAATTATTTTTGATTTCGACGGTTTAATTATAGACACAGAGACTCCCTGGTTTGAGGCTTATAAAGAAACTTTAGGTTATTATAATGTTGATTTGCCCCTTGAACATTATGTAAAAAGCGTTGGATCAGATAATACAGTACTTTACGAGTTTTTCAAACAACAATTGGGAGAAAGCTGTAATATTGAGGAAATTGATGCCAAAGCAGAAAGCATTTATAAAGAAAAGATGAAAACACCTCAGGCACGTGAAGGTGTAAAGGATTATTTGCAAGAAGCAAACGATTTAGGATATAAAATTGCTATTGCTTCAAGCTCCACAAGGGAGTGGGTAACTCATTATTTAGATGAACTTGGGGTGTTAAACTATTTTAATACTATTATCACACAGGATGATGTTGAGAAGGTAAAACCGGCACCTGATTTGTATTTAAAAGCAGTTGATGCCTTAAATATCAGCTCAAATGAAGCATTAGCATTTGAAGATTCTTTAAATGGGCTCCAAGCAGCTCTAGCTGCTGGACTGAAATGCGTAATTGTGCCAAATCCAGTAACGAAGTCTTTACCTTTCGAAAATTATGATTTACGACTTCAATCCATGGCAGAAAAAAGTTTAAGTGATGTCATAAAACTTATTGAACAATAAAGAATTAAAATCTCGTATTAATGCTAAGGCTCTATCAAATAATATTTGATAATCCCGCTAGATAAAGAACCCCCAAGGAGGTCCTTTATCTAGCTGCTTCCTCAATGAACACCACCTGCAAATGTTTTCGTGAAATCATTTACGTGTGCACTCATTTCTTTATAACGAGTCCAATGAAGATAATGATTTCCTTCTAAAGTAACTATTTTACTTGAAAAACTGCGGCTTAATTTCGTTTGATAAAACGTTACCATTGGATTTCCCATCTTCGTTCACTCGATCTTCTTTCGAAGTAAAAATCAAGACAAAGGATACAACAAGAAGCAAATGAAATAAAAAATATATTGAGCAAACAGTCAATTTAACTTTCCCGCCTGATATGCCTAGAAATGGCTTTGGTCATTGTTAAATTCTCTTCGGAATAAGTACCTTTTTCAGCTACTAGGAAGGAAATCATCAGGAATGATATATAATGCCAATCGTGCAATTCCAATTGGTGAAAACATACTTCATATATTCGGACATTGTTGGAGCTGACTCGCCGAAATACTCTAAAACCTGCGGCAAGGTGAAATCAATCCCTATAACTGCTTTCACTTCATCTGGGTATGCATTAGCATAATACATGCTGTATATGCCAGAAATAGAGTGCGGCATCAATATGTAAGGACCTTCTATATTTGATTTTAAAGCGGTTCTAATTCCCTCCACTATATTTTCCACTGTTCGTTCCTTATTCGTTACGTTGCTCCAACCATATCCAAAGCTCTCTACTACGACCACTTTATGATTCTTTGCCAATTCATTTACTAAGGGGTCGAAATCTAACACGGGAGCTGCTGTGCCTAAACCGCTTAATAACACAATCGTGTTTTCTCCATCACCTTTTGTATAAACGTGCATATTCTTTCCATCTACTTCAACTAATTGTCCTAATGGTGGATATTTTGCTTATACACTGTCATGATGTGATGGAAAACGCCTCAAATCAGAGCCGCTGTAATCATAAACAAAAAAATATTTTTTGGAATTATCCAAAATCAAGATTTCTTTTTACTGTTCATTCTTTCACTTCTCTCTATAAAACATTCTATTGGATCGGCTATGCCAACGCCATTCGAACCATCTCTCCCGCCCTGATTCCTTTGCAATAGGCCAATTGCTTGCAGAGGTTAAACAATAGCCAATGTTAAAAATGAAAAACGCGAATTTTCTAAAGGGTGCTTTTCTTCAATAAGGAAGCAGAGCCTTTTTCTTAATAATGACGAAATGTTTGCTTTTTTCGTTCCAAAAAAATCCCCTCTAAGTATATGGGCCTTGTCCACTGTCTACTTAAAGAAGATCTTATCAAAATTGGTTCTTTTTTCTTTTACCTTGTCAAAAAATATTTATATAAAAATATTTGAATTCGAGATATTTTTCGGTTATGATAATATCAAAACAAAAGGAGGAAAATAACAAATGGCAAATTTTCAATTAGATAAGGTGCACAGCTCTATTTCTTTCCAAGTAAAACACTTAATGGTTTCCAAGGCAAAGGGAGAATTCACTCAATTTGATGTAGAAGTTGACGGCGATGTTGATCAGCTCGAATCTGCAAAAGTAAAAGTAACAATTCAAGCTTCTTCTATTGACACAAAAAATGAAGACAGAGACAACCATCTTCGTTCCGGGGATTTTTTTGATGTCGAAAACTATCCGGTCATCACGTTTGTCAGCGAATCTATTAAAAAGGTTTCCGACGATGACTATGAAGTAACAGGAAAATTGACAATTAGAAATGTTACTAGAACCGAAACATTCAAAGTAGAATTCAACGGTCAATCGAAAAACCCGTTGGACGGAAGCATTGTCGCAGGATTTGATGTAGAAGGAAAAATCAATCGGGAAGATTATGGTTTAACATGGAACGCTGCTCTTGAAACAGGAGGATTCCTCATCGGCAAAGATGTAAAATTATTCGGCAGCTTCGAATTTGTCATTAGCTAATCTTTCGCAGGCAAGTGATTTGCCCTTGGCCGCACATGACGGCTGAGGGCTTTTATTTTAAGAAAATTTAGCAAAAAAATGTCATTCATACCTCTCTAATGAAAAATCCCCTGCTTATAAAGTTTACTTTTCTTTTATTTTTTGTTATTATTCATAATATTTCAACCGGAGAAGGAGGAAAACAGCATATGTCCCATCAATCATTGCAACGCCACTTGCCGCCTTACCGAGCAGATCATGTAGGCAGTCTGTTAAGAACAGACCGAATTAAACAAGCCCGATTGAAAAAAGCAAATGGGGAAATAACAGCTGAGCAATTAAGAGAGGTGGAAAACGAAGAAATCACACGCATCGTCGAAAAACAAAAGGAAATTGGCCTCAAAGCGGTGACAGACGGCGAATTCCGAAGAGCTTGGTGGCACTTTGACTTCCTTGAAAATTTAGTAGGTGTGGAAGGATACGACACAGAGACCGGAATCCAATTCCATCAAAAACAAACAAAATCTCATTCTATTAAAGTTGTTGACAAACTAGATTTCAACGGCCATCCGATGCTTGAAGATTTTAAGTTTCTAAACAGCATCGCTTCCGGCCATACAGCCAAAATGACTATCCCGAGCCCGAGCATGCTTCATTTCAGAGGGACGATTGAAAAAAGCGCTTATGAAGATCAAGACGAGTTTTTCCACGATTTAGCCCAAACGTATAAAAAAGCGATTCAAGCATTTTACGATGCTGGATGCCGTTATTTGCAGCTGGATGATACATCATGGGCATATCTTTGTTCAGAAGAGCAAAAGGAGCAAATGCGGGCCCGCGGCTTAAATCCGGATACGTTAGGACAATTGTATGCGAAAACAATTAATGAAGCTGTTGCCAATCGTCCTGATGATATGAGAATTACGATGCACATATGCCGAGGCAATTTCCGTTCCACTTGGATTTCATCCGGCGGCTATGAGCCAGTGGCGGAAATATTGTTTGAAGGCGTAAATGTGGACGGCTTCTTTTTGGAATACGACAGCGAAAGAGCCGGCGGCTTTGAACCCCTTCGCTTCGTAAACCGGTCAAATTTATCCATCGTTCTCGGCTTGATCACGTCAAAATTTGGAGAATTAGAAAATAAGGATGAAATTAAACAGCGCATTGATGAAGCATCCCGATTTGTTGATCTCAATCAGCTTTGCTTAAGCCCTCAGTGCGGTTTTGCATCAACTGAGGAAGGAAACCTGCTCACAGAGGACGAGCAATGGGCAAAACTTCGCCATGTCGTAGAAATTGCCGAAGAAGTTTGGAAATAATCGTTTACTAAAGAAATACTTACATAAGTGTGTAATGTTAAGAGCCTGTTGAGCGTGAATTTCGTGCAATGAACTGTCAATTAAGCGAGGCTTGTGGAAAGAATGTGGCGGAATTTCGATAAAGGGCAGCAGCTTGCTTTACCTATATGGATTGATTTCATCGTTCATTCCGAAGCAATCGCAGCATGTAAGAGTTCCAAATTGAACCTTTTTCTGCTTTGCGAAAGCTCTATTCGGGTTATGCATCAAGAATCAATATTTCTAGAAATGATACGCCAGGAAACCGTAAATTGCAGCAGCTCTGTTTTTCTTTTGGAAAATTTGATTGCGAGTTACTGACATTTATTTTTCCAAAATAAGGTGCTGCCCGCTCATCAGATTATTGAGGAAAATCACCGTAATGACCTGTTTCTTCCGTTCTATTATTCTGGAAAATATGTAAAAAGGGGTGTTTAATAAGTCGTTTTTACGGCTTATTGACGCCCCCATTAATGTTTTAGAAACGTTGTGATTTTTTGTTTTCAATGGCGATTTGACTTTCTAAGAGCCCCTTTTTCTTTTTGACAGTATCATCATCAGATGTTTCTGAACAATTTACGAACTTAACAGCAAATATTTATGCTTTACAGCAGAGCTTAATTCGTCGGGAGAGCCTTCAAACACGATCGAGCCTTTGTTTAAAATATATATGCGGTCTGCAAGCTCAAGCGCCATCGATAAATTTTGTTCAACTAAAAGCATTGTAAGACCTTGCTTCTTTAATTCACGAATAATTCGTTTCACTTCCTGAACCATCAATGGGGACAATCCTTCTGACGGCTCGTCAAGCAGCAGTAATTTAGGATTCGTTAGCAAAGCGCGTCCAATTGAGAGCATTTGCTGCTCTCCCCCGCTCAAAGCCCCTCCCATCGATGCTTCTCTTTCTTTCAGCCTTGGAAACGTGTCATAAATTTGTTCTAATGTCCAGCCATTTTCGGCAGGCCTATAAGTGGTCATTAAATTCTCCTTTACAGTCAAATTCGGAAATATTCTTCTCCCTTGTGGAACAAGAGCAACGCCTAATTTCGAAACCTGGAAGCTCGTCTTTGATTGAATTTCCTGTTCTTCAAGCACAATTTTTCCTTTTTTTGATTGAATGATTCCCATGATAGAATGAATCGTTGTTGTTTTCCCCATTCCGTTTCTTCCCAGCAGGACGGTTACCTTGCCTTGTTCAACCGTTAACGAAACATTATGGAGGACGTGGCTGTCGCCGTAAAATGTATTTAAATCTGAAACTTTAAGCATGTGCTGCCGCTTCCTCCTTTCCAATATATATTTCGTTCACCCTCCTGTCGTTTCTCACTTCATTTGGATCGCCGTCAATGAGAATCCCTCCGTCATATAAAACGACCATTCTATCCGCCAGTCCAAATACGACCTCCAAATCATGCTCAATAATTAAAACGGTCAAGTCCTTCGGCAAATTGTGCAGCAAATCGACAATATAATCCGTTTCCGCCTGCGACATGCCGGCAGTCGGCTCATCTAATAATAAAACTTGCGGATTGATCGCAATGCCAAGCAAAATTTCGATTTGCCGCTGTTCGCCGTATGACAGCTTTTTCACTATTTCATTTGCACGCTTTTCCAATCCCCAAGTTTTGATCAATTGGTTTGCTTCCTCGAAAAGCTTCGGGTATTTTTTTTCGTTTCTCTTTTTAAACCACACGTTTTGCAAATGATGTTTCCGCTGTAAAACTAATAATAAATTGTCAAGCACCGTCAGTTCATTCAACAAATTGTTTCGTTGAAAGGTACGGACGATTCCGGCGTTTGTCCGTTTAAAGTTGGCAACATTCGTTATATTTTCTCCTTTATAATAAATAGACCCGCTGCTCGGCTTCAGGTCGCCGGTTAAAATGTTGAAAAAGGTCGTTTTCCCGGCTCCATTCGGACCGATAATGCCTATCCGCTCACCTTTTTTCACTTCCAATGAAACATCCTTAAGAATTTCAAGACCGCCAAAATGCATGCCCACGCGATCAATCTTCAAGATTACATGATTCTCCATGCCCCATCCCTCAATTCTTCACATCATTGTTATACAACGCATTGGATTTTTTTCCGGAAATAGCTGACAGCTTGTTGGATTTTGAAAACGACTGCAAGAGCAATTTTCCAAGCCCGACAATTCCTTTTGGGAAAAATACGACAAACAAGATAAAGATAATCCCGATAATCATCATCCACATGGTCGTATAAGAGCTGACAATCGTTTCTAAAATGACGATAAAAGCTGCGCCCAAAACGGGCCCGATCATTGTTCCAGAACCGCCGATAAGAACCATAATTAAAACAGAGCCAGACATCGTCCAATATACATCGCTAGGCGAAATGAAGCTGTTAAAGCTTGTATATAACGATCCTGCTACTCCGCCGAGCCCGCCAGCTATAACAAATGCGGCAAGCTTATATAGTGTTGTATGATAGCCCATCGATTTCAATCTTGTTTCGTTTTCGCGAATCCCTATTAATACTTGCCCAAAAGGGGAGTGTACGATGAGGCTTAAACCGCCATAGATCAATATAAACAAAAGCAATATCAAATAATAAAAGTAAACCGGGTTTGAAAAATCAAGTGATCCAATTAAAGGGCTTGGAATGCCTGATAATCCGTTTGAACCGCCCGTGATAGTTGTTGACTGGTGGACAAATGAATAAATCATTTGCGAAAAAGCCAATGTTAACATAAGAAAATAAAAGCCGCTCACCTTTACGCAAAAAATTCCGATGATGGCGGATGCAATGATTGCAGCCGCAAGTGAGGCGAAAAGAGTAAGGAAAAAGTTTGGAGATATCTCCCTTGCAAGAATGGCGGACATATAAGCCCCGACTCCAAAAAACGCCGCATGGCCAAGCGAAACCAGCCCGGTATATCCGACCAAAATATTTAAACTAAGAGCGAAAATAGCTAAAATTAAAATTTCAGTTACCAAATTTAAATAAAACAAAGAAAAGATAAAGGGGGAAAAGATGAGCAACATAACTGCGGCAATAAGAGCGAAACCTTTTTTGTTCAATGCTTAACCACCTGCCTTCCGAGCAATCCGTTCGGTTTGACGATTAAGACGACCGCCATTAATCCGAAAACAACGAACAAGCTTAACTCAGGAACTAAAAATCGGCAAAAAGTCTCAACAATCCCAATCGTTAAGCTGGCCACAAACGTTCCAGCGATCGACCCTAAGCCCCCTATAACGAGAACAACTAATGCCAAAATAAGCGTTTGGAATTCCATGCTTGGATAAAGCCCGAGGATCGGCGCAGCAATGACTCCGCCAAAACCTGCTAAATATCCCCCTATGAAAAACACGACGGTAAAAACTAGTTGAATATTTACGCCTAAAGCACATATCATCTCTTTATCGCTCAGTCCAGCGCGAATGATCGCCCCCCAGCGCGTTTTTTCTTGAATGAACCACAACAGCCCCGCTAAAATTAAACCTATTGCAATTACAGCTAAACGATAGACAGGAAAGGCTTGATTAAATAAGGTTACCGTACCTGATAAACTTTGAGGCAAAGGGATCGATAAAACATCCGATCCCCATATCGCCGCTGTCATATCATGAATGACATACGCAAGTCCAAATGTTAACAATACTTGTGACAGGTGCCCTAGCTGATAAGTCGGCCGCAATAAGATCATTTCAATAATGAGAGAGCAAACGGCTACTGCTAAAGGTGCAATGATTAAGGCAAGCCAAAAATTTTGTCCAGAATGGACGGTAATCGAATATGAGACATAAGCTCCTATCATATACAACGATCCATGCGCCAAGTTCAATACTCCTAAAATGCCAAAGACGAGCGACAATCCGCATGTAATGACGAAGAGCAAAAGCCCGTATGAAATGCTGTTTACTAGCTGCGCCCCGATAATATCCATGATTATCACCTCTTTTTTTACTATTTTCCTGGATCTCTCACCTCTTCAATAATTTCAATCACTTCGTTTTCCGTCTGTCCATTCACAAGCTTGGTTTCAATGATATACATGTTTTGAATAACGTGGTGGGTCTCCTTGTCAAACTTAATCGGGCCTCTCGGGCTTATGAATTCAACATTAGAAATCGCTTCTACCACTTTATCTGGATCTGAGGCGTCGCCGTCAAGCGTTGTCAGCGCTTCTGCGATAATTTTGGCAGCATCATAGCCTTCCAATGCTTCAATGGTCGGGCGTTCATTATATTTCTTTTCAAAAGCCTCTTTAAACTGTCTATTTTCTTCTGTTTTTATACTATAATCCCAGAAAATAGAGGAAATTGTTCCAACTCCTGCGTTTCCTTGTGATTTCCGCACGTCCTCTGAAACAAGCCAGCCGGAACCAATTAATTTCTTATCTTCTTTTAACCCGAATTGATCGTATTGCTGAACAAATCTCACCGCATCACTTCCTGCGAAAAATGCATATACTGCTTCAGCCTTTGCATTTTTAATCGTGGTCAAATAAGAGGAATAATCATTGTTTCCGAGAGGCGGGTAAACTTCACCGACAATTTTTCCTCCTGCGGCAGTATAAGCTTCTTTAAACGCTTCAGATACTTCCCGTCCAAACGCATAATCTGCTGCTGCAATGTACATTGTCTTTCCTACGTTATGAAACGCCCATTCTCCTAATGAATTGCCAATCTGCCACGAGGAAAAAGAAGAACGCCAAATATAGTCACTTCGTTTGCTTCTCGTTAAATCATTTCCTCCCGCATGCGAAACAAGGAACGGAATTTTTTTCTTATCCACTTCATCGCGAATGGCATAGGCTACCGCCGTGCTTACCGTTCCTGTTAAAATGTCCACTTTATCTTGATCAATCAATTTTCTCGCTTTCCTTAATGCTACTTGCGGATCAGCTTCACTGTCTTCTTTAATAATTTCGATTTTTTTGGAGCCAATTTTCCAATCAATGCTGTCAAAATACAGCTCCATACCTTTGTGCAAATGCTTTCCAAGTGAAGCATAAACCCCTGAATCTGGAAGCAGCACACCAATTTTTATTGTTCCTCCGCTTTTGCTCCCGCCTTCCTCTTTTTTCGATGTTGACTGAATCGCGCTGTTGCCACAAGCCGATAAAACGGCTAAGAAAACAACCAGCATAATCAAAAATAACTTCCTTTTCATCAAAATCCCCCCGTACTTGTTAAGTAAAACGCTTTCAGAATTCGCCTCCCCTTTTTTTAAAACGCTTTCATTTTTCTGGGTTTCTTTTCTCCTCCCTTTTCCTCCGGAACTAATATTTCAAATATTATAATATATCTGAATTTTTAAAATTTCAATATTTTTTATTCATTTCGTCAAAAAAACATATAGTCAATGAAAATTATGATCGTCGCAGAAAACGCTGTAAATTCTTATTTTCCTCATCATTCAATCTTCATTTTTTCTTTAAAAACGAAAATTTTATTATTTATTTTTTTTACACTCGTCATACAAACAAATGGCTTGATGAATAAATTTTATTCGTAATTGCTTTAGAAAGACAGATGAATATCCTAAGCTTTTATTTGCAGAGGATTTTCCGCAAGAAAATTCGCATTAAAAGTGATGCCCATCGTAACCCAAATAAAAAACCCTAGGGACTCTCAAAATTCCCTAGGGATTGCCTTTACAAATGTGACTGTTATGCCCACCACATTTCAGCAACTTCTTCTTTAAAAAGAATTTGCTTTAATAAGCTTACTGACTTTCCTAATCCTTCATCAATGGATGCCAGCATATCCTCATGTTCAATTGAAAGAACATAATCATATCCGGCAGCACGCAAAGCACTTACAATATCCTTCCACACTTTTTCACCTTGGCCATAGCCAACCGACCGAAATGTCCATGATCGGTCCAAAATTTTACTGTAATGCTTTGTATCTAAAACGCCATTCACTTGTATATTTGCTTGATCCAAATAAGTATCTTTAGCGTGTACATGAAATATGGCATTTTCACGTCCTAATTTTTTTATTGCTTCAACAGGATCAATGCCTTGCCAAATGAGATGGCTTGGATCAAAATTCGCTCCAATACTTGGCCCTACATTTTCTCTTAACTTTAATAAAGTTTCAGGATTGTAAACAATAAAACCTGGGTGCATTTCAAAAGCAATTTTATTTACACCATGCAATTTGGCAAATTTTGCTTCTTCCCGCCAATACGGTATTGTCACTTCATTCCATTGCCATTCCAGTAATTCCATATATTCCGGAGGCCAGGAACAAGTAACCCAATTAGGGTATTTCGCATTTGGATGATCGCCTGGACATCCGGAAAACCCATTCACAACTGATACTCCCAAACGTTCTGCTAACAGCACTGTTTTTCTCCATACATCATGGGATTCAGCCGCAAACTTCTTGTCCGGGTGAAGCGGGTTGCCATGAAAGCTTAGACCGCTTATCGTCAGCCCTCTGCTTTCAATGGCCCGCTGAAATTCTTTTAGTTTCATGCTGTTTTCAAGCAATTCATCCGGATTGCAATGTTTATTGCCCGGATAATTGCCAGTCCCCAATTCTATCGCCTCTATCCCCATTTCTCGCACTTTATCAAGCATTTCCTCGAACGGCAGGTCTTGGTAAAGTACGGTAAAAACGCCTAATTTCATTTCAATACCTCCCCTGTCTCAACCTTGACCCATCTTTTCTCTTCGTGGCTTTTTAATATAGCCTCAATCAGCTTCATAATGTAGTGTCCGTCTTCAAAAGTGGCAAAGGACGAAGAGGCTGGATTTGGATGTGCTTTTACTGCTTTATAAAAATCAATGAATAAGTTTTTTAAACCATCTGGCCATCCTTCTGGATGACCGCCAGGGTAATGCGCCAGCGAAGAAGAAAAGTCAGATAGCAAGGAAGGATCCCGTACTAGCTCCATATTCGCCTGATCACGGCGTCCAATCCATATTTTGTTTGGCTCTTCCTGATTCCAATAAATAGTATTCTTTTGCGCGGCAATTTCAAACGTAAAGAAATTTTTCCTTCCAGCACTTACTTGCGAAACGGTGAATACCCCATGTGCTCCATTTTCAAAATGAACCAGCACACTGCCGCAATCTTCGCTATTAATCTCTATTTCTTCGAAAGAATCTTGACCTCCACTTTTAAAGGTTTCGATTTCTCCAACCGGTCTTTTCCTTACAGGATAAACCGTTTTTAAATCAGCAAATACCTCGACAATCTTTTGATTGAGAACATATTGAATAGTATCACACCAATGGGAACCGATGTCAGCAATCGCACGTGATCTGCCGTTTTTTTCCTCATTTAAACGCCAGTTGTAATCAGTATCATACAGGAGCCAATCTTGAAGATACGTTCCATACACTAAATGTGCCGGACCGTATTCATCGCTGGCCATCAGCTCTTTCACTTGGGCAACTAGCGGATAATGACGGTAGTTGAAGCATACTCCTGCGACGACCTTTTTTGTTTCGGCTAACCTTACTAATTCACTCGATTCTTCACTCGTCATTGCTAACGGCTTTTCTGACAGCAAATGCTTGCCGGCAGCTAAAACTTTTTTATTGATATAATAATGCAAATAATTAGGAGTACAATTATGAACGACATCTATTTCTTGATCATTTATTAAATCATCTTCATTTCCATAATACCTTGGGATCCCAAATTGTTCGGCTGCTTTTTTTGCCTTCTCTAATGTTCTGGCACTAATTGCAGCCACTTCAACACACTTTAATCTTCTCAGTGCTTCTATGTGCGACTTGGCAGAAAACCCTGTCCCGATTACGCCTACTTTGATAACTGACATAAACAATGCTCCTTTTCTTTTGGATGATTATTTTTTTAACGTTTTCCTTCCGAACGCCACGGCCAAAATGATGATCAACCCTTTAATAATCATCTGCTGGCTTACATCAAGCCCCATGATGATTAATCCATTGTTTATTGTTCCAATCATGATAGAACCAAAAACGGTGCCGATAACGGTTCCGACTCCCCCGAATAGGCTTGTTCCGCCAAGAATTACAGCAGCAATAACGGATAGTTCGTCGCCTTCACCAAATGTAAACCTCCCGGAATGCATCCGGCCGGCATATAATAAGCCAGCAAATCCTGCCATTAAACCGGAAACTAGAAACACAATAAATTTAATTCGATTCGTTTTGATTCCTGTATATTTGGCAGCAATTTCATTTCCCCCGGTTGCTAATGTCTGCCTGCCAAACGCGGTTTTTTTCAATAAAATATGGCCGATAACTGTAATCACAACTGTCCAAATCAATAAAATAGGAATCGGTCCGATATCTCCTGAACCAAATAAATAATTAAACGTAGAATGGACAATCGGCACTGGTGCAGTATTTGTTATCCACATCGCCAAGCCTTTTACCGCTTCCATCATCCCAAGCGTAACTAAAAATGAGGGGATGGCGATCTTCGTAACTAGAAAACCGTTTACTAATCCAACTAACAAACCGGTTCCTAATCCAGCTGACAGACCCCCGATCAAGCCGAAGCCAGCTTGCAGCGCTAATGCTGCTGTTAAAGAGGATAACGCCGTAATAGATCCGACAGAAAGATCAATTTCGCCCGTGCTGATTACAAAAGTCATCGCAACTCCCATAATCGAAATCATCGCCGTTTGGCGGGCGATATTCAATAAGTTTGATGTTGATAGAAAACCATCGTCATATAACGTAACGGAAAAATAGATTAACACTCCAATAAAAGCTATATATACAATATAATTGCGCCAATCAAATGCCATTGATCGTTTCGAAGGACTTAGGTTATTTTGCAACTGATCTTGCTCATTAAATTTAATGTCCTTGGATAGCATGCTGGAGAACCTCCTCTGAATGAATTTCCTTTCTTTTTAGTTCTTTCACATTTCTTCCTTCATGTATTACTAGAATTCGATCACTTACCGCTAACAGCTCCTGCAGCTCAGAAGAAATGACGATGATTGATTTCCCGCTGTCAGCTAATTCACGAATAATATCTATGATTTCGGTTTTTGCGCCAATATCTACACCGATCGTAGGCTCATCTAAAATTAATATTTCAGGGTCATTAGCAAGCCATTTCGCTAATACAATTTTCTGCTGGTTGCCCCCAGACAACAGCTTTGCTGTTTTAAAAATATGATCTGTTTTAATATTTAGTCTTTTTACAAATTTTTCCGTTATCATATTAGCCTTGCGATGGTCGATGAAAATTCCTTTTTTTAATTTTGATAGAATCGGTAAAATCGTATTTTCTTTCACACTATAATCTAGAATTAACCCCTGCAGCCTCCGGTCCTCTGGAATAAGTGCTATGCCGGCATTAACCGCATCTGATGGACTTTTGATTGTATGCTTCTTGCCTTTTATATAAATTTCACCTTTATTTATTGGGTCAATGCCAAAAATGGCACGCGCTAATTCAGATCTTCCGCTCCCCATTAATCCAGCAATTCCTAAAATCTCTCCTGAGTAGAGCTGAAAGCTGATATCTTTTACTTTGGAGTTGGAAGTTAAATTTTTGACTTCTAAGACTGGAGTTCCCTCTGTCGAATAATATCTTTCTTTCCATTCAAACGATTTATCTAAATCATCCCCTACAATATGCTGAATGACAGTTTCCATATCGATTTGATTACATTGTTCAGTTGCAACTTTTTTTCCATCACGTAAAATGGTAATTTTATCGCATATTCTAAAAATCTCGTCCATACGGTGTGAGATATATATGATAGAAATACCTTTCTTTTTTAACTTATTGATGATTTTAAATAAAACATCTGTTTCTTTTTCCGTTAAGGATGATGTAGGTTCATCCATAATTAATATTTTTGTCTCATGCGACAAAGCTTTTGCTATTTCAGTCATTTGCCAGTACCCAACACCAAGATCTCCGACGATATCCTTTGGATTGATGTCAATTTCCATTTCCTTGAGTATTTCTCTTGTTCTGGCTATACTCTTTTTATCATTAAGTATCCCGATTGCATTTTTTGGCTCTCGAGCTAAAAAAATATTCTCAGCGACAGTCAGTGAAGGGATTAAGCTAAATTCTTGAAAAATCATGGAAATATAATTGTTTTTCGCATCGTTCGCATCCTTAATCGTTACTTTGTTTCCTTCAATATATATTTCACCTTCATCAGCTTGATAGACGCCTGTTAATATTTTCATTAATGTGGATTTGCCGGCGCCATTTCCCCCCATTAATGCATGAACTTCACCTTTGTTTAAAGTAAAATCAACCGAGTCTAAAACTTTGATGCCGTTAAAATATTTTGAAATTCCTTTCATTGATAATAAAGGTTTGTCCATTTTGATCACCTTCTTTTAATTTGAGGCTACTCAAAGCAAGAGTAGCCTCAATAGTTGTTCTTTCATTTCAAATTTACCCATATCCCTTTTTCAGCTGATTCTAAAATCGCATCACAAATTACGGCAATTTGATAGCCATCGTAGAAATTCGGCGAAACTTCAGTATCTTCTACAATGGATTTTATGAAATCATAAGTTTCGATAATTTTTGTTTCGCCATACCCTATTCCCAACGCTGGGATTGGCCATAATCCTTGACCGTACGGATGCTCAGGACCGGTGTAAATTGTTCTAAATCCTTTGCTGTCGCTTGGATCATCAGCAAAGCAAACTTGCAGCTCATCACGTCGTTCATAGTTGAAATATAATGACCCTTTTTCTCCATGGATTTCAAATGTCAAGAAATTGTTTCTTCCCCATGCATTACGTGTTGCTTCAATACTGCCGATGGCACCGTTTTCAAATTTTACTAACGTTGTAAATTCATCATCAACGTCAACCTGACCTTTAGGAGCCTCTGCCTCACCTTTGACTGTGCCGAGTTTATCAACTCCGCTCGTTTGAATCGGTCTTTCCGGCACCCATGTTTTTGTTACTGCCATGACATCTGTGATCTCCCCAACGAGATACCGCGCAAAATCAATTACATGTGTTCCAATATCTCCGAGTGCACCTGAACCTGCAACTTTTTTTTGGAATCTCCAGGACAAAGGTGATTGAGGATCTGCGGACCAATCCTGCAAATACGTTCCGCGAAAATTCAGTATTTTTCCAATTTTTCCTTCTTCAATATATTTTCTTGCTAAAGCTACGGCTGGCGTTCTTCTGTAGTTGAAAGCCACCATATGTTTAACTCCTGCTTCTCTTACAGCATCCAGCATCCTTTTTGCTTCTTCAGCATTTCTAGCCAACGGTTTTTCGCTTATTATATGTTTGCCGGCCTTTGCCGCTGCAATGGCAATTTCAGCATGAGTATCATTAGGTGTTACAATATCAACAATATCTATATCAGGATCTTCTATAACCTCTCTCCAGTTAGAAGAATAGCTTTCAAAACCAAAACGCTGAGCTGCCTCTTTTGCTAATTCATCCGTAACATCGACAACCGTTTTGCGATGGGGGATTCCAGGAGCAGGCCAGAAAAACATGGGCATACCTGCATATGAAAGCGAATGGGCTTTCCCCATAAATCCAGCGCCGATCATTGCTATGTTAAACTTTTTCATAACCTTACCTCCCATTGAGTTTAAAAAATGAATAATGATTATTTTGCTGCACTCTGAATAGAATCTGGTGCCTCTTTATGGTAAACAAGCTTCCATGCATCAAGAACATTTTCTTTTGTGACTTTATAAGCTGGAACTGCCACATACGGAGGGGTTTCTTTGCCTAACAATGCATATCCAGCTAAAATAGCTTCTGAAATTCCTTGGTCATACGGAAGCTGCGCTCCTAATCCTTTCACAATACCGTCAGAAGCAATTTCCAAAGCTACATTTGTTCCTAGATCAATGGTCGTAATAACTAAATCGTCACGCCCGGCTGTCCGTGCTGCTGCGAGTGCACCTTCAGCAGGTACATCCCAAACGACAAACAAGCCGTCTAAATCAGGATTTTTCGTCAAAATACCCGAAGCCACTTTTTCACCATCGTTTGGATCTGTTATACCGCCTCGTGCAACAATCTCAATATCAGGATATTTTTCTTGAATTGTTTTTTCGAAAGCTTCTGTACGCTGTTTCGTCACAAAGAAATCAGCATCGTGAAAGATAACTCCAATTTTCCCTTTACCGCCCAGTTTTTCAGCCATAATTTCAGCTGCTGCAACTCCATTTCCGTAGTTATCTGCTGAAACAACACTCACATAATCTTTTCCATGTTCTAGCCCTTGAGGCGCATTATCCATGAAAACTAATTTTACGCCTGATTCAGCAGCTTTTTTATAAGCCTCAGCGGTAGATACCGGGTCTACTGGAATACTGACAATAATATCCGGATTTTTAGCAAGCACTGTTTCAATATCCGAAACTTGTTTTTCAGATTTAAAGTCTGCATCCGTTACAGCCACTACTTCTATTCCCATTCTTTCAAACGTTGCTTTTAGCCCGTCAATTTGGGCGGTTGACCAGTCGTTCCCTGCATAATGCATGACAATCGCCGCTTTATAGTTTCCTTGTTTTATTTTTGCTATTTCCTCTTCGGTCAGCTCCAATGTTTTGGCGGAAACTGCTGTTTCCCCGTGCGGGCCTTTACTTAAAATTAACTGATCATCTGAAATTTCCTTATTAATCGTGATAGGTCCTGATGCAGGAGCTTCAGATGATGATTTGTTTTGATCAGAAGAGCTATTTTCATTGTTTGATTTGTTTTGATTACAACCGACGAGAATAAGGCTGCTAATTATTGCAAATATGGAAAATATCGCGAAAAATTTTCTCATAAGCCATCCCCTTTTCATAAAATGTTACAAACCAATATTTTTTAAATAATTTCTGCTGATTTCTGCACCTTGTTTTGGATCCGAATAGCTGTCTAATTCTATCGTGATCCAGCCGTCATAATTAGATTCTTGCAATACTCTCGTCATCTCTTCAAAATTTTGGTGTCCTTTTCCTAATGGCAAAAATTGACCATTATCATAATCTTTAAAGTGGACATATTTGATTCTAGATGAGTATTTTTTGATAATTTCGATTGGATCGCCTCCGCCTGCCTCAAGATGCGCCGTATCAGGACATAGATTAATAGTTGTTAAAGGCATCAGCTTATCTAATTGAGCAGGTGATTCTACGATCGTACCCAGGTGAGGATGATAACTTGGGATTAAATCGTACTTTTGGGCAATCTCCACAACTTTATTTAATGCATTTGCCAAATGAATGTAATCGTTTTCTAAAATCCCGTTTGAACGTACAGCTCCCCCGCCGACAACTAGATGATTGGCGCCTAATTCGGAAGCAAATGCTGCAACCTTTTCAATTTTCAACATTTCTTCTTCCAAAATATCTGGAAAAATAAAATTTCCGCCTGTATACACCGCCACAAAATCTAAAGAGTACTCGTTCATTAATGCTTGAAAATCTTTTTTTCTATCTACATATTGCATCAAATTTCCGTCAAAAATTTCAAAACCTTTATAACCGGAAGCAGCTATATCTTTTAATGCTTCTTCTGTTGATCCATTTGCCAAATAGTAAAGATCTTTAATTGACGTAACCCCTGCCGGATGGCCAACAACACCGCCCCAAGTATTGGTCTGGTAGCCTAGCTTCATTTTTACCCCTCCTAATTCTTTTACATGTTCATCAGTTGCTTTTTTACCCCATTCGTATTGAAAAGCTGCCATCACCTCCCATAAAATGAAATCGATTACATTAAAATGAAAAAAATAGGGAAAATAAGGCGTATATTTTTGTAATCCATTACATTTTAATCATATCTTTCTTCTTCTCTTTGCATGTCTCGCGAATAACCAGTTGATCTTCTAATATATATTGGCTTTTTTCCAGCTTATCTTTCTGAATAAGTTTTATTAATAATTCCATCGCTTTCTGACCTATCTCAAACATAGGCTGTGAAACAGTTGTTAGCGCAGGTTCAAAAATAGATGCGAATTTAATATCGTCAAAACCAACTATTGAGATATCATCTGGAACTTTCAATCCTTTTGCTTTGATCGCTTTTATCGCTCCAATGGCCATTTCGTCGCTTGACGCAAAAACAGCAGTTGGCGGTTCAGTAAGCGCAAGCAGTTTTGTCATTAAATTAAAACCGCTCTCAAATGAAAAATCTCCCTCTTGAATTAAATTCGGTTCGATCGCAATATCATGCTGCATCATTCCTTGCTTGAAGCCCTTTAAGCGGTCTCTGCTCAATATTACGTCCATTGGGCCTGATAAAAATCCTATTCGTTTATGGCCCAAGCTGATCAAATATTCCGTAGCTTTTCTGGCACTGCTAATATTATCAATAGAAACAGTTGGAATATCCGATCCCTCCAAATATTCACATGCGAGCACCACTGGGAATTCATGAGAAATCTCCTCTAATAAATGAGATTCAAGTCTTGCGGTCAACAAAATCATTCCATCTGCTTTTTTCTGGCGCAATATATCTAAATAGCCTTTTTCACGCTCTAAACTATTCCCGGTGTCGCCGAGAAGGACCTCGTAATCGTTTTCAATCGCTACTTGCTCTATCCCTCTCAATATTTTTGAGAAAAATGTATTTGTTATATCAGGCACTACAACAAGAACCGTTTTTGTTTCTAAGCGTCTCAGCTGTCGAGCCAATAAATTTGGTTGATAATTCAGCTTTTTGATTGCTTCCAATACTTTTTCAGCCGTTTCTTTTTTGACGTTCCCAGAATTGCTTAAAACTCTGGAAACAGTAGCTGTGGACACATTTGCCATTTTTGCAACATCGCTAATTCTAACCATATCCAGATCTCCATTTCCTAGATAAAAATCCTTTGGCTGTATTATTTTTTATGCTAGATTTGTAATCTAGTGTAATCGATTACAAAATAAAAAGCAATACTTTTTCTACTTTTTTAAAAATTAATTGTTTGTAAAACTTTATTAGCGTTAAAAGGGAAAAAAGGTTTTTAGAATAAAAAACAAATTGTTATATATTCCGAGGCGGCATTTTAAATGATTGACAAAGTCAATTCTTCAAACTACGCAACACATTGTATCCGATGGCAAATATCCAATCACAGCAATAACTGAACCATTGGGTGCCAATAGAAAAAAACCGGGTTTCTGGTCATAACAGGTAATCCAATATTATTCATCCAGACAGTTTAGCAGTCTTTTTTTCAGCAAAATGCAGATGTAAAGTGTAAAATATACTGCCAATTGCAAGAGACATCCAGCATACATGCACGTGTACAGTAATGAAATATTGAAAAACAAAACTCGAACAACTCTCCGATCAAAAATTAGAATTTTTTATTTATGAATGCCTATTGGATCTTACTATGAAATAATTTGAAATCGACATCGCCTTAATCTGCAATTAAAGCCCCAAATTTATCATTCAATTACCGCTCATTTAACTTCATTCAAATGCTAAATGAACAGTTACCGATAGACGGCTGAATGACTTTATTAAAACAAAAAAGAACCCTTGATGCTTTATAGCAAGGGCTCGTTTTTCCACTGAATTATGCCGGTACCGCATAAATAATATATCGCTGTGGCGCATTTCCAATATAACCGAACGGATAGCATGTTGTTAACGTTAAAACTTCGTTTGGAGCAGTAGATCGGATCACTGTTCGATCATCGGCATCAACAATCTCTGTTTCCTGAATTAAATATGTGAAACGACCATACTCCATTTCAACAATGAGTTCATCTCCAATTTTTAAATCGCCAACATTGCGAAAAACTGTATCCCGATGTCCTGATAAAACGATTTGGTCGTTTTGCCCAGAAAAAGCAGTGCCTCTGTAATGACCGACGCCTTTCTCCAATTCGTCTTCATCCGTCCCCTCAACGATCGGCAATTGTGCTTTAAGTTTCGGGATGTGCAAAATGCCAATCACCTCGTCCATTTTCGGTTGAAAGTCGCTTGGTACAACTTCGCTTCTCTCCTTTTTCTTTACACCTTCTGCACCAACAAGCTGATGGGCTTCCTTCAATGCCTCATTTTGTGCGCTGTGCATTGACCATAACTTCCATCCGCCATATGCGACACAAAACAAACCACAGCCAATAAACAAAATGGGCAGCCAATTTTTCACATGCATCCTCTTCCTTTAATTGAGACTGTTGTTAATTATTTTACCATAAAAAGTCGAGAAGACATCCGCTTCATTTTGCGGAGAAAACCAAAAAATAAAATAATCGGACCCCAGCTACTGTTCTTAGGGAAACCTGTTAAAGCAGCCCATAAAAATGCTAGGCGTCGGTCTGTTTTCAATTGATCTGAAATAAGTAAAAAAAGTAAGAACGTCTCAAGGGCAGAATTTAAAATTGTTGTGAAGGACAAAGGGGCTTGTCTATAAGACTTTTTCGGCTTATAGACGGCCCCCTTTAAAATTTTAAAAACGTTGATATTTGATGTTTTTTGTTTTCAATGGAGATTTGACTGTCTGAACAGCCCCAATTTGTCTATATTTCTTCAAACCCACATTAATTGACAAAAATGAAATTTGGCTCGTTCAAATATTTTTTTAGCTCGTTCAATGCTTTTTGTGCCAACACTCCGTCCATAATCCGGTGATCATAACTGAGCGATAACGCCATCATGGATGCAATTTCAATCGAATCATCGACCACAACAGTTTTTTTCTCGATTCGGCCGATGCCAAGAATACACGATTGCGGATGGTTGATAATCGGTGTAAACCATGCGCCATCAGCTGATCCAATATTCGATATCGTACATGTAGAGCCTGTCATTTCATCCGCTTGAATAGAACCATCTCTTGCCTTTAGGGAAAGCTCGTGAATTTCTTTAGCAATTTGAAATAATGTTTTTTGGTCTGCATGCCGTATGACCGGAACGACAAGACCGCGGTCTGTATCAGCCGCAAAACCGATATGGTATTGTTTCTTCAAAATGATTTCTTCACGTTCTTCATGAAAGGAAGCGTTTAATTGTGGATATTTTTTCAAAACGATCGTCAATGCTTTCACAACATAAGCTAAATAGGTGAGTTTGATTGCTTCCTCTTCCGCAAATGATTTTACGCTTTGCCGATGCTGAACAAGCTTTGTAACATTCACTTCATCAAAATGTGTTACATGCGGAATCGTCTTTTTCGAATGAACCATTGAACGTGCAATGAGTTTGCGAATGTTTGAAAGCGGAATATATTCATCTTGTATCGAATTGATCTTTGTTTCTTCCTTCGGATTTTTTTGCGGACTTTCCATCTCATGCAGCTGATTTTTGCGTCTTTTGATCACGGCCTCAATATCTTCTTTTAATATTTTGCCGTTTGGACCCGATGGAGTTACCTCTTCAAGATTCACTTGATGTTCTCTTGCAAATTTGCGCACGGATGGAGCGGCAACTATGAATGAAGAATTTGTTTGCTTCTCTTTTTCCCTTTTCTTGTGCTCGTTGCGAATATCCTCTTCCGTTACTTTCCCGTTTAAACCAGTCGGCTCCACAAGCCGCCAATCCACCCCTAGCTCTTTCGCTAATTTCTTCACGCGCGGCGTCGCCTTTTTCTCGACTTTTTGCTCCGTCGCTGCTTGTCCTTCCGATCTTTCTTGTTCTTTCAATCTTTCATTCGTTTCTTCTTGTTTGATGTCAGGCTGCCCGTCGCGTTCAGCTGTTTCAATTGTTGCAAGCACTTCGCCAACAGATGCTGTATCTCCTCTTTTTTTGCGGATTTCCTTCACGATTCCGCTTGCAGGTGCATGCAGCTCCGAAACCGCCTTTTCCGTTTGAACTTCGACAAGTATGTCATTTTGCTCCACCGCATCCCCTTCTGACACATGCCAAAATGCAATTAAGCTCTCATTATATTCTTCCGACAATTGCGGCAATTTAATTTCAATAATCATGTTGGCCTCCTGTGAAAGAAATGGTAGATTTATTCATTAACGAGTTTTACAGCTTCTTGATAAATTTTTTCTGCATTCGGTAAAACAAACTGTTCAAGCGGGCGGCTGAAAGGAATCGGCACGTCTGGTACAGCCAATCGTTTGACCGGAGCTTCTAAGTCATACAAGCCTTCCTCTGCAGCTATGGCAGCGATCTCCGCCGTCATGCCGTATGATAAATAATCTTCATCTACTACAAGTAATCGATGAGTCTTTTTAATGGATTGCAGGATTGTTTCACGATCTAACGGGACAAGTGAACGCAAATCGATGACTTCTGCTTCAATTCCTTCTTGCTCCAGCTTTTTGGCAGCCTCCAATGCATGATGAGTCGTCATTTGAATCCCTACAATTGTTATATCTTTCCCTTCCCTGACAACGTTTGCTTTTCCTAGCGGCACCGTGTAAGCTTCTTCCGGCACATGACCGACTGATGCGTCTAATTGATCCATCCATCCTAAGCCTTGCAGCGTTTTATGGAACATAAAGACTACAGGATTATCATCCCGAATGGCTGAAATCATCATCCCTTTTAAATCATATGGAGTGGATGGAGCCACCACTTTCATTCCCGGCAAATGCGCAAACGTTGCATACAAAGTTTGAGAGTGCTGAGCAGCATCACTATACCCTCCGCCAACAGCGGTCATTAACACGATTGGCAGCTTCACTCGGCCGCCCGACATATAAGGGATTTTTGCCATATGGTTATAAATTTGATCCATACAAACTCCGAAGAAATCGACAAACATCAATTCAACGATCGGCCGCATTCCTTCGGTTGCTGCGCCAATGGCCGCTCCAATAAATGCAGTTTCAGATATCGGGGTATCAATCACTCGATCTGATCCAAATTGTTGAAATAACCCTTCTGTCGATCCGAAGATACCCCCGTAAACTCCGACATCCTCCCCCATGACAAACACGTTTGGATCTCGCTCCATCTCCAATTTAATCGCTTCCGCCATGGCCTTATTTCCCGTTAACAAGCGCGTTTTTGTTCCTTGCACAGCTTATAACCCCTTTCCTGTTTATTTACGAAACGTATAAATCTTTTAAAGCATCTTCCGGATTCGGATAATTGCTGCTGCGTGCAAATTGATAAGCAGCGTCTACTTCCTGTTTTGCTTTATTTTCAATGATGTCAAGATCGTTTTCCGCTATGTTTTGTTCAGAGATTAATAGATTTCGAAGGCGTATGATCGGATCTTTATCCCGAAGAAGCGACACTTCATTTTTATCTCTATACAGCTCCGGATCCCCTTGGAAATGTCCCAAGTAACGATATGTTTCAATTTCAATAATCGATGGACCTTCGCCTCGTCTGGCGCGTTCCACTGCTTCTTTTGATACTTCGTACATGCTGATCGGATCGTTGTCTTTGACGTAATATCCTTTAATGCCATATGCAGCTGCACGAACATCATTGGATGCTACAGATGTCGATGCTGTTTTCGGAACAGAAATTCCGTACTGATTATTTTCAATCACCACAATAAGAGGTAAATTCCAAAGTGCTGCCATATTTAATGACTCATGGAAAGCTCCTTGATTTGCGGCTCCCTCTCCGATAAATGAAACCGCAACCCAGTCTTTTCCTTTTTTCTTAGCAGCTAGTGCTGCGCCAAGGGCGTGCGGGATTCCTGCTCCAACAATTCCTCCACAGGAAAACTTGACATCCGGATCAAACAAATGCATATGTCCTCCCTTACCTTTGCCAAGCCCGGTTTCTTTTCCAAAAATTTCAGCCGTCATTTTATTTAGGTCAACGCCTTTGGCGATGGCATGATGATGAGGCCTGTGAGGCGACGTAACCGTATCTTCTTTTTTCAAATGGACACATATGCCGACGGCTGCCGGTTCTTGCCCTGTTGCCAAATGCATTTCGCCAGGAACAGGACCAGCCCCAATATTGAAAACCGGATTCTTCCCTTCAGTATAAGCTTCTGCCATTTTGTCTTCGTAATAACGGATTTTGTACATGTTTTCATACATCCATAAAAGATCATTTTTAGAAATTGCCAATGTATTCTCTCCCTTCTACCAAAATAGAAAACGGTTTCAAATAGTTAAATGCAAAAATTGTGCCAAACTACATTTTTCGTGATTGATATATTTAGTTTCATTGAAAATGAATAAGATTTTCTTATGCTACAAAAAAACGTCCCGTTTTGGGACGCTTTTTAGAGACACAATGATACAATTTGATACGAAATGAAACAAAATGATATTAATAAGGGATTTGAAATCTTTGCATTTGCCGATAAAAAGTGCTTCGTGATATCCCTAAATATTGCGCAGCTTTTGTGATGTTGCCGTTATATAGACGTAAAGCTTGCAAGATCGACTGCTTTTTCATTTCATCTCGATGAATAAACACCGTTTCCGCTTTTGGCTTGGAGTCCGTTTTTATAATTTCCTCAGGCAAATCTTTAATAGTTAAAACAGGCTTCGTCAATTTGTTTAAAGTTCTTTCTACTATATTTTGCAATTCTCTAATGTTTCCCGGCCAATGATAATGTATTAACGCTTGAAAAAAATCCGGTTTGATTTCAGGAAAAGGCTTATTTAACTTTTCACAATTTTTTTCAATAAAATGATGAACAAGGAGCGGTATGTCTTCTTTTCTTTCTCGCAATGACGGCAAAGTGATCGGCATGACATTAAGCCGGAAAAACAAATCCTCCCGAAAGCTTCCTTTTTCGACCTCTTCCCGAAGATTTTTGTTCGTCGCTGCGATGATGCGAACATCAACAGGCAAAACTTTATGCCCGCCGATTCGCACCACTTCCTTTTCTTGTATGACTCGCAAAAGCAATACTTGCATTTCCAAAGACATTTCTCCAATCTCATCTAAAAAAAGCGTACCGCCATCGGCAAGCTCAAATTTTCCTGCACTTCCCCCTTTTTTCGCTCCGGTAAAAGCACCGTCCGCATAACCAAACAGTTCGCTTCCTAATAAATCTCGAGGAATTCCGCCGCAATTGATGGCTATAAAAGGCTTATGCTTTCTGTCGCTTTCATTATGGATCGCTTGTGCAAACATTTCTTTTCCCGTACCGCTTTCTCCTAAAATTAATACATTTGAGTCCGTTTTTGCTGCTAGCTTCGCTTCGTTTACTTTTTGGAGAAACTGAGGATGCTTCCCGATCATATCAGAAAAAGTGATTTTCGCCTGATTGCCAGATAAATGATTAATAAATTGTCTTATCTTTTGAATCTCTTTTATAATCATCATTGAACCGATCCATTGGCTGTCTTTATAAATGGGGAGTTTATCAACTAGAACATGAAAAACTTTGTTTGACTGTTTTATTTTTAAGTGCAGTTCATGATTTTGAAGATGTCGAGGGCGATTGGAAATAATCGATTTGTTGCTAAAAACTTCGCTGATCTTTTTCCCTTCCAGGCAAGAATGATTCAATTGAAGCAGCTTTTTTAATTGATCATTCACTTTAATAATGAGCCCTTCCGTATCGAAAATGAGGATGCTCTCTTTCATATTATTGGTAGTCGCTTCAAGAAATCTTTGCATCATAATGTTTTTTTCTGTCTTTTCAATCAGCTCCAGCTGGTACTCAATGGCTTTCACTGCTGACACTACCATGCCTAAAGTATGTGGATGAACCTTTTCATATGGGCCTGAAACATTTAATACGCCGATTATCTTTCCTTTTGAATCGTGAATGGGCGCGGCCGAACACGTCCATGCCTGGCAAATTTCCGAATAATGCTCCTCAGCATATATTTGTACAGGTTGATTGATCACAATCGAAGTGCCGATTGCATTCGTTCCCATTGCTTGTTCACTCCAATCGGCACCTTCCACAAATTGAATATCAGCTGCCATCTTTAACGTATCAGCGTCGCCAATTGATTTTAACAACTGTCCCTTTTCGTTGCAAAGAATCACTAAAAAACCCGAGCCCTTTACGATTGAATACAATCCTTCCATAAACGGAACCGAACATTCAATTAAAGGCTTGTAATGGTCTATTTCGATTTTTTTTATTTGACCGTATCGCTGAAAAGGGTCAACTTCCATTTCTTTGGAACGAATCCATGAATCTTTTACAATGGGAGATAATTTTTCGTCGAGCTTATTTTCAAAAATAAAGCGCTTCCAACATTGTTTGACATACTCTCTTTTCTTCATCATAAAACACCTCCTTCAATTGTTGATTGAAGCTTCTCCGTCCAATCGCATCACATGCCAGCTTACAATGTTTATCGTATTTTTTAATATTCTCCTTTATTGTAGCATTACAAAAAAGCTGTGAGAACTAGCGATCCACTGAATGAAGCTCCTTTTATTTTGAAACTTTTTAAATCAAAAATGCTGGAAACCCCCTTTTGCTTTTTCAATCATGAGAAATTGGGGCTCCCTTCTTTTGATATCCCGTAAATACAGAAATTTACAGTTGCCGATCGTACTGGACACATCGACAAAATTGTACAAAATTGGTCATAAAAAAAACCGATTCCAAAAGATTGGAATCAGCCTTATTTGCTGCTGCACGGAAGGCCAAATCATTCTCTTTTTTCCGTTATGCATATGTTTGGAAATTGTATTACCAGTTATTAACTTGATCGAATGGTGATTTGGCAAAGCCTTGTTCTTTCTAAATGAAACGGCTTCATGGCATTTAAACGGTAATTCTTAATGTTTAAAATCAGTGATTTTTTAGTATGCTTCAAAAAAAGACGAAACGACGTTCCAACGATCACTTTGAAAAATGCCGCCGGTTCTTCTGCATATGTAAGCAGAACTCCCTATTGTGAACAAATATTGATCAGTATGATGATGTTTTTCAAACGTCTTCCTTCATTACATAACAACTGAATTGAGCTGATAAAAAATATATACAATGTAGGAATGTGGGCAGCTATAAAAGAATAAAGGTTTTTGGCAATGGGAAAGAAGTATAATATATTGAAATAATAAAATGCTCTATATTCTGGGAGGATAACATAAAGTTATAACGGGGGAACGTGAATCGTATTAAAACGATCATAAAAATTATTGTGAAAAAATTATCATCGGAGCTGTCCTATTCATTTATATTATGTTTTCTTTCTCCTTTTCTTTCGTTAATTGTTTTAATTTGTTGGACAGCTCCATAAACCAATTTTCATCTTTTGTTAACAAGGCTAAATCAATTAATGCTTTAATCTGCTCTTCATTTTCTATTGGAGATACGGGCAATTTTTTTACCCAATGATTTAATGTTTCAACTGTTTTACCAACGACGATTTCATTGTCACAAGCCATAACTTTTACTCTTATAATCTTTTGTGATGAATCTATCGTTTCAACATAACCGTAAATAAATTCGCCGCTTTTTGTTTTTCCTTTTACCCAATCCCCTACTTTCACTGGCAACTGATTGATTCCTTCCATTTTATACACCACCACTTGCAGTATTATAGAGATCTGTTTTGAAATACTAAATATCTAGTTGTTAACAGAAATTATTACATGATAATAAAGGGAACGCAAACAATTTAACCTGGGAAATAATAAAAATTTTAAAATTCCATTTTTTCAAATATATAACTTATAATAAATGTTTTCATATTTATTGCAATAGACAAACGTTCAGCACATTTGTTCCATGTGAAACATAAATCAGACAGCCGGCTCAAATTTTACCTTTTGTGCGGCAAATCGTTATTGAAGGAAAGTGCAACTTTCGGCTGTCCTTTCGTTTAAAGATGAAAAAATCTACCCTTTGTGATCAGCTGAGCAATAGCGAGAAAAAAAGTTTTTTTAAAATAATTCTTCATGCAAATGAACCTTTACATGCTCTTCCTGAAGCATGTACACAATCGACGAAGGAAGCCCGTTAAACATCTTTTCCAAAGCTGGCGCACGCTCTATCCACAAGCAATCTCATACTGTATTTCCCATTTAAAAAACAAAAATTTCCAATTGGCCGCTTCCCACTCTATGATAAGAAAAACTATTGTATTTCTTCCGTCTTTTCCTTATTAAGTATCACTATGAATCTACAAAAATGAACATTTAGCATTTATTGATTTAAATAACCTTTTTTGTAGTCGGTGATGTTGGAAAAGGCGGCACAAATTCACTTAATAAATATTCATAAATTGCTTTTTCAACTGATAAGCCACTTTTTGTGATGCCCATATTCCCAAAAAGAACATTAAACTCGAGAATATAAAGATGCCCTCCGCTTATTAGCACATCAAAGCCGGCATGATTAATGTTCAATTGTTTCGAGACATTCAAAACAAGATCACAAGCTTCTTGCGGTATAAATTCAAAACAGAGGCTTCCGCCTTGGGCAACATTGTGGAGAAACTCCCCTTCCGCCCCAACCCGCCAATAGGCGGTGAAAATATCTTTTCCAATGACACAAATGCGTAAATCTTTTCCGTCGTTTTCTAAATATTCTTGTACGTACAAAACATCATTTTGACTGTAGATGAGCAAAATCACTAACATAAATTTACATCGAAACAAAAAAGGAGACATGAACCCGATTCCTTGGTTAGAATAGATGTGCCAACAAAC
>NZ_VISS01000011.1 GCF_007827555.1 Aeribacillus composti
ATAAAAATCGAAAAAATATAAAAGCAAGTGGAGAGAAACGAATTGTTTTTCTCCACTTGCTTCATTTTAGGGACTTATCGGACAGCCCCTTTTTTTGAAACATAAGCGAGGGGTGTACGGATGGAAATAGTAGGAATTGATGCAGGGGGAAGTTTATTAAAAATTGCTTATGTTGAACATGGGCGATATCGGTATAAATGGTTTCCAATTGATGAAATGGATCAAGCTCTTTCTTGGATGAAGAGATTGAAGCCGGCTGCCCGCTATAGAATAACAGGAGGCAGAGCTGCAAAAGTAAAAGAAAAATTGACCGGAGCTGATGTGACCTTTATTCCAGAATTTGATTCAGTTTGTATAGGAACAAGAGAGCTTTTAGTAAAAGAAGGAAAGGAGCCAAAGAGCGATTTTTTAATCGTCAGCATCGGAACGGGAACATCTTTTTTCCTTATGAAGGGCGAGCGTTATGAGCGTCTGCTTGGTAGCGGTATCGGCGGCGGTGTTATTTCCGGTTTAAGCCGGCTCATTTTGCAGGAGAGCAATTTTTATCAAATCGTTGATTTGGCGAAAAAAGGTGATCGAAGCCATGTTGATTTGTTGGTAAAAGATTTGTATGGAGAAGAGGCTCCTCCAATTTTAGGAGATTTAACCGCTGCTAATTTTGGCAATCCGGATTTATCGAGAGCACGGAAAAAAGATGCTGCTGCAGCGTTATTTCAATTGATTGGTGAAACGATCGTTCTTTTGGCAAAGCAATGTGCCGAGCTTCATCAAGTGGACACGTGTGTCTATGTTGGAGCTGCAATTTCGCAAAACCCTCCTTTACAACAAATCATCCAAAGCTTTGATTCCATGACAGGTCTGCAAAGCATATTTTTATCAAACGGTTCTTTTACCGGAGCATTGGGAGCTATTTTATATCAATAAAGTTTAAAACAATGGAGGAATTATTTTTCTTCAAGCTCAGAAATATTTACAACCGTACGTTCTTTAAACGGACCTCTTACATGAACGGTTGCTGTTTTTCCATCTTCATTTAGCTGATCAATCCAAACGGAAGCTCCGTTATAGAGAACTTCAATATCAGCCGGCGAGGATAAAATTTGTTTTACGCGGTTTGCATCCATTTCGATCACTCCAATAGTTATATGATATATTGATTATCATGTCCACTCCATTCCGATTTATGTATGTTCATTCAAATAGTCTCTTGCATTTTCTGTTTGAATAGTTTAAAATGGTATCGTTTTTGAAGAAATGTTGTTTTGACAAAGCTGCTTTGCCATGATAGAATATTATAGTCAAGGAGAACAAGCAGAAGCACCCGCTTCTCACCTGATTGACGCACATCGTTGCTGTTGACAGGTTTATACATTGGACAAAAAGTTCGTGTATTCAACGTGTGGGTGCAGTGTGCGTCTACGCGTTTTTTATTTGCATAAACGAATGTATAAGCTCTGTCAAGGCGAACGTGCACTTTGTTTATAAAATCTTGGAGGTGGCTCATTATTAGCAAAGACATGTTAGTAAACGAGGGCATCCGCGCTCGTGAAGTTCGACTGGTCGATCAAAACGGTAATCAATTAGGCATTAAATCACGGCAAGAAGCGCTTGATATTGCCGCAAATGCCAATTTGGATCTCGTTCTTGTTGCTCCGAATGCAAAACCGCCGGTTGCTCGCATCATGGATTACGGAAAATACCGCTTCGAGCAGCAAAAGAAAGAAAAAGAGGCGCGTAAAAAGCAGAAAGTTATTAATGTGAAGGAAGTCCGCCTAAGCCCAACAATTGAAGAGCATGACTTTAATACAAAGCTTCGCAATGCTCGGAAATTTTTGGAGAAGGGTGACAAGGTGAAAGCATCGATCCGCTTTAAAGGAAGAGCGATTACCCATAAAGAAATCGGCCAACGAGTTCTAGAAAGATTTTCTGAAGCATGCGCTGACATCAGTTCTGTTGAAACGAAGCCGAAAATGGATGGGCGCAGCATGTTTCTAGTGCTAGCACCGAAAAACGAAAAGAAATAGAAGGAGGATCCTTTTATGCCTAAAATGAAAACTCATCGCGGCTCTGCGAAAAGATTTAAAAAAACTGGGAACGGAAATTTGAAACGGTCTCATGCATTTACTAGTCATTTATTCGCTAACAAAACTCAAAAGCAAAAACGCAAACTTCGCAAACCAGCATTAGTAAGCAAAGGTGACTTTAAACGTATTCATCAAATGCTTGACAATATAAAATAATTTTTAACTTCGATTTTTTAGGAGGGAATGCATTATGGCACGTGTTAAAGGCGGTACAGTGACACGCAGACGCCGCAAAAAAATTATTAAGCTTGCAAAAGGTTATTACGGTTCGAAGCATCGTTTATATAAAGTTGCTAACCAGCAAGTAATGAAATCTTTAATGTATGCATACCGTGACCGTCGCCAAAGAAAACGCGATTTCCGTAAGCTTTGGATTACGAGAATCAATGCTGCTGCGCGCATTCACGGTCTTTCCTACAACCGGTTCATGCACGGTTTAAAGCTTGCTGGCATTGAAGTAAACAGAAAAATGCTTGCTGACTTAGCAGTAAATGATGAAAAAGGATTTGCACAACTCGCCGAAACAGCTAAAGCTGAATTAAATAAGTAATCGAAAAAGCAAGCCACCTATAAACGTACATTGCCCTTTGGGCTGGACATAATTGAACAGCACATAATTGATCCCCTTTAAGTAGACGTGTAAAAAATCTGCGCAATGACTCGCGGATGCTGCACTTCTATTTGGAGGGGATTTTTATATGGCTGAAAAGGTAAACGATTATGGCTTTACGTTTCTCAACAGTGAAAAAAGTCAAAAGTTCAAGGGTTTTTTAGGCCGATGCAAAAAATTTAGGTTCTATACTAAATGTTGGGATCAAGAATATCATCAAAATGAAAAAAGCATTTACGAAGCACTCTGTTTTATAATGAAAGTGACCAAACCCCATTAAAAAGGAGACTTCGAAAAATTATAATCAATTACCGAGCTGTTTTACAAAATTTCATAGAGGAAGAGAAAAGGTAATGGGATAAAAATAGAAATGGAAGCTAACAGCAGCTCCCGCAATGGGAACTGCCTTCAGAATGCTTATTTTCTTTTTAAATCAGAAATGTTGCATAGATTGATCAAAAAAGCGACACCATGATCGTCCAGTCATGAACCGCATAGTCTTTTAACGCTGTCAATTTTGAACGGGAATGTCAAGCTGCTCTTTCTTTTTTGCCGTCTTAAGATAGTGTCGGGAATTCCGATTCGTTCCGATTCAAAAACTCTTTAATTGGACTTTTCCAGTCGATTTTGGCGTAAGGATATGCTTCTTTTATTTTCGATTCTATAAATTGAAAATCTTCTTTTGTAAACCCCCTTAACTTATTTGGAGTAGATGTCCAAATAAAAACGGAGATAACTTCAAAAGAAGTTTCAGTCGTGCCTAAATATTTTTCCCCTTCAAATAAAACTCCTTTATGCGTTAACAAAAAATTTTTGTGGACATTTTCTTTATCATCAAGAAAGAAAAATTTTTTTTGCTCATGAGCCAATTCTAACTTTCGCTTCGGGTTCAATAAATATTTAATGAATGAATAAATTAGGAAAATAATCGCAGCAATTATGAAAAGACGAAGAAGGATGACAATCATTTACTTTAAACCTCCCCGAAGGTCATATTCATACATATACATTACGAAAAAGGAATTGAAGGGGTTTCATTAATGATCACATTTGCTATAATTTTTTTAGATATATTTTAGGGGTTGAGAAAATGGATTTTGAACAGTTATATAAAATGCAAAAAGAATTGGATGAAAAAATTGAAAAGAAACACGGTTTGGAGGAAGAAAGGCTGATCGAGAGAAAAGTTTTAGCCTTGCTTGTTGAAATTGGCGAATTGGCTAATGAAACGCGCTGCTTTAAATTTTGGAGCGTTAAGCCGCCTTCCGACAGAGAGGTTATTTTGGAAGAGTATGTAGACGGCCTTCATTTTTTATTGTCGATCGGCCATGAATTGTATATTGAAAAACTGCCGGAAATGAAAGCAAGAAAAATCGATAAAAGCCTGACCGATCTTTTTTTAAACGTTTATCAAAAAACGGCAAAATTCAGTGAATATTTGTCTGTCCAAGCGTATATCGATTTATTTAACGACTATGTTACACTCGGCTCTGCGCTGGGCTTTTCAGAGGAAGATATTATTTCAGCATACATGGCGAAAAATGAAGTCAATCATGCTAGACAAAATCAAGGATATTAACAATTCCGTTTGGAAAAAATGAAGAATATAAATTAAAGGAGGTTTCAGTGTGGAGAAATGGGATGAAACATTGAAAATGTTAAAAGATTTAACAGACGCGAAAGGCATCGCCGGCAATGAACGGGAAGTCAGAGAAGTAATGAGAGGGTACATAAAAGATTATGCGGATGATATCCAAACGGATGGACTCGGCAGTTTAATTGCCAAAAAAGAAGGAGAATCAGGCGGACCCAAAATTATGATCGCGGGCCATCTTGATGAGGTCGGCTTTATGGTTACGCAAATTGATGATAAAGGGTTCATTCGCTTTCAGCCTGTTGGTGGCTGGTGGAATCAAGTTATGCTCGCACAAAGAGTGACGATTGTCACCCAAAAAGGAGATGTGACCGGCATCATCGGTTCCAAGCCGCCGCATATTTTGCCGGCAGAAGCACGAAAAAAGCCTGTAGAGATCAAAGACATGTTTATTGATATTGGCGCCAGCAGCCGAGAAGAAGCGATGGAATTTGGTGTTCGTCCCGGCGACCAAATTGTGCCTTATTTTGAGTTCACCGTTATGAAAAATGATAAAATCCTTTTGGCGAAAGCTTGGGATAACCGCATCGGTTGTGCAATAGCGATCGAAGTTTTGAAAAAGCTGAAAGGGGTAAACCATCCGAACGTCGTTTACGGTGTAGGAACCGTTCAGGAGGAAGTAGGATTAAGAGGAGCCCGCACATCAGCCCATTATATTGAGCCTGATATTGCTTTCGGCGTAGACGTCGGAATAGCCGGCGACACTCCAGGCATTTCCGAAAAAGAAGCGATGGGAAAAATGGGGAAAGGTCCGCAAATTATTTTATATGATGCTTCTATGGTCTCCCATAAAGGGCTTCGCGATTTTGTCGTAGGGGTCGCTGAAGAATGCGGCATTCCATATCAGTATGATGCTATGCCGGGTGGCGGTACAGACTCCGGATCGATTCATTTAACAGGAAATGGTGTTCCAACGCTTTCCATTACGATTGCAACGCGCTACATTCATACACACGCTGCGATGATTCATCGCGAAGACTTTGAACATACGGTTCAATTATTGACAGAAGTCATTAAACGCCTCGACAAAAAAACGGTTGAAAACATTACGTACAACTAAAAAGCAGGAGCTGGTTATTTCCCAGCTCCAGTCTCTTTTAATCCTTGTTCAAGTGTTTCAACCATTTCCTGCTGATCACGCTGACTTGAATGGTTCCAGATAATTTCAAATAACACGCCTAACCCTGGAAGCATTTTTTCTTCCTTGCTATTGATGGCATCAACGATCGTTTCTCTCAGCTCGTCTTTTGAATTTTGCGATATGTTGGCAATGACTGCATTGCGCAAATCAAAATTCATATCCTTCACCTCGTTTTTCTTCATTCTTCTTTATTTTTTCTTTTGTTTTCTATAATATGTATATGAAATGAACTATCAGTTGAAGGAGACACCATCATTGAAACGGATTGCGTCAACTAAAAATGAAAGAGTAAAAGAATGGAAAAAGCTGCAATCAAGAAAAAAACGGGAAGAGCGCGGGCTGTTTTTAATTGAAGGCTTGCATTTAATCGAGGAAGCTCTCAAATACAAATCAATTGTTCAAGAGTTAATTGTTTTAGACGGAGCGAAGCTGCCAAATCATTTTTTCGAAGGTACTATTCCGACAACGATTGTTTCCAAAGAGGTGTTTTCGCTTCTGTCTGAAACGGATTCCCCGCAAGGTGTCATGGCTGTTTGTAAGCAGCTTAGGTGGGAAATCGATTTGAACGCCAAAAAATGGCTGTTAATAGATGCGGTTCAAGACCCAGGAAATCTCGGTACGATCATTCGTACTGCAGATGCGGCTGGAATGGATGTTGTGATTTTAGGTGACGGGACGGTTGATTTGTACAATAGTAAAACGATCCGGGCGACACAAGGATCAATTTTTCATTTGCCTGTGGTCAATTCGTCATTAAAACAGATTATAAACAAATTGAAGGAAGAGAAAATTCCTGTATTTGGAACTTCAACAAAAAATGCTGTTTTCTATAAAGAGATCCCTCCATCTGAAACATTTGCCCTCCTTGTAGGAAATGAGGGAAATGGGGTCTCAAAAGAGCTGCTGGATATGACGGATCAAAATTTACACATTCCGATTTATGGAAAAGCGGAGTCATTAAATGTTGCCGTTGCTTCAGCTATTTTCATGTACCATCTTCGCAAATAGTGTTGCGCCTTTAATTTCTTTTTTTTATAATTAAAAGCAATTGAATAAAGGAATAACGATGACGGAGAAGAGTAGTTTGCAGGTCGCCATTTAGGGAGAAAATGCCGTAGACTGGAAGCATTTTTATGGTAGAGGCAAACGAATTCACCTCCAGAGTTGACGCCAGGACCATGCGGAAGCATGTAAAGGCGCTCCGGCTGTGCCGTTATGATAATGAAGTGAACAAAGATTCTTTCTTTGTTAATAAGGGTGGTACCGCGAAATTCAACTCGTCCCTTTTTTGGGATGGGTTTTTTTATTTATTTTAAAAAAGGAGGAATTTACATGCAGGAAGAATTAACAAAGCTTCGCGATGAAGCGTTGCAAAAGGTACGGGAAGCAACGGATTTAAAACAATTGCAAAATATTCGCGTTCAATATCTTGGAAAAAAAGGACCGATTACCGAAGTTCTTCGCGGAATGGGAAAGCTTTCGAAAGAAGAACGGCCGAAAATAGGTGCGTTAGCAAATGAAATTCGGGAAGTGATTGCCGGGGAAATAACAAGTAAGCAAGAACAACTCGAAAAAGCAGAAATCGAGAAAAAATTACAGCAAGAAACGATTGACGTTACCCTTCCAGGCAGACCGGTTCGAACAGGAAACCATCATCCTCTCCAAGCGGTCATTGAAGAAATTGAAGATTTGTTTATCGGCATGGGATACACAGTAGAGGAAGGTCCAGAAGTTGAAACAGATTATTACAATTTTGAAGCGCTCAATTTGCCGAAAGGCCATCCGGCAAGGGATATGCAAGATTCCTTTTACATAACTGATGAAATTTTGCTGCGCACACACACATCTCCAGTTCAGGCGAGAACGCTAGAAAAATATAAAGGGAAAGGTCCTGTAAAAATCATTTGTCCAGGGAAAGTATACAGACGTGATACAGATGATGCAACGCACTCCCATCAATTTACGCAAATTGAAGGGCTCGTTGTGGATGAAAACATTCGCATGAGCGATTTAAAAGGAACGCTCGAAGTGTTTGCGAAAAAACTGTTCGGTGAAGACAGGCAAATTCGTCTGCGTCCGAGCTTTTTCCCGTTTACTGAACCGTCGGTGGAAGTCGATGTATCCTGTTTTAAATGCTCCATGAAAGGCTGTCATGTATGCAAAGGAACAGGCTGGATTGAAATTTTAGGAGCAGGGATGGTTCATCCAAACGTTTTGGAAATGGCGGGATTCGATTCGAAAAAATACCGTGGTTTTGCATTTGGAATGGGACCGGAACGGATTGCCATGTTGAAATATGGAATTGATGATATTCGTCATTTTTATACAAACGATGTGCGTTTTTTGAAACAGTTTAAACAAGCTTAAAAGGAGGTTTTCTCATGTTCGTTTCATACAAATGGCTCTCTGAATATGTTGATCTAGACATTTCCCCTGAGGAGCTGGCTGAAAAAATAACGAAGAGCGGCATTGAAGTTGAAAATGTTCAAGCTGTTAATGAAGGAATAAAAGATGTTGTAGTTGGACAGGTGCTTGAAAAAGAACAGCATCCAAATGCAGAAAAATTAAGCAAATGTTTAGTTGACATCGGTGAAGGAGAACCAGTGCAAATTATATGCGGCGCCCAAAACGTTGAAAAAGGTCAAAAAGTGCCGGTAGCCAAAGTTGGTGCGGTTTTGCCGGGCAATTTCAAAATTAAACGGGCAAAGCTGCGCGGTGAAGAATCTAACGGTATGATTTGTTCTTTGCAAGAGCTGGGCATTGAAGGAAAGCTTGTCCCAAAAGAGTTTTCTGACGGCATTTTTGTTTTCCCTAGTGATGCTGAAGTTGGAAAAAATGCGATGGAACAGCTGTTTATGGACGATTATGTACTTGAATTAGGTCTTACACCAAACCGTTCTGACTGTTTAAGCATGATCGGTGTTGCCTATGAAGTTGCAGCAATTTTAAAGAAAGAGGTTCGAAAGCCGGAAGTTCATTATGAGGCTGCCGAAGAAAAAGCAACTGATTATATTACTGTGAATGTTGAAGCAAAAGAAGATAATCCATTCTATATAGCTAAAATTATTAAAAATGTCAAAATTGCCCCTTCCCCTTTATGGATGCAAATGCGCTTAATAAAAGCCGGAATCAGACCGCATAACAACGTCGTCGATATTACAAACTATTGTTTATTAGAATACGGCCAGCCGCTTCATGCGTTTGACTATGACCGGTTCGGATCAAAGGAAATACTCGTTCGCCGCGCACATGACGGAGAGACGATCGTGACCCTTGATGATCAAGAACGAAAGCTTACAAGCGATCACCTTGTGATCACAAATGGCAAAGTACCTGTTGCATTAGCTGGTGTAATGGGAGGGGCCGATTCTGAAGTAAGAGACGATACGACGACCGTTTTGCTTGAGGCCGCCTATTTTAAAGGCAGTGTTGTCCGAAAAGCGTCGAAGGATTTCGGACTTAGAAGTGAAGCGAGCTTGAGATTTGAAAAGGGAGTTGACCCGAACAGGGTAAAAGCTGCAGCAGAGCGGGCAGCACAATTGATCGCAAAATACGCCTCCGGAACTGTTTTAGAAGGTGAAGCAGAATTTCATGATTTTTCAATCGAGAAAAAAGTGATCACCATTTCCGCTGAGAAAATTAACAACGTTTTAGGGACAAACATTGCAGTAGATGAAATAAAAGAAATTTTTGACCGCTTGCAATTTGAAACCGTTGAAGAAAACGGTCTTTTTACAGTAACCGTTCCGACAAGAAGAGGCGATATTGCGATTGAAGAAGATTTAATTGAAGAAGTAGCCCGCCTTTACGGATATGACTATATTCCGTCAACATTGCCTGAAGGATCTTCAACATCCGGAGCATTAACAGACTATCAATTGAAAAGAAGAAAAGTGCGAAGATTTTTGGAAGGCGCCGGGCTTTATCAAGCGATCACATATTCATTAACGAGCAAAGAAAAGGCGGGACAATTTACGCTGGAGACGTCAAGCTTTACTCAATTAGCATTGCCGATGAGTGAAGAGCGGAGTGTTTTGCGTTTAAGCCTGCTTCCTCATTTGCTTGAGTCCGTAAAATATAATAAAGCGCGGCAAATCGATGATATTCATCTTTATGAAATTGGTTCTGTTTTCATTTCGGACGATGCTTTAGAAAAGCCTTTGGAAAAAGAACGTTTATCAGGCGTCATGACGGGTCACTACGTTTATCACCCATGGCAAGGGGAAAAAACAAAAGTTGATTTTTATGTTGTGAAAGGAATTTTAGACGGTTTATTTGATCTGCTTGGACTGTTGGATGAAATTGAGTATAAACAGGCAAAACGTGAAGGGCTGCATCCCGGCAGAACGGCAGATATTTATTTAAACGGATCATTCATCGGATTTGTCGGCGAATTAAATCCGGAAGTTGAAAAAGAGTATGATTTAGATGAAACATATGTTTTTGAGCTGAAGCTAGCCGATCTCATTCAATATGAAGCTAAGCCAGTCATATATACGCCGATTCCAAGGTTCCCATCCATTACAAGGGATATCGCCTTAGTCGTTGATCAGCATGTGCATGCTGGCGAGCTTCAAGAAACGATCCGGGAAGCGGGCGGAAAACTGTTAAAAGAGATTTCCATTTTCGATGTGTATGAAGGAGAACGTTTGGGGGCAGGGAAAAAATCGATCGCATTTTCACTCCGCTACTACGATCCTGAACGAACATTGACGGATGAGGAAGCAGCAAAAGCTCATGAAAAAGTAATTAAGGCGGTAGAGGAAAAATTTTCAGCAGTTCTTCGCAGCTAACGCAGGACGATAAATCCCTAAAATAATTCCAGCTAACAAATGAAGGTGCAGATAGCACCTTCATTTTTATTGAAATCATAAATTGGTCCTGCTAACCTCAGAAAATAAGATTTCCGGATTCGTCATTTCAATTCAATAGATTCAAAGCTTTTTCGGTGTTGGCAAAATGAAGCTTTGCCATTTTGCCAAGTGTGTTTTTCCCTTTTTCCTTTATTAATTTGGCAGCAGCTTCATCAACAGTATGGCTGGCTCCTTTTGGCAAATAAAATCCGGCTGCGTTGGATAAGCTGTTTAATTCTTTTAAAAAAGCATATCTTGCGATAATGGATGCTGCAGCGACAGATATGTGTATATGCTCCGCCTTCGGTTTAAAGATGGTTATGTCTTTAAACGGAACATCCCGGTCTTTAAGATATTGAAAGTAAACATTCGGCTCTGCAAACTGATCGATCAACACAGCTTCTGGTTTATCAGGAGAAATTTTCTTGAGTAAATGATGGATCGCTTGATTATGAAGGATAGCTTTCAATTTCCCTTGGTTCATTCCAGATTTTTGCAATTGATTGTATTTTTCATTGCGCAAAATTAAGAGGCTGTACGGAACTGTCTCTATTAAAGTGTTGGCGATTGAAAAAACTTGTTTGTCTGTCAAAGCCTTTGAATCTTTTACTCCAAGCTGCTGAACCAGTTTTCTTTTTTCTTTAGGGACAAATACTGCAGCAACCGTGATCGGTCCAAAATAATCCCCCGTTCCTGCTTCATCAGAGCCGATGACTGACATCTGTTGAAGCTGTTGAAGCTCATCCTCTGTTTGAGAAGGGGCTGTTTTTGCTGTTTTTTCCCATCTGTTTGCTTCCTGCTGAGCGGCAGATCCTTGAAAAAGCACTTTTCCCGACTTGTAAGCAGTGATCGTACAGTTTGTCAATTTGGCAGAAAAGACGGCACCTGGAGGGGTTCTGTCTATAATGAAAGGATTATAAAAATCTTTCAAAGTTTGAATTCCCCCATGATCAACTTTTATGACGATATTGGACAATAAAAAACGCCTCGCTTTCCTAAAATGGATGCTATATTATTGTACCCTTTCTTTTGTTCTTCTTTCCATCTTTTCGACAAACATGTTATGATTATGATTAGGATTTTGAATCATTTTGCGATATTTTTTCATAGAGGATGGAGGATTCGCTTTGTCTGATCAACCTAAAAATAAAGCGACTGTTTATATATATGGACAGCAGTATTCGATTGTTGGAAATGAGAGCGTAAATCATATGAAGCTTGTCGCTTCAATTGTTGACGAAAAAATGCGGGAAATCAGTCAAAAAAACCCATCTCTAGATTTAAACAAGCTGGCAGTACTAACTGCGGTTAATGCTGTTCATGATTATCTCAAATTAAAGGAGAAATTTGAAGAACTAGAAAAGCAACTTCAAGAAAAGGATTGAAATTTAAAATGCTTGATTTGATCATTTTATTTTTCTTAGTATTCGGATTGCTCACTGGCCTTAAAAGGGGATTTATTCTCCAAGTAGTTTATTTATCAAGTGTTATAGTGTCTTTCATAATTGCCAGAACATATTTTGACGATCTTGCTCCTAAACTGGAATTATGGGTACCGTATCCAAATATAGGAGATTCAAATGCTGCTCTATCTATATTGACAGGGGGCCATTTGGAGGAAGCTTACTATCGCGGAGTTGCATTCGTGCTTTTGTTTATCGGATCAAAAATAGCGCTTCACATCATCGGATCTATGTTTGATTTTGTTGCGATGCTTCCAATACTTAAGCAAATCAACCGCTTGCTGGGTGCGGTTTTAGGTTTTGCGGAAACTTACCTCATTTTATTCATTCTGCTTTTTTTGGCAGCGCTCATTCCAGCCGAGCAAATTCAAAATCTTATCGATAAATCGCTGCTGGCTGATTTAATTGTCAATCATACCCCTGTCTTATCTGATAAAATTCACGATCTTTGGATCGGCTATTTCGGTAAAGGAAGTTAGACGTAAAGGGACGATGGAAACATCTTTATTTAGACCCCCATCGTCCTTCTCTGTTTCTATTAAATAGTTCAATAGCAGGTGATTTTTATATTGTTTAAGATTCAAGAGGTGACGTAAAACATGACGGTTCACAAAAAGGATGTTGTCAGCCTGTTAAAGAAAATTGCGGTATATATGGAGTTAAAAGGCGAAAACCCTTTTAAAATCTCCGCGTTTTATAAAGCTGCCAATGCCCTTGAAAGGGATGCGAGAAGCCTATCAGACATCCACGATTTTACTTTAATCAGTGGGATTGGGAAAGGAACGAGTGCAGTCATCGAAGAATTCATAAAAACCGGCGAGTCAAAAACGCTGCAAACCTTGCAAAAGGAAGTTCCTGAAGGGTTAATCCCTCTTCTTCAATTGCCAGGGCTGGGCGGAAAGAAGATTGCAAAATTGTACAAGGATTTAGGTGTTGTGGACATCGATTCTTTAAAAAAAGCCTGTGAAGAACATAAAGTGCAAAGTTTACAAGGTTTTGGAAAAGTAACGGAAGAAAAAATATTGGCTGCGATCGATGAAATGAATAAAAAACCGGGCCGACTGCCTCTTGCTTATATGCTGCCGATTGCAGAAAAAATAGAGAAATTTTTAGAAAAAGGACAAGGAAACGGAATAGTTCGCTTTTCTCGCGCAGGAAGCTTAAGAAGAATGAAAGAAACGATAAAAGACCTTGACTTTATTATTGCGGCGGAAAATAAAGAAGCTGTGCGAGATTACATTTTAACAATGCCGAATATAACTGAAATCATTGCGAAAGGCGATACGAAAATATCGATTGAACTCAAGTTTGATGTCAAGGTTCAGGTCGATTTTCGCATCGTGCACCCAAAGGAATTCATTTCGGCTTTGCACCATTTTACAGGCTCAAAAGAGCATAATGTAAAAATGCGCCAGCTAGCGAAGGAAAGAGGAGAAAAAATAAGCGAATACGGCGTAGAAATAATAGAATCCGGAGAAGTGCTCACATTTGAGTCAGAAAAAGAGCTGTATGCACACTTTCAGCTTCCCTACATTCCGCCAGAGGTTCGGGAAGATGGGGAGGAAGTGGAAAAATACAAAGGAAATCTTATTTCGCTCGAGGAAATAAAGGGAGATCTCCATATGCATTCAACATGGAGCGACGGCGCTCATTCAATCAAGGAAATGGCTGAGGCTGCTAAAAGAAAAGGCTACAAGTACATCGCGATTACAGATCACTCGCAATTTTTAAAAGTAGCCAACGGCTTGACTCCTGAGCAGCTGAAAGAACAAAAAGAAGAAATTGACATGTTGAATGAACAATATTCTGATTTTACGATTTTCAGAGGAATCGAGATGGATATTTTGCCGGACGGTACACTTGATTATGACGACGATTGTCTAAAAGAGCTAGATATAGTTATTGCATCGATCCATTCGAACTTTTCCCAGCCGCAGAGTGTAATTATGAAAAGGCTGAAAGCAGCCCTATATAATTACCATGTTGATATTATCGCTCATCCGACTGGAAGGTTAATTGGGCGAAGAGAAGGATACGATGTTGATATAGAAATGCTTTTAGAACTTGCAAAGGAAACAGATACTATTTTAGAATTGAACGCAAATCCGAACAGGCTTGACTTATGTGTAGAACATTTGAAAAAAGCGAAGGAATACGGTGTAAAGGTTGTGATTAATACAGATGCCCACAGCATAAACATGCTAGAACATATGGAGATAGGGGTTGCGTATGCGCGAAAAGCTTTCATTCAGCCGGATGACGTTGTGAATACGTGGGATGTTGAACAATTAAAGCAATTTTTAAAAAGGAAAGACTGACCATTCAACTGTCAGGAGGTTTTGAGAAGTTGCAGGAACGAGTGTTACATGTTTTGGAATTTAATAAAATAAGAGAACAGCTGAAAGAGCATGCTTCTTCTTCTTTAGGAAAAGAGAAAGCGTTAAAGCTTATGCCATCAGGAGACATCAACGAAGTACTGAAGAGGCAGGAGCAGACAGATGAAGCACTAACAGTGCTCCGATTGAAAGGCTCTGCCCCTTTCGGAGGATTAAGCGACATACGGCCGAGTGTAAAGCGTGCGCAAATAGGCGGAACTTTAGGTCCGCAAGAGCTTGTGGCTGTTTCTGCCGTGTTATATGCTTCAAGACAAATGAAGCAATTTATTGAAAAGTTGACTCAAGAAGAGGAGGTTTCACTTCCTCATTTAGAACAATTGGTCAGCGAAATCGGAATTTATTTAAAAGAAGAAAAAGAAATTCAACGTTGCATACGCGATGACGGGGAAATTGTTGATGATGCGAGCGATAAATTAAAAGCGATAAGAGGTCAAATCCGTACACTGGAGGCTCGTATTCGCGAAAAGCTGGAATCGATCATTCGCTCCCCATCTGCACAAAAAAATCTTTCGGATGCCATTATTACGATTCGAAATGACCGCTATTGCATTCCTGTCAAACAAGAATATAGAGGAGTTTACGGAGGAATCGTCCATGATCAATCTTCCTCAGGAGCAACTCTGTTTATTGAGCCGCAGGCTATCGTAGAAGCGAACAACTCTTTAAATGAAGCGCGGATTAAGGAAAGGCGCGAAATTGAACGGATCTTAACGGAATTGTCGAAAATGGTTGCTGACATAAGCAAGGGAATCATTCATAATATCACTGTAATGGGTGAAATCGATTTTATGTTTGCCAAGGCATTGTATGCTAAAAAATTAAAGGCTACAAAGCCAAATATAAATGATCGTGGCATTATGAAGCTATATAAAGCCCGCCATCCTCTTATTGACCCTGAAACCGTTGTGCCAAATACAATTGAACTTGGGGAAGATTTTCAATCGATTGTCATTACCGGTCCAAACACCGGCGGTAAGACGGTGACGCTGAAGACAATTGGACTGCTCGCACTAATGGCGCAATCAGGTCTGCAAATCCCTGCTGAAGAAGGATCTACAATGCCGGTATTTGAGGCAGTTTACGCAGATATTGGGGATGAACAGTCAATTGAACAAAATTTGAGTACATTTTCTTCTCATATGGTGAACATCGTCAAAATTTTACAGGAACTTAATGATCGCTCACTCGTACTATTTGATGAACTTGGGGCAGGTACAGATCCTGGAGAAGGTGCTGCTCTAGCCATTGCAATTTTGGATGAAGCTTTAAACAGAGGAGCGCAAGTTGTTGCAACCACCCACTATCCCGAATTGAAAGCATACGGATTTAACCGTAAGGGCGTGATCAATGCAAGCGTTGAGTTTGATGTCGACACATTATCGCCGACGTATAAATTGTTGATCGGTGTACCTGGCCGAAGCAATGCGTTTGAAATATCAAAAAGGCTTGGATTGAGCAAAGAAATTATTGAGCGCGCCAAATCGTTCATGAGCGCTGACAGATCCAAAACGGATGCAATGATTGCCTCCCTTGAGGAAAGCAAAAAACGTGCTGAAGAGGATTGGATGGAAGCTGAAAAAACGCTGAAAGAAGCAGAAAAACTTCATAAAGAACTACAAGAACAAATCATTGAATTTAATAAGCAGAAAGACCGCCTATATCAAGAAGCTGAGGAAATGGTGAAAAAAAGGCTGGAAGAAGCGCAAAAAGAAGCAGATCAGATTATTCAAAAATTGAAAAACATGCAAAAAGAGCACAGTTCAGCTATTAAAGAGCATGAATTAATAGAAGCAAAAAAGCGGCTTGAATATGCAGCGCCTGAATTTATAAATACTGAACAAAAATCTGAAAAACAAAAAAGCAAAAAGCAGCTGCGCCCCGGCGATGAGGTAAAAGTGATCAACTTAAATCAAAAAGGACATCTGCTTGAAAAAGCAAATGAAAGTGAATGGCTTGTACAAATTGGAATATTGAAAATGAAAGTAAAAGAAGAAGATCTTGAATATATTGGCAGCCCGAAACAAGAGGGAGAAAAAACGCTCGCAACAGTAAAAGGGAAGGATTTTCATGTTTCATTAGAACTTGATTTGCGGGGAGAGCGATATGAAGATGCGCTCATCCGTCTTGAAAAATATATTGACGATTGTCTTCTCGCAGGATATCCGCGGGCGCACATTATTCATGGCAAAGGGACGGGCGCTTTAAGAAAAGGGGTGCGGGAATTTTTGCAAAACCACCGCGCTGTTAAAAACGTCCGTTTCGGTGAAGCAAATGAAGGCGGAACAGGTGTTACGATTGTGGAGTTCAAATAAACTTTTCTTTAAGGAGAGTAAACATGAATCTGTTTTGGGAGAACGTATATGTTCAAACTGCTGCTAATTATAGTGTTGTCATATTGTGCGGGGTTTTATTTTTAGTCATTTTTGAATTGGTGACGAAATATAAAAACTGGGAAGAAATCCAAAAAGGCAATGTGGCTGTTGCAATGGCAACAGGCGGCAAAATTTTCGGGATTTCAAACGTTTTCCGCTTCTCAATTGAACAGCATGACGGTCTTTTTGAAATGATTGGCTGGGGCTTTTACGGATTTGCCTTGCTCTTAATCGGATATTTTATTTTTGAATTTCTGACTCCTAAATTTAATATTGATGATGAAATTCAAAAGGATAACCGTGCAGTTGGTTTTATCTCAATGGTCATATCCATAGGCTTGTCCTTTGTAATCGGAGCAGGAATTACAAATTAGGAGAGGGGAACATGGAAACGCTGGCTAAAATTTTATTTGGTTTGTGCGGTCTGTTTATTGCGATCGGTATTATTTATATGGTGTTTTTTGCTTGAAAAAGCGGAGAAAAGAAAAGGTCTCCGCTTTTTCCTATTTAAAATTCTAAAAATAATTATATTTCTGAATTTTATTTTGATATAATGAAATAAAATCATCATTATTTTTCAAAGGAGAGGAGATAAATGGAATGTCAAAAACCTTGGCTCAATTTTTATCCCTCGGAAATTCCGCATAATATCTCTTGGGAGAATAAGCCGCTTTCCAAATATTTTCAAGATACGGCTAATCAGTTTCCGAATCATACAGCCGTTTCATTTCTTGGAAAGAACATTACGTACCGCAAACTATACGAACAGATGCTTCAATTGGCTAATTATTTGGAGCAAACAGGGTTTGAAAAAGGGGATCGGGCAGCGATTATGCTTCCAAACTGTCCACAGGCAGTTATTGCTTATTATGCAGTTCTGGAGGCAGGCGGAATAGTCGTTCAATTGAACCCTCTTTATACAGAATCAGAGCTGGAGTACCAGTTGAATGACAGCAGTGCTACACATCTCATTACATTAGATCTTTTCTATCCAAAAGCCTCGAAATTGAAATCTCTCACAAATATCAAACATATCATAATAACAAAGATCCAAGAGTATTTGCCTTTCCCAAAAAATCTTCTATACCCGCTCATTCAAAAGAAGGAGCAAAATCTTTTAATAAAGGTAAACGCAGCAAATGGTGTTCATGTATGGACAGAGATCTTAAAAACATCGCCTGCTAAAGAATTGACAGTAAATATTGATCCGAAAGAAGATATTGCCCTTTTGCAATATACAGGAGGGACGACAGGGACGCCTAAAGGGGTGATGTTGACGCATGAAAACTTAATTTCCAATACGAAAATGTGTGCTGCCTGGATGTATAAATGCAGGAAAGGAGAAGAGTCCATACTAGGAGTTTTGCCTTTTTTTCACGTATATGGCATGACGACTGTAATGAATTTATCGATCATGGAAGGTTTTAAAATGATTTTAATCCCCAAATTTGATTCAACCGAAATTTTGAAAGCGATTGAAAAAGAAAAGCCAACGCTTTTTCCAGGAGTGCCAACGATTTATGTTGCTCTTTTAAATCATAAAGATTTGCGAAAATACGACTTGTCCTCGGTTAAATATTGTATCAGCGGTTCGGCTCCTCTTCCGGTAGAAATTCAGGAGCGCTTTGAAAAAGAAACAGGCGGGAAGCTTGTTGAAGGATATGGACTCTCGGAAGCTTCTCCCGTTACGCATGCAAACTTATTTTATTCAGATGTCAAGAAAAAAGGAAGCATTGGCATCCCTTGGCCCAATACGCATGCTGCCATTTATTCGGCTGAAAAAGAAGGATTTGCAGATGTAAACGAATTCGGCGAGCTTATTGTAAAAGGACCGCAGGTGATGAAAGGCTACTGGAACAACCGAGAGGAAACGGAAGCGGTTTTAAAAGACGGATGGCTTTTTACAGGAGATATCGGCTATATGGATGAAGACGGATTCTTTTATATTGTCGATCGTAAAAAAGATATGATTATTGCTGGCGGGTACAACATTTATCCCCGCGAGATAGAAGAAGTGTTGTATGCTAATGAAAAGGTTAAAGAGGTTGTCGTTGCAGGTGTTCCGGATCCTTACAGAGGCGAGACCGTGAAAGCTTATGTTGTACCAAAGGGAGGAGCACAGCTTACGGAGCAAGAGCTTGACCAATTCGCCCGAAAACATCTTGCCCCGTACAAAGTGCCGAAAAAATACGAATTTCGCGACGAGCTTCCGAAAACAGCAGTAGGAAAAATTTTAAGAAGAAAACTAGTAGAGGAAGAAAGAAAAATATAAAACGGACATCTATCGGTTTTGAACGAGAATAAAAACTTCCCTCAATGCTTGACAAAAAGGCTTAATCTAAATATCATATAAATGAATGACCATTCATTCATTTTGAAGGGAAGATACACGTTGAAAGAAAAAAAGGCAAAATATAAACAAATCATTGACGCAGCTATTGTCGTCATTGCGGAGAACGGCTATCATTCCGCTCAGGTTTCGAAAATTGCCAAACAGGCGGGCGTAGCAGATGGAACGATTTATTTGTATTTTAAAAACAAGGAGGATATTTTAATCTCCCTTTTTCGAGAAAGATTGATGAATCATATCGCTGAAGTGAAAAAAAGCATTGATGCAAAGCAGACTGCTGCAGAAAAATTGTTTGCGCTGATCGAAAAGCATTTTCAAATGCTAGTTCATGATCGGAATTTGGCAGTGGTTCTTCAATTGGAATTGCGGCAAGTAAACAAAGAATTGCGCCGGCGCATAAATGAAATTTTTAAAGAATATTTGAAAGTAATAGACGAAGTGATCGAATTCGGAAAAAAAACGGGAGAGTTTCGACAAGATTTGGATTTAAGGCTGGCAAGACAAATGATTTTTGGGACGATGGACGAAACGGCGACAACGTGGGTAATGAAAGATCAAAAATACGATCTCCTCGCAATTGCAGAAAAAATTCCTGAGCTGCTAATCAACGGATTTAAAAGCAATCATTCATAAAAAGAGAATGATCAATTTTTAAAAAGGGGATGGGAAAGGTGAATATTTTTGTCCTTATGAAAAGAACTTTTGACACAGAAGAAAAAATTTTAATTGAAAACGGATCAATCTCCGAGGATGATGCAGAATTCATCATAAACCCTTATGATGAATATGCCATTGAAGAAGCGCTGCAGCTTAAGGAGGCTCATGGCGGAGAAGTAACTGTTGTTACAGTAGGATCAGAAGAAAGCGAAAAAGAGCTGAGAACGGCTCTTGCGATGGGATGCGATAAAGCTGTCTTAATAAATATTGAGGAAGATTTGGAAGATGGAGATCAATTTACAACAGCAAAAATTCTATATGAATTTTTGAAGGATAAAGAAGCGGACATTATATTAGCTGGAAACGTTGCCATTGACGGAGGATCTGGCCAAGTAGGCCCCCGTTTGGCGGAGCTTCTTGACATTCCGTATGTCACAACGATCACAAATATTGAAATAGATGGAAAAAACGTGAAAATTGTGAGAGATGTTGAAGGGGATTCGGAAATCATTGAAACAACACTCCCTCTTTTAGTAACTGCCCAACAAGGTTTAAACGAACCGAGATACCCGTCTTTGCCGGGAATTATGAAGGCAAAGAAAAAACCCCTTGAAGAGTTGGAGCTTGATGATTTAGATCTTGAAGAAGAAGATGTCATGCCGAAAACAAAAACGTTAGAAATTTATTTGCCGCCTAAAAAAGAAGCAGGAAAAATATTGCAAGGGGAACTGCAGGATCAAGTGAAGGAACTTGTTTCTTTATTGAGATCAGAAGCAAAAGTTATTTAGTGGAGACGAATATAGCAGGGGGATGAAAAAATGGCTCGAAAAGTGTTCGTATTGGGAGAAATAAGGGATCAATTTTTAAGGAACGTATCATTTGAAGCGCTTGCAGCCGGCAAGATAATATCCGAAGGCGGAGAGGTGGTCGCCGGATTAATTGGAGAGAACGTTAGAACGCTTGCAAATGACATGATTTATTATGGAGCGGATAGGGTTGTCATCGTGGAAGATGAAAAATTGAAATATTATAGTCCGGACGGGTATTCACAAGCTGTCATGGCGATCATTGACAGTGAAAAGCCTGACGCTATTATTTTCGGACATACGGCATTAGGCAAAGATTTATCTCCAAAAATAGCGGCTAAATTAAACGCAGGTCTTATTTCTGATGCTACCGCTGTAGAAATAGTGGGCGGTAACGTTGTTTTCACAAGACCGATCTATTCAGGAAAAGCTTTTGAGAAAAAAATCATTACGGATGGGATTATTTTTGCGACCGTTCGTCCGAACAATATTCCACCTCTCGAAAAAAATGAATCAAGGAGCGGAGAAGTTGCTTCCATATCGGTAGAAATAAAAGATCTGCGCACGATCGTGCGTGAGGTTGTCCAAAATGCAGCGGAAGGCGTTGACTTATCTGAAGCAAAGGTGATCGTTGCCGGAGGGAGAGGGGTAAAAAGTGCAGAAGGGTTTGAACCGTTAAAAGAATTGGCATCTGTGCTCGGAGGAGCAGTAGGGGCGTCACGCGGTGCCTGTGATGCAAACTATTGTGACTACTCGCTGCAAATCGGACAAACGGGAAAAGTCGTTACACCGGATTTATATATTGCCTGCGGAATTTCTGGAGCCATTCAGCATTTAGCGGGAATGTCGAATTCTAAAGTAATTGTTGCAATCAATAAAGATCCGGAAGCGAACATTTTCAACGTCGCAGACTACGGTATTGTCGGAGATTTATTTGAAGTTGTGCCAATGCTTACGGAAGAATTTAAAAAATTAAAAATCCATTCCTCTTAACGTGTCCTGAATGGACTCGTATTTTTTTGAACAAATCCATTCCTCCTAGTATAAGTGGAGACGGGTCACGACGTACATAAAATACAAAAAATATGAAAAAATAGTTGCAGATCAAAACATTCGCTTCAAGCGAAAGAACATGGTATACTTCACATAGAAAAAGTGAATTAGGAGGAATTAAGATGGCAATTGTAAACGTTACTGACCAGAATTTTTCCCAAGAAACAAGCGAGGGTGTAGTATTGGCAGATTTCTGGGCGCCTTGGTGCGGTCCATGTAAAATGATTGCCCCAGTCCTTGAAGAATTGGATCAAGAACTTGGTGACAAAGTAAAAATTGTTAAGCTTAACGTGGATGAAAATCAAGAAACTGCCGGTCAATACGGAGTCATGAGCATTCCGACGTTAATCGTCTTTAAAAATGGTGAAGCAGTGGATAAAGCGATCGGTTACCAGCCGAAAGAAGCTTTAGCGCAATTGCTTAACAAACATTTGTAATATAAAATATAAAAAGAGGCGCTCACGAAAGTTACCTTTTGGAGCGCCTTCTTGCTTTTAAATGAAAACGGCTGAATAAATCCAGCACAGATTAGAATAAGTTGGAGTGTTTTACCGATGTATGAGCATTTAAAAGAAAAACTTTCGCTTCTTCCGAATAAGCCTGGCTGTTATTTAATGAAGGACAAAAACGGAACCGTCATTTATGTTGGAAAGGCAAAAGTATTGAAAAACCGGGTTCGTTCCTACTTTACTGGATCACATGACGGAAAAACGTTAAGACTCGTTCAAGAAATTGCCGATTTTGAATATATCGTAACATCCTCGAATATTGAGGCGCTTCTATTAGAAATGAATTTAATTAAAAAACATGAACCGAAATACAATGTCAATCTAAAAGATGATAAAAGCTATCCGTATATTAAAATTACTTCCGAGCGCCATCCGCGGCTGATCGTCACACGAAAAGTAAAAAAAGATAAGGGGAAATACTTTGGACCGTATGCAAACGTCCAAGCTGCGAGAGAGACAAAAAAGCTGCTTGACCGCATGTATCCTTTGAGAAAATGCAATTCGCTTCCAGACCGGGTTTGCATCTATTATCATATGGGCCAGTGTCTTGCGCCTTGTGTTCACGAAGTTTCCGAAGAAACGAACAAACAAATGGTGGAAAGCATCATCCGTTTTTTAAATGGTGGATATAAGGAGATCAAAAAAGAATTAACAGAAAAAATGCTGAAATGTGCAGAAAATCTTGAATTTGAAAGGGCAAAAGAATATCGGGACCAAATCGCGCATATCGAAGCAACAATGGAAAAGCAAAAAATGGTTCTCAATGATTTTATTGATCGCGATGTATTTGCTTATTATTACGATAAAGGATGGATGTGCGTCCAAGTATTTTTTATCAGACAAGGAAAACTGATAGAACGGGATGTGTCCATTTTCCCTCTGTACCAAGAGCCAGAGGAGGAATTTTTAACATTTATTGGTCAATTTTACGCAAAGAACGACCATTTTCTTCCGAAAGAAATAGTCATTCCGGAAGATGTCAATGAGGAAATGGTTCGAGCTTTAGTACAAGTACAGGTCAGCAAACCAAAGAAAGGAAAAAAGAAAGATCTCGTACAGCTAGCTTATCAAAATGCAAAAATTTCGTTAAAAGAGAAGTTTTCACTCATTGAACGAGATGAAGAAAGGACGATCAAAGCAATTGAAAATTTAGGAAAGCAGTTGAATATTCCTACACCACATCGGATTGAAGCTTTTGACAATTCCAATATTCAAGGCGCGGACGCTGTTTCGGCTATGGTTGTTTTCATAGATGGAAAACCTGCGAGAAAAGAGTATCGAAAGTTTAAAATAAAAACAGTCAGCGGGCCTGATGATTATGAATCGATGAGGGAAGTAATTCGCAGGCGATATACTAGAGTGCTGAAGGAGGAGCTGCCGTTGCCGGACCTTATTATTGTTGATGGAGGAAAAGGACAGGTACAAGCAGCTATGGATGTATTAGAAAACGAACTGGGACTTGACGTTCCTGTTGCCGGGCTTGTGAAAGATGACAAGCACAAAACGAGCGATTTGCTTCTCGGCAACCGGGAAGCTGCTGTTCAATTGTCAAGAAGCAGCCAAGAATTTTATTTGCTTCAGCGCATTCAAGATGAAGTGCACCGCTTTGCCATTACGTTTCATCGACAAGTCCGCCAAAAGAATACGTTTAAGTCTGTATTAGATGAAATCCCCGGCATAGGACCTAAGCGTAAAAAACAACTGTTAAAATCGTTCGGTTCCGTTGAAAATATTAAAAAGGCATCGCTTGAAGAGCTAAAACAGGCAGGAATGCCTGAAAAAACAGCACAAAACATTTTACAATATTTCAGCGAATAGCGATGTAATAAAACAAATAGGAGGAAGCTTTTAAATCCTCCTACTGCCCTTTCATTCTGTTAAATTTTATCTTTTTCATCCCATTTTACAATGAAAATAACTTTGTTTAAGCGTTTGTTTATCTGTTCATACGCTTCTGTGACGACATCGTTCATACATTCGATTTGCTGCGCGATAAATCCTGCTTCTAGTTGGAAGGATAAATCTTTGAAAAGCTTCATCCTTTTTTCGATCAATTGGCCTGTTAATTCAAATTCCATTTCGTTTTTTTTCTGGCGAATAATATGAAGATCGCCCCATCCGGCTGATGAAAAAAAAGATATAAGTTCTTCTAACGTAGATAATTGAATTTTTCGAGCTAGCTGTTTGCCTGCCCAATACAAAATGGAATGATGCTCTTTTCCTAGAAGTTCAGGAAGTAAATAGTCGCGAAGCAGCAAAACGCTAAAAGGATGTAAGGTTATTTCTTCTAATTCTTTTAATTGATCGTGATATGACAGCTCTTTCAATCGTTTCCCCTCTTTCTAGCGAACAATTATATTATATCAGCTTTCACATAAGATGAAAGAGTTTATAAAATCAATTTCGGATACGGGAAATATTCTATTTTCCGATCAGAAAAAATGATTTTACTGAATAATACTTTGTAGACGTTTTCTTGACGGTACTACTTTATGGGAGTACAATGAATTTGTCCTATTATTTTAAGATTTCGTCATATTTTGTCGGCGGATTTTTACATGCCAAGCAGGGGGAGCAGGAGATTTTTAAGAAATCTTTCAAATTATTAAGATTAGGGGGTAAACGCATATGTCTGGTAACAGAGAATTTGCAAACCGCAGACTACATTCACTTTTAGGTGTTGTACCGATTGGCGTATTTTTAATTCAACACCTGACTGTCAACCATTTCGCCACAAGGGGCGAAGAAGCATTTAACAACGCAGCGCATTTTATGGAAAATTTACCATTCCGCTATTTTCTGGAAATTTTCATTATTTTCCTTCCTCTGTTATACCACGCCATTTATGGGATTTATATTGCTTTCACAGCAAAAAACAATGTAGGTCGCTTTGGCTATTTCCGCAATTGGATGTTCCTGCTTCAACGTGTAACTGGTATTATTACCCTTGTTTTTATTGCATGGCATGTATGGGAAACTCGTATTGCCGCGATGTTTGGGGCTGAAGTTAATTTTGATATGATGGAATCCATTTTAAGCAATCCTGTTAGTTTAGTGTTTTACATAGTAGGCGTTCTTTCAGCGATTTTCCATTTTTCCAACGGTCTATGGTCTTTTGCAGTCAGCTGGGGAATTACGGTTACTCCAAAATCTCAGCTAGTCTCAACTTATGTGACAATAGGTATTTTTGTGTTGCTTTCAATCGTAGGTCTTCGTGCCATTTTTGCGTTTGTCTAATCTAACTAAATTGCGTTCAAGGGAGTGGGCAAAAAAATGAGTAAAGGAAAATTAATTGTTGTCGGCGGCGGCTTGGCTGGCTTAATGGCAACTATAAAGGCTGCGGAAGCCGGGGTGTCTGTTGACTTATTCTCGTTAGTACCTGTAAAACGTTCCCATTCAGTATGTGCTCAAGGAGGGATCAACGGGGCGGTAAATACGAAAGGAGAAGGAGACTCTCCGTGGATCCATTTTGATGATACGATTTATGGCGGAGACTTTTTGGCTAACCAGCCACCGGTTAAAGCGATGTGTGAAGCAGCACCGGGAATTATTAACCTTTTAGATCGCATGGGTGTTATGTTTAACCGTACACCAGAAGGATTGTTGGATTTCCGTCGTTTTGGAGGAACACAGCATCACCGGACAGCGTTTGCCGGAGCAACAACTGGACAACAGCTTTTATATGCATTGGACGAGCAAGTTCGACGTCACGAAGTAGCAGGTCTTGTGACGAAATATGAAGGCTGGGAGTTTTTGGGAATCATACAAGATGATGAAGGACGCTGTCGCGGCATCGTTGCTCAAGATTTAAAATCAATGGAGATTCAAGCTTTCCGTTCGAATGCCGTAATAATGGCGACAGGAGGACCTGGAATTATCTTTGGTAAATCAACAAACTCTGTGATTAATACGGGATCGGCTGCTTCTATCGTTTATCAGCAAGGAGCTTATTATGCAAACGGGGAATTTATACAAATTCATCCGACAGCCATCCCTGGAGATGACAAGCTTCGATTAATGAGCGAGTCTGCACGCGGCGAAGGCGGAAGAATTTGGACATATAAAGACGGAAAACCATGGTATTTCCTTGAAGAAAAATATCCGGCATATGGAAACCTTGTTCCTCGTGATATTGCAACGAGAGAAATATTCCATGTATGTGTAGACTTGAAATTAGGCATTAATGGCGAAAACATGGTATATCTTGATCTTTCTCATAAAGATCCAAAAGAGCTTGATATTAAACTAGGCGGTATTATCGAAATTTATGAAAAATTCATGGGTGAAGATCCAAGAAAAGTGCCGATGAAAATTTTCCCTGCCGTCCATTATTCTATGGGAGGTCTATGGATCGATTACGATCAAATGACAAACATCCCTGGTTTGTTTGCAGCTGGTGAATGCGATTACTCTCAGCATGGTGCGAACCGGCTTGGAGCAAACTCATTGCTTTCTGCAATTTACGGTGGTATGGTTGCAGGACCAAAAGCTGTTGAATATATGAATGGATTGGAAAAATCAGCTGACGATTTACCATCCACATTATATGATGCACGCGTAAAAGAAGAACAAAGCAAATGGGACGAAATCCTGAAAATGGATGGAAACGAAAATGCTTACGTTCTTCATAAAGAGCTTGGTGAATGGATGACGGATAATGTTACAGTCGTGCGCTACAATGATAAACTTCTAAAAACAGATGAAAAAATTCAAGAGCTTATGGAACGTTGGGAAAGAATTAATATTAACGATACTGCGAAATGGAGCAACCAAGGCGCAAGCTTTACTCGCCAGTTGAGAAACATGCTTGTGTTGGCTCGGGTTATTACGCTTGGGGCTTATAACCGTAATGAAAGCCGAGGTGCTCACTATAAACCAGAATTTCCGGAACGAAATGATGAAGAGTGGCTCAAAACAACTATGGCAACGTTTGCCGGCTTGAAGGAAGCTCCTAAATTCCACTACGAAGATGTTGATGTATCACTCATTAAGCCTCGTGTGCGTGACTATACGAAGAAACATTAAAAAAGCTGGGAGAAAAGGGGGAGTAAACAATGAGTGAAAAAAAAGTGCGGTTTATTATCACTAGACAGGATCGACCAGACACGGAACCATATCAAGAAGAATTTGAAGTGCCATATCGTCCGAATATGAACGTTATTTCGGCCTTAATGGAAATTCGCCGTAATCCTGTTAATGCCAAAGGCGAAAAAACAACGCCTGTGACATGGGATATGAACTGTTTAGAGGAAGTATGCGGTGCTTGTTCAATGGTCATTAACGGGAAGCCACGCCAATCATGTACAGCGCTTATTGATCAGTTGGAACAGCCTATTCGTCTCGAGCCGATGCGCACATTCCCGGTTATTCGCGATCTTCAAGTAGACCGCAGCCGCATGTTTGACTCTTTGAAAAAAGTAAAAGCATGGATACCAATTGACGGTACGTATGACTTAGGACCAGGACCAAGAATGCCTGAGAAAAAACGCCAATGGGCATATGAGCTTTCAAAATGTATGACGTGCGGCGTATGCCTTGAAGCTTGTCCAAACGTAAACAGCAAATCGAACTTCATCGGTCCAGCGCCATTATCACAAGTTCGTTTGTTTAACGCTCATCCGACAGGCGCGATGCATAAATCAGAACGCTTGGAAGCTATTATGGGCGACGGCGGACTTGCGAACTGCGGAAATTCCCAAAACTGCGTTCAATCCTGTCCAAAAGGAATTCCGCTTACAACATCGATTGCAGCATTAAATAGAGAAACAACTGTTCACGCATTTCGTAAAATGTTCGGAAGCGACTATATTGACAGCTGATGTATATTGTGAAAAAGGAACACCTTGCAATGTCAAGGTGTTCCTAATTTTAGAAACGGTTGAATCTTTCTCGAACATTTCCTCCTTCAAACGAGTCCCTTTAACGTAAAGAAGCTTCTTTTCGCCTAAAATGCAACTTTCTTTTATGAATCTTGTCACGGTCATCTTTTTGCGATCATACTATATGGTGACAATTTTTAAATCCATCCTGTCGACTGGCTCTCATCTGCAAGGAGGGTTACAATACTTGAATGAGAAGGATTTTCAGCCAAAGCCGCTGCTAACAAAGAGAGAGAGAGAAGTATTTGAGTTATTAGTGCAAGATAAGACTACAAGAGAAATAGCCAGTGAACTTTTCATAAGCGAAAAGACGGTGCGGAACCATATTTCAAATGCTATGCAAAAATTAGGTGTGAAAGGGCGCTCACAAGCAGTCTTAGAACTTCTTCGTATGGGAGAACTAAAGCTTTAAACAGTAGAGGCAGCCTTAGTGGAACTTCGCCGTCGGCTGCCTTTTTTAGATTGATAAGGACAGAGTTTGTTTTACTCTTTTTCTATGAATCATTGGCTTCTTAAAAAGGCTTGTGACTTTTTGAAAAAATTCGTCTTTCCACATTTTGAAAATACGGCTATGCTTGAAATTTTACATAAAAAAATGGAAAATAGATTTGATCTTATCTGTTAATCTTGAAAGAAAGGGTTCCCCGTTATGACGTACGTTTTCAATACTGTTGAAGAAATAGAAAAATCCCTCCGCTGCATAGCTGCGATCTTAAAAAAGAAGGGCCGTGATATTTTAAGCAACTACTCGATTACTCCTCCGCAATTTGACGCGCTTCTGTTATTGAATGAATCAGGAAACATGACAATTGGAGAACTTTCAAATAAAATGTATCTTGCATGCAGCACGATCACGGATTTAATTGATCGAATGGAAAAAAACAACCTTGTTAAAAGGGTGAAAGACGAAAAGGATCGTCGATTAGTCAGGATTCAATTGCTTGAAAATGGACAACGCGTTATCGAGGCTGCATTAGCGAAGCGGCAAGAATATTTAAGAGAAGTTTTGAAAAACTTCTCGGATCAAGAAATTGTTCAATTGGAAAAGCTATTAGCAAAATTGCAACAAGAAATGAAAGAATAGAGGCGATTTTTTGAATAGACCAATTGGAGTTATTGATTCAGGTGTTGGTGGATTAACTGTTGTTAAAGAGTTGATGAGGCAGCTTCCAAAAGAAGAATTAATTTATTTGGGTGATACCGCCCGATGTCCGTACGGCCCGAGGCCGAAAACGGAAATTCGACAATTTACATGGGAGCTGACCAACTATTTAATTTCAAACTTTCATATCAAAATGCTTGTCATTGCTTGTAATACTGCAACAGCAGTTGTATTAAAAGAAATTCAAGAACAACTTGATATCCCTGTGATTGGTGTAATTCAACCAGGGGCAAGAGCTGCCATAAATGCTACACGCTCAGGCCATATTGGTGTAATCGGAACAAAAGGAACTATATCGAGCGGCGCGTACGTTCGTGCGCTCAAAACGATTAATAGTTCCGTCATTGTGGAGAGTCTCGCTTGCCCTGAGTTTGTGCCGGTAGTAGAAAGCGGCGAATTTGAAGGTGAACGGGCGGAATATATTGTTGCAGAATCTTTACTTCCTTTTAAAGGAAAGAGAATTGATACGCTTATTTTAGGATGCACACATTATCCTCTATTACGGCCTTTAATTCAAAAATATATCGGGAAAGACGTAAAAATAATCACCTCGGGAGATGAAACAGCCCGGGAAGTGAGCGCTATTTTATCCTTTCATCATTGTTTAAACCAAGAGGATGGCAATAAAAACCATAAATTTTTAACTACTGGGTCGAAACAAATGTTTCAAAAGATTGCTTCAAAATGGTTCGGTCATCACATTGATCATGTAGAAAGTATAACTTTAACGAAAACAGTTTGCTCTAAATGAGCAAGCTGTTTTTTTGTCCATTGAATTTTTGGTTGGAGCTGGTCTATTTTTTTTCAATGCTCGTATACATAGTAGTACAAACTGCCTTAGGAGGGATTGTTATGCCAAAAAACAGATGGGTGAATGTGACAGCAGCAGTTTTGGCTACTTTTGTTTTGCTTTCAGGGTGTTCTTCATTTGGAAGCAAGAGTTCAAAACAAGAAATAGATCCGCCGCAGGATATTACCTATTTGGAGGACGGGGATCAGCTTGATCAACAATTAGACTCAGCGAAATCAACGTCCGACAAAGAGGAATCCTCAAAGGAAACGGTGAAAAGAGTTCTGTATTTAATTGACAAAAACGGAATGGTCGTTCCACAAACATTGGAGCTGCCTAACACGAAGGAAGTAGCCAAACAAGCCGTTGAATATTTAGTGGCTGGAGGGCCCGTTTCAAACATTCTCCCGAACGGGTTCCGTGCGGTATTGCCGGAAGATACAGTTGTTAAAGGAGTAGATATTAAAGACGGAACGGCTATTGTAGATTTCTCAAATGAATTTACTAACTACAAGCCGGAAGATGAAGAAAAAATTTTGCAGGCAATTACATGGACATTAACCCAATTTAAAAATATTAATAAAGTAAAGCTCTGGGTGAACGGCCATGAACTGAAAGAAATGCCAGTAAACGGAACCCCAATCGGCGAAGGAACGACTAGAAAAGACGGCATCAATATTGATACGAGCGATGCCGTTGATATTACGGATACTCATCCTCTAACCGTGTATTATATTGGGGAGGAAGGGGATAACGTATATTATGTTCCCGTGACAAAGAGGATCAGCAATGAAGAAAAAGACGAAGTCGTAGCTGCTGTTAACGCATTAGTTGAAGGTCCAGACCGTTCAAGCGGATTATTAAGCGAGTTTCAGTCTGAAGTGAAGCTGATTGAAAAGCCAAAATATGAAGACGGTCAAGTCACTTTAAACTTCAACGAAGCGATTTATGGAAGCTATGATGAGGAGAAAAAGATCGTTTCCAATCATGTTATAAACTCCCTTGTGCTTACATTGACGGAGCAGGAAGGAATAGAAAAAGTAGCACTAAAAGTGAACGGCAAGCAAGACCTTGTGAATGAAGATGGAAAAAGTTTGTCAGAGCCAGTGTCAAGACCTGAAAATGTAAACACAGGTAGTTTTTAAACATCTATTTTTGATATACTATAAGAATGAGACTTTAGAGGCGAGCATGATAGCTGCCTCTTCTTTCATGTTTTCGTACATTGCAGTTGGTAGGAGGGAAAACAATGCGCCTTGATGGCAGAAATCAAGATGAGTTAAGAGAAGTCACAATAGTAACGGATTATTTGAAGCATCCAGAAGGGTCTGTTTTAATAACGGTTGGAGATACAAAAGTGATATGCAGCGCAAGTGTAGAAGACCGTGTCCCTCCTTTTATGAGAGGTGAAGGGAAAGGATGGATTACCGCAGAATATTCCATGCTTCCGCGTGCAACGGCTCAAAGAACGGTCCGGGAGGCATCAAAAGGAAAAATCTCCGGAAGGACAATGGAAATTCAACGGCTGATTGGAAGAAGCTTGCGTGCAGTAGTTGATTTGGAGAAACTGGGTGAAAGAACATTATGGATTGATTGCGATGTAATTCAAGCGGACGGGGGAACGAGAACGGCTTCCATAACAGGTTCTTATGTTGCAATAAATCTCGCTCTCGGTAAATTATTCAATGACGGTGTACTAGATACATATCCAGTAACAGATTTTTTAGCAGCTACGTCTGTAGGGATCGTTCCTGAACACGGAGTCATTTTAGATTTGAATTATGAAGAGGACTCAGCGGCAAAAGTTGATATGAATGTTGTTATGACATCAAGCCGCCATTTTGTTGAATTGCAGGGAACTGGGGAAGAATCCACGTTTTCAAAAGAAGAGCTGAACTTACTGTTGGAATATGCTGAAAAAGGAATTTTGGAACTAATCGAAAAACAAAAAGCGGCATTAGGGGAATGGACTGCAAAAATTATCAATAACAGGGATCAGCGGGAAGAGGGATGCTCATGAAAGAATTGGTGATCGCCACCAAAAACAAAGGGAAAATCGAAGAATTTCGCGCGATGTTAGAAAAAAAAGGAATACAGGTCAAGTCACTGTTGGATTATCCGAATTTGCCAGATGTTGAAGAAACCGGCCAAACTTTTTATGAAAATGCTGTTCTAAAAGCGGAGACAATCAGCCAATTGCTTAATAAACCCGTTGTTGCAGATGATTCCGGGCTTTCGATTGATGCTTTAAATGGCGAACCGGGGGTTTATTCGGCCCGATATGCAGGAAATGAAAAAGATGATCAAAAAAATATTCAAAAGGTTTTAAAAAAAATGGAAGGCGTTGAAAATCGAAAAGCAAGGTTCATATGTGTTTTGGCGTTTGCTGCTCCAGACCTTGAAACGATGACGGTGGAAGGTGTGTGTGAAGGACAAATTACAACTGAACCTCGCGGTGACAATGGCTTTGGATATGATCCTATTTTTCTTGTGGACGGCAAAGAAAAAACGATGGCTCAACTAGAGCAGTTCGAAAAAAACGAAATCAGCCATCGTGCAAAAGCTTTGAAGAAACTAGAAAAATTAATAGGCGATTGGGGAGAGGCTAATCGTGAAAGTTTTAATTATAAGTGATAGTCACGGTCTTACGGATGAGCTTGTGGAAATTAAGAAAAGGCATATAAACGAAGTAGAAGCAATCATCCATTGCGGTGATTCAGAGCTGAATGATGGAGCGGAACAAATTCAAGATATGTTGATCGTGAAAGGAAATTGCGATTTCCTTGGAAGCTTCCCGAATGAAATCATTGAAACAATCGGAACCTATCGCTTTTTTATCACCCATGGCCATTTATATTCTGTCAAAACGACTTTAATGAAATTAAAATATCGTGCAGAGGAAGCGCAAGCGAACATTGTTTGTTTCGGCCATTCGCATATAGCCGGAGCAGAGCTTGTAGACGGGAAATTGTTTATTAATCCAGGAAGTATTTTCCTTCCGAGGATGAGAAATGAAAAAACTTATGCTATACTAGAATTGATGAATGGCCAAGCAATTGTAGATTTTTACAATCTTCATGGAGAGAAAATTTCAAACTTGTCCACTAAATTCCAATTTGCTTAACCACTCTTCCTTGAGGGAGAATTTTTCTCCCTCAAAAAATTTTTTTAAAAAAGTAGTTGACATACTTTTAGCATGAAATTATAATAAACATTGTCTTTCGAAAAAATAATAAAAAATTATCCAATGTCCCAGTAGCTCAGCTGGATAGAGCAGCGGCCTTCTAAGCCGTCGGTCGGGAGTTCGAATCTCTCCTGGGACGCCATTTATGTTAATTTTGAATAGGATGAATTTATTACATAATGCTCATAAATATTGATATGTCAATATTTATGAGCTTTTAATTTTTGCTTTTCTGATAAAGAGTTTGAACATTTTATCGGGTTTGATATTGTAGATCTTAATAAATACAATGAACATGCTTTAGAACAATTAGTAATTTAAAAAAATAATTAATACAGTTTATTAGACAGAGTAAGGATTTAGCTTGCTCTGCTTTTTATCGTTTCAATGTTTAAAAATTTATTGCTGCAGGCCTATGGTTTCTATGCATTGAAAGACTAGCATGTGTATAAGCGAAATCCGTGGATGCAAATCCAATTCTAAGCTCCATTTAAAAAGATTTGAGGCTTTTCACTGAGGAGGAGTTCACATCTAATAAGTGACGCCCAAAACAGCAATGTCATTATTTCCGAAGTTATTGCAGTTTTATTTGTTTTTGTATTTTCTTCGGCAATTTTTGAAAAACAAGTTCGTAGGAACGAAAAATCAGGTTTTCCAAAATTTCCTCCGGGATGTTCGTGTTAAAATATATTGAGATCCAATGATTTTTGTTCATATAGTACCCTGGGATGACGCCATCGTAATTTTCTCTTAATTGTTCAGAATGATGCGGATCACATTTTAACGTGATGATTGGCTTTCCTTCAGAATCACATCCTATAATCGCAAATATTTTGTCTCCCACTTTATATCGGTCTGCTTCCCAATCAATTTGGTAATCATGAACAGAACCGGGAAGTTTGAGACAGAAAGATTCAAGCTTTTGTTTGTTCATCATATAATCTCCTCCACCATATATTGTTCCAAATATTTTTTATACAACATACTTTGTCTTTTTTCCTTCTTCCGAAATTGCTCGTTTCAAGTGAAGGGCTTTTATTTAAAATCGAATAACGTTCAAGGTTTTAGAACATACATATGCTGCATTACTGTTTAAAACAGATTACAGCCCTCTTTCTGAAGTGTTCGGGTTGCCGAGCCTTTAAGAAAAACTGGTGTAATTTCGAATAAAATGGATGTTTTTTCTTTTGCCGCATTTGTTGAAAACGTTGGCTATTCAAATTAATTTCATAAAATATTACGCACATTTTGCCAAATGGTTTGGAATCGTTATTTATTTCAATTTAGAGCATAAAAAATTTTCATTGTATTATAAAATGTTGAAATAATAAGTTTGTAAACGTTGCCAAAAAACTGTTTCATAAAAATAATCAAATAATTCATAAAAATGGTGTTGACACTTTTGAAAAATCAGCGTATTATAAGGCTCAAACATAAATTTTCGTATAAGGATTGAATGTAAAAATTTATAGATGAAAACGATGAAGAGGATTAGTAATCTTTGGTTAAGATAACTCCAGAGAGCCGGGGGAGCTGAAAACCGGCGTTATCACCAAGGATGAACTCGCCTCCGAGTGCCTTTTCGAAAGCGGACAGCGAGTAGGATTGGCCGGGTGCATCCCAATGCACTCGTTAGGAAAAGAACGGATATTCCGTTCATGAGGTGATCGATTTGATCACGAAGAAGGGTGGTACCGCGGGAATTCAACCTTCTCGCCCCTTTGGCCTGCTATAAGTGGGTTTCATAGGGGCGGGAAGGTTTTTCATTATCTAAAAATTCTATCACATCTGTTTAAAAGGAGGATATATTCATGACTGCGAATGTACAGTTGGATGAGTTGAAAACCAAATGTACAACAACAACCATGACGGGGTCGGAAATGCTCATCGAAGCCTTAAAAAGGGAAAATGTAGAAGTCATTTTCGGCTATCCCGGTGGAGCCGTTTTGCCAATATATGATAAGCTATATAATTCTGGAGTCTTTCACGTCTTAACAAGACACGAGCAAGGAGGAATCCATGCTGCTGAAGGATATGCACGTATATCCGGAAAACCGGGTGTCGTCATTGCCACTTCAGGACCTGGTGCAACCAACTTAGTGACAGGGCTTGCGGATGCATTAATTGATTCTTTGCCGCTCGTCGTCTTTACAGGGCAAGTAGCAACAACTGTGATCGGTTCTGATGCTTTCCAAGAAGCAGATGTGATCGGAATTACCATGCCCGTTACAAAACATAATTATCAAGTTCGGGATATAAATGATTTACCGAGAATTGTTAAAGAAGCGTTTCATATCGCAACAACTGGAAGACCAGGACCTGTATTGATCGATATTCCAAAAGATATTTCACAGGCGGAAGGCAATTTCGAATATGATATGGAATTGTCATTGCCCGGCTACCAGCCGAAATTAGAGCCGAATTACTTGCAAATCCGCAGGCTGGTGGAATCGGTCAGCAGTGCAAAAAAACCGGTGATTTTAGCTGGTGCCGGCGTTCTCCATGCCAATGCTGCGAATGAACTGAGAGAATATGTTGAACAGCAGCAAATTCCGATCACAAACACTCTACTTGGATTAGGAAGTTTCCCAGCGGATCATCCTCTATTTTTAGGAATGGCAGGAATGCATGGAACATACGCGGCTAACATGGCTCTTTATGAATGCGACTTATTGATTAGCATCGGAGCCCGCTTTGATGACAGAGTAACAGGAAATCTTAAACATTTTGCGCCTAATGCAACTGTAGCACATATTGACATTGATCCTGCCGAAATTGGTAAAAATGTTCCCACACAAATTCCGATTGTCGGCGATGCGAAACAAGTATTGAAGCTTTTGATCGAGCAGGAAGGAAATAAAGGCGATCATCAAGAGTGGATTCAGCATCTTGCTGAATATAAAAAAGAATATCCATTATGGTATGAAAAATCTGAAAATGAAATCAAACCTCAAGAAGTGATCGAAGAAATTTATAAACAAACAAAAGGAGAAGCAATTGTTACAACAGATGTAGGCCAGCATCAAATGTGGGCTGCGCAATATTATCGCTTTAATTCGCCAAACAGATGGGTGACATCGGGCGGACTTGGAACGATGGGCTTTGGACTCCCTTCAGCTATCGGCGCGCAATTTGCTGACCGCAACAGAACGGTTGTCGCGATATTGGGAGATGGAGGGTTCCAAATGACCTTCCAAGAGCTTGCGGTAATCAAAGAGCACAATTTGCCAATCAAAGTAATCGTTTTGAACAACAATTCGCTCGGTATGGTTCGCCAATGGCAAGAGCTCTTTTATGAAAAACGTTATTCTCATTCCGTCTTTCAAACGCAGCCTGATTTTATTAAATTGGCAGAAGCGTTTGGAATAAAAGGAGTAAGAATCCAAAATCATCAAAATCTTAAGACAGTGTTGGAAAAAAGCTTTGCAAACAGAGAGCCGGAGCTGATTGAAATCGTCGTAGCACCGGAAGAAAACGTATATCCAATGATTGCTCCTGGCAAAGGACTGAATGAAATGGTGGGGATAAAGAAATGAAGCGAATCATTACGCTGACTGTCATGAATAGATCAGGAGTTTTAAACCGAATTACTGGCCTGTTTACGAAAAGACACTATAATATCGAAAGCATTTCTGTCGGCCATTCGGAAATAGAAGGCGTTTCGCGAATTACATTTGTTGTAAATGTTAAAGAAGAAAAAGAAATTGAACAAATTACAAAGCAATTAAATAAGCAAATTGATGTGTTGAAAGTGATGGATATCACAAATCAATCAATTGTTGCAAGAGAACTAGCATTAATTAAAGTTGTTGCAAATCCATCGACAAGAATGGAAATATACGGTGTGATCGAACCGTTTCGCGCATCGATCATTGATGTTAGCAGAGACAGCGTTGTCGTACAGGTAACAGGTGAGCCGAACAAAATTGAAGCGCTGATTGACTTATTGAAACCGTACGGCATCAAGGAAATAGCAAGAACAGGACTGACAGCTTTTCCTCGCGGTACACAAAAGCTGCAGCAGTCCGAAAAAACTTTTTCAATCGTCTAATACATTTTTAAATATAGTAAAACATTTAAGAAAGGGAGATGTACAAATGACAAAAGTATACTATAACGGAGATATTAACGGAGCTGTATTAGAAGGGAAGAAAGTAGCGATTTTAGGATATGGTTCTCAAGGTCACGCGCATGCTTTAAATTTAAAAGAAAGCGGCGTAGATGTAGTAGTTGGCGTTAGAAAAGGTAAATCATTTGAAAAAGCTCAAGAGGATGGATTGGAAGTTAAAACAGTTCGTGAAGCTGTTGAAGAAGCAGACATTATTATGGTGCTTGTTCCGGATGAAAAGCAAAGAGAGCTTTATGAAAATGAAGTGAAGCCGGGACTAAAAGCAGGAAATGCTCTCGTATTTGCCCATGGATTTAACGTTCATTTTAATCAAATTGTTCCGCCAAGCGATGTGGATGTATTTTTAGTTGCACCTAAAGGCCCAGGTCATCTTGTGCGAAGAACTTACACTGAAGGAGCTGGGGTTCCGGCATTGATTGCTGTTGAGCAAAATGTAACAGGTCAAGCGAAAGAATTGGCTTTAGCATATGCAAAAGCAATCGGATCCGCACGTGCCGGCGTTCTTGAAACAACGTTTAAAGAAGAAACAGAAACGGATCTTTTCGGTGAGCAAGCAGTTCTTTGCGGCGGGTTAACATCCCTTGTGAAAGCTGGATTTGAAACGCTTGTTGAAGCAGGTTACAAGCCTGAAGTTGCATATTTTGAATGTTTGCACGAACTAAAATTAATTGTGGATTTACTGTATGAAGGCGGACTTTCCAACATGAGATACTCCATTTCCGATACAGCTCAATGGGGTGATTTCGTATCTGGACCGCGCGTAATCGATGCGCATGTAAAAGAAAACATGAAAGCTGTATTGAATGATATTCAAACTGGAAAATTTGCGAAAGAATGGATTTTGGAAAACCAAGTAGGAAGACCACAGTTTAACGCGATCAACAATCGTGAAAATGAGCATCAAATTGAACAGGTCGGAAGAGTGTTAAGAGACATGATGCCGTTTGTAAAGCCTAAAAATAAGGAAGCGGTGGTAACTGGTGCGAAAAATTAACTTTTTTGACACAACCTTAAGAGATGGCGAGCAATCCGCTGGAGTAAACCTAAACTTAAAAGAAAAATTAGAAATCGCAAAACAGCTGGAACGAGTTGGAATGGACATTATTGAGGCAGGCTTTCCTGCCTCCTCTCCAGGAGATTTTCGCTCAGTACAGGAAATTGCCAGAACAATCAAAAATTCTTCTGTTACAGGATTGGCGAGATCTGTTAAAGGAGATATCGATGCGGCGTGGGAAGCATTGAAAGACGGGGCGGAGCCAAGACTTCATACGTTTATTGCAACATCGCCTGTTCATCGGGAATATAAATTGAAAATGACGAAGGAGCAAGTGATCGAGCGTGCAGTAGAATCCGTCAAATATGCAGCGAAATTTTTCCCTATTATACAATGGTCTGCAGAGGATGCCTGCCGCACTGAACTCGATTTTTTGGCGGAAATTGTTGAAAAAGTGATTGAAGCCGGCGCGAAAGTCATCAATATTCCTGATACTGTAGGCTATATCACTCCGATTGAATATGGCAAAATATTTGAATATTTAAAACAAAATGTGAAAAACATTGATCAAGTCATTTTGTCCGCTCATTGCCACGACGATTTAGGAATGGCAGTAGCGAACGCTCTCAGCGCTGTAGAACATGGAGCAGGGCAAATTGAAGGTACGATTAACGGAATTGGAGAGCGTGCGGGCAATTCAGCTTTAGAGGAAGTGGCTGTCGCTCTGTACATTCGAAAAGACTATTACAAAGTTGAAACAAACATCCGCTTAAATGAAATTAAGAGAACAAGTGATTTAGTGAGCAAATTGACAGGAATGATAGTTCCGCCAAACAAAGCGATCGTCGGGAAAAACGCTTTTGCCCATGAATCTGGCATACATCAAGACGGTGTGCTGAAAGAAAAAACAACATATGAGATCATATCTCCTGAACTTGTTGGGGTACAGTCCAACAGTTTAGTATTAGGAAAACATTCTGGTCGTCACGCATTTCGGGTAAAGCTCAAGGAATTAGGCTTTACAATGGATGAAGAAGCGACAAATCGTTTATTCACTGCTTTTAAGGAACTTTCTGAAAAGAAAAAAGAATTGACGGAAGATGATCTTGTAGCTCTTGTATTAGAAGAACAATTAACAGGTGAAGAAGGAACATATGAACTTGCGGCGCTGCAGGTAACATATGGTACGACTGGAGTCCCGTCTGCCACTGTGACGCTGAAAACGAAAGAAAACGAGGAAATTCAAGAGGCTGCGACAGGAAATGGAAGCGTAGAAGCTATTTACAATACGTTAGAGCGCTGTTTGAAGCAGTCCGTCACTTTGCTGGACTACCGAATCCAATCTAATTCAGGAGGACGCGATGCGTTAGCGCAAGTATATGTAAAAGTTAACGTGGACGGAATTGAAATGGGAGGACGCGGCATTGCCCAGGATGTGCTTGAAGCATCTGCCAAAGCCTATCTAAATGCTGTCAACAGGGCGATATTACTCAAACATACAGCGAAGGAAAAACATCAGGCGACTGTATAAAATCATGAAAGGGGTGGAACGTGATGAAGAAAAAAATCGCTGTTTTGCCGGGAGACGGCATTGGAAAAGAAGTAGCGAACGGAGCTATTGAGGTTTTAAAGGCTATTGGACAATATTACAAACATGATTTTGAATTTGAATTCGGCTTAATTGGCGGAGAAGCGATAGATAAGTGCGGGACACCTCTTCCTGAAGAAACGATTGAATTATGTCGTTCAAGCGATGCGGTTTTATTAGGAGCTGTAGGCGGTCCGAAATGGGATAAAAATCTTCCTGAACTCCGTCCGGAAAAAGGATTGCTAGGCATTCGAAAAGAGTTGGACTTATTTGCAAATATCCGCCCTGTTCAAACTTATAAAGCCCTTCAAGAAATATCTCCGTTAAAGGGAGAAAAAATAGAAGATGTTGACTTGGTGATTGTACGCGAATTGACAAGCGGACTTTATTTCGGGAAACCGAGTGAAAGAATCGTTTCAGACGGAGAAGAAGCAGCGGTTGACACGCTTTTTTATAAACGGAAAGAAATTGAACGCATTTTGGAAACAGCTTTTCAAATGGCGCAAAAACGCCGAGGAAAAGTAACGTCTGTTGATAAGGCAAACGTGCTTACAACTAGCAAGCTTTGGCGTGAAATTGCCGAAGAATTGGCTTCAAAATACCCTGATGTCACATTGGAGCATATGCTTGTTGATAATGCGGCCATGCAATTGATCCGCATGCCAAGCCAGTTTGATGTGATTGTAACGGAAAATATGTTCGGTGACATTTTAAGCGATGAAGCATCTATGATCACTGGATCGTTGGGCATGCTTCCTTCAGCAAGCTTATCAAACAGTGGATTGCACTTATATGAACCGGTGCATGGATCAGCTCCTGACATTGCTGGCCAAAACCTGGCAAACCCTGTCGGAATGATCTTATCTGGTGCGCTCATGCTCCGCTATTCCTTTGATCTTCATGAAGAAGCTAGAGCCATTGAAAAAGCGGTTAAACATGTGTTGGATTCCGGAAAGTGCACGAGAGATTTAACAAATAATGAAGGTGCATTTATTCATACAACTGAAATGGTGGAAGAAATCAAAGAAGTGCTTGCGAACGATTATGCACTATTAAATATTATCGATTCCTACGAATAAAATGGGGGGGTGTGGGCTTTTCCGGCAGGAGAAGCTCACCGTTTTCTTAATAGATACAAAACAGGAAATAGGGGGAAAAAGAAAATGAAGCCTCGAAACATAATAGAAAAAATCTGGGATGATCATGTGGTCGTGAGGGAAGAGGGAAAACCGGATCTGCTTTATATTGACCTTCATCTCATACATGAAGTTACATCACCGCAAGCTTTTGAAGGATTGAGACAAAACGGACGGAAAGTGAGACGTCCTGATCTAACCTTTGCCACAATGGATCATAATATCCCAACCGTGAACCGCTTTGTCATTGAAGATGATGTAGCTAAAAACCAAATAAGTGCTTTAGAAAGAAACTGCCAAGAATTTGGAATTACTCTGGCAGGACTAGACAGCGATGATCAAGGAATTGTCCATGTTATCGGTCCGGAATTAGGGCTTACTCTTCCAGGAAAGACTATTGTATGCGGAGACAGCCATACATCGACACACGGCGCTTTTGGGGCGCTGGCATTTGGAATCGGAACAAGTGAAGTAGAACACGTTTTGGCCACTCAAACATTATGGCAGCACCGTCCGAAAACTTTGCAAGTGAAAGTGACAGGATCTTTGTCAGAAGGAGTCACGGCCAAAGACGTCATCCTTTACATTATTGGAAAATTTGGTGTTGATTTCGGTACAGGCTATGTTATTGAATATTCGGGTGAAGTGATTGAAAGCTTATCAATGGATGAACGGATGACCATTTGCAATATGTCAATCGAAGCAGGTGCCCGCGCCGGTTTAATAGCTCCGGATGAAACAACCTTTAATTATATAAAAGGAAGAAAATATGCTCCGAAAGGGGAAGAGTTCGAAAAAGCAGTTGCTTACTGGAAATCTTTAAGATCTGATCCAGGAGCTACATTTGATAAAACGATTGAAATCCGCGGGGAAGACATCGCACCGATGGTTACCTGGGGTACAAATCCAAGCATGGTGCTGCCTGTTGACCATTCGATTCCGACACTTGAGGATGCACGCAATGAAAATGAAGCAGCTTCCTTCAAACGGGCGTATGAGTACATGGGACTTGAACCGGGAACGAACATTCAAGACATTGAAATCGATTATGTATTCATTGGATCATGTACAAACTCAAGACTAACTGATTTGCGTGCAGCGGCGAATGTAATTAAAGGACGAAAGGTTGCTCCAAATGTGAAAGCGATCGTAGTTCCAGGCTCCCAAAAAGTAAAACAAGCAGCAGAACAAGAAGGATTGCATGAAATTTTCATCAATGCTGGTTTTGAATGGAGAGATTCTGGATGCAGCATGTGTTTAAGCATGAATAACGATGTCGTGCCTCCTGGAAAACGATGTGCGTCTACTTCCAACCGCAACTTTGAAGGACGTCAAGGGAAAGGGGCAAGAACTCACTTAGTGAGTCCTGCAATGGCAGCAGTGGCAGCAATTTATGGTAAGTTTGTTGATATTCGGACAGAGAAGCTTGAAGCAGTAAAATGAGGAGGGAAGAAGCAGCATGCAGCCTTTTACAACATTAACTAGCCATATTGCAGTATTAAATAGAACAAATGTGGATACGGACCAAATCATTCCGAAACAATTTTTAAAACGAATTGAACGGACAGGTTATGGAAGATTTGCTTTTTTTGATTGGAGATATTTAGATAATGGTGAGGAAAATCCACAATTCGAGTTAAATCAGCCAGCCTACAAAGGCGCACAAATTTTGCTGGCTGGCGAAAATTTTGGTTGCGGTTCATCAAGAGAGCATGCTCCATGGGCTTTAGCAGACTTTGGTTTCCGCGCAATTATCGCGCCTAGCTTCGCAGATATTTTTTATCAAAACTGTTTAAAAAATGGAATCCTGCCGATACGGGTCAATGAAGAAGTGTTTGAAACATTGCTCAAAAAAGCGGAAGGAAATGTGTACGAATGCACGATTGATTTAGAGCAGCAAAAAGTATTTGATCAAGAAGGATTTGAGTTTCATTTTGACATTAATGAGCATTGGAAGGAAATGCTTTTAAATGGACGCGACGAAATAGGATTTACATTATTATATGAAGAGCAGATCAGCCAATTTGAACAAAAGGCAAAAGCGTGGGGATGATGATTGCATCCTCCGCTTTTTCTTTTGATTCTTGTTTTCTCGTTGCCCAGCTGGTAAACTTGTAGCAAAATCATAAAGAGGTTTTCTACAATGAAAAAAGCGAATGGAAAAATCATTCCCTTTCCCCGACTTAAAGAACGATTGATTGAAAAAGGAATGAATGCGTTACATAATAAACAATTTGAACAAGCGCTTGACCTTTTTTTAGAGGCGAGATCTTGGAATTCAAATCACCCTGATATTGAAATAGGAATTGCTTTATGCTTAATGGAGCTTGGAGAATATCAGGAAGCAAAACAAATTTGTAAAAAAATGCTTCACGAAGCAAAAGGAAATTATTTTGAAATATTGCAGATGTATTTAACGATTTTAGTACAGCTTGGACAATATGATGAGGTAAAAACGACGATTGAAGCGGTTTTGGAAGAAAATAAACTTCCGGCAGCACATGCAGAACAGTTTTACAAGCTGCTTCATTTTAGCCGGAGGATGAGCGAAGAGCAAATCAGTCCAGAACCGAATGACGATGATCTTTTCAGCAGGCTGGACAAGCAAATTTCCTACATACATTCGATCAAAAATAATAATAATGTTAAAAAAAATTTACATACGATTGAAGAGATGCTTCAGTCAAAAACGGTCCATCCGGTTGTGAAAACAATGCTGCTGCAAATATTGCGAGATCATGAAATAGCACGAATAATGACCGTTGAGAAATTCGGGGAAACTACCGCTGTAAATCCTATCCATCTTCAAGATTTATTAGAAATGACGTTTGCCAAAAAAGTGCTCAATCTTTTGGACGATTTTTTAGGAAATGAAAATCCAACCCTTTTCGAAGCTGTAAAAGATATATGGATTCGTCATTTATATGTCATGTATCCTTTTCATCCTAAACCGGAAAATGCAAATATTTGGGCAGCAGCGCTTCATTACGTTGGCTACGAAATTTTTGGGATCGTCATCAAGCTGACGGAAGTTGAGCGGATTTACAACATAAAAAGTGCTGAGTTTATTTCAGTTTGCGATAAAATTAGACAAATTGAAGAAATTTCAAACATTAGATGGTAGAGTCCTATTGAAAGGATTGTATCCTATGGTATAATAAAATGGTTGTAAAATGTATATTTTTTGTATGCACCTTTCTTGCTATTGGTGCCGATTACCCTTTTTTGACATATTTATTTTATGGCTTGTTTCTTTACGGACAAGGCATATAAAAAATTTTTATCGTGTACTCACGAATAATATTTATAGATTGTTGGAGGGAAACAAATGTCAGTTAAATGGGAAAAATTAGAGAAAAACGAAGGAGTCTTAACCGTTGAAGTAGATGCACAAACATTTAAAGAAGCGCTGGATCGAGCATTTAAAAAAGTTGTAAAAAATGTAGCCGTTCCAGGATTCCGAAAAGGAAGAGTGCCGCGCCCTATTTTTGAAAAGAGATTCGGTGTTGAGGCGCTATATCAAGATGCGCTTGATATTTTGCTTCCAGAAGTTTACCCAAAAGCGGTTGAAGAAGCTGGAATTGAACCGGTAGACCGTCCTGAAATTGATATTGAACAAATTGAAAAAGATAAACCGCTTATTTTTACGGCTAAAGTAACGGTCAAACCAGAAGTGAAACTTGGCGAATATAAAGGTTTGGATGTCCAAAAAGAAGATACAACCGTTACGGATGAAGATGTGGAAAACGAATTAAAACAGCTTCAAGAACGGCATGCTGAATTGGTTGTGAAAGAAGAAGGAAAAGTGGAAGAGGGAGATACAGTCGTCCTCGACTTCGAAGGTTTTGTTGACGGCGAAGCGTTTGAAGGCGGAAAAGCTGAGAATTATTCTTTGGAAGTCGGCTCCGGCACATTTATCCCTGGTTTTGAAGATCAGTTGATCGGGCTTGAAGCAGGCGAAGAAAAGGATGTAGAAGTAACGTTCCCTGAAGAATATCATGAGGAAAAGCTTGCTGGAAAACCGGCTGTCTTTAAAGTGAAAATTCATGAAATCAAAACGAAAGAACTCCCTGCATTGGATGATGAATTTGCAAAAGATGTAAACGATGAGGTTGAAACACTTGAAGAATTAAAGGCGAAAATTAGAGAGCGTTTAGAAGAGCAAAAGAACACACAAGCTGAAAATAAACTTCGTGATGAACTTGTTGAAAAAGCTGCAGAAAATGTTGAAGTGGACATTCCGCAAGTGATGATTGACAATGAACTTGAAAGAATGATGAATGAATTTCAACAACGCTTGCAATTGCAAGGCTTGAACTTAGAACTGTATTACCAATTCTCTGGCCAAAGCGAAGAAGAATTGCGTGAACAAATGAGAAAAGACGCTGAAAAGCGCGTGAAATATAACTTAACATTAGAAGCAATTGCGAAAGCTGAAAACATTGATGTGACAGAAGAAGAAGTAAATGAAGAGCTGCAAAAAATGGCTGACATGTACAATATGCCAGTTGAAAGCGTTAAGAGAGCACTCGGTTCAACAGAAGGAATAAAAGAAGATTTAAAAATTAAAAAAGCGGTCGATTTTCTTGTAGAAAATAGAAAAGATGTTGCATAATATAGTTACAGGAACATCATGATCTTTGATAAAGTTGATAACAAGGCGCGATTTGATCGTGCCTTGTTTTATAAAATGAAAAGCGTTAAATCGTTCGAAACTGTACATAATAATTGTCACATAACTATACATACTTTTCATTACCGCTTTTCTTTTGTTTTATGATAAAATGCGATACATACTTTTCTTTTGTTTGAAAAGCATTGTTCCCCGATTCATGCGTGCGGTTTATATATGGGTGGGGAGGCAATGAAGGAAATTAAGGGGTGATATCATGTTTAAGTTTAACGATGAAAAGGGACAGTTAAAATGTTCGTTTTGCGGAAAAACTCAAGATCAAGTGAGAAAGCTGGTTGCTGGTCCTGGCGTCTATATATGCGATGAATGTATTGAACTTTGCACAGAAATTGTAGAAGAGGAGCTTGGCACGGAAGAAGAGGCTGAATTTAAGGATGTTCCGAAACCGAAAGAAATTCTCAGCATCTTAGATGAATATGTAATCGGGCAGGAGCAGGCAAAAAAATCTTTGGCGGTTGCAGTTTACAACCATTATAAGCGGATTAATTCAAACAATAAAATTGATGATGTTGAGCTGTCCAAAAGTAATATTGTGTTAATCGGGCCGACAGGAAGCGGAAAAACGCTGCTTGCACAAACGCTTGCACGCATTTTGAATGTTCCATTTGCAATTGCTGACGCAACGTCGTTAACGGAAGCTGGATACGTTGGGGAAGATGTTGAAAATATTTTGCTGAAGCTAATCCAAGCTGCTGATTACGATGTGGAAAAAGCGGAAAAAGGAATTATTTACATCGATGAGATTGACAAAATTGCTAGAAAATCAGAAAATCCATCCATTACAAGAGATGTGTCTGGTGAAGGCGTCCAACAAGCACTTCTGAAAATTTTGGAAGGAACTGTAGCAAGTGTTCCTCCACAAGGCGGAAGAAAACATCCGCATCAAGAATTTATCCAAATCGATACGACTAATATATTATTTATTTGCGGCGGAGCATTTGACGGCATAGAGCAAATCATCAAGCGCAGATTAGGGCAAAAGGTCATTGGATTTGGAGCAGATAGCCGAAACAAAGAGCTTGATCAAAAGCAGCTGCTTTCAAAGGTGCTACCTGAGGATTTATTAAAATTCGGGTTAATTCCGGAATTTATCGGGCGTTTGCCTGTCATTGCCAGCCTTGAACCGCTTGATGAAGCAGCACTTGTCGAAATATTAACAAAACCGAAAAACGCGCTTGTTAAACAATATCAAAAAATGCTCGAGCTAGATGGCGTTGAGCTGGAATTTGAAGAAGAAGCATTATCAGAAATTGCGAAAAAAGCAATTGAACGAAAAACAGGTGCGCGCGGCCTTCGTTCTATCATTGAGGGCATTATGCTTGATGTGATGTTTGAATTGCCGTCTCGTGATGATATTACAAAATGTGTCATCACGGCAAACACTGTAAGAGAAAAAATTCCTCCGAAGCTGATTGCAAATGATGGAACCATTATAAATGAAGATACGAAAACTTCCGCATAAGACAGGTTTTGACGGGCTTTTTAGTCTTGAATTTGCTTTTGTAAAAAGATAGTTGTTCTCATAAAAATAAGAAGGATCGAGTTCATACAACTCGATCCTTCTTTTCATTAAAATCCGTCCTCAACATATGTTTAATCCGTATATGCAAAGGAGATAATAGGGGATAAACATTTGTTGAGGAGGAAACTCAGGATGAACTGGACAGGGATTGCCCTTTTCATACAATTAATTTTCGGAGTCATTGTCGGTCTTTATTTTTGGAATTTATTGCGGAATCAGCGGACGCAAAAAATTTCCATTGACCGCGAGTCGAAAAAAGAAATGGAACAATTGAGAAAAATGAGAGCTATCCAATTATCAAAGCCGCTTTCAGAACGAATTCGTCCAAAAAGCTTTTCTGACATCGTCGGACAGGAGGATGGCATCAAAGCATTAAAAGCAGCTTTATGCGGGCCGAATCCCCAGCATGTTATTATTTACGGACCTCCTGGTGTAGGAAAAACGGCTGCTGCAAGGCTCGTTCTTGAAGAAGCGAAAAGAAATAAAAAGTCTCCTTTTCAACATAATGCTGTTTTTGTTGAATTGGATGCAACAACAGCGAGATTTGATGAACGGGGAATAGCTGATCCTTTAATAGGTTCTGTTCATGATCCCATTTATCAAGGTGCTGGGGCGATGGGACAAGCCGGAATTCCACAGCCGAAACAAGGAGCAGTGACACATGCACACGGCGGCGTGTTGTTTATTGATGAAATTGGCGAACTCCATCCCATTCAAATGAATAAACTGTTAAAAGTACTTGAAGACCGAAAAGTTTTTTTAGAAAGCGCCTATTATAGTGAAGAAAATTCTCAAATTCCAAGTCATATTCATGATATTTTCCAAAACGGTCTCCCGGCTGATTTTCGCTTGATCGGGGCAACTACAAGAACACCATCTGAAATACCGCCCGCCATTCGCTCGCGCTGCCTTGAAGTATTTTTTAGAGATTTAACGGCCGATGAACTCGCGGTCGTTGCTCGGAAAGCGGCTGAAAAAGTAAATGTAAAAATTTCAGAAAAAGGAATATCCATTTTAACTTCTTATGCCCGCAATGGAAGAGAAATTGCCAATATGATGCAAATTGCTGCTGGAATTGCCATCACCGAGGACCGAAATGAAGTGAAAGTCGAAGATATTGAATGGATTGTCCATTCCAGCCAGCTTACACCAAAATATGAAAAGAAAATTGGAAATGAACCTAAAGTTGGACTGGTGAACGGTCTTGCTGTTTACGGACCAAACAGCGGCTCTTTATTAGAGGTGGAAGTGACGGTTATTCCGGCAAAAGAAAAAGGAACGATCAACATTACAGGTATTGTAGAAGAAGAAAACATTGGCGACCGCGGAAAATCCATCAAAAGAAAAAGCATGGCCAAAGGCTCCGTTGAAAATGTCATAACAGTGTTACGATCAATGGGAGTTAATGCCCATGATTATGATATTCATGTAAACTTTCCCGGCGGGGTACCTGTTGATGGACCGAGTGCAGGAATAGCGATGGCAACCGGCATTTTTTCTGCCATCCACAAAATTCCTGTTGATAATACCGTTGCGATGACTGGAGAGATCAGCATTCATGGGAATGTAAAACCGATTGGCGGAATTATTCCAAAAATAAAAGCTGCCAAGATGGCAGGTGCAAAAAAAGTGATCATACCAGAGGAGAATATGCAGTCAATTTTAAAAACGATTGAAGACATTGAAATTATTCCTGTTCGAAGCTTTCAGGAAGTGTTAGATTGTGCGCTCATCAATCCTCCAACGGAGCAAATTTATCCAGAGACAATCATAGAGAAAAAATCGGTTTAAAGCAGAGTCTTTATTCCAAATGCCTAACAGGGTTCAGGCCGTGGCACTGAACCTTTATTTTTATTGAGGCAGTTATTTATTCCTTTCAATAAAGATAAGTTTGAAAATAGACAGTGCAGAAAGAATAGGATAGAATTGAACAAGGACGCTGTATAATCTATTTTTCACATGATGGAGGTGTAAAAATATGGCGAAAAAAGAGAATAGAATCGTCCCCCTCCTACCGCTTCGAGGTTTGTTAGTTTATCCATCGATGGTGCTACATTTAGATGTAGGACGCGATAAATCTGTACAGGCGCTTGAGAAGGCGATGATGGATGATCATATGATATTTTTAACAACACAAAAGGAAGTTTCAATAGATGATCCAAAAGAGGATGATTTATACCATATTGGAACGCTGACGAAAATTAAGCAAATGCTCAAACTGCCGAACGGCACCATTCGCGTGCTTGTCGAGGGACAAAAAAGAGGCGAAATCAAAAGTTTTGAAAGCAAGGAACCATATATTTCTGTACAAGTTGATACTTATGAAGAACCGCTTCAAAAAGATGTTGAAGAAGAAGCTTTGATGCGAACTGCGCTTGAATATTTTGAGCAATACATAAAAATGTCTAAAAAAATTTCAAGTGAGACGTTTGCAACCGTTTTGGATATAGATGAACCGGGAAGATTGGCCGATATTATTGCTTCCCACTTGCCGATCAAGCTGAAAGATAAGCAAGAAATATTAGAAACATTTGATGTGAAAGAAAGATTAAATAAAATTATTCAAATGCTCCATAATGAGAAGGAAGTCCTGCAGCTTGAAAAGAAAATAGGCCAGCGGGTCCGTCAATCAATGGAACGGACGCAAAAAGAATATTATTTGCGCGAACAAATGAAGGCCATTCAAAAAGAGCTCGGAGAAAAGGAAGGGAAAACGGGCGAAATAGAAGATTTGACTGAAAAAATCGAAAAATCGGGAATGCCGGAACATGTTTATAAAACGGCTATGAAAGAGCTCAGCCGATATGAAAAAATCCCTTCAACATCCGCTGAAAGTGCGGTGATCCGCAATTACTTAGACTGGCTTATTTCTTTGCCGTGGAACAAGGCAACAGAGGACAGACTGGATATAAAGCTGGCGGAAGTGATCTTAAATGAAGAGCATTACGGACTAGATAAAGTAAAGGAACGGGTGCTTGAATATTTAGCAGTGCAAAAATTAACAAATTCGCTTAAGGGCCCTATTTTATGTTTAGTGGGACCGCCTGGCGTTGGGAAAACATCTCTTGCCCGTTCTGTTGCAAAATCATTAAATAGAAAGTTCGTTCGAATTTCTCTTGGCGGCGTTCGGGATGAATCGGAAATAAGAGGCCATAGAAGAACATATGTCGGTGCGATGCCGGGTCGGATCATTCAAGGGATGAAAAAAGCGGGAACCATTAATCCGGTATTTTTGCTGGATGAAATTGATAAAATGTCCAGCGATTTTCGCGGTGATCCTTCAGCTGCTCTTCTTGAAGTGCTGGATCCGGAGCAAAACCATAATTTCAGCGATCATTATATTGAAGAGCCATATGATTTATCAAAAGTCATGTTTATTGCGACAGCCAATAATTTAGCAACTATTCCAGGTCCGCTGCGCGACAGAATGGAAATTATCACAATTGCCGGTTATACCGAATTAGAAAAAGTTCATATCGCCAAAGATCATCTTCTTCCAAAACAATTAAAAGAGCATGGACTGAAAAAAGGTCACTTGCAAATAAGAGAAGAAGCAATTTTAAATATAATTCGTTATTATACGCGCGAAGCAGGGGTAAGAGGGTTAGAACGCCAAATCGCAGCAATATGCCGAAAAGCAGCGAAAACGATTGTAACAGGTGAAAGAAAAAGAATTGTTGTAACCGCTAAAACTCTTGAAGACTTTTTGGGCAAAAAATTGTTTCGATACGGTCAGGCAGAATTGCAGGATCAAATCGGTGTGGCAACCGGTCTCGCATATACGACGGTCGGCGGCGATACGCTGTCCATTGAAGTGTCCATCTCTCCGGGTAAAGGCAAGCTGATTTTAACCGGAAAGCTCGGAGATGTCATGAAGGAATCGGCTCAAGCCGCTTTCAGCTATATTCGATCTAGAACAAAAGAACTAAAGATAGATCCAGATTTCCACGAACAATATGATATCCATATTCATGTGCCTGAAGGAGCTGTTCCAAAAGATGGACCGTCTGCAGGCATTACGATGGCAACGGCGCTTATTTCAGCATTAACTGGAAGACCGGTTCGAAAAGAAGTCGGAATGACAGGTGAAATTACTTTAAGAGGTCGCGTTCTGCCGATAGGCGGTTTAAAAGAAAAAACATTAAGCGCCCATCGTGCCGGTTTAAAGAAAATTATTTTGCCGAAGGAAAATGAAAAGGATTTAGATGATATACCAGAAAGCGTGAGAAAAGAATTGACTTTTGTTCTTGTCTCACATATGGATGAAGTATTAAAACATGCATTGGCAGGAGAAAAAGAATGAAGGTAACAAAAGCAGAAATTGTCATAAGTGCGGTTAAATCTGATCAATATCCATCAACCGATTTTCCAGAAATCGCTCTGGCAGGAAGGTCTAACGTCGGGAAATCTTCGTTTATTAATAAAATGATCAATAGAAAAAATTTGGCGAGAACCTCTTCAAAGCCTGGGAAAACGCAAACGTTAAACTTTTATTTAATTAACGATCAATTTTATTTCGTTGATGTTCCCGGATATGGATTTGCCAAAGTGTCGAAAAGGGAGCGGGAAAAATGGGGGAAAATGATCGAAGCGTATTTGCTCAAAAGAGAACAGCTTAAAGCATGTATTCTTATCATAGACATCCGCCATGCACCTACATCTGATGATGTCATGATGTACGAATTTTTAAAATATCATGGAATTCCTGCTGTAATTGTCGCCACAAAGGCGGATAAAATTCCTAAAGGAAAATGGCAAAAACACTTAAAAGTAGTGAAAGAAACGCTAAAAATGGAAAAAAATGATCCGCTTATTCTTTTTTCAGCAGAAACTGGTTACGGAAAAGAGGATGCATGGTCAGCCATTTATCCATTCCTATCATAAAATGAAATTGCTTTAGGCTGGATACAGAAGGAAAAGCTCGAGAAGCTTAACCGCTTCGAGCTGTTTCCTTTTATTTTTTTCTGAAAAACAATAAATACAAACCTGCAATAACAAAAAGAATCGGCCAAAAGGCTTGCCAATTGGAAACGCTCTTTTGAATAAAAGATGTCAAAGCGGAAGGAAAATAGTAAAGGAAACTTCCGATCAAAAGAAGGATAAATCCTTGTGCAAACCCGCTTTTTGCTTGAGCAGACCGAATAATGAAAGCAAGGGCAATGATCCAGATCATTGCGGTTAAATCATCAGGCCAGAACGGGAATGATTTTCCCCATAAAAAATGGATGCCAAGGCCAAGCAGCAGAACGGCAGGAACGATTGCTTGGTCATCCTTTTCCGCTTTTGCCTGAACCATAAAGGCGATGCCAAACATGATGAAAAAGAAAGGCAAAGTGTTCATGTTCATATTGAAAAAGAGATCGAAATTTTTCAACAAGAAATAAAGCCCGATCTCCAGCATAATCATAGCAACAAACGTCCAACGCACTTAACGATCACCTCTGTTTTGATGACTTGATTCCGGCCCTCTTTTTTGATAATATTTTTAATGTAATAATTAATATAATTTATATCTGTTTCTTACTTAATTCATCATATCATACAGTTTCATATACTGTTCACATTTTTTTGTCGATATTTTGTTATAATAAAGTCAGTATGTATTTGCTTTTGGGGGGTCGGAGATGCATATTTTAGCTGTTGGGTTAAATTATAAAACAGCCCCTGTTGAAATTCGCGAAAGGTTGAGTTTTAGCAGCAATGATTTAGCTTCTGCAATGAAACGGTTGAAGAATGAAAAAAGCATTTTGGAAAACGTGATCGTTTCCACCTGCAACCGGACAGAAATCTATGCAGTTGTTGATCAGCTTCATACAGGGCGTTATTATATAAAAGCATTTTTAGCTGAATGGTTCAATATGGACATTGAGGAGTTCGATTCGTATCTAAAATACTTTGAAAATGAACAGGCTGTCCAGCACTTGTTTCGGGTGGCATGCGGCCTGGATTCTATGATTTTAGGCGAAACGCAAATTTTAGGACAAGTCCGTTCAAGCTTTTTATTAGCTCAAGAACATAACACGATCGGAACGATTTTTAATCAACTGTTTAAACAGGCAGTTACATTGGCTAAAGAAGCACATTCGGAAACGGAAATCGGTTCAAATGCTGTTTCCGTCAGCTATGCTGCCGTAGAATTGGCAAAAAAAATTTTCGGCGACCTATCGAGCAAGCATGTGCTTATTTTAGGCGCAGGAAAAATGGGAGAGCTTGCCGTACAAAATTTACATGGCAGCGGAGTCAAACAAATTACAGTTATGAACCGTACATTTGAAAAAGCGAATGAATTGGCGAAGCGTTTTTCCGGACAAGCAAAAATGATGTCTGAGCTTCAGTGTGCGCTTATTGAGGCAGATATTTTAATTAGTTCAACAGGTGCAAAGAGTTTTGTGATTTCGAAAGACATGATGTTAGATGTTGAAAAGTTAAGAAAAGGCCGCCCGTTTCTGATGGTGGATATTGCGGTTCCACGCGATTTAGATCCTGCATTGAGTGAAATAGACAGCATTTTTTTATATGATATCGATGATTTGGAAGGAATTGTCGAAGCGAATTTGCAGGAAAGAAAAGAAGCGGCTGAACAAATTGAAATCATGATCGAGCGAGAGGTCTTGGAGTTTTCGAAATGGCTGAATACATTAGGGGTTGTTCCGGTTATTGCTGCATTGAGGGAAAAAGCTCTTCTTATCCAATCGGAAACAATGAAAAGTATTGAACGGAAGCTGCCGAATTTGACAGAACGCGAAAGAAAAATATTAAATAAACATACGAAAAGCATTGTCAATCAAATGTTGAGAGATCCGATTTTAAAAGTGAAAGAGCTGGCTGCTCTTCCAAATGGCGAACAATCTTTGGAATTGTTTAAAGAGATTTTTAATTTAGATTTAGATGAGGAATTAATAGAACAAACTCCTTCCGTTCAATTAAAAACGCATTCAAAAAATGTTTCACTTGAAATGTAAGTGAAAGGAAAAACTAATATATGTTTGATTGGAATATCATTAGATTAAACGAATTGATGATTGTTTTATATGCATTGAGCGTTTTCTTATATTTTATAGATTTTTTGCATCATAACCGGAAGGCAAACAAAATAGCCTTCTGGTTACTTTCTATTGTCTGGGTTTTACAATCCTTTTTTTTATTTTCGCAAATGGCGCAAACGGGCAGATTTCCGGTTTTAAACGTAGCGGAAGGCCTTTATTTTTATGCATGGGTATTGGTCACTCTTTCCCTTGTGATCAACCGGCTGCTTCGAGTCGATTTTATTGTCTTCTTTACGAATGTCATTGGTTTTATCATTATGGCCATCCGGACGTTTGCTCCTTCAGAGGCAGTATCGACTGAAGTATCCAGCAGGTTAATTTCAGAACTGTTATTGATCCATATCACGATGGCGATACTATCATACGGAGCGTTTTCGCTTTCATTTGTTTTTTCCATTCTTTATTTGATACAGCACAACTTATTAAAAAAGAAAAAATGGGGGAAAAGGCTTCATCGCATTCAAGATTTGGCAAAACTGGATTATATGACATATGTTTTAAATATGATCGGTGTACCTATATTGCTGCTAGCTCTCATTTTAGGAATGATATGGGCTTATTTAAAGGTACCAAATTTGAACTGGTATGATGCAAAAGTGATCGGCTCATTTTCTGTTTTAGGCATATACAGTTTTTATTTGTATGCCAGAGTAGTAAAAGAGTGGCAATGGAAAAGAATTGCCTTTTTAAACGTTGCCTCATTTTTAGTGCTGTTAGTTAATTTCTTTTTATTTGGAAGCTTATCGAATTTCCATTAATGCATGTGCTCAGGAGGATGTTTATGCGAAAAATTATTGTCGGGTCAAGGCGAAGTCGGTTAGCAATCGCCCAAACAAATTGGGTGATCAAGAGATTAAAAGAGCTTGGAGCCCCATTTGAATTCGAAATAAAAGAAATTGTCACAAAAGGTGATAAAATAGTTGATGTCACTCTTTCAAAAGTAGGCGGGAAAGGCCTTTTTGTAAAAGAAATTGAGCAGGCTATGCTAAACGGTGATATTGATATGGCCGTGCACAGCATGAAGGATGTGCCGTCTGTCTTGCCGAATGGCTTGACGATCGGCTGCATTCCTAAACGAGAAGATTACCGCGATGTTTTGATTTCGAAGGATTGCCAAACTTTAAGAGATTTGAAAGCTGGCGCTGTTGTTGGAACGAGCAGCTTAAGAAGGAGCGCCCAAATTTTAGCCGTCCGCCCCGATGTAACCGTCCGTTGGATTCGCGGAAATATTGATACGCGTCTAAAGAAGCTGCGGGAAGGCAACGATTATGATGCAATCATTTTAGCAGCAGCAGGTCTTAAACGAATGGGCTGGAAAGACGAATTGGAAAAAGCGTACTTTTTACCGCCTGATATGTGCGTTCCGGCAGTCGGTCAGGGAGCTTTGGCGATAGAATGCCGAGAAGATGATCATGAACTGCTTGCAGCTTTAAGAAAACTAAATGACGAACGGACGGAGAAAGCCGTTTTGACAGAGCGGGCTTTTTTGCATGATATGGAAGGAAGCTGTCAAGTGCCTATTGCTGGTTTAGCTCAAGTTGATGAAAATGAAGAAATTGTGTTAACAGCACTTGTTGCATCTCCGAATGGAAAAACGGTATATAAAGAGACGAAAACTGGAAAAGATCCGAATTTACTTGGAAAGGATATGGCAGCACTTCTATCGTCTCAAGGCGCCAAAGAGCTGGTCGAACAAGTGAGAAAGGAGCTAAACCATGAATGAGTGCTGAAAAACCATTGAATGGTTTTAATGTGTTAGTGACGAGAGCGAACAGCCAGGCTGCCGAATTCTCAAAGAAAATTCAAGCGGCGGGAGGCTGTCCTATAGAAGTTCCGTTAATTGCAACAAGGAAAACAGAAACGGATTTCAATGCCCTCCCCGTTTTAAAACAGTTAACATCTAAAGACTGGATTGTTTTTACTAGTGCAAACGGCGTTCAATATTTTTCCGAACATGTAAAAGACTTGTCATTGGAATTAGAAGATCTGAAAAACGTCAACGTTGCTTGTGTCGGTGTAAAGACAAAAAAAGCTGCGGAGAAAATAGGATGGAAGGTTTCTTTATGTCCTGAAGAGTTTCGTGCCGAAAGCTTAGCGGAAGAATTAATCGATCATGTTCGGCAAGACAGCAAAATAGTAATTGCCCGCGGGAATTTGGCACGCACTTATTTACGTGAAGTATTAACAGAAAAAAAGATTTTTTTCTTTGATTTTGTTGTTTATGAAACAATACAATTGTTGGAAAATGAAAAAGAAGTGTTGCATTTGCTTGAAAATAAAACGATTGATTTTATTACGCTGACGAGTTCTTCCACAGCTTCTGCATTTATGCAAATTGTCAAAAGAAACGGGTTGGAAAACAGGATTCAGGATATTGTGTTTGTTTGCATCGGACCGATAACAAGAGATAAATTGCTGTCTTATAAAATAAAGTGTACTTGCATTATGCCGGAAAAATATACAATTGATGGAATGCTGGAAAAAATGTGTGCATACGCAGAAAAAAGGGAGGAATAGATCATGCTGAATTTTGCACGGCACAGACGATTGCGGCATACAGCTAATCTGCGGGCTATGGTCAGGGAAACCCGCCTTCATAAAGAAGATTTAATATATCCGATTTTTGTTGTCGAAGGAGAAAATCAAAAAAATCCAGTGCAATCGATGCCGGGAGTTTTTCAAGTTTCATTGGACCTGTTAAATGAAGAAATTGAAGAAGTTGTCAAGCTGGGAATTAAATCAGTTATTTTATTCGGCATTCCTCATGAAAAGGATGAAGTCGGTTCAGGAGCATACCATGATCACGGCATCGTGCAGCGGGCTATCGCTCAAATTAAACAGCAGCATTCTGATCTTGTCGTTATCGCAGATACTTGTCTATGCGAATATACTGATCACGGTCATTGCGGAGTTGTGGAAAACGGGCAAATTGTAAATGATGCTTCGTTAAAATTATTAGCCAAAACAGCTGTCAGTCAGGCAAAAGCCGGGGCGGATATAATTGCTCCATCCAATATGATGGACGGATTTGTCGCAGCCATTCGGGAAGCGCTTGATGAAGAAGGATTTGTTCATATTCCAATTATGTCATATGCGGTCAAATATGCCAGTGCTTTTTACGGACCGTTCCGGGAAGCAGCTGAAAGCACGCCGAAATTCGGTGATCGGAAGACGTACCAGATGGATCCGGCTAACAGACTGGAGGCATTAAGGGAAGCAGAAGCAGATGTTGAACAAGGATGCGATTTTTTAATTGTGAAACCGGCGCTTTCTTATTTAGACATTGTCCGTGATGTTAAAAATCATTTTAACCTTCCTGTCGTTGCTTATAATGTAAGCGGCGAGTACTCAATGATTAAAGCGGCAGCTGAAAATGGATGGATTGATGAAAAAGGCACTGTCCTTGAAATGCTTACAAGCATGAAAAGAGCCGGCGCGGATTTAATGATTACGTACCATGCAAAAGATGTTGCCCGTTGGTTAGATGAACAGTCTGATTATTGAAAAGGGGGCTCATTTCATGAAATATGAACGTTCGATAAAAGCATTTGAAAAAGCGAAGACGTTGATGCCCGGCGGGGTCAACAGCCCTGTGCGCGCGTTTAAATCTGTTCAAATGAATCCGATCTTTATTGAGCGCGGAAAAGGTTCTAAAGTGTATGACATTGATGGCAACGAATATATTGATTATGTTCTTTCATGGGGACCGTTAATTTTAGGACATGCCAATGACAGAGTTGTTGAAGCATTAAAGAAAATAGCGGAGCAAGGAACGAGCTTTGGGGCGCCGACCTTGATTGAAAATAAGCTGGCGGAGCTTGTTGTGGAGAGGGTTCCTTCCGTTGAAATTGTGCGGATGGTGAACTCTGGTACGGAAGCGACAATGAGCGCATTGCGCCTTGCCCGCGGATATACGGGAAGAAATAAAATTTTAAAATTTGAAGGATGTTATCATGGCCATGGAGATTCGCTGCTCATTAAGGCTGGATCAGGAGTTGCCACATTAGGGCTTCCGGATAGTCCAGGGGTGCCGGAAGGAATTGCCCAGCATACGATTACTGTTCCATATAATGATTTAGAGAGCGTCCGCTTTGCTTTTGAAAAATTTGGCGAAGACATAGCTGCCGTGATCGTCGAGCCAGTAGCCGGAAATATGGGTGTTGTACCGCCTAAAGAAGGCTTTTTAGAAGGCTTGCGCGAGATCACCAAACAATACGAATCGCTTCTGATTTTTGACGAAGTGATGACCGGTTTTCGCGTTGACTATCATTGCGCCCAAGGATACTTTGGAGTGACTCCGGATTTGACATGTTTAGGAAAAGTCATTGGAGGAGGACTTCCAGTCGGAGCCTATGGCGGACGGGCGGACATCATGGAAAAAATCGCTCCTGTCGGTCCTATTTATCAAGCGGGGACACTTTCAGGAAATCCGCTTGCGATGACAGCCGGATATGAAACACTCATTCAGCTTACACCAGACACATATAAAGAATTTAAAAGAAAAGCGGATAAATTAGAGGAAGGATTGCGCAAAGCTGCTCAGAAATATGAAATCCCTCATACAATTAATAGAGCGGGATCAATGATCGGATTTTTCTTTACAAATGAAGATGTTGTCAATTACGAAAAAGCAAAAACATCAAACCTTGATTTTTTTGCAAAGTATTATCGTGTTATGGCGGATGAAGGCATTTACTTGCCTCCTTCCCAATTTGAAGGAATGTTTCTGTCAACAGAGCATTCGGATGAAGATATTGAAAAAACAATAGAAGCATGTGAAAAAGCTTTTTCGGTTTTGAGATAACGAGCTAAAAGGACTAGCTTCTGATTGAAGCTGGTCCTTTTATTTTTGTTTCCCGTGCATATTTTGCCATCCTCCTTCATACATCTTTAATGGCACGATAAATTAGATTGATTGGAGAAAGGAGGAAGTCCGCATGTCCATTGAAGAAACGTCCGTTTTACGATTTTCGGTAGAGGAATCGGTCTTGTTTCGCCATCATTTTCAACCTTCTGAACTATTGTCCATTTCACTGGAACCTGACATCTCAATTGAAGAACATGATGGATATGTAACGATAAAAGGTGCTCTAGAGCTTTCAGGAGAATACAAATTCGATGGAGAGGAGCAACAGAATGATAAACTTCTTCAAACCTCCTCCATCGCCCGTTATATACAAAATGTAGAAGCGAGAAATGACGGTGTAATGGAATTTAGACACGAGCTTCCGGTCGATATTACAATACCGAAAAAAAGAATTGCCAATTTAGAAGAGGTGTTTGTGGCGATTGAATCATTTGATTATGATTTTCCGGAAGCAAATGGTTTAAAGCTTATAGCTGATCTATCCATTTACGGAATTCGAGAAGAGCAGGCGGAAGAAACTGCTGCAAATGAAGTGGACGAGATCATAGATGCTGAAGCGGAAATCTCATCCGTTCGACAGTCTGATGAAAGGGAAGAAGATGAAACCGAATCAACGCTCAAAGAAAATCGTTTCAATGATGAACCAATCAACAAAGCGGAAAATATTGAAAAAGACAATGAACAGAAAAGTCTTAATGAATATTTTGAATTCGATACAGCCGAACGCGATCAAAATGAGCAAATCGAACATGATCGTGATGCTGTTCAAAAGGATGACAATGAAGAGACGGCAGACATTGTTTTTATGATGCCATTAAAGAGAGAAGAAGAAACGGAAACGGATTACGAAACATTCACTGTTGAAGCGAAGAAAAATCAAGTCAGTTTGGAAGAGAAAGGCCGCATAGAAGAAGAAAAGCCAGTGATCAATAAAATTTCCAATTATGTCGAAAAAGACGATGAAGAAAAAGAATCTGTAAGGAAAAATGATAACACCTTATATTTAACAAAATTGTTTACGAAAAATGAAGAAGAATTTTCTAAATTAAGAATGTACATTGTCCAGCAGGGAGACTCGCTCGAAAATATTTGCGAACGCTACAACATTACGCTCCAGCAGCTCAATCGAGTAAATCAATTTCACCATGATAAAGAGATTAGTGAAGGAGACATTTTATATATCCCGGTTCTTGAAACACAACAAACGTAATTTTTGCAAGCGGCTTGAGAGGGATCCAACCACCTCAAGCTTTTCTTTATTTTCTTTAAAGGCGTGTGGGAAGATGAGCGATGATCTGAAAACGGCCATGAGGATTTTGCAGCATTATCCAATCAAACCGATTTATTTAGAGAAAAAAACAAAAAATGTCTTGAAAATTCATTGTGAAAAAAGAACATATGCTTTAAAACGAACAACGATTAAAAAGCAAAGAAACATTCTAAAATTATATTCAATTTTTCACGACTTTCCATCTTTAGGAATCGTGCCGATTTATAGGACAACGAACGGAAATGTGTTTGTTAATGACTCAACGCAATCGTTTTATTTAATGCCTTGGATGGAAGGTTCAATCGTTGATGAAAAAAATGCCTCAATCCTTTTTTACCACTTAGCGAAACTCCATAAAAAAACAAAACAGGAAATCAACATACCTCTAGTTCAGCTCGAAAATGTGTATCAACAGATTCAGAACAAGTGGAAGAGAAATTTCAACCTGCTGGAAGCATTTATGGAACAAATCGAAAAAAAATGGTATATGTCGCCTTTTGAATTGGCGGTCTTCAGCTATTATTTTGAAACGAGGCAAGCCATCTTATTTGCAGAAGCGAAGCTTGATGAGTGGTATAACGAAATAAAGCAATCCTCTCACATGCGAATTGCACTGAACAAAGTAAATGTCTCCTTATCTCATTTTCTGTTAGATCCAAAAGGGAAAATTTATTTTATTAATATGGAAGATGCAGCATTTGCTACTCCAATTTACGACCTTTTCTTAATGTTTATGAACCTCTCCGAAGCGGAACCAACCGTTAGTGATCAAAATGTGCAATATATATCAGATTACGAAAAAGTGCTTCCTTTAACAAAAACTGAGAGATTGCTGTTGGTAAGCTATTTATCCTATCCAGCTAAATTATTAAAGCTTGTCCGGCAATATCAAAAAAAGAAAAGCGAAAAGGGAGAATTAGAATATTGCAAACAGCTGTTAAGAGCATACTGGCAAATGAAAAATACCGGGTACATTGCTTTAAAATGGAATGAAAAACTAGAAAACGATTCATTGGCATCAGAATGAATGGGGGATCTGGCAGCTTTAGCCCCGTTCCATATACAACGCGGCTGCTAGAAATAGTAAAATGGCTAATAAAATAATATCAAACATAGTTGGTAAAAGGATTGTTCGAATTCCCTGAAAAATCGTTAAAGGAACGATGAACTGTTCAAGAGTAGATCGGAATTGTTTAATAAACGATTGAATATAGTATGGTTTTATTTTTTTTCTCATGCTGATCACCTTCAACTTTGTTAATTTATATTATGAAATAAAGAACATTTTGTGATTTTTGTTTAAAGGTTAAGGAAGATGGGGAAAATATTGACGAAAAAAACAATTTTTTAGTACTATTAAATATAGAAATTTATATAGTTTGTGAAAATGTGTTGAAGGGGAGTAGTACAACGAACGACTCCTTCCAGAGAGGGAAATCGCAGGCTGGAAGATTTCCTAGGAGATCCCGTTGGAAAGTCGCCCTGGAGCAGCTTCCTTGAAAGCTTTTTAGTAAAGGGAGCCGGCATTAGCCGTTACCTGAAAGAAGTGCACAGACGTATCTGTGAAAAAAGGTGGTACCGCGAAAACATCTCCTTTCGTCCTTTTAGGATGGAAGGAGTTTTTATATTTTAGAATGAAAATAAGGAGGTTTTCATAAATATGTCGAATTCAGAAATCACTCTTTCCCCAAAATACGATCCGAAAACGGTTGAAGAGGATCGGTATGCATTTTGGCTCGAGGGAAAATTTTTTGAAGCAAAAGATGATGAGGGGAAAACTCCTTTCACGATCGTTATTCCTCCGCCAAACGTCACCGGTAAGCTTCACCTTGGACATGCATGGGATACAACTCTTCAAGATATTATTACCCGAATGAAGCGAATGCAAGGGTACGATGTTTTGTGGCTGCCAGGGATGGATCATGCGGGAATCGCCACACAAGCCAAGGTGGAAGCAAAGCTGCGCGAAGAAGGGAAAAGTCGGTATGATCTCGGGCGGGAAAAATTTGTAGAAGAAACATGGAAATGGAAGGAAGAATATGCAGACCATATTCGCAAACAATGGGCAAAATTAGGCCTAGGTCTTGACTACACAAGAGAGAGGTTCACCCTTGATGAAGGTCTTTCAAAAGCTGTAAGAGAGGTTTTTGTATCGCTTTATAAAAAAGGTCTTATTTACCGAGGAGAGTACATTATTAACTGGGATCCGGTGACAAAAACAGCCCTTTCCGATATCGAAGTCATTTATAAAGAAGTGAAAGGGGCACTTTATCATTTAAAATATCCGCTGGCTGATGGATCCGGATATATTGAAGTCGCGACCACTCGCCCGGAAACGATGCTTGGGGATACAGCAGTGGCAGTTCATCCTGATGATGATAGGTATAAGCATTTAATCGGAAAAACAGTGAAGCTGCCAATAACAGGACGGGAAATTCCGATCGTCGCAGATGAATATGTCGATATGGAATTCGGTTCAGGAGCAGTAAAAATAACTCCTGCACACGATCCGAACGACTTTGAAATCGGAAACCGCCACAATTTAGAAAGAATATTAGTCATGAATGAAGACGGGACAATGAATGAAAAAGCGGGAAAATATGAAGGAATGGATCGCTTTGAATGCCGGAAGCAGTTGGTGAAAGACCTGCAGGAGGAAGGAATTTTATTTAAAATTGAAGAGCATATCCATTCCGTAGGCCATAGTGAACGAAGCGGAGCAGTTATCGAGCCGTATTTATCAACTCAATGGTTTGTGAAAATGAAGCCTTTGGCCGAAGCTGCTTTGAACCTTCAGAAAACAGAAGGGAAAGTTCATTTTATTCCTGAACGATTTGAAAAAACGTATTTGCATTGGCTGGAAAACATTCGCGACTGGTGTATTTCCCGTCAGTTATGGTGGGGACATCGCATTCCAGCTTGGTATCATAAGGAAACAGGCGAAGTTTATGTTGATCATGAGCCGCCTAAAGATATTGAAAATTGGGAGCAGGATCCAGATGTGTTAGATACATGGTTCAGCTCTGCTTTATGGCCGTTTTCAACAATGGGCTGGCCTGATAAAGAGGCAAAAGATTATAAACGCTATTATCCGACAGATGTCCTTGTTACCGGGTATGACATTATTTTCTTTTGGGTTTCGCGGATGATTTTCCAAGGATTGGAGTTTACTGGGAAAAGACCGTTTAAAGATGTTTTGATTCATGGACTTGTGCGCGATTCAGAAGGAAGAAAAATGAGCAAATCATTAGGCAATGGCGTCGATCCGATGGATGTTATTGACAAATACGGTGCGGACTCTTTGCGCTACTTTTTAGCTACCGGCTCAAGCCCAGGACAGGATTTAAGATTTAGCTTTGAAAAAGTAGAAGCCGTGTGGAATTTTGCCAATAAAATATGGAACGCCTCCCGCTTTGTACTGATGAATTTGAACGGTTTAACATATGAAGAAATTGATTTAAACGGAAAAAAATCAGTGGTAGATAAATGGATTCTCACACGGTTAAATGAAACGATTGAGCTTGTCACAAGACTTGCGGAAAAATATGAATTTGGCGAAGCCGGTCGGGTGCTGTACAATTTTATTTGGGATGATTTTTGCGACTGGTATATTGAAATGGCAAAAATTCCGCTGTACGGAAATGATGAGGAAGCGAAAAAGACAACTCGTTCCATTTTGGCATATGTGTTAGATCAAACATTGCGACTCCTTCATCCTTTTATGCCGTTTATAACAGAAGAAATTTGGCAGCACCTTCCTCATCAGGGAGAATCGATTACAATTGCTTCATGGCCGGTTGTACGTCAGGAGCTTTCTGATGAAAAAGCTGCAAACGAAATGAAGCTTCTAGTTGATGTGATTCGCTCAGTCCGTAATATTCGCGCTGAAGTGAACACGCCGATGAAGAAGCAGGTGGATATGATCATTCATGCTCATAGTGAAGAAGTTAAAAACCAGTTGGAGAAAAACCGCAGCTATTTAGAGAGATTTTGCAATCCTAGCTCATTAACAATTGATACAAACATTGAAGCTCCTGACAAGGCTATGACAGCTGTTGTGAGCGGGGCAGAAGTATTTCTTCCTCTTGAAGGACTCATTAATGTGGAAGAAGAAATCAAACGGCTTGAAAAAGAATTAGAGAAATGGAATAAAGAAGTCGAGCGCGTTCAGAAAAAGCTTGCCAATGAAGGATTTATTAAAAAAGCACCGAAAGAAGTCGTAGAAGAAGAGCGGGCAAAAGAAAAGGACTATTTAGAAAAACAGCAGGCGGTGTTAAAACGACTTCAGGAGCTGAAAGGCTAAAACAAATCCGGGTATGCCCCGGATTTTCTTCCATCAAAACGTTTATGATACATCCGGCCATTCAAATTCATTGAAAATGTTCGAGAGTTCAAGGAGGGGAATTTATATGTTTCAAACATATGAAGAAGCACTCAAGTGGATACATTCCCGCCTAACCTTTGGAATAAAGCCTGGTCTCCAGCGAATGGAATGGATGATGGAAAAGCTTGATCATCCGGAAAGAAGATGCCGCTTCATTCATGTAGCCGGAACAAACGGGAAAGGATCAACGATTGCTTTTATGCAAGAGGTGTTAAAAGCCGCTGAATATAAAGTAGGTGCTTTCACCTCGCCTTATTTGGAATCATTCAATGAACGAATTACGATAGATGGCAATCCCATTTCTGAAGAGGAAATATTGCAGCTATCCAATGTGATCAAACCGGTTGTTGACGAGCTTGAGAAAACGGAGCTTGGAGCACCGACAGAGTTTGAAGTCATTACTGCGATGATGTTTTATTATTTTGGTAAAATCAACGTGCCGGATGTTGTTTTATTAGAAACAGGACTCGGGGGAAAATGGGATTCTACGAATATTGCGAATCCTATTCTTTCAGTGATTACAATGATTGGACATGATCATTTAAACATCCTTGGCTCAACGATAGAAGAGATTGCAGAGCAAAAGGCAGGCATTATTAAAAACGGAGTTCCTGTCATTACAGCTGTGGAACAAAAGGAAGCCCTTGATGTCATTGAGCGTGTTGCAAAAGAAAAAAAAGCAAAGCATTATTGGCTCACTAGGGATTTTCACGCAGGAGATTTTGATGAATTTTTTGTACAAACCCCCTTTAAACGATATAACAGCCTTTCATTACAGATGAAAGGAAACCATCAAGCGATCAATGCTGCACTGAGTGTCATGACGCTTGATTATTTAAGAGTTTATTATTCGTTTATCATAGAGGAGGAGCATATACAGGAAGGATTGAAGCGAACTTTTTGGAAAGGGCGGTTTGAAGAAGTAAAGGAAAAACCGAGAGTCATTTTGGACGGAGCACATAATCCGGAAGGAATGGCAGCGTTGAAAGAAACTGTACAAAAGTTTTACCCTGATAAGAAAATCATCATGTTATTTTCTTGTGTGAAGGACAAGCAATATAAAGAAATGATCGAGCAGGCTGCACAAATAGCAAATCGAATCATTTTTACAACCTTTCATTTCCCGAAAGCAGCTGATGCGAAAGAATTATACGAGGCTTGCGACATGAAGGATAAAGAGTATGAAGACAATTGGGAGCTTGCCTATGAAAAGATTATCAACACAATGGATGACGAAACGGTTCTCATTATTACAGGTTCCCTTTATTTTATCGGTGAAGTGAGAAAACATATAAAACATAGCTCATGAGTACGAGGATGTCGAAAAATAACGACAACAATTATGAACGAGGCGACAAATGTCTCGTTCTTTTTTATTTTACATATGTTAGCATAAAAAAAAGTTTGTCCAGCATAAAAAGGGCGGTGATCATTTTGGACAAGCCATCATCGAAAATAACCATTAAAATCAACGGTCAGGAAAACAATTTTTCCAACGATACGGATGTTTCTGCTGAACCAAGTGAAACTGGCAAACAATTAAAAGTATCCAGCTGGGAGGAGAAGGTGAAGGCTGAAAAAGAAATGGCAGCATCAGAGGATAAGAACGAAGAGGAGACATCTTTTCCTTGGATTTTGCCGGATGATGAGGAGGATAAGAAAGAAAACCCGAAAATAGCCTTCTCAAAGAACCATAGCAGAACGCTGCCTCCTAAAATAAAAAACTATGTGATATCGATCATATTTGCTGTTATTCTTGGACTGAGTTTTGGTGTTTTAGCCCTGCAATTTATTTCAAACGATTCAATGCCTGTATCATCTGAATTGAGGGATGTGTCAAAGTCTCCTCAAAGACAGAATGTTAGCAATGCTTCAGCGCCAAGCGGTGCGGAAAACATCGTTTTTGAAGTTTATATGGTACAAGCCGGAAAATTTACAAAAAAAGAAGGAGCGGAAACCGTCAGCGGGCAGATAAAGGCTAAAGGATTGCCTTCTGTTATCGTTCCACAAGGCGGCGATCATTACGTATTCGTTGGGGCAGCGTTGGATAAAAAGACAGCAGAAGAGTTGAAAAACATGGCTGAATCACATCAAATTGAAACGTTTGTGAAAAAGATGAAATGGGAAGGAAAGGTGGAAAACGAAAAAACTAAAACGGTCGTTGAGGAGATGCTGAAGCTGTCTTCGTCTTTTGTGAATGGAACCGCCCCGGAACAAGAGAAAGTAGAGTCATTATTAAATGAGGCTGGTCAAATAAAAGACGATTCAATTTTGGCAGCAGTAAAAAAACTGCAAACAGAAAAATCGGCAAATGAACAGCTATGGAGTCTGCAGCAGTCGCTGCTAGATTTTTTTGAAAAACTTTCTTGATAACGGGAAAGCGTTTGCTCGAGCATACGTTTTCTTTTTTTATTTTCACAAGCAGTTTTCCTTAGATAATGTAGTTTTTTCTGTAAATTGAATAAATGTTTTTATTAATGGCGATTAGATAATTCTTTTTTGAAAAATTGTTTGCAAAAGCCTTTTTTGATAACATACGGATAGTATTGGTTGAAAGGATGAAATAAAAATGGAACGCCTCATACTTGCATCAAGCTCTCCGCGAAGAAAAGAACTCCTCAAGCTGTTAGGAATACCATTTGCTGTGATTGAAAGCAATTTGGAAGAGAGGCTGGACGAAGAAGCTGAACCCGAAAAAGCCATTCAAAAACTTGCCTTTCAAAAAGCCTTTCATGTAGCTGAAAGGTATAAAGATGCATATGTCATCGGAGCAGATACGGCGGTGATCCTCGAAAATCGAATACTAGGAAAGCCGAAAGACCGCCGTGACGCCTATTACATGTTAAAATCACTTTCTGGGAAAACACATACTGTTTTAACAGCAGTTTCGATTATTCATGGTGAAAAGCATACGACATTTTCTGAATCAACAAAAGTTACTTTTTGGCCGCTTTCAGACGATGAAATCCTGGAATACATTGAGACAAACGAACCAATGGACAAGGCGGGTGCTTATGGAATTCAACATTTCGGCTCATTGCTAGTGAAAAAAATTGATGGCGATTATTTTACAGTTGTCGGTCTTCCTGTTTCAAGACTGTACAGAGAATTAAAAAATTTTGGATTTCACTGGTAACAAACAAGGGGGAAAGATATGCTCGCTATTCGAGATTTTCCAGAAGAAGAAAGACCAAGGGAACGATTGATACACAACGGACCAAAAGGCCTTTCCAACCATGAGCTGCTGGCAATTTTATTGAGAACAGGGACAAAGGGAGAATCAGTGCTTGAACTGGCGAATAAGCTTTTAAAAACTTTCGGGGGTCTTAGAATGTTAAAAGAGGCGTCAGTTCAGGAAATTATGGGCATACCCGGCATTGGAAAAGCAAAAGCGGTGCAAATTATAGCAGCATTAGAATTGGGAAAAAGAATTCATCAGCTCGCATACGAAGATCGGTATGTCATTCGTTCTCCACAAGATGCCTCCAATTATGTCATGGAAGAAATGCGCTTTTTAAAACAAGAGCATTTCGTAGGTTTATATTTAAACACTAAAAACCAAGTGCTGCATAAGCAAACGATTTTCATCGGCAGTTTAAATACATCAATTGTTCACCCAAGAGAAGTCTTCAAGGAGGCATTGAAATGTTCAGCTGCATCTTTTATTTGTATCCATAATCATCCATCAGGAGATCCCTCCCCAAGCAAAGAGGATATCGAAGTCACGAGGCGCTTGTCCGAATGCGGAAAGTTGATCGGGATTGAACTTTTAGATCATATCATAATCGGAGAGCGTAAATACGTCAGTTTAAAAGAAAAGGGATATTTATAACGCTTTTTAAAAGGTTTTATGTCAATTGTTGGGGTGCACTGGATATGAAGTGCACCTCTTTTTATGATGTGTGAAGATTAGATCTATGAAATTATTGATAAATGACTTCCAATTTTTTAATCTTAAAAATGACATTCGCAGTTTTATGAATTTTTATCTTTGAATATCTATTGCTGATGGAGAATGGCTTGATATATAATCAATAGCATCCCTTTACTTTATTGGAAAACTTCCATATATAAGGTTCTATTTTATATTACTCATATGATGCTCCTGTCTTTTATAATGAATTGTAAGGAAGCATGTTTTCATTTAAGATTACAGACTTCTGAAGTTAAGATCCTCGTCGCACTGCTGCCTATGTGATTGTGCACTTGAATTTGTTTTGATGTTCTTTTTTTGGCAACCGCATCAGACCAGCTAACTTATTATTGAAAAACGACAATTCATTTTACTCTAGTCATTCTACCTCAGTTCCAGCAACAAAGTTTTATAAAAACCACTTATATGTATAATCTTACATTTCACCCAAAATTTTGTCATTGCGAAAAAGGAGTTATTTTTACACACTTTATATGGTTAAAAAACTTATTTTCCCGAGTTATAAATGGGTGAAAAAGTATGCCTTCATTTAAAATCAATCCTAACACGTATTACAGTTAATAGCTTTGGATTCTGAACTGCTAGCGCTTTTTCGGACAGATTTTTGCGCTTCTAGACACGTAATGCGAACAACCACCGTCTTGCTGAATTTGCAGGGGGACAGATGGGAGACATCAACGGTATATAACATACTGACCAGCCTCGCAAAGACACGATAAAAAGCTGCTTGAAGCAGGGCAGTAACGTTATTACAACGCGTAAGTGCATGATAGAAGGAATTTCAAAAAACATTTGCACGGCCTCGCGAGCTCCAAATGATGTCCGCATTTATAAAGGGTTTGCGACATAAGAAGAGCCAAAGTTGAGGAAAAATCTCATATTTTAGTGATTTTCAATAATAGATGAACTTGAAACTTCGGCAGAATTGTTATGTAATACTTTATTGGAGTCATTTGAATTGAAACACAATCAACTGAAAAAACCATTATTTTTTATGACATTCTAAACCATTGCTAATAAAGAGTGCAAAGGGGGGATTTGTAAACATAAAATAATATTTTTTGTATGGACTTGTAATATTTTTAAGTTATTATTCTCAATGGATAAATTAAATCAAGGCTTTCATACGGGCGGTATTTGCTGTGACATCTATTTTTCATCCTCTATTCTCCACTAGGAAAATTTTTTAGTAAAAATTTTTGAGGCGTCCAACACAATGATCAGCTTTTCATCAAGTTTCATGAAAAATACCTCGCAAATTTTTATTTTACGCAGGGTATTGATAGCACTTTTTTTTTTGAAAAATTACGTTATAATATAATTTATGGGTTTTTTCAATAATGATTAGACATTTACATGAATATAAAAACGTATTTATTTTGGAAGAAAGGGAGATACAACAGCTATGTTTGGAATTGGTACGAGAGACCTTGGAATAGATTTAGGGACAGCCAATACGTTAGTGTTTGTGAAAGGAAAAGGTATTGTAGTGCGTGAACCATCTGTTGTTGCTTTGCAAACTGATACAAAGCAAATTGTTGCAGTTGGTAATGATGCAAAAAATATGATCGGGCGTACGCCTGGAAATGTTGTAGCACTTCGACCAATGAAAGACGGAGTGATTGCTGATTATGAAACGACTGCTACGATGATGAAATACTACATAAAACAGGCAACAAAAAATGCAGGTATTTTTTCGCGAAAACCTTATGTGATGGTTTGTGTTCCTTCGGGAATAACTGCGGTTGAAGAACGTGCGGTCATTGATGCAACGAGACAAGCAGGCGCTAGAGATGCGTATACGATCGAAGAGCCATTTGCGGCTGCTATTGGAGCCAACCTTCCAGTTTGGGAACCGACCGGAAGCATGGTTGTAGACATCGGCGGGGGAACAACGGAAGTTGCCATCATTTCTCTCGGCGGAATTGTGACAAGCCAATCTATACGTGTTGCCGGTGATGAAATGGATGAAGCCATCATTAACTATATCCGTAAAACCTACAACTTAATGATTGGTGATCGGACAGCGGAAGCGGTGAAGCTTGAAATCGGTTCTGCAAGCGCTCCGGAAGGTGTTGAAAACATGGAAATTCGCGGAAGAGATTTGTTAACAGGCCTTCCGAAAACGATTGAAATTACTGCGACAGAAATTTCAGAGGCATTACGCGATACTGTCTATGCGATCGTAGATGCTGTAAAAATTACTTTGGAAAAAACTCCGCCTGAACTTGCGGCGGATATTATGGATCGAGGAATTGTTTTAACGGGTGGGGGCGCCCTTCTTCGCAATTTAGACAAAGTTATAAGCGACGAAACGAAAATGCCTGTAATCATTGCGGAAAATCCTCTTGATTGTGTAGCGGTCGGAACAGGAAAAGCTCTTGAACATATCCACCTATTCAAAAATCGTACAAAAGACCACAGATAAGTTAGAGGTGTAAATCATGCCACAATTTTTTCTAAATAAACGATTAATTGTGCTCCTTGTCGGGATCATTATTTTGGTGGCATTGATTGGTTTTTCCCTAAAGGAAGACCGCAATCTTTCGTGGCAGGAGAAGTTTATTCAAGATTCGGTTGGACTAGTCCAGAAGGTATTTCATCAGCCCGCACAATATATTGCGGGCTTCTTTGAGAATTTGAATCATTTAAAAAATACATACGAAGAAAACGAGCTGCTTCGCAAACAACTGAATAATTATATTCAATTGGAGGAAAAGCTGCAGGAATTAGAACAGGAAAACAAACAATTAAAAGAAGAATTAAAATTATCTGCTGATAACGATATAAGAAAATATAAGTCGATCCAAGGGACAGTCATCGCAAGAAATCCTGATCGTTGGCATGATTATATCAAAATTGATAAAGGCGAACAGCACGGAATCAAAAAAGACATGGCGGTTATAACGGCAAAAGGATTGATCGGGAAAGTGAAAAATACTTCTGAATTTACGTCCACCGTTCAGCTTTTAAGTGCTTCCGACAGAAAAAACCGGATTTCAGCAATGGTTCATACGAATAACGGAAAGGTATTCGGCCTCATTGTCGGCTACAGTGAGCAGGAAAATGCTCTTGAAATGAACATCATTGAATCAAATGCTCAAATCAAAGAAAATCAAATTGTAGCGACTTCTGGCCTTGGCGGAGTGTTTCCTGAAGGTTTAGTGATCGGAAAAGTAAAAAAAGTCGAACTTGATTCGTACGGATTAACAAAGATAGCTTATATAACCCCATCAGCTGACTTTTATGATATAGATCGTGTCATGATCATCGAGCGGGTTCTTCCAACAGTTGATATCAATCAATTGGAAGAGGAGGAAGACTCTTGAGAACGTTTTTCCTCCCCGTAATGGTTATGTTTATTTTCGTATTGGAAAGCATCATCGTTGATCTTGTTCCGATCCCTTTTCTTTCAGATCACCAAGTGGCAGTTCCCCATCTTTTACTATTGATGATTGTCATCTTGGCAGCGTACGGCTCTCGGAAAATTGCCGTCATTTATGGAATTGTTTTCGGTTTATTGTTCGATGTTGTTTACACGCAAGTTATCGGCATATATGCTTTCTCATTTCCGACCTTGGCATATTTAGTGATGCAAGCTTTGCGGGTGCTCAATCCCAATATTTTTGTTTTAATTTTTTTAACTGAGCTTTCCGTTGCATTGCTTGAATTTTTTACATACGGTATTTATTTACTAATCAGGATGACAGCTGTTCCTCTGCAATTGTTTACAATTGATCGCCTGCTACCGACACTTGCTCTGAATTTTGTATTAGCTTGTGTGTTAATCTATCCTTTAAAGAAATTCGTTTTGGGCTTGAAAATAGGTGAACACAACGATTAAGTTTTAAAGTTTGATAGAGGAGTTTTTGTTATTGCTGTCGAAATAGATTTTTGTTGGGGTGAACTTCGTGAAAGCTCAAAGACCATATTATGTAACGATTAAAGGCACAAAGGATGGATTGACATTATATTTAGATGATTCCTGTTCGTTTCACGATATTGTGAATGAACTGGATTCGATGCTCTCCAAAAGGCAGTATGTTCAGGAAAATGAACCGATGATCAGGGTGACGATAAAGGCTGGAAATCGTTTTTTGACGGAGGAACAAGAAGAGAAAATAAAAGACGTAATAAGAAAAAAAAGAAATTTAATTGTCGATGCAATTGATTCAAATGTCATTTCAAAGGAAGAGGCGTTGAAGTGGAAAGAGGAAGCAGATGTTATCTCAGTTGCTAAAGTCGTCCGTTCTGGGCAAGTGTTGAAAATTAGAGGGGATTTGTTGCTGATAGGAGATGTCAATCCTGGCGGGACAGTCATGGCAACGGGCAATATTTTTGTCATGGGGGCTTTAAAAGGCATAGCTCATGCTGGTTTTGAAGGGAATCGAAATGCAGTGATTGCCGCCTCCTTGATGAAGCCGACACAGCTGAGGATCTCCGATATTTTAAGTAGGCCACCCGATCAGAAGGAGCCATCATTTCGAAATGATATGGAATGCGCATATATTGATGAAAATGGGACAATCATTATTGAACGGATTCAACAATTAGCTCATCTGAGACCCAATTTAACTAGGCTTGAAGGGGGAATAATGAATGGGTGAGGCAATTGTGGTCACTTCTGGCAAGGGCGGGGTCGGCAAAACAACAACTTCTGCAAATGTTGGTACAGCCCTTGCCATTATGGGAAAGAAAGTTTGTCTAGTTGATACAGATATCGGCTTGCGGAACCTCGATGTTGTCATGGGATTGGAAAACAGGATTATTTATGATTTAGTTGATGTTGTCCAAGAACGATGCAAAATTCATCAAGCTCTCGTAAAAGATAAACGCTTTAATGATTTTCTTTATTTGCTGCCTGCAGCGCAAACTAGCGATAAAACTGCCGTAACACCTGAGCAGATGAAAAAATTAATTGATCAGCTAAAACAAGATTTTGATTATATTATTATCGACTGTCCTGCCGGGATTGAACAAGGATATAAAAATGCCGTATCCGGTGCGGATCAAGCGATTGTCGTGACAACACCAGAAGTTTCCGCTGTGAGAGATGCGGATCGAATTATCGGTTTGCTGGAGAAGGAAGATATTGAGCCGCCAAGATTAATTATTAATCGGATCCGAAATCATTTAATGAAAAACGGTGATATGCTGGATGTCGATGAAATTGTCAGCCATCTTTCTATTGATTTGTTGGGGATTGTAATTGATGATGATGAGGTAATAAAAGCGTCTAATAATGGTGAACCGATTGTAATGAACCCTGACAATCGTGCTTCCATTGCCTACCGCAATATTGCGAGAAGAATTTTAGGTGAAGCGGTTCCGCTTCAATCATTAGATGAGCCTGAAAAAGGTGTTATCGCAAAAATCAAAAAATTTTTTGGAGTACGTGCTTAATCCTAATCAATTTAAAAATCACACTTCCTTGAATAAAGCATTAGCTTTTTTCTTTGCACACATTAGAATCACTGCCATCACACTGATATATCTCCCACCTGCTGATCGTTTTTTTCTTCTATCTCTTGAGGTGGGAGATTTTTTGAAGGCTGTACAAAATATTTCCTCTTGAATCTTTTCCCTTTCAATATGATTCAATAATCGTCAATTTTTCTTCTGCGTTTGTCCGCTGTTTTGGTTCTGGGATTGAGGCAGGATAGCCAATATGTAGAAGGCCGACAATTTTTTCTCCTGGTTCTACTCCAACTTTTTGTCGGAAAGATGGTGAATAAATATAAGCACCTGTTTTCCATATAACGCCAATACCTTTTTCCCATGCAGCTAGTTGAAAATTTTGGATTAATGCACTTGTCGCTTTTAAATCCTCCTCCCACTGCTTTTGACGCGGATCCTCTTTCATGATTACCAATAAATGTGCTGGAATCGGCAGCAGCTTTTCTCGTAATCGATCGATATTTTTTCCATTGTTCGTTTCTTGTGCAATAGCAGCAACTAATTTTTCTTTTCCTTCATTCATAAACAGCACGAACCGCCATGGCTCTCTTAATCCATGATTAGGAGCCCAAACAGCCGTATTTAATAATTCACATATTACTTCTTTAGGGATTGGATCTTTCTTAAATTCTTTAATCGATCGACGCTCTTTAATTATATTGGCTACTTTGTATGTTTCCATTGGTATTTCTGATGCCTCCTTAATAATAATGATTTTCAATTAGAATTATTTCAAAATTGAGGCGATATGTAAATGTTTATTTTTACAGTCGTAATCGTTTACAAAGGGAAGGAGACAGGTGCGAGAAATCATTTCAAACAGCTGATACAAGAGCAATGAAAACGATCGACTTAAAAATACAGAATATTCAATTAATAAAATATGAATTCTTTACATAAGAACTATAAATGAGAAAGTTTCGCATGGATGAACAATTGCTAAAACTAGATATAACAGCATGATGCGAAAATATGTTCATCCAGCAATTGATTCATGCACATTTATATTCCCTAATGAGAAAGATCATTCATAAGAAATATTAGATGACTCATTTCTACGTTCAAATCTCAGATGGAAGGTGACAGTGATGGAACATGGCAAATCCACAAAAAAGTGGCCGGCCGTTGGTCCGGGGTTAATTGTCGCAGCAACGGGCGTCGGAGCCGGTGATCTAGTTGCTGCCTTAGTTGCCGGTACAAATTTTGGACTTGTCTTTTTATGGGCAATCATTATCGGGGCTATTTTAAAATTTGCCTTAAATGAGGGTGTTGGCCGATATCATTTGCTGACTGGAAAAACTATTTTAGAAGGCTGGCATTCTATGGGATTATGGGCAACAAGCTATTTTGGCGTTTATTCGGTTATTTGGGGATTTGTTTATGGAGCGGCTGCGACTTCATCTTGTGCATTGGCTCTGTCAGCATTATTTCCTGTCTTGCCTTTATGGGTATGGGCGGTTATAAGCGGTTTGTTAGGTTTTTTATTAACATGGATGGGGCAATATAAGCTATTTGAAAAAGTTATGAATCTTTTAATTCTACTTATGTTTATTTCGGTTGTCGGCTCAGCTGTTATTGTTCTGCCGGAACTTTCTGATATCATCGACACTGCTGTTCCGACGTTGCCGAAAGGGTCACTGCTTTACGCACTCGGATTAATTGGGGGAGTTGGCGGATCCATTACCATGGCGTCTTATGGCTATTGGCTGCAGGAAAACAATTGGAAGGATCGATCCTACCTCCGCTACGTTAGATTTGACTCCATGATTGCCTATATTACTACAGCAGTTTTTACAATTTCTTTATTAATTTTAGGGGCTGCATTACTATATGGAACGAATACAAACATTAACGGTGAGCAAGGTCTCGTATCATTTGCTACCATTTTAGGAAACGAGCTGTCCTCAACTGTACGCATCTTATTTCTCATCGGTTTTTGGTCAGCTTCCTTTACATCAGTATTAGGTGTTTGGAATGGCGTCTCTTATTTATTTGCTGATTTTGTCTATACTGTTAAAAAACATGATGTGAATAAAGAACAATTAAGTAAGACAAAAGCTTATAAATTTTTTGTTTTTTGGTTAACATTCCCGCCAATGCTCTTGCATTTTATAGGAAAACCTGTGAGCCTCATTATTTTGTATGGTGCCCTTGGTGCGCTATTTATGCCCTTTCTGGCGCTGACCCTTATCTATTTGCTTAATAGTAAAAAGCATCTTCCTCATAAGGAAGATCGAAATAAATGGTTTTTCAACGTACTTTTGAGTTTAAATATTGTTTTATTTTTCATTTTATCGATCAATGAACTAGTCAACCTATTTCGTTAAGCGGCTTCAAATAAAAGGCAGTCTAGCTTTTGTGTTAATTCACCATATACTACTATTTCAAAAAGAAGACGACAAAAGCATTTTGTGGTCTTCTTTTTGATTTCAAAATTTTGCTTTTCTCGGATAGCACCATATTTTATTTTGCTTCATCCAGTATTCCTTTGAACCAGAAAACAGTGAAGAACCTACTTACTAGGTTGTAGGTAAAAGTTCTATATCAAGGTCAAAGATAAACATTTGCCTAGATATCGCTTTAAGAAATGCAAAATGGCTTTATTGTCATAAACGGTAAGGACAGGGCATAAACTTGTACAAAATTGCAAAAGGATGATGGATGATGAATCGTCGAGCAAAAGAAATAAAAAAACGAATAGCAAAGCGTAAACGAAAAAGAATGAACAGCATGCTTTCGAGCAGTTCAAGCAGCAGTGATGATACATCTGTTCCATTTATCAATCAAATCACACAAGAAAACGTGCAAGTTGACGCGGACTCCCCTCTTTATGTAGAGGCAGAAGGAAGTAAAAATTTTCATCCATTGTTTCGTTCGGACGTTTTTATAACAAAATTGCTAATCTCTGCCTGCATCGTCCTGATGATCGGTATTATTTTTAAAAATGACCGGGCAGAATTTCTGAAAGCTAGAGATTTCGTCAGCCATGTGATGGAAAAGGAGTTTAACTTTGCATATGTTTCCAAATGGTACGAAGAACAATTTGGGAATCCATTAGCGTTTTTGAAAAAACAATCGAAAGAGGAAAGTGGATCTAAAGAAAGTCAATATGCGGTTCCGGCATCAGGAAAGGTGCTTCAGAGCTTTAAAGATACCGGGCAAGGCGTGATGATCGAAACAAATAATAAAACGGTAGAGGCCATGAATGAAGGAATTGTTATTGAAGCTGGAAAGAAGGAGGATACTGGTCTGACTGTGGTGATTCAACATGCTGATGGAATAGAAACCTGGTATGGGAACCTGGAAGAGCTAAATGTAGCGCTGTATGACTTTGTCGAAACGGGAAAACCTGTAGGCAAAGTAAAGCAAAGCCAAAACCAGCACGGAACATACTATTTTGCCATAAAAAAGGGCGACACATTTATTGACCCGAGTCAGGTGATCTCATTTGAATAAATATTTTTCCTTATTGTCGAAAATACATATTCATCCTATCTTTTGGGTGTTGATTGCAATCGGAGCAATGACAGCGCAATTTAAAGCTCTTTGCATCCTTTTCTCAATAGTTTTTATTCATGAAATGGGGCATGCTGTTTGCGCCAGTTTTTTTTCATGGAGGATCAAGTCCATTCAGCTTCTTCCTTTTGGCGGTGCAGTGGAAATGGAGGAGCATGGAAATCGTCCCTTGAAAGAAGATCTGTTTGTTGTTATATCTGGACCGATTCAGCATTTTTGGATGCAAATAGCTGCATGGATTTTTTGGGAAGCAAATTTCATAAACGACTCTACATATGAAATGTTTATTTTTTTTAATATGTCTATTTTCCTTTTTAATCTTCTTCCCATTTGGCCCCTTGATGGAGGAAAGCTTCTTTTTATTTTGCTGAGCAAACAAAAACCTTTTTCAGTTGCTCATAAGGAAATGCTTCGCATATCTGCAGTTGTTTTTTCATGTTTGTTCCTTTTTTTTCTTTTTTTCAACCCTACTCTTTTAAGCGGGTGGATTATCGCAGCCTTTATCGTCCACTCCATTTATACGGAATATAAACAAAGACAATTTGTATATATTCGTTTCTTGATGGAAAGGTATTATGGAAATCATCAAGCGTTCACAGTGTTAAAGCCGATCATTGTTGATCGCGATGATTTGATTTACCACGTGCTGCTGAAATTTCAGCGGGGTTGCAAACACCCTATTATAGTGGAGGACGATGGAAAAAAACTTTTTCAGCTTGATGAAAATGAGCTGCTGCACAGTTTTTTTTCGGAAAAAAAGACGGACGGAAAAATGGGCGATTTACAGTACGTTTATTGACGCCTGCAGGAAAACATGGTATTGAAATAGGAAACAATACATGAAAAGAGGTTGTTGGGTTGCGGCAATTAATTATAAATAAAAAAACGGATGATGAACGCATTGCATTATTGGAAAACGGACGACTGGCGGAAGTATGGATAAAAGAAAAAAACAAGATTGTCGGCAACATTTATAAAGGAAAAGTAACAAAAGTCCTTCCTGGTATGGAGGCTGTTTTTGTTGATTTAGGTCAGGGAAGAAACGGCTATCTTCACCGGAATGACATTATGTCATATTTTGAGACGTCCCGAACGAATGAGGCATTAAAAAATAAAAATGTCCGGCATTTTATTTCTCAAGGTGAAGAGGTAATCGTTCAAGTTGTAAAAGAATCAGGAGAATTTAAAGGCCCTAAAGTCACAATGAATATTGAATTGCGATCCCCTTTTTTTGTATATCAGCCCTTTGGCCGCACGGTGGCAATTTCCAAAAAAATTATTTCCCAGGAAGAAAGAAAAAGATTGCAGCTTCTCGGGGAAACGTTATGCTCAAACAAAGGGGGCATCGTTTTCCGAACTGCTGCGGAAAGAGCGGATGACCAAACAATAAAAAAATGGTTTGATGACATGCTGAGCAGTTTTGAACAACAGCTGAAAAGCAAAAAAGTGCCGAGCTTATTATTCGGTTCAGAAAGTTTTGTAGAGCAAATTATCGCTGAAATTTCACCGCATGTATTGGATGAAATTGTCATTGATGACATAAGCACTGTAAAAGAATTGAAAAAAAATTACGGAGAATTGTTCCCATTTTCCATTGATTTTTATTCCGAAAACGAAAATATTTTTTCTTATTATGCAATCGAACATGAAATCGAAAAGGCGCTGAAAAAAATTGTTTGGTTAAAAAACGGCGCGTTTATCGTAATTGAAGAAACGGAAGCAATGATTGTCATTGATGTTAATACAGGGAAATTTTCGGGGAAAAATACGTACCGAGATACGGTTTTAAAAACCAATGAGGAAGCGGCAAAAGAAATTGCCCGGCAGTTAAGATTAAGAAATTTGAGCGGAATCATTTTGATCGATTTTATTGATATGGAGAAGGAAGATCGAAGCCGGATTTTGAGATTGTTTCAAAAAGAATTGGAAAAGGACCGCATTTTCACAAAAGTCATCGGTTTTACCGAATTAAATATATTGCAATTAACAAGGAAAAAAACTCGAAAATCTCTTTCCGAGCTTTTGCTCGAACCATGTCCAGCATGCGGCGGAACAGGAAGAAAAAGGACGGTTGAAAGCATTGCTTTTGAACTTGAAAGAACCCTTCTTGAACATGCTGGATCAGATGACGAAGCCGTCCTTGTAGAAGCGGCCCCGGAAGTTTGCGATTTTTTTACATGTGAATATGAGAAACATTTAAAAAAGCTTGAAGAACTAATAGGCATGAAGATTTTCTTCAGTCCTTCCGATCATGTAAAAGGATTCGAAATTCGCCAATGGGGAACAGAAGAGGAAGTGGCTTTACGGATCTCCAAAATGTATTGACATATACATTCATATTTTGTTAAGATCAATTTGTTATTGTTTTTTGTAGCACCCGTGCTACAACCGCTCAGTTTGGGTTTGAAGCTCGGTTATCCGACACCCTAATCTGGCGAGTCTTAGTTAAATAGGAGGTGCAGAATATGTACGCAATCATTGAAACTGGCGGGAAACAAGTGAAAGTTGAAGAGGGTCAAGCCATTTATGTGGAAAAATTAGACGCTCAAGAAGGTGAAACAGTTACTTTTGACAAGGTGCTTTTCGTTGGAGGAGACAACGTAAAGGTAGGTAACCCGCTGGTAGAAGGAGCTACGGTTACGGCAAAAGTTGAAAAGCATGGCCGAGGTAAGAAAATTATCGTTTTTAAATATAAACCGAAAAAAAATTACCGTAGAAAACAAGGTCATCGCCAACCGTACACAAAAGTTGTCATTGAAAAAATTAATGCATAATAAAGGCTGTTTCATATGATACATGTGACCATCCATCGTTCGAAAGAAGGATTCATCCGGTCGTTTACAATGAAAGGGCATGCGGACTTCGCAGAGCACGGGAAGGACATCGTATGTGCAGGCGCTTCAGCTGTTTCTTTTGGAGCAGTAAATGCGATCAAAGCTTTAGCCAATGTCGATATGAATGTTGAACAATCGGAAGAAGGCGGATTTTTGCACGTACAGGTTCCTGATCAAGTTGACACGGATTCATTTGAAAAAATCCAATTATTGCTTGAAGGAATGCTTGTTTCATTACAAACGATCGAGCGAGGGTATGGAAAGTTTATTCGAATCGTTACAAAAAAAGATTAGGAGGTGGCACTCATGCTAAAATTGGATCTTCAATTTTTCGCATCGAAAAAAGGAGTTGGATCCACGAAAAACGGACGTGATTCCATCGCAAAACGATTAGGTGCAAAACGTGCGGACGGCCAATTTGTTACAGGCGGCTCCATTCTTTATCGTCAAAGAGGTACAAAAGTTTATCCTGGTTTGAATGTTGGCCGCGGCGGGGATGATACGCTTTATGCGAAAGTAGACGGCATCGTCCGTTTTGAACGATATGGACGCGACAAGAAAAAAGTCAGCGTGTATCCAATAGCAAAAGAAGCATAAGCAAACACTTGAAAAACTCTAGCCTTTTTGGTTAGAGTTTTCTTTTTCGGTGTTTTTTTAATGGAAAGTTGATATAATTTTTGTACATGTTTAAAAAGATAGCTTGATGGGAGTGGAACCATGGCTGATCAAAGAGAGAGATGGAGTATTGTTGACGCATTAAGCCACTCCAGACATGATTGGATGAATAAATTGCAATTAATTAAAGGTCATTTATCATTAAAAAAATACGATCGGGTGAAGGAAATTATTGATGAAATTGTCGTGGAAGCAAAGCAAGAATCAAAACTTTGCAATTTAAACATGCCCAGTTTTGCAGAGCTGCTTTTAACATATAACTGGAAAGGACACCTTCTCATTTTGGATTATGAAGTGCTAGGGGAAGCGATGGATTGTTCTGGTCTAGATGAGGAAATGTTCCATTTTACAACAGATCTTTTTCAAATCCTTAATCAAAATATTGATAAAAAACAAGAAAATCATATAACCGTAACATTAGAACTCTTTAAAACAGAAAACAATGTCCGGTTCTTTTATGATTTTAATGGTATACTAACGGATGATAAGACTCTTTTAACATTTTTAGAGCAGTACCAATCAGATGCAATCACCATTCAACAAATACATTTTGATACATATGAATTTACATTGATGGTCAGTAAGTCGTGATGAAACAATGAAAGGAGGCTGAAGCTCAATGTTTGTCGATCAAGTGAAGGTATATGTGAAGGGCGGAGATGGCGGGAACGGCATGGTTGCTTTCCGCCGTGAAAAATATGTTCCGAAAGGAGGCCCTGCAGGGGGAGACGGCGGAAAGGGCGGAGATGTGATTTTTGAAGTGGATGAAGGTCTTCGGACGTTAATGGATTTTCGCTATAAAAAACATTTTAAAGCTCCAAAAGGCGAAAACGGGATGTCTAAAAATCAGCACGGGAAAAATGCCGAACCCCTTGTTGTGAAAGTTCCTCCCGGTACTGTTGTAATAGATGATGATACAAAAGAAGTGATCGCAGATTTAACCGAGCACGGGCAAAGAAGCGTGATTGCCAAAGGAGGACGGGGCGGCAGAGGAAACACCCGATTTGCCTCGCCAACGAATCCGGCGCCCGAAATATGCGAAAAAGGAGAGCCGGGCGAAGAACGATATGTAACATTGGAATTAAAGCTTTTGGCTGATGTCGGGCTTGTCGGATTTCCGAGCGTTGGGAAGTCCACTCTTTTATCAGTTGTATCAAGTGCTAAACCAAAAATCGCTGCCTACCATTTTACAACGATTGTGCCGAATTTAGGTGTTGTTGAGACCGAAGACGGACGCAGTTTTGTGATGGCAGATTTACCTGGTCTTATTGAAGGCGCTCATCAAGGAGTAGGTCTTGGACATCAATTTTTGCGTCATATTGAAAGAACAAGAGTCATCGTTCATGTCATTGATATGTCCGCAATGGAAGGCCGTGATCCGTATGAGGATTACCTGACGATCAATGAAGAATTAAAACAATATAATTTAAGGCTGACGGAGCGGCCGCAAATTGTTGTCGCCAACAAAATGGATATGCCAAATGCTGCTGAAAATCTTTCACAATTTAAAAGAAAGCTGCAAGACAAAAATGTCAGCATTTTTCCAATATCAGCCGTTACACGCCAAGGAATTCGCGAGCTGTTATTTGCTATTGCCGATTTATTGGAAAAAACGCCGGAATTCCCTCTTTACTTTGACGAGACGGAAACATCTGCTCCGAATCGTGTCGTGTATACATTAAAGGATGAAAAGCCGAGCTTTACCATCAGCCGTGACAGCGATGGAGCGTTTATTTTATCAGGTGAAAAGGTTGAAAAGCTGTTTAAAATGACCGATTTTTCAAGAGACGAATCCGTTCGCCGTTTTGCAAGACAGCTTCGCAAAATGGGGGTAGACGACGCATTAAGAGAGCGCGGTGCAAAAGACGGGGATACAGTAAGGCTGCTGGAATTTGAATTTGAATTCATTGAATAAAACATTTTGCACATAAAATCTGTGTCCTTCATGCTTCATCGCATATGGGTGGGAAAGGAGACGGTAGATGAAAGACGAAATTTTTTATTTGGTAAGGGAAGATGTGCTGCCGGAAGCAATGAAAAAAACGCTCGAAGTGAAAAAGCTTCTTGAACGAGGCAAAGTCTCGTCCGTTCAAGAAGCAGTGCAGCTCGTTGACTTGAGCCGAAGTGCGTTTTATAAATACAGAGACGCGGTTTTTCCTTTTCATACTGTTGTCAAAGAAAAAATCATTACGTTGTTTTTCCATTTAGAAGATCGTTCCGGAACGCTGTCGCATTTGCTTAAAGTTGTGGCTGAAGCAGGCTGCAATGTGCTGACAATTCACCAAACCATTCCGATTCAAGGAAGAGCCAATGTGACTTTATCATTAAACACGAACGGAATGAAAGAAGATATGAACGTTTTATTATTAAAATTGCGGAAGCTAGAATTTGTAGAAAAGGTCGAACTATTAAGTTCAGGTGCATAGAATTAGGAAGGAAGATATACAGATGAAAATCAGCTATTTGGGACCGAAAGCAACATTTACTCATTTGGCCGTCTCAAAATTTTTTGAAAACGATGTAAAACTAGTCCCTTACCGAACGATTCCACATGTCATGGATGCAGTCGTCAAGCAAGAAACAAACATTGCCGTTGTTCCGCTTGAAAACGCGCTTGAGGGGTCGGTCAATCTTACAATTGATTATTTAATTCATGAAAATACACTGCATATTGTCGGTGAAATTGTTGTTCCAATCAAGCAGCATTTAATGGTTCATCCTTGCAGGAAGGATGATTGGAAAAAAATCGAAAAAGTATTTTCTCATTCACATGCTATTGCACAATGCCATAAATTTTTACATGAGCATATGCCGGATGTTTCGATCGAATATGCCACATCGACAGGAGCCGCTGCAGAATATATCCATCAACATCCGGAAGAAAATATGGCTGTCATTGCCAATGAGTTGGCGGCAAAAGAGTATGATTTAGCTATTGTGAAATATAATATTCACGATTATGATTACAACCATACACGATTTGTTATTTTACATCCGGATCAAGATTTTCAAATAGAAAATAACCACCATAATAAAGTCGGTGAAAAGACGACATTAGTTGTAACGTTGCCGACAGACCATGTAGGCGCCCTGCATCAAGTATTGTCTGCATTTGCATGGAGAAAACTGAATTTATCAAAAATTGAATCTCGTCCAATGAAAACGGGATTAGGAGATTACTTGTTTATTATAGATATAGAATCAAAAATGGATGATGTTTTAATACCCGGGGCAATCCAAGAACTGGAGGCTTTAGGCTGCGGCGTCAAGATTCTCGGAAGCTTTCCGGCTTATAAACTATAAAAAAAGCCGAGCATCCATTGCAGGATGCCTGGCTTGATTAATCAATGATCGTCACGAATTAAAAATCCTGCTTGATCAAGAGCTGCACAAACTTCATTTAAAGTTTTTTCATTGTCGGCAAGAATGGTGTGCAAATGAATGCCGTTCGTTAATTCCGACAAATAAGAGGCGTTTGTTGTTTCGATTTTTTTTATGAACTCATCTACTTCTTTTCGATTGCTTACCATAATCGATGCGGTCAAATCCCCGTACACTGGATGTTCAACGATCACATCTTTTACAGTCGCTCCGTAATCAACAATAATGTTCAATTCCTCCTTTGTTTTTTCCGGAGCGTGCTTGCAGGCAATAAGACGTTTCGCTTTTTTTGCCTCATTCGTTCTTTCTTTTAAATACATATATCCCTGACTTGTGGCTAAAATCGGTTCTCCGAGTGCTTTTAAAAGAGAAATATCTTGAACGATGACTTGACGGCTGACATTCGTCCGTGAGGCCAATTCCCCTCCCGTGATCGGCCGATTTTCATTTTTTAACCATTCGAGAATCACTTCCCTCCGCTTGTCCCCTAATATTTTTTCCATAAACACCAACCTTTCAAAACTCTTATCGAACGATGGATAGAATCGCATTGATAAGCTCATCGACTTCCGAGATTGTATTTGTAATTCCAAAGGAAATACGAATAAATTGATGAGCGGAATCTTTGTCAAAGCCGATTGAAAGAAGGGTTTTAGAAGGATGACTATTTCCAGCTTGACAGGCGCTTCCAGTTGAGACCGCAAATCCTTTTCGGTTCAATTCGAGCATTACAAATTGACCTTCTAAACTGTTTGTGACAACACCAACAATATTTGGGAGAACCTCTTTTTTCGTTTCATTGACAATCGTTATCGTGGGCAGCTGTTTCTTTAATTGACTGATCAAATGCTGCTTGAGCTTGATGAAATGGTTAAAATACTTCTCTCTTTGATTATAAAACTCATTTGCGGCAGTGACAAAGGAAAAAATGCCTGGAACGTTGACAGTGCCTGGACGAAATCCGTCCTCATGTGTTGTTCCGGGAATCACTGGCGACCAGCTTGCTGCTGGATGAATATACACTGCTCCTACGCCCTTTGGACCGTAAATTTTATGTGAAGAAAATGTATAGGCATCAGCATTCATCTCATCGACGGGAATCAACAGTTTTCCAAACGTTTGCACACAATCGGTATGAAAGTATATTTTCCTCTTTTTTAAAAACAAGCCAATTTCCTTTATATTTTGAATTGTTCCGATTTCGGAATTGCCGTGCTGGATGGTGACAAGGGCCGTATCTTCACGGATTTCTTCTTCAAGATGCTCCATTAAAATATTTCCATTTTGATCATGCTTTAAAAATGTAATGTCATATCCTTTCGCACGCAATAAAGACAAATAATGGTCAATGGATGCATGTTCAAGTGAAGAAGCAATAATATGCTTTTTGTTTGGCGTGCTATTTAATAATGATTGGATGGCCAGTATGTTGCCTTCAGAACCGCCGCTAGTAAAATAAACACCGTTTGGATCTCCTCCTAATAACGCTGCAAATGCTTTCCTTGACGCTGTCAATAGTTCATACGCTTTGCCGCCGATATCATGCAGACTGCTTGAGTTTCCGTAAGCAAATTTTTCCGCTTCGGTGTATGAAGCAATCGCTTTTTCACTCATGGGGGTCGTTGCTGCAAAATCAAAGTATATCAATTGTTTTCGCCCCTTTCTATTCAAGCCTTAAAAATTTTGTGAAAAATTCCTCTTGTCAATATTGTATTTTTGTGTAAATATATGTGTCAAGACATGTGTAAATTTATAAGGGGGGTTGTTGATGACCCATTATGATGTCATCATCGTCGGAAGCGGTATTGCCGCATTAACGGTTGCAAGCGAATTATGTGAAAAAATGAACATATTAATGATTACAAAAACGATGAAAACTAGTTCTAATTCTCATTTGGCTCAAGGTGGAATTGCATGTGCCATACATGAAAATGATCATAGCTGCCTTCATTATGAAGATACATTATATGCTGGGCGCTACCACAATAAAAAGGAAGCAGTTGAGCTGCTCGTACAAGAAGGAAAGGAAATTATTTCATCCCTTATGGATGAGGGCTTTCCATTTGACAAGGACGAGCAAGGAAATGTGGATTTAGGAAATGAAGGGGCGCACTCCTTTCGCCGCATTCTCCATGCAGGAGGAGATGCGACGGGAAGGAAAATGGTAGAGCATTTTTTAAAAAAAATAACAAACCGGATAACAATCAATGAATATCAGTTTGTTTGTGATGTCGTTGTAAAGGACGGAAGGGCAGTTGGCATTATTACCAAAACAGCAGATGAAAATATACATGTCTATACAGCCTCCCATATTATTTTGGCAACCGGCGGCTGCGGTCAAGCTTATGAATGGACATCCAATCATCCGAACGCAACGGGAGACGGACTTGCCATTGCTTTTCGGGCTGGATGCAGGCTGATCGATATGGAGTTTACACAGTTTCATCCAACAATGCTTTATATAAACGGGACATGCAGAGGATTGATTTCTGAAGCGGTCAGGGGTGAAGGCGCTGTATTGATCGATGAAACGGGGCAAAGATTTATGAGCGAAATTCACCCATTAGGTGATTTGGCTCCTCGAGATGTTGTTGCCCGCGCAATTTATCGTAAATATCGGGATGGACATCAAGTGTATTTGGATATTTCAGAAATTCAATTTTTTTCCGAACGTTTTCCGACGATTGCTGAGATGTGTCGGCAAAATCGGGTAAATTTGAGCGAGAAGAAAATTCCTGTAGTGCCTGGCATGCATTTTTTAATGGGCGGAATTGAAACCGATTTAGTCGGCAGAACGAATATCGATCGGCTTTATGCTGTAGGCGAATTGGCGTGTACCGGTGTCCACGGGGCAAATCGTCTAGCATCAAATTCTCTTTTAGAAGGTCTTGTATTCGGAAAAAGGATTGCAAAATTTATACTGGATCAGCGGCTGTCTTCACAGGAGAGTTTTGGGGATTTCCATTGGAACGAACATGAAAAAACAGAGGTTCCAGAAAAAGGAGAAATACGCAAAATATTGACAAAATGGGTTGGAATCGAACGGACGCATGGAGAACTGGCATGGGCTGTTTCATGGCTGAAGCGATATGTCAAATATTTTCCATTAAATGCTATAAGTTATTCAATTGAAGAAATCGAACGGATTAACATGATCACAGCCGGATATTTAATAGCTAAAGGAGCTCTTTTACGAAAGGAAAGCCGCGGCGGCCATTTCAGGATCGATTATCCAGGGGAAAAACCTGAATGGCTGGAAAAACGAATTGTACAAACAAACGAGCAAAGGATAGGGGCGGTTGAAACATGAATCAAATAAAACTCGAGCAGGCATTGAAGCAATTTTTTATGGAAGACATAGGAGACAATGATTTGTCCAGCGATGCGATTTTCTCAGAAAACGACCGAGGATCGGGCGTCATAAAAGCAAAACAAAGCGGAGTTTTTTGTGGAGAAAACGTGGTGAAAACCGCTTTTTCGATGTTAAACCCCAACCTTGAAGTTCACATGTTTGTAAAAGATGGACATGAGCTGACAGCGGGGGAAGAGATTGCCGTCATAAAAGGTTCTATTCGTTCCATCTTACAAGGAGAGCGCGTAGTGTTAAATCTGCTGCAGCGAATGAGCGGGATCGCAACTTTGACAAAACAAGCGGTGCTGACGTTAAATTCAACGCATACAAAAATTTGTGATACAAGAAAAACAACACCTGGGCTGAGAATGTTTGAAAAGTATGCTGTCCGCATAGGGGGAGGATATAATCACAGATTTGGTTTATATGACGGGGTGATGATTAAAGACAACCATATTGCCTTTTGCGGTTCGATTACAAAAGCAGTTGAAAGGGCAAGAAATCGGGTCGGCCACATGGTAAAAATTGAGGTGGAGGTTGAAACGGAAGAGCAATTGAAAGAAGCAATTTCAGTACATCCCGATATTATCATGTTTGACAATTGCCCGCCTGAACAAGTGAAAAAATTTGTTGCTATGACTCCGCCTGATATTATTACAGAAGCTTCAGGCGGAATTACGTTAAAAAATTTAGCGGATTACAAAGATACAAATGTTGATTTTATATCGCTTGGGTTTATTACCCATTCAGCACCTTCAATAGACATTAGTTTATCTTTTTCGGGGAGGAATGAGCTATGAATCTTTTTGAATTGTTGGATGCTTCAAAAACAGAAATGATGCCTGAAGATTATAAACATCGATCTGTGGAAGAATTGGAAAAACGTGTGACAGAAATTAAAAAGAAATTCGGAACAAGACTGATGATCCCAGGTCATCATTATCAAAAAGACGAAGTGATCCAATTTGCAGATGTAACAGGAGATTCGTTAAAGCTGGCACAAATAGCGCAAGAAACAAAAGATGCCGAATATATTGTCTTTTGTGGTGTTCATTTTATGGCAGAAACAGCAGACATGCTGACATCGCCTTATCAAAAGGTGATTCTTCCGGATATGAGAGCTGGCTGTTCGATGGCGGATATGGCAAATATCAAACAAACAGAAGCCGCTTGGAGCAAGCTGCAAGAGCTTTTTGACGACACGATTTTGCCATTAACATATGTCAATTCATCAGCAGAGATTAAAGCTTTTGTCGGTAAAAATGGCGGAGCAACGGTAACCTCCTCAAATGCTGAAACGATGCTGGCTTGGGCGCTGAAGCAAAAAAAGAGAATTTTGTTTTTACCTGATCAGCACTTAGGGAGAAATACTGCCTTTAAACTGGGTATTCCCCTTAATAAGATGGCTGTCTGGGATCCGATTGAACAAAAGCTGCATTATGATGGAACAAGGGAAGATGTCGCCATCATCTTATGGAAAGGCCATTGCTCAGTGCATGAGAAATTTACAGTAAAAAATATTGAACATATTCGCAGCAAATATCCCGATATGAAAATTATCGTTCATCCTGAATGTACATTTGAGGTTGTTCAGATGGCCGATTATTCGGGATCCACGAAATATATTATTGATACGATTCAAAACTCCCCGAAAGGAAGCAAGTGGGCAATCGGAACAGAAATGAATCTAGTGAATCGGTTAATACAAAATAATCCCGACAAAGAGATCGTTTCTTTAAATCCATATATGTGTCCGTGTTTAACAATGAATCGAATTGATCTGCCCCACTTAGTTTGGGCGCTGGAATCAATCGATAAAGGAAAAATAATTAATCAAATCATTGTGGATGAATCAATTAAAGAGTATGCAGTTCTTGCATTAAATCGCATGCTGGATCATAGCTCATAAAAAGGAAAAAATTGCAATCGCCCATATGCATGCGGGATAGCAAAAGTACGAAGAACAATTTGAATGCCTGGGGTCCTCCCCGGGTTTTTTTATTTTTGTAATTTTTGCAGCATAAATCAGCAGCTGTGTACTGATATCGATATCAATTGGCTTTTAAAAAAGAGGATCGTTTTTCTTAGCCTTCATTTTTAAATCATAATCCCACTAAAATTTGCATAAGTTGTGATGAAGAAGATTTATGAATGTTTTGATTCGAAAGTTGTATAGGCAGTACGTTTTCACAGGAGGGGGAAACAGTGAAAATCCACATTGTTCAAAAAGGCGATACACTATGGAAAATTGCTCAAAAATATGGAGTCGATTTCCAGGAGTTAAAAAAGTTGAATTCCCAATTGAGCAATCCTGATCTTATTATGCCAGGAATGAAAATAAAAATTCCAACTGGCGATGTGCCAATTAAAAAGGAAGTGAAACATGAATTAAAGAAAGAAGTGCCAAAAGTAGCTTTTAAAAAGGAAGCAAAGGAACATCCTTTTGCAGAGGAAAAACCTGTTGCTCCTATTGAGACGGAGGAACCGGAAGCAAAGGAGAAGCCGTCTAAACCATATGTGCCTCCCGTTCCAAAAGTTTATCAGCCTTACTATCCGAAAAAAACTGATGTAAGCAATTATTTTATGCTCAATATGCCGATGATGAATATCCATGAAGAAGCGGAAAAGGCTCCAACGCATCCCTATGCTTCAAAAGATTCCAAACCGCAGCTTCCGAAAAAGCCTGAAAATGTGTTTCATGAAGTTTTGGATAAAGGAGAAGAAAGTAAAGAGGAGGACAACAAAGATATGACGAATCCGCAATTTTCGAATGTCAATCCATATTATGGGGCCCAATGGCAGCCTTATTACGCGCCTGTCTGGCCAAATATTCCGAACCCTGCCCCGAATTATCAATATGTAAGCCCACAACAATATGACGAAGATTTTGATGATGATGAATATGATGAAGCGTATGGTTACGAAAACGTTGCACCTAATATTCCGCCCAATATTCCGCCTAATGTTGCACCTAACATTCCGCCAAACGTTTCACCAATACAATACAGTCCGCAACCCGTAGTTCCATATGTACCATATCCTGTTCTTTGTCCACCGTTTCCATTCTTAGGATGCCATCCGGTATCTCCTGTATATCCAGGATCAGGATTGGCGCCGACACCTTATGCTGCACCTTATGGAATGCCGCACGGTCAATGGGTAAGCCCGGAGGCGGCGGAAAATCAAGAATTTGCAGAGAATATACCTCATACTGGAGCTTTTCCGAGTCATCAGGATGACTGCGGCTGCGGAGGTCCTGTACCTTATGGATATCGAGCGGCTCCATTTGTACCATATGGAATACCGCATTACCCTTATGCTGTGCCTTACTATGATTATAACCAGTTCGTTGCACCGCAAGATGAAGAAGATGAAGATTAATTTTATTGGAGACGATGATAAAAATCGTCTCTTTTTTCTTTGAAAATTTCATGACATGATTTATTTTTCGTAAAACACAATATGATACAATGGATAATAAAAAGAAATGATGCTAAGGAAGGTGCATGACATAATGCAGGAAAAAATTGCAAAACTAATCGAATGGCTTCAAAATCAAGTAAAAAACGCAGGATTAAACGGTGCAATTGTCGGAATAAGCGGGGGAATTGATTCCGCCGTAGTTGCTCATCTCATTAAGCGAGCGTTTCCTGAGCATTCGCTTGGCCTAATCATGCCATGTAAAAGCAATCCGAAAGATCAAGAAGATGCTTTAAAAGTAGTGAAAAGCTGCAACATTGATTATATGGTGATCGACTTGACCGAAACTCATGAAACGCTTTTTCACGCCATTCAAAAAAATATTCAAGCTAAAAACGATTGGAATGAAGAAGCATCAAGATTAGGCGACGCGAATACGCGCGCGCGGCTCAGAATGACAACATTATACGCTGTGGCAAACAATTATCGTTACATGGTTGTTGGCACAGATAATGCAGCTGAATGGTATACGGGCTATTTTACGAAATACGGAGACGGCGGTGTAGACCTTGTTCCTCTTGTACATTTTACAAAAGGCGAAGTAAGGGAAATGGCAAAAATTTTAGGAGTTCCGGATGAAATTATTAATAAAGCTCCAAGCGCCGGTTTGTGGGAAGGACAAACGGATGAAAACGAAATGGGAACAACATATGATATGATTGACAAATTTTTAAAGGGAGAGGAAATTCCTGAGAAAGATAAAGAAATCATTGAAGCGCTGCATAGACGTTCTGAGCATAAACGAAATTTAGCGGCAGCACCGCCAAAATTTTAATTAATTGCCGGGAACTAACAGCAATAAACCTCCCCTGATAGAACAAGCTATTGATGAGCTATTATGCTCAAATTGTTTTTCAGGGGGTTTTTTCATTGAGAAAATCAGTTTCCGCAGCTATTGCCCTTTCTTTTATGACAATTGGTCTTGCGGCGTGCAACAACAATAATGGTGCATTGGATGACCGTGATCGAAATGGTGCAGCACCAATTGGCTACTATTCAGCTGATCGGGATCGCAATTTTGATTACGTTGATAATGATGGACCGATCACTGAAATGTTTGACGGCGGAATGGATGACAATGATATGCTCCGCGATGCAAATGACCGCAATAGAGACCGCTCGCTGACAGTGAACGATAGAAGAAACAACGGCTTCCAAAGAAGCGATGTCAATTATCATAATCATTTACGGGATGTGGGCTCGAATAATGCTCAATTAGCCGAACGAATTTCTGATCAGGTAAGCCGGCTGAAAAACGTGCAGGATGTTGATACGCTCGTAACAAATGACAGGGTTGTAGTAGCGATCAATACAACTGATCGAAACGAACAGAATGTAAAAAATCGAGCCAAACGAGTTGTATCAAGACTGGCTGGAAATAAAAGCATCCATATTGTAACAGACGAGGAAACTTTTACTCGCGTGCGAAACATTAATAATAACTTGAATAACGGTACGGATGTTGGGGAAGATATCCAACGTCTATTCAATGATATTGGAGAAGCTGTAACAGAGCCTTTTGACGGAAATAACCGCTAACGAGACAGGGAGAACTCCTCCCTGTTTCTTTTGTGAAGAACAATTTTTCCCGCTAAATAAAATATGTTATATTAAAAATCGAGATTTGTTTATGAGAGGGGATTTTTAGAATGGCAGGACATTCTAAATGGAAAAATATTCAAAGAAGAAAAAATGCCCAAGATGCGAAGCGGGGCAAAATTTTTATGAAATTGGCAAAAGAAATTTATGTTGCGGCTAAACAAGGCGGAGGAGATCCTGACGCGAATCCGAGCCTCAGACTTGCCATTGACAAGGCTAAAGCTGCCAACATGCCGAACGATAATATAGAACGAGCAATTAAAAAAGCGACCGGCAGCCAAGATGGAGCCAACTATGAAGAAATTACATATGAAGGATATGGCCCCGGCGGTGTCGCTGTAATGGTAAAATGTCTGACGGACAATAAAAACCGTACAGCAACAAGTGTTCGCACTGCTTTTAATAAAAACGGAGGAAACTTAGGAGAAACTGGTTGTGTATCCTATATGTTCGAACGAAAGGGATATATTGTTATTGATGGTAACGGAATTGAAGAGGATGACTTGTTTCTTGAAGCAATTGACGCTGGAGCAGAAGAATTAGAAGCGTCAGGTGAGGCGTTTGAAATTTATACCGCTCCTGAAAATTTGAATAATGTAAAAACCGCTTTAGAAGAAAAAGGATATAAACTGGAAACAGCGGAAATCACATGGATTCCTCAAACGTACACGCAACTAGATGAAACAACAGCTGAAAAAATGTACAAATTAATCGATGTCCTTGAAGATGACGACGATGTCCAAGAAGTCTTCCATAATATGCAGGAAGATGAGTGATTGAAAATTTGTTGATATTAACGATTTGAAAAATCTAACAGCTGAAAAAATGAAATTGTTAAGTTATCCATTTTACTTTTTCTAATTGAAACGTATTAATATACAAGCATGCCATGATATACAAGGTAGTTTCCATAATATGTAATAAGATGAAGAATCAGGACTAAGGGTTAAAACTTCTCATGATGGCTACAATAAATAAAAACAAATGTGTTATAAGTTCAGGAGTGGTGGCATGTGAAAAAGGTATTTTGCCTCTTTTGTTATACTTTGATGATCTTAGCTTTTTGTCATTTCCATCCTGAAGCATCTTTCGCAAATGCGAATCATCATTCCTCGACAGTTGAAGTCATCTTGAGAAGAGTTTATCTTGATGGCGAAGTGAGCGAAGAGGTCAAAACAGAACATCATCATTCTATCGCAGATGTAATTGCGAAATATCAAGATTGGCAGGTTGTTCGTCAGGATGGCGACGAAATTGTCTTTCAAAAGCAAATTGATGACCTCTCTCCTTTATTAAAAACAAATGGTTTTTTCGGTATTATGGAAGACGGGACTTTGTCGATTTTTAACGGGAAGCCTGACGCAGACAATGAAGTCATTCAGTCTTTTTTCCAGATCGATATAAAAAAACTGGAAAGCTATCGCCACCTGCAACTAAAAAGAGGAATTCCCGTAAAAAATAAAGAGAATTATTTAAATGTCATCAATACCTTTAAAGCTTATTCTGCTGATGAATTCAAATAAAAGGACCGATGCTTTTGGCATCGGTTTATTTTTGCAGTTCTTTCCCTGACGGAGCGAGTTCTTTATGTTAAAATAGGTTAAGTGATGAGAGGTGAACGCAGTGATTGAGTTTATCCGCGGAGTTGTAGATCATATATCAATAGATTCAATTGTGATCGATCGGAACGGAATCGGCTTTCAAATTTTCACTCCCAATCCTTTCAGCTATCAAAAACATATAAAAAAAGAAGTGACAGTTTATACATATCAATATGTAAGGGAGGATCTCCTCGCTCTGTACGGATTTTCAAGCCGTGAAGAAAAGACTCTCTTTTCCAAGCTTTTAAACGTAACAGGAATCGGTCCGAAGGGTGCTCTGGCGATCCTGGCTTATGGGGATGCAAAGCAAGTAGTGGAGGCCATTGAAAATGAAGATGAAGCATTTTTAGTAAAATTTCCTGGTGTCGGAAAGAAAACAGCGAGGCAAATCATCTTAGATTTAAAAGGGAAGCTCGTCGAATTCGTTTCAGAACCGTCTTCCAACATGTTAGCTAATCAGGTACAAACAAACCAAAAACATAGCAATCATTCGCTTATGGAAGCGATCGATGCACTGAAAGTTTTAGGATACAGTGAGAAAGAGATAGCAAAAATCAAGCCGTCATTGGAAGGTGAATCGCTCTCAACTGATCAATATGTGAAAAAAGCATTGAAACTGCTTTTGAAATAAGGTGATAGCAATGGAGGAAAGAATTGTTGCAGGCGAAGCTGAAGCGGGAGAAAAAGATTTTGAATTCAGCCTTCGTCCTCAATCTTTCGATCAATATATCGGTCAATCAAAGATTAAGGAAAACTTAAAAATATTTATTGAAGCGGCAAAGCTTAGAGAAGAAACGTTGGATCATGTTCTTTTATATGGACCTCCAGGGCTCGGGAAAACAACACTTGCAACGATTATCGCAAATGAGATGGGGACGAATATCCGCCATACTTCAGGGCCCGCGATTGAACGGCCGGGAGAATTAGCGGCTATTCTCACTTCTTTAGAACCGGGGGATGTTTTATTTATTGATGAAATTCACCGGCTTAATCGTTCTATCGAAGAAGTCTTGTACCCAGCGATGGAAGATTTTTGTATAGATATCGTCATTGGAAAAGGATCAAGCGCCCGCACGATCAGGTTGGATCTGCCACCGTTTACACTTGTTGGTGCAACAACTAGAGTCGGCTTATTAACTGCTCCTTTAAGGGATCGATTTGGTGTGTTAAGCCGCTTGGAATATTATCAAGAGCACGAGCTCTCAAAGATAGTCAAGCGAACGGCCAATCTGTTAAATATCGAGATTGAAGAGCAGGCAGCCGTTGAAATAGCCAGAAGATCGCGTGGAACGCCAAGAATTGCGAACAGGCTTCTTAAAAGGGTCAGGGATTTTGCGCAAGTGCTCGGATTTGAAAAAATCAGCGCCCATCTTGCCGAAGACGCCTTGGAGCGTTTGCAAGTGGATAAACTTGGATTGGATCATATCGATCATAAACTTCTTTTAGGGATCATTGAAAAATTCCAAGGAGGACCCGTTGGAATTGAGACCATTTCAGCGACAATCGGTGAAGAAGCGCACACAATTGAAGATGTTTATGAACCGTATTTATTGCAAATCGGTTTTATTCGGCGAACACCGAGGGGAAGAATAGTAACAGATCTTGTGTATAAACATTTTCAAATGGAGGTGCCGAAAAGATGACGGAATTTCCAAAGCTATTGATGGTGCTTGGCGGTATTTTGCTTTTTATCGGCTTATTTATGCAAGTTGTCGGCAGACTGCCAGGAGATATCGTGGTAAAAAAAGGGAATTTCACCTTCTTCTTTCCGATTGTCACATGCATTGTCATTAGTTTGCTTTTAACGTTCATTTTTTCTTTTTTAGGACGGTTTAAATAATGGACAGAAGCTAGGTGAACAGGATGAATATCGAATTATTTGACTTCGAATTGCCAGAGGAGCTGATTGCCCAAACTCCGTTGAAGGAGAGGGATGCTTCAAGATTAATGATTGTTGATAAAAAAAGCGGAGATATTACGCACAGCAGATTTAAAAGCTTAATTGAGTATGTATCTCCGGGTGATTGCCTTGTTTTAAATGATACGCGGGTCATGCCGGCCAGATTGTACGGGGTGAAAGAAGAAACCGGGGCCAAAGTGGAAGTTTTATTGCTAAAAGAAAAAGAAGGGAATGTTTGGGAAACCCTTGTAAAACCTTCAAAGCGCGTCAAAGTAGGGACAACATTAAATTTCGGAAACGGCCTTTTAAAAGGAACATGTGTAGGAACTCTTGAACACGGCGGTAGAATCATTGAATTTCAATACGAAGGCATTTTTTTGGAAATTTTGGATCAGCTTGGGGAAATGCCATTGCCGCCATACATTAAAGAGCAGCTTGATAATAAAGAACGATATCAAACCGTTTATTCCCGAGAAATTGGTTCAGCAGCTGCACCGACTGCAGGTTTGCATTTCACGGATGAAATACTCGAAAATATAAAAAATAAAGGGATTCATATCGCTTTTATAACGCTGCATGTTGGGCTTGGGACATTTCGTCCAGTCAGCAGCACAAACATTACAGAACATAAAATGCATGCGGAATTTTATCAAATGACAGAGGGAACGGCCCGCTTATTAAATGAAGTAAGAGAAAAGGGAGGACGTATTATCGCAGTCGGTACAACTTCAACAAGAACGCTGGAAACAATTGCTGGAAAACATGGAGGCAAATTTGTCGAAGAAAGCGGTTGGACAGACATTTTTATTTATCCGGGCTACAATTTTAAAGGAATAGACGGACTCGTTACAAATTTTCATCTTCCTAAGTCTTCTCTGATCATGCTTGTCAGTGCGCTGGCTGGAAGAGAAACAATTCTTCGCGCGTATGAGGAGGCTATAAAGGAAAAATACCGTTTTTTCAGCTTTGGAGATGCCATGCTGATTATTTGAAGCAGAATAGACGTACACTGAATAAAGGAGGGGCTTTCATTGAATAAGCCACCTATTCGATATGAATTGATCAAAACATGCAAACAAACAGGCGCCCGCCTTGGAATCGTACATACACCTCACGGTTCGTTTGAAACTCCGGTGTTTATGCCTGTGGGAACATTGGCGACCGTCAAAACTATGTCACCGGAGGAATTAAAAGAAATTGGCGCAAAAATCATTTTGAGCAATACATACCATTTATGGCTCCGACCAGGGGAAGATATCGTTAAGGAGGCAGGAGGTCTCCATTCTTTTATGAATTGGGATGGAGCGATTTTAACCGACTCCGGCGGATTTCAAGTGTTCAGCTTAAGCGAATTCCGGCGAATTGAAGAAGAGGGAGTATATTTTCGCAATCATTTAAACGGGGACAAGCTGTTTTTATCTCCAGAAAAAGCAACTGAAATCCAAAATGCTCTCGGATCAGATATTATAATGGCATTTGACGAATGCCCGCCTTACCCGGCATCATTTGATTATATGAAACAATCTGTAGAACGAACCTCCAGATGGGCTGAACGCTGTCTAGCAGCTCACAAAAGAGAAAATGAACAAGGGATGTTTGGAATTGTACAAGGCGGCGAATATGAAAACTTGCGGAAGCAAAGCGCACGCGATCTTGTCTCGCTTGATTTTTCGGGATATGCGGTTGGTGGTCTTTCTGTCGGTGAGCCGAAAGAAGTGATGAATCGTGTGCTAGAATTTACCGTGCCTTTATTGCCGAGCGACAAACCTCGTTATTTGATGGGGGTCGGTTCTCCAGATTCTCTGATAGATGGAGCGATTCGGGGCATTGATATGTTTGATTGCGTGCTTCCTACTAGAATTGCGCGCAACGGCACCTTAATGACATCAACAGGTCGGCTTGTCGTAAAAAATGCGAAATATGCGCGCGATTTCGGTCCATTGGATGAATCTTGTGATTGCTACGTTTGCCGAAATTATTCACGTGCTTATATCAGACATTTAATTAAAAGCAATGAAACATTTGGGATTCGATTAACATCTTACCATAATCTCTATTTTTTGATAAAATTAATGGAGCAGATTAGGGAATCAATCCGTGAAGACCGTTTAGGAGATTTCCGAGAAGAATTTTTTGAACGGTACGGATTCAATAAACCAAATGCGAAAAACTTTTAATGCTTAGAAAGGGGTGAAGAAATGTCGGAGAATTTTGTAGCAACAGTGCTGCCTTTTGTGCTGATGATTGCTATTTTTTACTTTTTGTTGATCAGACCTCAGCAAAAAAGGCAAAAGCAAATCCGTGACATGCAGGCAAACTTGAAGAAGGGTGATAAAATCGTAACGATTGGCGGTTTGCATGGGACGGTTGATTCATTGGATGAAGATAAAATCGTCATCCGTACGGGAGACGGCTCCCGCTTAACTTTTGACCGAAATGCTGTGAGAGAAGTCGTAGAACAATCATAGTTCTACAAAAAACAGGGCTGACTTAAATGTCAGCCTTTTTCTTTTTAAGCCTGCCGTTTTGGCGACGAAATATTGACTCCCAGCATTCCTCCAACTATTGAAGTGATTAAAAATCCACCGTGATATAATAGCGATTCTAGCGAAAGCGTTTTTCCGTAACCTAAAAATTGAAACAACAACACAATTCCCGTGTAAGCAACCGCTGTCGCACCGCCTAAAAGCCACCCTTTTTCTTTACCTTTTCCGCCAGCTATAAAACCTCCGATAAAAACGGCTAAAAAACTTATAGATGTGATGACCCAAAAGAGCGAATCTTCTGTTAAACTAGTAAATCGTAATAAAATAGATAAAAGAAAACTGGAAATCAAAGCAATGATCAAAATGGTAAAAACACCGTAAAATACAGCTTTCCCCCACCGCTTTGCTTCAATCATCCATTCATCTCCTCCCATGTTCACCCGTACAAGGGTAATCACTTTTATACAAGCATATTCATAAAAAAAAGATTTAGAATTAAAATTGCCAGATCAGGGTGAAAGGAATGAAACGGATAGATTTTAACGATTTTTCTGCATCGGAATAAAGATTGCTATATACGGACCGATTAGGGGAATTCGCTTTACTTCTTCCTTTTCGACTAGTCGAAAGATGATGAGAAACAGACTGTAAATAACTGTTGTGATCATGCATGCATACATTAACTTTGGCAGCAAATGCAGTTGTTCCAATAAGATATCGTAAATATGATAGGAGATCCAACCTGTTAAGAATATGACTGCAAAAGATAGAACATAGTCTCTTAAATAAATTGTGAACTTAAACACTTTCAGCACCGTTGCATAATGAAGAAGAGTAACGATCATAAACCCGCTTATAATGGCAAGAGCTGCGCCGATAATGCCGAGCTGCGGCCTAGTTGCGAAAACAAAAATGAGCGCTGTTTTTAAAATGGAACCAATTAAACTGTTGGTCATCGCTGCTTTTGCTAAATTTAATGCTTGCAATGCTGCTTGCAGTGGACCTTGGAAATAATAAAAGATGAAAAAAGGAGCCATAACTTTCACATAGATGGCAGATTGAGCATTTCCATACATAAAGATCATGATCGGTTCAGCGTACACGTATAAAATAACAACTGCTAGTCCGCCTGTAACAAGCGAGAGCCTTAAAGCTTGCCTCAGCCGATATTCTGCTAATCGAATCCTTTTTTGGGCAATCGCTTCGCTTAATGCGGGCACTAATGATGTTGACAGCGAAAAAGTGATGAAAGAGGGAAGCATTAATAAAGGAAGCGCATACCCCGTCAATTCCCCATATTGTTTTGTAGCTAAAGATGAATGAACGCCGGCGATCAGTAAACTGTGTGAAACAACGATCGGTTCGAGAAACCATGAAATGTTGCCGATAAATCGGCTGCCGGTTGTCGGCAGGGCAATTTTCATGAGCTGACTGAATGTTTCTTTTCCCTTTTTTAACGAACGGAAAAACGATTTTCTCACTCGAATTTGCTTTTTGAAACGGAACGCTATTAGTAAGTAAAGTAAGGAAGCAAGTTCTCCAATTGCTGCCGCAACAAAGGCGCCAGCGGCTGCATATTCGATTCCGTAAGGCAGCATAGCTTTTGTACAAACGGCAATAAAGGCGATTCTGACCGCTTGCTCAAGCACCTGGGAGAATGCCGCAGGCGTCATGTTTTGTTTTCCTTGAAAGTAGCCTCTCAAAACAGAGGATACAGCAATAATAGGAATTACAGGAGTGATGGAAATCAAAGGAAAGAATGTTCTTGGGTCTGTAAGCAATGTTTCAGAAATATATGAGGCGGAAAACAACACAAGCGGTGCGATGATAATGCTTAAACTGCACGTAATTGTTAAAGATACAACCAGTATTTTTTTTTCCTTTTTGCTGTCTCCTTTTGCATCCGCTTCCGCGACCAGCTTGGAGATGGCAACCGGCAAACCGAGCTGTGTAGCTGCTGCGACAAGGCCAAACGTAGGCATCGCCATCATGTAGAGGCCAACCCCTTCTTCTCCAATCATTCTGGCTATGACAATTCGATTAATAAAACCGAGAATTCTTATGATGAGGCCTGCCGTCATTAAAATGAGCATTCCTTTTAAAAAGGTTTGCTTCGGCATTTTTCTCCCTGCCTTCTCAAAAAACTTGATATCATATACAATTACTATATGCAGACTCGAAGTACAGGCATGACAACCTTTTAAGAAAGGAGCATAAAAGTGGAGAACTATTCGGTAGATGCCTATCGCAAGTATTTAAGGCCGTTTTTGAAAAGCAAGCTCGAAGAATTCCGGCTGTATGGATACGATAAAATGACAGAGGATGAATTGTGGGCTTTTTTGAAAAGAAAAAAATGGAAAAAAATTGAGGGTGTCAGAGTACATCGGTTAGTAGAAGGGATTATGTCAGTGAAAGTGTCCGATTTCATGAATTATACGACCATTGAGTTTATGAAAGATGCAAAATGGTTAGATAGTAAAGAAGGACAAGAAATATTAAAAGAATTAACCTAAAGATGATAAGGCGATGTTTCGCATATAAGCTTGAGGAGGATCAACATGGCAAAAAAAGGCCGAATTATATCATTTTTTATCATTGTTTTCGCCCTTTTAGGTTTGACTGGCGCAACGACAAAACCAATCGTAGAAGGCATTACGCTTGGTCTTGATTTAAAAGGCGGCTTTGAAGTTTTATATGAAGTGAAGCCGGTAAATAAAGGAGATAAAATTGACCGTCAAGCCCTATTAAGTGCAGTTGAAGCGCTGGACAAAAGGGCGAATGCACTTGGAGTGAGCGAACCAAATATCCAAATAGAAGGGAATGACCGAATTCGAGTTCAGCTTGCAGGCGTGACGGATCAGACTGAAGCTCGGAAAATTTTGTCGACGCAGGCAGAACTGACCTTTCGTGATGTCAATGACAAAGAATTACTAAACGGTTCAGACTTAGTGCAAGGCGGTGCCAAGCAATCATTTGACCAAAACGGTAAACCGAACGTTGTCGTTGAGCTAAAGGATGCGAAAAAATTTAAAGAAGTGACAGAGAAAATAGTAAAAATGGCGCCTGAAAATAAGCTGATCATATGGCTTGATTGGGAAGAAGGCGACTCGTATAAAAAAGAAGCAGCAAAAGCGAATCCGAAATTTTTGTCCGATCCGTACGTAAATGAAGTGTTTGATACGACTACGGTCACGATTGAAGGACAATTTACGGTAGAAGAAGCGCAGCAATTAGCAAGTTTGCTGAATGCTGGTGCATTGCCAGTGAAGCTGCACGAAATTTATTCAACTTCTGTCGGGGCAAAATATGGGGAAGAAGCGATGCAATCAACCATTTATGCGGGTTACGTCGGCGTAGGCCTCATTATGCTGTTCATGATCTTTTACTATCGCTTGCCGGGATTGATCGCATCTATCACGCTTGTTTCATACATATACCTCATTTTAGTTGTGTACAATTGGATGCATGCGGTGCTTACATTGCCGGGGATCGCCGCCCTTATTTTAGGGGTTGGGATGGCAGTTGACGCGAACATTATTACAGACGAACGAATAAAGGATGAATTAAAGCTTGGAAAAAGTGTCCGATCTGCTTTTAAAGCAGGAAACAAAAGATCGCTTTTAACCATTTTTGATGCCAATGTTACGACAATACTCGCAGCTGTTGTTTTGTTTATTTTTGGAACAAGCTCTGTAAAAGGCTTTGCGACAATGCTCATTGTCAGCATTATTATATCCTTCCTTACGGCGATTTATTTAAGCAGATTGCTGCTCGGATTGCTCGTGGAGAGCCGGGCATTTGACAAAAAGCCGCATTGGTTTGGCGTGAGGAAAAGCGATATTTTGGATATTACGAAAACGAATAAAGATACCGATGTCCCAACTCGCTTTGATCATATTGATTTTGTTAAACATCGGAAAAAGTTTTTCGTTTTATCAAGTGTATTAATTGTCGCAGGCATCATCATCCTCTTTGTTGCTAAATTGAATCTAAGCATCGATTTTACGAGCGGAACGCGAGTCGAGCTAGCGACAAATGAGCCGCTATCGGCTGATACAATCGAAAAAGAATTCAAATCAATCGGGCTTAAGCCGGATGAAATTGTATTATCTGGTAATGATAAAAGCACAGCAGTTGTACGATTTGTAGGCGCATTTGATAAAGAAACGATTTCAAATGTAAAAGAACATTTCACAGAGCTGTATGGGATAGAGCCAAATATAAGCACGGTTTCGCCAACAGTCGGAAAAGAGCTGGCGCGAAATGCTCTCATCGGTGTTGCAATTGCTTCCATTGGGATTATCATATATGTATCCATCCGCTTTGAATTTTATATGGCGCTTGCAGCTGTGCTTGCCCTATTGCACGATGCCTTTTTTATCATTTCCTTTTTCAGCATCACCCGTCTTGAAGTAGACATTACATTTATCGCGGCCGTGTTGACGATTATTGGTTACTCGATCAACGATACGATTGTTACGTTTGACCGTATAAAAGAAAACATGGGAAAAGCGAAAAAAATAAAAACATTTGAGCAGCTTGCGGAAATTGTCAACAAAAGCTTGCGGCAAACCTTTACAAGATCGATTAACACCGTTTTAACCGTGATCTTTGCTGTTGTCGCTCTCATTTTATTCGGAAGCTCGTCCATTTTAAATTTCTCGATTGCTTTGTTGGTTGGATTGATCGCAGGCGTTTATTCCTCTTTGTTTATCGCCAGCCAGCTTTGGCTCGTTTGGAAATGGAAGCAAATTGAAAAACGTTCTATAAAAGAAAACTAGTGAACAGCCGCTGTAAAAGTTCGAAGGGGCTGTCCAAAAAGTCAGGGTTAACTGACTTTTTGGGGCTCCTTCATTTTAGGGATTTATCGGACAGACTATTTTTCCTATCTTGTGTTTAGGGGCTGTCTTTGAAAGTCAAATCGCCATTGAAAACAAAAAATCATAAACACCGATATATCAACGTTTCTAAAACATTCATGGGGGCGTCAATAAGCCGTAAAAACGACTTATTAGACATCCCCCTTCTTACCTCTAGTCAAGTATTTTTTATTAAATAATTTGGTTAATATAGATTTTATTTTGGAAGGAAGGGGGACCCCTTCCTTCCAAAATAAATT
>NZ_VISS01000012.1 GCF_007827555.1 Aeribacillus composti
GATGTCGTTAAAAAACAGCTTCATGTGGCATAAGGGGTACTCCGTTTGTCTCTTTTTACATGGTAATTATTGTAATGAAAATTGCTCAACTACAGTTCATTACAAACATTTTACTATATGATGATTTGGATTTAAAGAAATGTCATGGCTCCCTACATAATAAGAGCATTAATACATGATGATGTCAAGCGTAAATTCTTGAAAGTGAGGTGAATTTATATTGCAATGATCAAGGGTGTATGTTACATTATTATAGTATCTTGAAACATTGTCAAAATAGCAATTTCCTTGCAAGTTAGGAGGTATAGAAATGGCTCGTAAATGCGTGATTACTGGCAAAAAAACAAGCTTTGGCAATACACGCTCTCACGCTATGAACGCTTCAAGACGCAAATGGGGAGCGAACCTTCAAAAAGTGCGAATTCTTGTGAATGGAAAGCCAAAACGTGTATACGTTTCTGCACGTGCTCTTAAATCTGGAAAAGTTGAGCGTGTATAAAACAAAAGTTAGACGACAAGAGGTTGGATTATGATCAGAAGAAATCGGCGAATCCCGATATCTTCTGATCAAAAGTATTTCGAAAATAAGCGTTTAAAAAATCGGCGCTTTAACAAACTTCTGACCGTTTTGTTTCAATACTCTTTATTCACCTTTTGAAGCACTCCCAATGTCACATTTCTTCAAGCACATTCTTCTTTTTAGGCGAATTCTGCAACTTTAAAATCCACGTTAATATGAAATTTTTTCAAACTGCTAAAAAAACTACATAGGTTATTTACTACATATTAACGATCGGAATACATTCCACTTTCTCAAACAGTTTGCCTTGCCTTTCTTCAGCCCGATCCGTGTTCCTTTTGGCATACACAAAATCAACCGCATAAAGTCTACTTTAAATTAAAAAAATTCTTTTTTACACAAAAAAAAATGGAAGAAAAATGAGGCAGCTTTTTAGTATTGAAGACAAAAACCCCTGCCATTTACTGTATTTGTTGAAAGTTTGCTAAAAACGAAGGCAACATGCACTTAATCGGTGTCCTCTATTATTTTTTCCAGTTGAAGCCGAACATTCTAACAGAATGGTAAATCCCCACAATATAATTTGGTATAAAAAAAGCTTGTAGAGTTCACACCATTTGGCTTTGTCTACAAGCAGAAAGCACCTTGATAGGTGCTTCTTTAATCTTTCTTAAATGAACCGAGCATTGCCCGTATAATTCCTCCTAAAAACCTCGGAAGCTTAATTGTATAAAATCTCATTTATATTTACCCTCCCCATGAGAAATCTAAAAAACGTCTATAAGTAGCATATTCATCATCCGTATTTTAGATACTAATTAGAACGTCTTCATCAACTTTTCTTACAATATCTTTATGCATGAAAAAAATAAAAAAGTACTTGACATCTATTGAAGAATCGACGTAAAAATGAAAAATTTTTTCCTTTAAATGTGAAAAGAACCGCATATAAACGGTTCTTTCACATTCCTCTTATAGATTTGATCGCTTGCTTGCGATCTTTTTCATTATAAATGGCTGATCCTGCCACAAGCACATTTGCTCCAGCTTCCACACACAATTTGGCTGTTTCAGCATTGATGCCGCCGTCCACTTCGATCTCAACTTGCAAATTTCTTTCTTTCAAGATGCTGGAAACTTGCTGAATTTTTTTGATGACTGATGGAATAAACGCTTGTCCGCCAAATCCAGGGTTAACCGTCATCAAAAGCACGAGATCAACATCTTCTATTACATGCTCGATCATCGATACAGGAGTATGTGGATTTAAAACAACACCTGCTTTCACTCCATTCGATTTGATTAAATGGATCGTTCGATGAAGATGCGGGCAGGCTTCCGCATGAACGGACAACAAGTCGGCTCCTGCTTCAACAAAAGCAGGAATATAACGATCAGGCTGTTCAATCATTAAATGAACATCAAGCGGCAGCTTGGTCACTGGGCGGATCGCTTGCACAATGAGCGGACCAATCGTAATATTCGGCACAAAGTGGCCGTCCATCACGTCAACATGAATGTAATCCGCTCCTCCTTTTTCCACATCAATAATTTCTTCTGCCAACCTAGAAAAATCCGCGGATAAAATCGAAGGTGCAATTTTAACCATGTTCAATACCTCGGCTTTCTTTCTTTTATCTCTTCTAAAAACTGAAGATAATGTTCGTACCTGTAGGTGGAAATATCGCCATTTTCAACCGCTTCTTTAACGGCGCATTTTGGCTCCTTCTGATGGAGACAGCCTCGAAATTTACATTGAATGCTAAATTCTTTTATCTCTGGAAAGCAATTCGGCAAGTCAGCAGCTTCTATACCCGTAAACTCCAGCGAACTAAATCCGGGCGTATCGGCGATTAGTCCCCCTCCCAATGAAATGAGCTCTACATGTCTCGTTGTATGCTTTCCTCTCCCCAAATGATCGGAAATTTCTCCTGTCTTCAATTGCAAACGGTGATCCAGGCAGTTCAACATGGAGGATTTGCCAACTCCAGATTGCCCGGCAATCACTGAAATGCTGTCTTTTAAATAAGGAATGACCTGTTTAACTGTTTCAGGCTCTTTTGTAGTCATCAAAAAGACAGGATAGCCAATTTTTTCATAATCTTTGGCAAACTGACGAATTTTTTCATCTATTACATGATCTGCAATTAAGTCCATTTTTGTAATACAAATGATCGGGCGAATATTTTTGGCTTCCATTAACACCAAAAAGCGATCCAGCAGCTTGGCGCTAAAATCTGGACTTACAGCGGAAAAAACTAAGATCCCTTGATCAATGTTTGAAATGGGCGGACGGATCAATTCATTCTTTCTTTGCAAAATTTCTAGAATATAGCCTTCTTTTTCATTTTCCGCCTGAAAAATAACTTCATCTCCTACTAGAGGGGAAATTTTATTTTTTCGAAACACCCCTCTTCCCCTGCATTGATAAAGCTTATTTTCAGCTAATACGTAATAAAATCCGCTTAACGCTTTAACAATTTTGCCTTTTGGCATACATGACCTCCTTTTTCATTAATTTTCAGGATAAGGAACTGTTTCAGTTTTCACCACTTCATTATTCAGCAAAACTTGATAATAAGCGGATTGACCAGGTTGAATCGTCAACTCAATTTTCTTTTTGGTAGGCTTTGATATTTTAAATGTTTCATAAGGTTCACCGATAGAATGCTCAGCATCATTGATATAAATACCCACTTCCGCTTCTTCGCCGTGAATTTCGGGATCAAACGGGATCTCTACTTCACGGACGACTTTTTTGTCCGGCTTTTCTTCCGGACCTAAGGAAATAACCACTTCTATTTTTTCACCTGGAAGCACTTTTTTTCCTGCACTCGGTGATTGGGAAATCACTTGACCGGCAGGAACTTCATCGGAATGTTCTTCTTTCTTTGAAAAAGATAAACCTTCTTTTTCCACATAGTCCTTAACAGCTTCTTCTGTGTATCCCGTTAAATCTGCAAGCGTGATTTTTCTCAGTCCTTTGCTCACGGTTAATGTAATTTCATCTTCATCAGGAATGAGCTCTGCTCCCTCACTCGGAGATTGGTCAATGACAGTTCCTTCCTCTTCTCCGCTATATTCTTCCAATACTGTAATGTTGGAAAATCCTTTTACTTCAAGGAGCTGTCTTACTCTTTCGATATCCTTCCCGATATAATTATCAAGCGTCACCTTTTTCTTGCCTGCACTTTCATAAATGATAATAGAAGAACCTTCTTCTACCATTTCTCCTGCTTCTGGTTCTGTCCTTATGACATATCCTTCTTCAATTTCATCGTTTTCCAACAAAATCGTGTCTTTGACATCAAATCCTTCCTTCAGCAATTGGTTGACAGCTTCCTCATATGTTTTCCCTCTCACATCAGGCACTTCTACATCTTTTGGAAGGATTAGTTTAGGAAGAACGAGAAGTGCTAAAATGATGGCTATGATGACTACAGCTGTCGCCATCCATAACATTTTCAGCCATTTTCTTTTTTTCTTAGGGCTTACAATATTTTCATGCTTTTGTTCCTTTTCTGCTCCCGTCGACTTTCGATCCTTTGCATGATGAATGATTGTTTGTTCCCCAGTTTCAGGTATATCATGTAAAATAATCGGATGGGTGATCGTTTTTTCGTCGTTATCAGGTATTTCAAATTTCTTTTCATCTAATCTGTCTGTATTAAAGGCAGTGCGAATATCTTCTCCCATTTCTTCCGCAGAGGAATAACGGTGAAGAGGGTCTTTCGCCATCGCCTTTAAAATAATATTTTCGACGCTTTGGGGGATCTCAGGGTTCCATCTCTTTGGAGACGGAGCTTCTGATTGCAAATGCTTTAAAGCGATTGATACGGCCGATTCCCCGTCAAAAGGGAGCCTGCCTGTCAGCATTTCATACAGGACGATGCCGAGCGAATAAATGTCAGATTTTTTTGTTGCAATCTGACCTCTCGCTTGTTCAGGCGACAAATAATGTACAGAGCCCAGCACGGAATTAGTGTGGGTAATGGTTGTTGATGTCAGAGCCATAGCAATCCCAAAATCGGTCACTTTAATGTTCCCGAGGTTGTCAATAAGTATATTGTGCGGCTTTATATCTCTATGGACAATTTGATTTTCGTGTGCGTGAGCAATGGCTGATACGATTTGCTCCATTAAATTTAATGCTTCTCTAGGATGCAAAGGTGCATTTTGCTGGATGTACTGCTTTAACGTCTTGCCTTCCACATACTCCATCACGATGTAGTAAATGTTATCTTCTTCGCCGACATCGTAAATGCTGACGATATTCGGATGGGCAAGGCTTGTTGCCGATTGTGCCTCTCTCCTAAATCTTCGTATAAACTCATCATCATCTGAAAAATCTAATCGTAAAATTTTAATGGCAACGTCGCGTTCTAAAATAATGTCTCTTGCTAAATAAACGTTTGCCATTCCTCCTCCGCCAATCACTTTCAAAATTTTATAACGGCCGCTAATCCGCTTGCCGATCAGCATGTTCCATCACTCTCGTGGCCGATGACATGTTTATAAATAATGACAGAAATATTGTCATCGCCGCCGTTTTCATTTGCTAGCCGTATTAATTCCTTCGCTTTTTCTTCCAGTGATTGGTCGGATGATAAAATTGATTCCATTTCATGTTCCTGCACTTTATTCGATAAACCGTCAGAACAAAGAAGCAAATAATCGTTTACTTCTAGGCCGACTGTTTTAATATCTGCATCGACAGATTGTTCTGTGCCGAGAGCCTTCAATAAAATGTTTTTTCGCGGATGCTCTTTCGCATCCTCTTTTGAAATTTGTCCCGATTTCACAAGCTCGTTCACTAATGAATGATCATCGGTAATTTGAGCAAAACCGGCTTTATTTAACAAATAGCATCGGCTGTCGCCAATGTGGGCGATTGTAGCAAAGCTTTCAGTACAGATGGCGCCGACAAACGTCGTGCCCATTCCTTTACATTCCTTATGTTCATTCGCATATGTCAAAAGTTCTTCGTTGACTTCGGCAATATGATCGTTTATCCAGCGCTCCGCCTGCTCGGGATGTTCCATTTTTTCCGCTTCGTTCCAGCTTTTTTCAAAATGCTCGATCGTCATTCTGCTTGCGACATCGCCTGCGAGGTGGCCACCCATTCCGTCAGCCACGACAGCTAAAATTTGCCCGTGTCGGTTAAGAATGGCACTTGCGGCGTCTTCATTATGGGTTCTGACCTTCCCTTTGTCAGTAAAAACAGCGGTTTTCATTTATTCACCTCGTCTCTATTTTTCGCTCTTTTGCCCTTAACTGTCCGCAAGCTGCATCAATATCGTGTCCATGTTCTCTTCGGATCGTGACATTAATCCCTTGTTCCTTTAATGTCCGTTCAAATCGAAAAATTTGATTTTTGCTCGTGCGAACATAATTCCTCTCCGGAACATAGTTGACTGGAATTAAATTCACGTGGCATTTTAAATCTTTTATTAGCTCAGCAAGCTCGAGTGCGTGCTCCACTTGATCATTTACGCCTCCAAACAGTCCGTATTCAAATGAAATTCGCCTCCCTGTTTTGTCAATATAATATTTGACTGCCTTCATTAAATCAGGAAGCTTAAAAGCTTTATTGATCGGCATTAGCTTTGTGCGCAGTTCTGTATTCGGTGCATGGAGGGAAATAGCTAAATTGATTTGTAAATTTTCATCAGCAAATTGATAAATTTTAGGGATAATTCCGCTCGTTGAAACAGTAATGTGGCGGGCGCCAATGTTCAATCCTTTTTCGTCGTTGATGATTTTTAAAAATGACATCATTTCTTCATAGTTGTCAAAAGGCTCTCCAATCCCCATTATGACGACATGGCTGACTCGTTCGCCGATTTCATCTAAAATTTGCTGCACTTTTATGACTTGAGCTACAATTTCCCCCGCAGATAAATTTCGTTTTAATCCACCTAATGTGGAAGCGCAAAAGGTGCACCCGATTCGGCAGCCAACTTGTGTTGTCACACATACTGAGTTTCCGTAATTATGCCTCATTAACACCGTTTCAATGGAATAGCCGTCATGGAGCTCAAACAAAAATTTCATCGTGCCGTCTTTTGACGTTTGCTTAACAATTGTTTTCAATGTTGTCAAATCGAAATGCTCCGCCAATGCTTCCTTCAATGACTTTGGCAAATTGGTCATTTCATCGAAAGAGGCAGCGCGTTTTTTATACAGCCAATCAAAAATTTGTGCTGCTCGAAAGCCTTTTTCTCCTTGTTGTTCAAGCCATTCTTTTAAATCGGAATATTTTAACGAATAAATAGATGGTTTTACTTGCATCTTGTCCATCATTGTACCTTCCTTCTCAAAGCCGCGATAAAAAATCCGTCGGTATTGAAATATTGCGGCAAAATTTGCACAAAGCCGTTTTCGACGTATTGTCGAACTTTTTCCGGCATTCGATCTTTTAACGTCTCATCTAATTGAAAGTCATCATGCTCCTTTAAAAAATATTTTATCATCTCCTCATTTTCTTGTTTATCTATTGTGCAAGTGCTATAAACAAGCAAACCTCCAGGCTTCACCAAATCAGCTACGGAAGCTAATATCTTTTTTTGCACTGATGTTAAAGAAAGAATATCTTCTTCTGTTTTCGTATATTTTATTTCCGGTTTTTTTCTTATGACACCGAATCCGCTGCACGGTGCATCCACTAAAATTTTGTCGAAGCTGTTTGGCGGAAAATGCTCCGAGGCGTTGCGGCTGTCCAGCACTTTTGCGTTTACATTCAAGAGCCCAAGCCTTGATGCTTGTTTTTCGATGAGCTGGATTTTATGCTCGTGCAAATCTAGGGAGACGACTTTACCCGTATTATTCAAAAGCTCTGCAATATGAGTTGACTTCCCTCCCGGTGCTGCACATGCATCCAAAATTTGCTCTCCTTCTTTTACATGTAAAGCTAGCGAGACGAGCATCGAGCTTTCATCTTGAATGGTGAACCAACCTTTTTGATAGAGGCTCGTATTCGCTAAATTTCCTTTTACAGCTTCGATGGCCTCATCAACCAGCTTTCCCTTTACCGCCTTTATTCCTTCTTTTTCCAAAGCAGCGATCGCCTGAGGAACTGTCGTTTTCAGCTTGTTCACTCTAGCTGTTTGTTTAGCATGCAAAAGCTGTGAGGATAATATATTTTCCGCATTCTCAAACCCGTATTGACTCGCAAGCCGTTCGACAAGCCATTTCGGAGCGCTTGTCTTTACCGCTGTACGCTCAATCGGATCTTGTATATCTTTAATGGTAGGGAGGCCTTTTCGTTGTATATTTCGCAAAACACCGTTTACTAGAGCCGCAATCCCTTTATGTCCTCTCTTTTTGGCGATTTCCACTGCCTCATAAAGAACCGCGCGGTCAGGAATCCGATCTAAATACACCATTTGATAAAGCGATATTCTTAAAAGCTGGATCACCCAATTGCTAATTTTTTTCTTTTTCTCTAGAAAATGCGATAAATAGTAATCAAGAGTCAGCTTCCGCTGGATGGTTCCGTAGACAAGCTCTGTCAATAAAGCAGCATCTTTTTGCTCCAATTTATATTTATCAATCCATGTATTTAGCAGCAGGTTGCTGTATGCTTGTTTTTCTTCGATGGCCACTAGTAAATCCATTGCTAGTTCTCTTGCATTTCGTTTTTTCATTCGAATGTCATCCCTATTTCAATTTGCGTTCCTCTTAAAAATTGCTCGCAGCTCATTTTTTTCTTTCCGGACGGCTGAAGCTCAATAATTTTAATGGAAACGTCATTTCCTGTTGCAACAACGAAACCGTCCTTGTCGACGGAAACAATTGTTCCAGGCTCTGCTTGGTGTTCTTTCTTCACTTTTTCTCCCCACCAAATTTTAATCGTCTTTCCGTTCAAAACCGTGTAGGCAACTGGCCAAGGATTTAACCCGCGAATGTGGTTGTACACCTCTTCACCGCTTTTCGTCCAATCGATTTTTTCCTGTTCCCTTTGAATATTCCAGGCAAATGTGGCTTTCGTTTCATCTTGCGGAATTGGAGTTATGCTGTTTTCTAAAATTTTCGGTATCGTTTGTGATAAAAGATTGGCGCCTGCTTCGCTCAATTTGTCGTGCAATGTAGCAACCGTATCCCTTTCATCAATTGGAACTTCGACTTGTGTTAAAATATCTCCGGCATCCAGTTTTTCCACCATATACATGATCGTAACTCCCGTCTTCTTTTTGCCTTGCATGATGGCATAATGAATGGGTGCTCCGCCTCGCAGCTCAGGCAAAAGAGAAGCATGTACATTTATACAGCCATATTTCGGTGCGTCCAAAATCTCTTTTGGCAAAATTTGACCAAAAGCAGCCGTTACAATTAAGTCGGGTTTTAACGCCAAAATTTTTTCTATTTCTTCTTTGTGACGGATTTTTTCAGGTTGAAACACTGGAATGTTATGTTGTTCTGCAGCCACTTTTACAGGCGGAGGCGTCAATTGTTTTTTTCTTCCTTTCGGGCGGTCTGGCTGTGTGACAACCGCACAAACGTCATGACCGTCTTTTACGATTCGATTTAGCACTGGTACAGCAAAGTCAGGCGTGCCCATAAATATAATTTTCGCCATACATATCTCCCTTCTATTGTTTCCAACTCATCGACATCTAAAAACTAGATATGATGCTAACAATTTACATAACCAATTTATAGAATGGTATACGGATTTAGATCAATCATCAATTTTAAATCCGTTTGCGACATGTCCTCTTCATAATGCTCGAACAATAATTTCAGTGTTTTATACAAGTTTTTTTCCCGTTTGTATTTTATCATGCATTGAAATCGATATCTATCTTTCATCTTCGGTATTGGCGAACTGACAGGACCGAGGATCTGCGCCTCATTTGATAAATGAAGCTTTAAATATTGTCCAATTTTCTCCGTTACTTCAGCTGCTTTTATCGCATTTGGATGGGAAACGGTAATGAGAATGAGAAAATAATAGGGCGGATAGGCAAAAGATTTTCTCATTTTCATTTCCTGTCGATAAAATGTTTCAAAATCATGCAAGCTTGCCAATTGAATGGAGTAATGCTCAGGCGTATAAGTTTGAATCACCACTTCCCCCGGAAGCTCATGCCGGCCTGCTCTTCCGCTTACTTGCGTTAATAATTGAAACGTTTTTTCTCCAGACCGGAAATCAGGAAGATGGAGCATCGTGTCAGCCGAAAGCACTCCGACCAATGTGACATCAGGGAAGTCCAATCCTTTTGCAATCATTTGTGTTCCAAGCAGGATGTCTGCTTTTTTTTCGCCGAATGCGTTTAAAAGCTTTTCATGCATTCCTTTACGGCTGGTCGTGTCGACATCCATCCGTATGACACGCGCTTCCGGGATAAGCCTGTTGAGCTCTTCCTCGATACGCTGAGTTCCTGTTCCGAAAAAGCGAATATGCTCGCTTCCACATTCTGGGCATCGAGACGGCATGGCTGTTTCGAATTGGCAATAGTGGCATTTTAGCTTTTCCCCATGCCGATGATAAGTAAGGGAAATATCGCAATGAGGACATCCTATGACATGTCCGCAATTTCTGCACATGACGAAGGAAGAATAGCCGCGCTTGTTTAATAAAAGTACAGATTGCTCTCCTTTCTTCAAGCGATCTGTCAGCTTTTCAAACAACGTTCTTGAAAACATCGATCGGTTGCCGTTTCTCAGCTCCTCCCGCATGTCGACAATATGGACTTCCGGCAGAGGACGGCGGTTGACGCGTTCTTTTAAAGTTAACAATGTATAAACGCCTTTTTGTGCTCTCGCAAATGATTCAAGCGTCGGAGTGGCGCTTCCTAAAATGACTGGACATTGATGATATTTCCCTCTGTAAATGGCAACGTCCCTTGCATGATACCGAGGACTTTCCTCCTGTTTATAGCTAGTTTCATGCTCTTCATCAATAATAATGATGCCGATATTTTGAAACGGGGCAAAAATTGCTGATCTCGCCCCGACGACAAGCTTCGCTTCTTTCCGGTAAATTTTCCGCCATTCATCGAACTTTTCCCCGCTGGACAACCCGCTATGAAGAACAGCAACCTGGCTGCCAAATCTGCTTTTAAACCGCTGAACCATTTGAGGAGTCAACGATATTTCAGGTACTAGCACGATCGCTTCTTTTCCTTCATTCAATACCTTCTCGATCGCTTGCAAATAAATTTCCGTTTTGCCGCTTCCCGTGACCCCATACATTAAAAATACTTCGTGCTCGTGTCGATTCAGCTTGTCTAAAATCGGCTCCATTGCACGTTTTTGTTCGTCAGTTAACGGTAAAGGCTTCGTTCTCGGAAACTGTTTATGCTCATAAGGATCTCTGTAAATTTCTACTTGCTCCTCTGTCAAAATACCTTTTTTAATTAACGCTTTGACGGCAATTGAAGCTCCTTGTATGCTGTTCGTCAACTCCGTTAATAAAATCGGATTAGGATGATCAATAAAAAATTGAATAACCTCTTTCTGTTTATGGGCGCGAGCTGGCAAATGCTGAAGCTGTTCTTCAAGCTCACGAACCGGCAAAAGTGGCTTTACATATTTCACAAGCCGTTTTTTTTGCTTTTGTTCGACACGATAATCGATTTGCAAATTCCCATTCCGAATCTCCTTTTGAACGACGGCGACAAGCGATGAAGGTAAATCCTCCCATGAAAGCGGCCCTCCTTTTTCGAAAGCAGTCCTGATCTCTTCAGGCAAATCCTCCAATTGAGCGGAGCTCGATGGCTTGATTTCTTTTATGTACCTCGTTTTCATCGCAGCCGGAAGCATTGCCTGAAAAGCGGTGATTTTATAGCAAAGAGTCGTTTCACTAAGCCATGCGCCAAGCTCTAACAGTTCATGATTTAAAACCGGTTCCGGATCAAAAAGCGAATGGATCGGTTTCACACTGTCAATATCTGTTTCATTTTTTAACTGAACGACAAATCCAGTAAGCTTGCGGGAGCCGAAAGGAACGATGACCCTCATGCCAGGCTGGATTACGCCAGCGAATTTATTTGGAATTTCGTAGTCAAATAGCTTGTCCGTGCCTTTTGCCGGGACATCCACAACAACGCTTGCATACCGCATTATCTATTCACCTTTCAAAAGCTTTTCAATTTCTCTTAAAATTGCATTTGCCACTTCTTTTTTAGACATAAGCGGATACGCCTTCTTTTCTCCGTTTCTATGAAAAATCGTCACTATATTTGTATCCTTTTGAAATCCTGCTCCTGGTTCATTTACATTGTTGGCGACAATTAAATCCAAGTTCTTTTCATTCAGCTTATGCAGCGCATATTGTTCAACATTTTCCGTTTCCGCCGCAAATCCTACCAGCAATTTTGTTCCTTTCTTCTCGCCGAGTCTTTTTAAAATGTCTTCCGTACGTTCCAATTCAATGACTAATGAGCCGTCCTTTTTTTTCATTTTTTGATCAAATGTTTGTTTCGGCCGATAATCAGAAACTGCGGCAGATTTAATCACAATGTCGGCTTTGTCAAAATGGTTCATCACTTCATGATACATCTCTTCAGCACTTTCAACTGGCACAAATGTCACCCCGGCCGGCGGCGCAAGAGAAGTCGGACCGGAAATTAAAATTACGCTCGCTCCAAGCTCCTTCGCCTGCTCGGCGATCGCATAGCCCATTTTTCCGCTTGAATGGTTGGAGAAAAACCGGACAGGATCTATTTTTTCCCTTGTCGGCCCCGCAGTAATGATAATTGTTTTCTGATTCAAGACGGAAGGTACCTTCGTTTGATCGGAAAAATGGTTTTGAATGAGTTCAACGATTTTGTCCGGCTCTTCTAGGCGGCCTTTGCCAACGTAACCGCATGCAAGATGTCCTTCTTGCGGTTCAATAAACTGATAGCCGTCCCGATCAAGCGTTTCAATGTTGCGTTTTACAGCCGGATGGTCATACATATGTACATTCATTGCAGGAGCAATCCAAACCGGTGCAGTTGTCGCCAGCAGTGTCGTTGTCACCATATCATCGGCAATCCCTGAGGCAAGTTTCCCAATGATATTGGCAGTTGCTGGAGCTACGAGCACTAAATCAGCCCAGTCGGCTAAATCGATATGTGCAATCACTTTCGCATCTTTTTCATCAAAAGTATCTAAAAACACTTCATTTCTCGATAGTACTTGAAACGTCAAAGGGGTGACGAATTTCGTAGCAGATTCTGTCATGATCACTTTCACATCAAAACCCGCCTGTGTCAGCTTGCTCGTCAAAGCTGCAGCCTTGAAAACCGCTATTCCTCCCGTTACACACAATAAAATACGTCTCGGACGTGCCACTTTGCTCTCCTCCTATTTCTCAGCTTTTTAAAAAAATAACAACCTATCAAGTAGGTTGTTATGACAGCAGCTATTATTTCTCAATCTTTTCATAATTAAGCAGCCCTGCATCAATTTCTTCCAGCGCTTTTCCGACATATTTTACAGATACCGTGTTTTCCAATTGCTGGTCATTGTTTTGCTGCATTTGCCGCGCTCTTTTTGCTGCTACAGTTACTAGTGTATATTTTGAATTGATACGGTTTAATAGGGAATCAATTGATGGATAAAGCATCAAGACTCAACCTCCAAAAATTTTTTGTACATTTGTGCAACTCTTTCCCTTCTGCAATGTTCAGCAGTCACAATCGCTTTAATTTTTTCACAGGCAAGATTCACTTCATCATTTACAACAACATAGTCATAATAATCCATCATGTCAATTTCTTCTTTTGCTTTTTTCATCCGATTATTGATCAAGTCAGCTGACTCTGTTCCTCTCGTGACAATTCGATTTTTCAGTTCTTCCAGGCTAGGCGGGAGTAAAAATATAAACAACCCGTCAGGAAATGCCTTTTTAACTTGAAGAGCCCCTTGAACTTCAATTTCTAGAAAAACATCTTTTCCTTCTGCAAGTGTTTTCTCTACATATTCAACGGGTGTACCGTAATAATTCCCAACATATTCTGCCCATTCAAGCAGTTTGTTTTCCTTAATCATCTGTTCAAATTGTTCGCGTGTTTTAAAAAAATAATCTACACCGTCCTTCTCACCCTCCCGTGGGGTTCTCGTCGTCACTGAGATCGAATATTGAAAATTGACGTCTTTTTGTGCAAACAACGCTTTGCGAACAGTGCCTTTTCCCACTCCGGACGGTCCAGACAAAACAATTAACAAACCTTTTTTCTTTAATTGCATTTCAAATTTACCCTACCCTTCATCAGACAGCTCATCTTTATTGGAAAGCCTTTGAGCAACTGTTTCCGGTTGGACGGCAGACAATATAATATGGTCAGAATCCATTATAACAACTGCTCTCGTCCTTCTTCCATATGTCGCATCAATAAGCATTCCTCGTTCTCTTGCATCTTGAATCATCCGCTTTATCGGAGCCGATTCGGGGCTTACAATGGAAATGATGCGGCTTGCTGAAACGATGTTGCCAAAGCCAATATTAATTAATTTAATTCCCATGATTTTTCCCCCTAAAAAGCCTTTATTCAATATTTTGAACTTGCTCTTTTAATTTTTCAATAACAGTTTTCAATTCCACAACGAAAGCAGAAATGGCCGAATCATTCCCTTTAGCTCCGATCGTATTGGCTTCCCGGCTCATCTCTTGTACGATAAAATCAAGCTTCCGCCCTATCGGTTCATCTTTTTCGATCGTTTTTCGAAACTGGCTCAAATGGCTTTCTAATCTTGTCAATTCTTCCGTAATATCCGATTTGTCAGCGAAAATTGCCACTTCCAACAATATTCTATTCTCATCAATATTCCCTGTTATAAACTCGGATAAACGCTTTTGCAATTTATCTCTGTAGTTGCTTGCGACAATACTGGCTCTTGATTGAATATGTTCTATGATTTGCTCTAACGCTTCCAAATGCTTCAGCAAGTCTTCTTTTAGCTTGCTTCCTTCTGCAGCCCGCATTTCCAGAAGTTGATTGGCCGCTTCATGAACAGCTTCTAACATCATACATTCAAGCTCTTCATTTTCATTCGCAACCTCTTGAATTTCAAAAATATGTTCATCATGCAAAAGGTGCATGAAACGAATGGAATCATCTATATGAAAACGGCGTTTCATTTCGTTCAAAGCGTCTATGTATTGAGCGGCAAGGGACCAGTCAACGTTTAGGGTTCTGGAAAAAAGACCCTCTCCGCTGACCGTGATGTACAATTCCACACGTCCTCGATTTATATAAGATTGTACGGCTTTCTTTATTTTTTCTTCAAGCGAAAAAAAATTTTTAGGCATCCGCACGCTGATTTCACAAAACCGGTGATTGACCGATCTCATCTCAACTGTTATTTGCATCTGCTGCACCGTTTTTACCGAGCGGCCAAATCCCGTCATGCTTAATACCATTGTACCACATCCGTTCTTTCGTCGCCTTCAAAACAAAAGAAAAAAAGAAAGGTCATAGAATAGCATCTATCACCTGAAAAAATTATAACATAACTTATCGTTTTTTTCTTGTTAAAATTGATCCTGCCAGCAAAAATGTCGGCAGAGCGGACATGACGAAAATAAACAGCCAATCTCGAGCCATGATAGGCGTTGTATGGAAAATCGGTTGAAGCGGCTCATAATAAATGACAACAAGCATTAAGATTATGGATGAAAAGACTGCCAGCAGCAAATAAATGTTGTTAAAAGGATTCCGGTCAAAAATCGTTCTTTCCGTTCTTGAATCAAACACTAAAATCAATTGCGACAAAACAAGTGTTGCAAAAGCAGCTGTTTGCGCGTAGGCAAGCTGTTCTGTATTCCGTTCATAAATGAAGTAAAAGACAAGTAGTGTGGACAGCCCGATTAAAAAACCGCGAGATAAAATTTTCCAGCCAAGCCCTCTCGAAAAAATCCCTTCTTTCGGATCGCGAGGCTTTCTTTTTAACACATCTTCTTCTGCGGGATCAAGGCCAAGCGCCATAGCCGGCAGGCCATCTGTTACAAGATTCACCCACAAAATTTGAATCGGAACAAGCGGCAGTGGCAATGCTAAAATCATGGCAAATAACATAACTAGTATCTCTCCTACATTTGATGCTAATAAATAGCGAATAAATTTCCTGATATTGTCATAAATATTGCGCCCTTCTTGAATCGCTGCTTTAATGGTGGCAAAGTTATCATCAACGAGAATAAGAGAGGAAGCTTCTTTTGCCACATCGGTGCCGCTCATTCCCATCGAAATGCCTATGTCTGCCGCTTTGATTGCCGGGGCATCATTTACGCCGTCTCCAGTCATTGCAACGATATGTCCTTTGTTTTGCAATGCTTTCACAATTTTCAATTTATGCTCCGGAGAAACTCTGGCAAATACGTAAATATCATCAACTACTTCTTCCAATTCTTCAATCGTGAGCTTGGACAAAGATGATCCGTCCATTACTTTACCGTTAGGCGGCAATATTTCTAGTTCTTTTGCGATAGCTTGTGCGGTAATAACATGATCGCCTGTTATCATGACAGTTTTAATGCCTGCTTCACCGCATTCCTTCACCGCTTGTTTCACTTCTGGTCTTGGCGGGTCAATCATTCCTTGTATGCCAATGAAAATAAGAGAAGATTCCGCTTCAGCTTGGGGTAGAGATCCTGTATGAAGCGGTTTGTATGCAACTGCTATCGTTCTTAATGCTTCGTTTGCCTGATGAAAAATCGCCTTTTGAATGTCATTTTTTCGCTGCTCCGTTAAACGTTCTTTTCTATCGTGCCAAAGAACATGTGTCGAACGTTCTAATATAACATCTGGAGCTCCTTTTGCGACTGCAAAGCATTTTCCGTCTTTGTCTTGAACAATGACGGACATCATTTTTCGGTCGGAGTCAAAAGGAAATTCTCGCATAATATGAAATTGCTTCAATAATTTTGATTTTGACAGCCCCGCTTTCATGCCAGCCACGATCAACGCGCCTTCCGTCGGGTCGCCATCAAGGGAATATTCTCCATTTGTTTCAATAATATCAGATGTTGAAGCAAGCATTCCAAACATTAACATTTGCTTCAACGGTTTATGAGCAGCTGGATCAATTTTTTTTCCGTTTTCAAAAAACTCCCCAGCAGGCTGATAGCCCGCACCTGTTACCTTCCATGATTTATTGCTTATCCAAATGTCTGTCACAGTCATTTGGTTTTGAGTCATTGTTCCTGTTTTATCTGAACAAATGACGGTTGCACATCCGAGCGTTTCAACAGCTGGAAGCTTTCGGACAATTGAATTTTTCTTGATCATCCGCTGGACGCCCAATGCCAATGCAACCGTAACAATCGCCGGCAAGCCTTCAGGAATCGCCGCCACTGCCAGCGAGACCCCCGCCAAAAACATTTCATAAACAGCATGTCCTTGCATGACTCCGATTCCTGCTACTAATACCGTCAAGAGAAGAGCTACAACAATTAAAACTTTGCCCAGCTCTTCTAATTTTCTCTGCATCGGGGTCAATTGCTGCTCCTGGGTTTGCAGCAAATCTGCAATTTGCCCCATTGCCGTTTTCATTCCTGTAGCCACGACAACGCCGACTCCGCTTCCTCTTGTTACAAGCGTGCCCATAAAGGCCATATTTTGCATATCGCCAACGGATCCTTGATTCCCTTTTAATGGGCGTGTATGTTTTCCAACAGGGACGGATTCGCCAGTTAGTGCCGACTCCTCGACTTCAAGGCTTGATACCTGAATGAGACGCACATCAGCTCCGATTCGATCGCCGCTTTTAAATTTAATGCAGTCCCCTACGACAATTTCTCTCGAAGGGATCTTCACCCACTTCCCGCTGCGCAATACAGTAGTCTGCGGGCTTGACAGTTCTTTTAATGCAGCAAGAGACTTCTCTGCCTTTTTCTCTTGAATAAATCCAAGAACTCCGTTCAAAATCACAATCGCAATAATGGCAACTGCATCAATATACTCTCCTAAAAGGCCGGAAATGACGGTTGCCGCAATTAAAACAAGAACCATGAAATCTTTAAACTGGCCGAAAAATAACAAAAGATTTGATTGCCGTTTTCCTTCTGCAAGCTCATTGTATCCTAATTTTTTTCTGCGGTTTTCTGCTTCTTTTTCTGATAATCCTTTTTTTATATCGACATTCAATGATTGAATTGCTTCTTGTTCTGTCAATTCATGCCATTTCATGAATTTCTGTTTCACCCCTTTTCACCTTTTGATACACGCTCTAAGAACAACATATTCAGCCTTGTCCTAAAACATGTTATAATTTAGTAAGTTTTTTCTTGGACTTCATGGAAAAAGGGTGAGCAAATATGTCTTTTGACGGCATTTTTACATATTGTGTTCAAAGAGAATTGAAACAAGAGCTTGAAGGTGGAAAAATCACAAAAATTCATCAGCCTTCTAAGCACGATCTTATCTTGCAAATTCGTCAGAAAGGTAAAAATTATCGTCTGCTTATATCCAATCATCCCAATTTTGCGCGCATTCATCTTACAGCCTCCAACTATGATAATCCGCAAGAACCGCCGATGTTCTGTATGGTTTTAAGAAAGCATTTGGAAGGAAGCATCATTGAGGAAATCAGCCAGGTCGGACTTGATCGAATCGTCATGCTGCAAATGAGATCCCGCAATGAATTAGGGGATATCACCAGGAAACAATTATTTGTCGAGATCATGGGAAAACATAGCAACATCATCTTAGTCGATCAAGAAAAGAAGATGATCATTGACAGCATCAAACATGTATCAGCTGCAGTCAATCGCCATCGCTCTGTTTTGCCCGGACACGCATATGTTTTTCCTCCAGACCAAGGCAAATTGAATCCTTTTCATGCTTCAGAAGAAACGGTTTTGAAAAAAATTGATCTGTTTTCAGGAAAATTTGAAAAACAAATTGTCGACCAATTTGCTGGCATCTCGCCTCTGTTGGCAAAAGAAATCGTCTACCGCTCTGGAATCGCCAATAAGGAATCGGTTGCCAGAACGCTTATGTCCGTTTTAAATCAAATAAAAAGCGGAAGCATTGTTCCGCAAATGACAAAAACTTTAAATAAAGAATATTTTTATATTTTGCCTTTAGAGCATGTAAAAGGAGAAAGGAAAACATTTTCTACCATAAGCGAATTGCTAGACCGATATTTTTACTCGAAAGCGGAACGCGATCGAGTGAAGCAGCAAGGACAGGATTTAGAACGCTTCATCATCAACGAGCGAAAAAAGAATGAAACGAAAATCCAAAAGCTAAAACACACGCTCAAAGAGGCTGAAAAAGCAAATACGCTACAGCTTTACGGCGAACTATTGACAGCGAACATGCATGCAGTGAAAAAAGGGGATAAAGAAGTCGAAGTTATCAACTATTATGACGAGGATGGACAAAAGATCAAAATTCCGCTTGATCCTTTGAAAACTCCTTCTGAAAACGCCCAAAGTTATTTCCAAAAATATCAAAAAGCCAAAAATTCCGTTTTAGTTGTCAAATCGCAAATCGAAAAAGCAGAACAAGAAATCGAATATTTTGACCGGCTTCTCCAGCAGCTTGAAACAGCTTCTCCTAAAGACTTAGAGGAAATTCGAGAAGAATTGATTGAAGGGGGATATTTGAAAAAAAGAGCGAACATCCAGAAGAAAAAAAATGCTAAACCTGTTTTAGAAGCTTATCTGTCCAGCGACGGAGCTGAAATATTAGTCGGCAAAAACAACAAGCAAAACGAATACTTGACGAACCGGGTTGCTGCTAGAGACGATATTTGGCTTCATACAAAGGACATACCGGGCTCCCATGTTGTCATCCGGAAAAAAGATCCGTCTGAACAGACCATTTTAGAGGCAGCGAATCTGGCAGCTTATTTCAGCAAAGCGCGCCAATCAAGCTCCGTACCTGTCGATTATACAAAAGTGCGCTATGTAAAAAAACCGAATGGCGCCAAGCCTGGGTTTGTCATATATGAAAATCAGCAAACGGTCTATGTGACGCCTGATGAAGAGCTCGTGCTGAAGTTGAAAAAACAATAGACGTTTTTTCTGCTTCTCCTTCTGCTTTTATAAGCTTCTTTTATGAAACTCTTACTCCATTAACAACGTTGATCATCTGGAATGTCGCCTTCACTAGCTCTAATCTTGAAAAATTATGTACGCCTCATTTCAGTACAGAGAAAAAGGAAACCATTCATAACACGGTTTCCTTTTTCAAATATTTATTCTCTGCTCTTGCTGCAAACGCCTCTTCAACTCTGACGCGAAGCAGCTCTTTAACAGCTGAATGGTTTCCGATATGATCAGTTAACATAATCTTTTTATTTGTTACTCTTTGCAATTGCTCGATTTCCTTTTGAACTCCTTTTAACAATAGACCTGTAAACAATAAATAAGGCACAAAAATTATTTCTTCTTCCGGCATTTTTGGAACGGATTGAACAACATCTTGAAAAAGAGGAGAAGCTGCGGTTAAATAGCAGCACGTCACCGGTACTTCCAATCGCTCTTCAAGCATGCGGCCAATCGTTAAAAAATCTTGCTGCATTTCCACATCCCGGCTTCCTCGACCGATCAAAATCATTCTAGACTTTTTCGGTCTATTCAAAACGCGTTTAATTCTGTCTTCCACTGCCTCTAGCATCAATTCATCAACGCCAAAAGGCATGCCATAGGAGATCATTGCTTCCGGATAATTTGTCTGCAATGTCGAAAGAATAGCTGGTATATCTTGTTTAGCATGGCCGGCAGCTAATAACAGCACTGGAATTACCGCAATATGAGCAGCTCCTTTTGCGAAACAGGATGCAAATCCTTCCTCAATGGTAGGCTTTGCAAGCTCAAGGAAAGAGATTTCTTGAATCTCGTATGGCAGGCTCGCCTTCACTTCATTGAAAAAATGAATCGCCTCTTCTCTAGAATCCCGCAACCGACTGCCGTGAAAGATATACAGAACCCCTTTTTTCATAACGAAACCCCTGTTGTAAAATCGATGTTGCTCATCTGCTTCTCAAACCAGTTCAACTGGTCATGAAAACGAACGACTTCGCCGATAATAATCATGCATGGATTGGAAATACAATTTTCTTTTGCCGATTTCGCCATTTCCTTCACGGTTGTCGTTACTGTGCGTTGTTCTTCCGTAGTCGCCCATTCAATAAAGGCAACAGGCGTATTTTGATCCTTCCCGCTTCGTATAATCATGTCTTGAATTTCCGGAATATTTTTCACACCCATATAGACGGCAACGGTGTCCGCTGCTTTCATTAAACGAATCGTTTCCTCTTTAGTTGTCCAATCCCCTGCTCTATGTCCGGTAATAAATGCACACGAAGCGCTGATGTTGCGATGCGTTAGCGGGATGCCAGCATAGGCGGAAGCGGCGGAAGCAGCCGTAACCCCGGGGATTACTTCAAAAGGAATTCGTTTTTGCACCAATACTTCCGCTTCCTCCCCCCCTCTGCCAAACAGATAGGGATCGCCTCCTTTTAACCGCGTTACGATTTTGCCTGCCTGGGCATACTTCACTAAAAACTTATTGATCGTCTCTTGGCGCATCGTATGGTAATTTGGCAATTTGCCGCAATAAATGAGATCCGCTTCTTTTTTTGCATAAGCAAGGAGCTCTTTGTTGACAAGCCTGTCATATAAAATCACATCCGCCTTCTGAATCGCCTTCATCGCTTTTATTGTGATTAATTCTGGATCTCCTGGGCCTGCTCCGACAATATACACTTTTCCCACGCTGATCTCCCCCACTACGTACAGAGCGTCACGTCGCTTTCATCAATCACAAACCCTGCACTTTTTCGTATTTTTTTCTTTTCGTACAACGTAACATCTTCAATATCAAGAACCTTTAAATAAAATTTTTCAAGCTCAACATCTACTTGCTCGAATGCTTTCAAATCATTTTCGGCCGCGATGATTACTGGAATTTCCTTCTCCTTCGTTTTTACAAGAAAGCGATACAAATACATGCTGACACCCCATTTAAGCTCCGAGAGGTTCCAAAATCTCATCGAGCTTCGCCTGCAAAGGTTCAATGCCGACGCGATCATAATATTCTAAAAAGGTTTCGCCGGCCAGCTTCGTTTCTTTGAAATATTGCAGAAAATCTTTCAATACTAAATGAAGCTTCTCTGCCTCAATTTTTCCTTTCAATTTTTCATTAAATCGGCCGCCGTCAAGAAGCGTTCCGCCAACATGAATTTCGTAGGCATCGACCATTTTTTTATCTTTTGTTCTCATCAAAACGCCTTGCAGACCGATGTCCGCGATTTGCCGCTGACCGCATGAATTCGGGCAGCCTGTGATGTGCATCCGAACAGGTACATCCAATTCTAATTCTTGATCCAAATATTCGACAATTGTTTTCATCCGCTGTTTCGTTTCAACAAGCGCAAGGTTGCAAAATTCCGTTCCAGTGCAGGAAACGGCATAACCAATGAATGATTTCGGCTTGATGGTAATTCTGCCCTTTTGAAAAATTTCTTCTGCCAGCAAAGCTTCAACTTGATCATCCGGAACGTTTGGAATCACAATATTTTGTGTATTGCAAGTTCGGATTTGTCCATTTCCGTATTTTTTGGAAATTCTGGCGATCTCCAGCACTTCCTCGGAATAAAGTCTTCCGAGCGGAACATTAAAGCCGATGTAATTCAAGCCTTTTTGCTTTTGCGGATGAACGCCGTAAAAATATCCTGCATTCCAGCCTTTTGTTTCATCGTTTCCTCTCTCCGGAAGCGGACCTGTCAGTTCAAGCAGTTTTTCTTGGAATTTTTCTACACCCCAATCGGCAACTAAAAATTTTAGACGGGCGCGGTGTCTTTTCTCACGATAGCCGTAATCACGGAAGATGGTTGTGACCGCAATGGCAACATCCTTCACTTTATCCGGGGTTACGAAAATGTTCAATGGTTGGGCCAAATGCGGTTTTGATGATAGTCCGCCACCGACCTTTACATGAAAGCCTTTCACAAGCTTTCCGTCAATCTCTTTTGTAGCTGGTATGAAAGCTAAATCATTGATTTCGGCATGTCCGGAATTGTAGTAGCTTGCACTAATCGAAATTTTATATTTTCTTGGCAAATTGGAAAAATCTCTATTTTTATGGAAAAATTGATGAATTTCTCGCACAATCGGCTCTGTGTCCAAAAGCTCCTCCGGGTCAATGCCCGCAAGAGGATTTCCAATCACGTTGCGGGCGATGTCGCCACAGGCGCCTACCGTTGTTAAACCGACTTCATCCAAGCGTCTAAATATTTCCGGAATGTTCTCGATTTCCAGCCAATGGAATTGGATGGCTTGACGAGTTGTAATATCAAATAGATCCCGGCCAAAATCTCTGCAGATCCCTGCGAGTGCAACGACTTGTTCATAGTTTAATATTCCCGTCGGTACTTTGATCCGCATCATAAAATAACCGTCTTTTTTAGGCCGTTGAAGATACAGCCCCGCCCATTTGAGCAAATCCCAATCTTCTTCCGGAATGGAAGCAAAGCCGTTTTTCGCAAAGGTGTCGATTTCTTCCAAAATATCCAATCCGTCTTTTTCAAGCTTTTTTAATTCAAACTTATTTAAATTTTCATTGTTTGCCCATACTTTTTCATGTGCCATTGCAACTCCCCCAATGTTTAAAATTATAGGAACTTTCGATTTTTTAAATATTGAAAAATATGTTCAACACTTTCTTCTACTGACCATTCCTCAGAATGAACAATGATTTCAGGATTTTCAGGCTCTTCATATGGATCGTCGATACCTGTAAAATGTTTTATTTCACCGTTTCTCGCTTTTTTGTACAGCCCTTTCGGATCTCGTTTTTCACATTCTGATAATGAGCATTTAACATATATTTCAATGAACTCATCATGCTCGAGCAAATTTCTTACTAACTCCCGATCTTCTTTATATGGAGAAATAAAGGCTGTCAAAACAACTTGACCGCTGTCTACAAATAATTTTGCAACTTCTCCAATGCGCCGAATGTTTTCTTTTCGGTCCAATTCCGAAAATCCTAAATCTTTGTTCAACCCATGGCGAACGTTGTCTCCATCTAGTACGTAAGACGAAATATTTTCATTGAACAGCTTTTGGTTTAATGCATTGGCTAACGTTGATTTGCCGGAACCGGACAATCCGGTAAACCATAGAACAAAGCTGTGATGCCCCGACTTTTTCCTCCGCTCTTCTTTTGTGACGGAATGATGATGCCATACAATATTTTTGCTTGTCACGTTAATTCCACCTCATTTTTGCAATGCTTCTTGGCGCAGACCTTTTACAAGCACTTCCACAACTTCCGGACGGCTGAAAGTGTTTGGCAGCGGCTCACCGTTTCGAAGTTTTTCCCTTACTTTTGTGCCTGATAAAATGACACGGTCGTCATCAGAATGTGGGCATGTTTTATGGGAAGCCATGCCGTCGCATTTTTTACAATAAAAGCTGTGTTCAAAAAACAGCGGCGTAATGTCTAATTCCTCTTTTGTAAAGTTGAAAAAGATTTTCTGCGCATCATATGTTCCATAATAATTTCCAACCCCTGCATGGTCTCTTCCAACGATGAAATGCGTACACCCATAATTTTTTCGAACGATAGCATGGAATATCGCTTCCCTTGGTCCGGCATAGCGCATGGCGGCTGGAAAAATTCCTAACAGAACACGATCTTTTGGATAGTAATTTTCCAACAGAACTCGATAGCTTTCCATGCGAATATCCGCAGGAATATCATCCTTTTTTGTTTCGCCGACAAGCGGCTGCAGAAATAATCCGTCTACGGTTTCAAGAGCTGTTTTTTGAATGTATTCATGCGCCCGGTGAACAGGATTTCTCGTTTGAAACCCTACGACTGTATTCCAGCCGAAACGTTCAAAAGCGGCTCGAGATTCCGCTGGTTCAAATGTTTCGTTTGGAAACGGCTTTTCCGTTTTCTTTACTAACACGACATCCCCGCCAAGATAGACAGGTGGACGCTCATACAATTTAGCAACTCCTGGGTGCTCTTCATCTTTTGTCCGATAAACATATTCCGCTTCTTTTTGTTTATCCGGCTTATATTTATCTTCCACTTTGATCACACCGTATACTTCTCCGTTAAATGTCAGCTTAACTTCATCTCCAATGTCGATGCGATCAGCTTGTTCTTCTTCAACAGGAAGTGTAATTGGAATGCTCCAAACTATACCATTGGCAAGACGCATGTTTTCGACAACACTATCATAATCTTTTTTAGTTAAAAAACCCGTTAATGGACTAAATGCTCCAATACCGATTAACTCTAAGTCAGAGAGCCCGATATTATCCAATTCAATTGCTTCTTGAATATGAGAATAATTGTATTCTGGATTATAGCGATTGATTAATGTTCCTCCGTGCGGTGCAATCCCCATTTGATCTCCTCCTTGCTACGCCATATATTCCTATATTCATATTTATTTACTAGGCTTTTATTGAAAAAATTTTTAGCCTTAGCCGCTAAATAAATCTAAATCGTTGCGATACGCCATCATCAAAAACGAGTAAAAAAAGCTTGAACAATTGGAATCATTTCATGAAACGAGTCTTCAAAACTTTATTTTTTTATGACGAGTTTTTATAAAGCATTATCTGCGGAAAAAGGCCTGCTGTAGATCAAACTGTCACTTCACTTGTAAGTGATATTCATATTTTGATTGAACAAACACCAAAGATAAAATGATTGAATCAATTATCGATGAAGCCGAAGCAGACGGTTTAGGCACCTTCACCTCCACCGACCATTGAACAGAGAACATTTCCAGCAGTCCGAATGGAGGAAAAAGCGATATGTTTTTACCGCTCCTGTACGACAGGCAGCACCCGCTGCCGCCGCACCGCTTCCTCTAATGGTTATAGGCTTCCATTATTTTGTCACACTTGTACTCTCATGTAATCCGCATTCAAGCTTTTGATGGCCGACCCATCTTCCAGAACGCAGATCATCCATGTTAATGGCTGGCTGAGTACAAGGCTGGCAGCCAATGGAAGGATAACCTTGATCATGTAAGACGATATAAGGCAAATCATGTTTATAAACATATCGCCAAACTTCCTTCCAGGTCCAGTGGATGAGAGGGCAAATTTTCACCTTTTGGAATTTCTCATCTTTATTAATATAGTTTACATGTTTTCTTGTCGGCGATTGTTCTCTTCTTAATCCTGAAATCCATGCTTTTACTGGTTCAAGCGTCTCCCTTAATGGAACCACTTTCCGGATGTGACAGCAAAGATTCGGATCTTTCTCCCAAAGCTTATCTCCATATTGCTCTTTTTGCTCTTCTAATGTGATCTCTGGTTTTTTTAATTCTATATTTAAATCTGGATATCGATTTTTTACTTTTTCTATGCAATCATAGGTTTCTTTAAAATGCAGCCCTGTGTCCAAAAAGACAATCCGTGCGGTCGGATTGACCTTCGATATTAAATCAATGAGTACAATCCCTTCAATTCCAAAGCTGCACGAATACACAATATCATCTTTATATGTTGAATATGCCCATTCCAACACCTCTAGGGCACCTTTTGTGTCCGATGTCTCATCAAACACGAGATCAGGTTCCGCCCAGGTTTCGTACGTAAGCATTCGCCTTTCCCCCTTATTAGAAAAGGAATAGAGCGCGTTCAATAAAAGGATTGAAAACCGCCTCTAGTCGTCTAGTCAGCGGTTTATTGAGACAGCTTTTTATATAATCCTTCTTTTCTTTCATTTGTACAAATGACATTTTGTACTTAAAAATTAGGTTAGAAGATTCACAGTGTTCCTTTCAAGAACGTGCTATATGCTATCAAATTTTATCATAATTTTCCTAAAAGTCAACCCGAGTTTTTTGATTGGAATTAAATATTATATGAAAAGGCGGTTAAACTTTTTCGAGCCAACTGTCGTTTTCAGGATTTTTTCGCCATAATGACAAGCGGTCGAGATCCTCTTTTGAAATCATTTGCACTTCCAAAGCCACTTGGATTAAAGTGTCATAATCACTTAATGCGATCGCCGGAATGCCAGCATTGGCAAAGTTTTGCTTTCCTTGAGGAAGACCGTAGGTAAAAATTGCGGCGACACCTAGTACTTGACAGCCAGCATTTCTTAGTGCTTCAACAGCTTTTAAGGAGCTTGCCCCTGTTGAAATCAAGTCTTCGATTACAACAGCTTTTTGTCCTTCCCTCACTTTTCCTTCTATTTGGTTTCCCTTCCCATGCTTTTTCGGTGTGCTGCGCACATAACACATAGGCAATCCCAGCTCTTCAGCAACTAATGCCGCATGGGGAATACCGGCTGTTGCAGTTCCAGCAATTAATTCAGCATCGGAAAAATGCTCACTGATTAGTTGAGCTAGTCCTTTATAAATGATTTTGCGGAGCTTCGGATACGATAGAGTCAAACGATTGTCGCAATAAATGGGCGATTTTATTCCGCTTGCCCACGTAAACGGTTCATTTGGTCTGAGAGTAACTGCTTCAATTTCTAGCAAATGTTTGGCGATTTCCTTTTTCATTCCACCTTACCCTCCCATTCTTTTTTTACCTCATTGTAGGCTGCAACAGGATCCTCTGCTTTTGTAATTGTCCTGCCGACAACAATGGCTGATGCGCCTTGTTCCTTTGCAAATTTTGGCGTCGCAATGCGGACTTGATCCTGTGCTCTATCTTTTGCTAAACGAATTCCAGGCGTAACAGTCAGAAAAGATGGACCGCACGTTTTTCTTATTTCGCTTACTTCATGGACAGAACAAACAACACCGCTCATCCCGCTTTTTTTTGCATTTTCCGCATAATGTAAAACCGTCTCAAGCAACGGCTTTTCAATGAGAAGTTCATTTTTTAGCATCTCGCTGGAAGTGCTTGTCAGCTGGGTGACAGCGACAACATCTGGACGCTTATTTCCGCTCTGAGCTCCCGCCTCCAGCCCTTCTATCGCTGCTTCCATCATGTCTCTACCTCCCGCAGCGTGAATAGTGATCAAATCGACTCCGAGCTTGGCAAGTCCTTTCATCGTTTGTTTCACGGTATTTGGTATATCATGCAGCTTCAAATCAAGAAATATTTGATGACCGCTTCGCTGTAATTCTTCGATGATAGAAGGGCCTTCTTGATAAAAAAGTTCCATCCCCACTTTAACAAATAAAGGCTCCTCAAATATTTGCACAAACTGCAATGCTTTTTCTCTCGTATCAAAATCAAGGGCAAGAATTAGAGGACGATTTTTCATCTTTCCAGCTCCTTCCGACACATTCATTCACATGATCAAAGCCTAATTCTTTCAGCCGATTCGGCAACGCATCAATAAGTTCAACACAGACGTAAGGATTGACAAAATTCGCTGTACCAATTGCGACTGCCTTTGCTCCTGCCTGCAAAAATTCTATGCAATCATCGACATTCATAATTCCTCCCATGCCAATGACCGGGATTTCTACACTTTGGGAAACCTGATAGATCATACGAACGGCAATCGGCTTGACAGCAGGTCCAGAAAGCCCGCCTGTTCCATTAGCAATAATCGACCGGCCTGTTTTCACATCGATCCGCATGCCGAGGAGCGTGTTGATCATCGTAATTCCGTCTGCTCCCGCTTTTTCCACCGCTTTTGCCATGGCGACAATGTCAGTTACATTTGGAGAAAGCTTGACATAAACCGGTACTGAAGAAACGTTTTTCACAGCTTCTGTTAAATGTCCGGCTACTTCAGGAACTGTTCCGAACATGATCCCCCCTTGTTTAACATTCGGACAAGAAATGTTTAGTTCAAGTGCTTTTACGTTAGGCGCTTTACTGATTTCTTTTGCCACTTCCACATATTCTTCAACAGTCGAGCCGGCAATGTTCGCAATGATCGGAACATCAAATTGAGAAAGCCAAGGAAGCTCTTCCTCCATCACTTTTTTTAATCCGGGATTTTGCAACCCGATGGCATTGAGCATTCCCGACGGCGTTTCCGCCACCCTTGGTGTTGGATTTCCGAATCTAGGCTCAAGCGTTGTTGCTTTGATCATGATCGCTCCAAGCTTGGATAAATCGTACAGCTTAGCAAATTCGCGGCCAAAGCCGAAGCATCCTGATGCGGGCATGATCGGATTTTTTAACTCAAGACCAGGAAGCTTAACAGCTAACATTCCAACATCACCTCCCCGATTCGAAAAACAGGCCCGTCGGTACAGATTTTCTTATAGCCCGAATCATTTGCATCGGTTTTCGTACGGCGGACACAGGCAAAGCAAGCGCCGATTCCGCAGCCCATTCTTTCTTCCAGGGACAAAAACACTTTTTTATGCGGAAATGCTTCTTCTATCGCTTTTAACATCGGAGTTGGTCCGCATGTATAGAGCGTTTCAAATGTGAAGCGTTGTTCATTGATGATATCCATAACGGTTCCTTTTGCGCCGAATGTGCCGTCAACTGTCGCCACAAACGTTTCGCCCAGCTCCTTAAACTCTTGTTCGTAAAACACCGCCGCTTTTGTTGAAAATCCTAATACATGGACAACTTCCACTCCATTTTGAACAAGCTGCTTCGACAATTCATAAAGAGGGGGAACGCCAATGCCGCCACCGACAAGCAATGCTTTTTCCTTCGTTTCTTCAACCGGAAAACCGTTTCCGAGCGGTCCGAAAACATCGACAAGCTCACTTGCTTTTTTTCTGGACAATCTTTTCGTTCCGGCGCCTTCTGCCCGATAAATTAATGTCATCGTGTTTTTTTCGGCATTGTATTCGGCAATGCTGATCGGTCTTCTTAATAACAGATCAAAACTGTCATCCACTTTTATTTGAACAAATTGTCCCGGACAAGTAATGCGTTGAACGAGCTCTCCTTTTAATTCCATTTTATAAATGTTTTTCGCAATTGGCCTGTTGCTGATGATTTCCATCCAAGCTTTGATCATAGGATCACCTTCTTTACCTATTATGTTCGGAGAGATTTTCAACCGTAAAAGCCATCGATTCAAGCACGCGTAAAATTGCCCTTGCAGTGTCTAAAGAAGTGAGGCACGGCACACCGTTTTCAACCGATTCCCTTCTGATTCTGAAGCCGTCGCGCTCAGGCTGCTTTCCTTTCGTCAGCGTGTTGATGACAAATTGCGCTTTTCCATTGCGTATCACATCCAAAATGTTGTCGCCACGTGATCCGATTTTGCTGACAACTTTTGCTTTTATGCCGTTCTCTTCTAGAAACTTTGCGGTTCCTTCCGTCGCCAGCAGCTGATAGCCGATATTGCGAAATCTGCCCGCAATTTCTAAAGCCTCGTTTTTGTCCTTATCAGCAATCGTAAGCAGCACTGATCCGTGCTCGTAAATATTCGTACCGGCTGCAACAAAGCCTTTATAAAGAGCCTTTTCAAAGGTGGCATCCTTTCCGATTACTTCCCCAGTTGATTTCATTTCTGGTCCAAGCGTAATGTCGACACGGCGCAACTTCGCAAATGAAAATACCGGCACCTTCACAAATACACCTTTCGCCTCTTTTGCAAGCCCTGTTTTCACACCGAGTTCCGGCAAGCTAGCACCGAGTATCACCTTTGTCGCAATCTTAGCCATCGGAATTCCGGTAATTTTACTTAAAAACGGAACTGTTCTGCTTGATCTTGGGTTCACTTCCAATACGTATACCCGCCCGTCAGCAATTACAAATTGAATGTTTAGCAGTCCGACAATATTCAGCCCTTTTGCCAAACGAATCGTATAATCAACAAGTTCTGTTTTCAACTGATCAGATAACGTTTGCGGCGGGTAAACCGCTATCGAGTCCCCTGAGTGCACGCCTGCCCGCTCAATATGCTCCATAATGCCCGGAATGAGCACATGTTTACCGTCTGAAATCGCATCAACTTCCACTTCTATTCCGGTTAAATATTGATCAATTAAAACGGGATGTTCCGGATTAATTTTTACTGCATGTTCCATATAATGGAGCAATTCTTCTTTATGGTAGACAATTTCCATCGCCCGGCCGCCAAGCACATAGGAAGGACGGACAAGCACCGGATAGCCGATTTCTTCCGCAATTTCCACCGCTTCAGCGACGGATAGAGCTGTTTTCCCTACAGGCTGTGGTATTTCCAAAGCTTCAAGCACTTGTTCGAACTTGTCGCGGTCTTCCGCCCGATCTAAATTTTCCAGGCTTGTTCCTAATATTTTGACACCTCGTTTTGCCAGCTTGCCTGCCAAATTGATTGCCGTTTGCCCGCCGAATTGGACGACAACGCCAATCGGCTTCTCCAAGTCGATAATATGCATGACATCTTCGATCGTCAGCGGTTCAAAATACAGCTTGTCGGAAATGCTGAAATCCGTTGACACCGTTTCTGGATTGTTATTGATAATGATTGCTTCATATCCTGCTTCGCGAATCGCCCAAACAGAGTGAACTGTTGCATAATCGAACTCAATACCCTGCCCGATTCGAATCGGCCCTGAACCTAACACGACAACACTTTTTCGTTCAGTCACAATCGATTCATTTTCTTCTTCATATGTGCCGTAAAAGTAAGGCGTCTCGGATTCAAACTCGCTTGCACACGTATCAACCATTTTGTAAACTGGAACAATTCCTTGTTTTTTCCGAAACTCATAAACTTCCGATTCATCTGTATTCCATAACGAAGCGATAAAGTGATCAGAAAATCCGAGCTGCTTTGCTTTTCTCAACACGTTTACATCAAATGGAGATTTTTTCAGTTCTCGTTCATATTCGATAATGTTGTTTATCTTATTCAAGAAAAAGCGGTCGATTTTGCTCCATTGATGAATTTGCTCAACGGAAAAACCCCTTCTCAGCGCTTCGCCGATGTAAAAGATTCGTTCATCCCCTGCTTTCTTGATCCGCTTTTCAATCATTTCATCTGAGACATCGTTTTCTTTCAATGTTAAATGGTAGACGCTTGCTTCGAGAGAACGAACAGCTTTTAACAACGATTCTTCAAACGTGCGGCCGATCGCCATGACTTCACCGGTTGCTTTCATTTGAGTGCCAAGCACACGGTTGGCTGATTCAAATTTATCAAACGGCCATCGCGGTATTTTCGTGACAACATAATCAAGCGCCGGTTCAAAGCAAGCAAATGTTTTCCCTGTCACTGGATTGATGATTTCATCTAACGTTAAACCGACGGCAATTTTCGCTGCGAGTTTCGCAATCGGATATCCTGTCGCTTTTGATGCAAGGGCGGATGAGCGGCTAACCCGCGGGTTCACTTCGATAACGTAATATTGAAAACTATCCGGATCAAGAGCAAGCTGAACATTGCATCCGCCTTCGATGCCAAGAGCTCCGATAATTTTTAATGACACGTTTCTGAGCAGCTGGTATTCTCTGTCTGAAATCGTTTGGCTGGGCGCCACAACGATCGAATCGCCTGTATGAATGCCGACGGGGTCAATATTTTCCATGTTGCAGACAACGATTTTATTATCTTTTGAGTCCCGCATCACTTCATATTCGATTTCTTTGTAGCCGGCAATGCTTTTTTCGAGCAGACATTGATGAACAGGGCTGAGCTTTAGACCGTTTGTGACAATTTCAATCAGTTCTTCCTCATCGTGACAAATGCCGCCTCCGGTCCCGCCAAGTGTATATGCAGGCCGAACGATCACCGGATAGCCGACTTGCTCCACAAAATGAAACGCTTCTTCAAGCTCATGAATTATGGCGCTTTCCGGCACCGGTTCATTCAGCTCCTTCATAAGCTCGCGGAACAGTTCACGGTCTTCAGCTTTTTGAATGGCTGAAAGCTTAGTTCCTAAAATTTCAACGCCGCACTCTTCTAAAACACCCATTTTATGAAGCTCGACCGCCAAGTTTAGTCCAGTCTGTCCGCCGAGAGTCGGCAGGATCGCATCCGGCCTTTCCTTGCGGATGATTTTGGCGACAAAGCTCGGCGTGAGCGGCTCCATATACACTTTGTCGGCAATTTCCGTATCCGTCATAATTGTCGCTGGGTTCGAGTTGACAAGAACAACCTCATATCCTTCCTCCTTCAATGCTAAGCACGCCTGTGTTCCCGAATAGTCAAACTCCGCCGCTTGTCCGATAATAATCGGTCCTGATCCAATAACTAAAATTTTCTGAATATCTTTCCGCTTAGGCATTGAGATTCCCCCTTTGAGCAGTCTTTTCCATCAGCTCGATAAATTGATTAAACAATGGATTGGCATCCTCAGGTCCCGGTGATGCTTCCGGATGGTATTGAACAGCGAAAGCAGGATGCACGCGATGTCTCAATCCTTCAACTGTTCCGTCGTTCAGTGCAACATGTGTTACTTCAAGCTCTGTATTCCTAATGGATTCGATGCTTACAGCATAGCCGTGATTTTGGGAAGTCATATACACTTTCCCAGTTTTTAAATCCTTCACTGGATGGTTTGAGCCGCGGTGGCCGAATTTTAATTTTTCTGTTTTCGCACCGCATGCTAAAGCGAGCAGCTGATGCCCTAAACATATTCCAAAGATAGGGGTTTTCCCGATAAGATCGCGCAGCATTTCAATTGCTTCTGGAACGTTTTGCGGATCTCCAGGTCCGTTTGTGAGCAAAACGCCGTCAGGCTTCAATCGCAATATTTCCTCCGCAGATGTATCATATGGAACGACGATCGAGTCGCAATTTCGGCTGTTTAATTCTCTTAAGATTCCATGCTTCATGCCAAAATCTACAACAACCACTCTTTTTCCTCTTCCTGGACTTTGATATGGTCTTTTCGTCGATACAATTTCCACCTGATTGCGCGGCAGCTCCGTTTCTCTTAATTTCTCAGCCACTTGCTTTGGATCCGCCTCAGCTGAACAGATTGCACCTTTTAACGTTCCGTAGTTGCGGATAATTCTAGTCAGCCTTCTTGTATCGATTCCACTGATGCCAGGAATATCGTTTTCTATGAGAAAATCATTGATTGAATATAAACTTCTCCAGTTGGAGGGAGCTTCACAGGCTTCCTTCACAATCATCCCGTTCACGAACGGGCGGATCGTCTCAAAATCGTCGCGGTTGATGCCGTAATTGCCGATCAATGGATAAGTAAACGTTACGATTTGCCCGCAATATGAAGGATCTGAAAGTGTTTCTTGATAGCCTGTCATTCCGGTTGTGAACACAACCTCTCCGATGATGTCACGATCGCTTCCAAAGCCATCGCCGATGAAAACATCGCCGTTTTCAAGCACTAATTGCCGTTTCATATTACTCTCCCCTTTTCCAAACGATTTTGCCGTCCACCATTGTTAAAACAGGCCAGCCTTTTGCAAGCCAGCCGTTAAACGGCGTATTTTTTCCTTTTGATGCAAATGTTGAGGCATCTATCCTTTTTTCTTCCTGTAAATCAATGAGCGTCAAATCTGCAGAAATGCCTTCTTTTAATTCCCCCATATCCAAGTTAAAAGCTCTAGCAGGCTTTACCGTCAACCAATCAACAAGCTGTTTCAATGTAAAAATGCCCCGTTCGACAAAATATGTGTACAAAAGAGGAAAGGCAGTTTCCAACCCGACAATCCCAAACGGCGCCTTATCGACCTCTAAAGATTTCTCCTCCATCGTATGAGGCGCATGATCCGTAGCAATAAAATCGATTGTTCCATCCAACAGCCCTTCGATTAATGCTTTCTTGTCTTCTCTGCCTCTAAGCGGCGGATTCATTTTAAAGTTCGGATTAAGCTCCGGAATATCTTCATCACATAAAAGAAGATGATGCGGGGTTACTTCGCATGTCACGCGGATGCCTGCTTTTTTGGCGTCTCTGACGGCTCTGACGGATTCTTTTGAACTAATATGGCACACGTGGTAATGGCAGCCGCTAGCTTCTGCCAACAGAACATCTCTTGCAATTTGAACGGATTCACATACAGATGGAATGCCGGATATACCGTGATTTTTTGCAAAAACTCCATCATGGAAGGATCCGCCGTTGATAAGGGTATTGTCTTCACAATGCGCGACAATTGAATATCCTTTCTCCGCCGCTTTTTTCATTGCCTGAAACATCATGCCGGCCGACTGGACACCTACGCCATCGTCCGTAAAGGCAAAAGCACCTTCCTCTTTTAATGCATCAAAATCCGTTAATTCGCTTCCGCTTTGCCCAAGTGTGATCGCTGCATAAGGAAGAACGCGAACCTTTGCTGTTTCTTTAATTCGCTTTTGTAAATTGATCATTTTTTCTTTTGTATCAATAGGCGGCTTCGTATTAGGCATGGAGGCAACGGTTGTAAAGCCGCCCTTCGCTGCAGCCAGCGTGCCGGTGGCAATCGTCTCTTTCGCTTCTCCACCCGGTTCACGCAGATGAACGTGAAGATCGATAAATCCATGGGAAAGAAGCTTTCCGTTGCAATCGATCACGTCTCCCGCTCCATCAGCTATCTCTTCCGATATTTGTTTGACTATTCCGTTTTCCACAAGAACATCCCGCTTTGTCAATTCGCCTTCCTCTGTTAACAATTGCGCATTTTTAAATAGAATGGACATATTTCTTCTCTCCCCCTTGTGCTTTACTTTCAATCGCATGTTTTATAACTGCCATGCGGACAAATACACCGTTTTCCATCTGTTTAAAAATTCGCGACCGGCTGCACTCTACTAAATCTCCGTCGATTTCAACTCCTCTGTTGACCGGTGCAGGGTGCATAATAATCGCATGGTCCTTCATCATTTTTTCCCGTTCCTTTGTCAATCCGTACTGCTCCAAATATTGATCAGCTGTCCATTTTTCGCTGTGGCGTTCATGCTGGATTCTTAAGAGCATCACAACATCTGACATTTCGATTGCTTCATTGATCGATACGTATGTACCGTATGGATTGGTGTCGTCCCGAAATTTTTCAGGTCCAGAGAACAATACGGTTGCCCCGAGCCTTGTCAGCACTTCTGCATCAGATCTTGCTACACGGCTGTGGCGAATGTCACCGATGATGGAAACCGTCAATCCGTTAAAACGCCCAAACTCTTCACGAATTGTCATCAAATCGAGCAAACATTGCGTTGGATGGTGTCCGCACCCATCGCCAGCATTTAATATGGATACTTGGACACGGCCGATAAGCTCGTCAAAATACCGGTCCTCGGGATGTCGGATGACGACCGCCTCGACACCGATCGATTCTAAAGTTTTTACAGTATCGTACAACGATTCTCCTTTTTGAATGCTTGAAGAAGCTCCATCCACATTTAAAATGTCAAGTCCAAGTTTTTTTTCAGCAGCTTCAAAACTAAACCTCGTCCTCGTACTCGGCTCAAAAAACAAGTTGGCGATAAATGTTTGTTCTCCGACTTTCCATCGTTTTCCCTTTTTAAAGCGTTCCGCTTCATCCAAAATGGCAATAATCTCTTCAGTTGACAGCGTGCTCATTGTCACTAAATGTTTCATCGCTTTCTTCCCCTTTCCTTTAAATAAAAGCGATTGACGTTTGAATTTTAAAAAAACACCCTGCCAAGGCATGACAGGGTGTAAGCAAATGACGAAGCATGATTTGTCCCACACACCCTTGAAAGCCTCTCTGGACTTTTTTAAAAGGTGATTGCTACGCTACTGAATCTTCTTCATTTGTGTCAAAAATATGTTCTTCTTTTTTACCTGGGAGCACAAAGTTTAAAATGACGCCAATGATTGCAGCTAATGCCATTCCGTGTAACTCAAAGCTTTCCCCGAACTTAATCATCGCTTCGCCAATTCCTATTACTAAAATGACGGAGGTGATGATTAAGTTTCTTTTTTCGTTCAGATCAACTTTATGCTCAATCATCATTCTTAATCCTGAAGATGCGATGATCCCGAAGAGCAGTATTGAAACGCCTCCCATTACTGGAGTTGGAATCGAACTGATCAAGGCGGATATTTTTCCAATAAAGCCAAACAAGATTGCAAATAAAGCTGCACCGGCAATGACATAAACGCTGTAAATCCTTGTAATCGCCAATACGCCGATATTTTCGCCATATGTCGTGTTCGGCGGTCCACCGATAAAAGATGCAATCATGGTTGCCGCTCCGTCGCCGAGAATGGAACGGGCAAGTCCAGGGTCTTTGATTAAATCTTTTCCGATTACTTGGCTTAACAGCATTTGGTGACCGATATGCTCGGATAATGTCACCACTGCGACTGGAACCATCAGCAGAATGATTTCAGATGTAATGTGAGGTGTATAATCAACAAATGGAATGATAAAGTTCGGGAGCTGAAACCATTTGGCTTCCGCCACTTTTTGAAAGTCGACAATACCGATTATAAGCGAGTATACATATCCGCCGAAAATTCCGATTAATACAGGGATTAGGTTAAAAAATCCTTTAAAAAATGCCATTGTTATAATGGTGATCAGAAGCGTAACAAGGCCTGCTGAAAAGTGAAGCAAGCTGTAATGTCCTTTAGGATCGTTCATGGCCATACTCACAGCTGTTGATGCAAGGCCAAGTCCGATTACCATAATTACTGGACCGACGACAACAGTTGGAAGTAATTTCATAATCCATTTATATCCTGTCTGTTTGATGATAAGCGCGACAACCCCGTAAACTAGGCCTGCCAAAAAGCTGCCGATCATCGCCGCTCCTACACCGCCGGCAGCTTTAGCCGCAATTAACGGTGTGATGAAAGCAAAGGAGGAGCCGACATATGCCGGCACTTTTCCTTTTGTTATCAAAATAAATGCGAGTGTGCCGAGACCGCTGGAAATCAAAGCAACAGAAGGATCAATTTTGACTAAAAACGGTACGAGAATCGTTGCTCCAAACATGGCAAATAAATGTTGGAAGCTTAAGGCGAGCCATGTGATAAAATCAGGTTTATCATGAACATCTAGTATAATATTTCTTTTCATGTTTTTTCCTCCTTATGGAATTTGCACAAAAAAACCTCTTTGGCCGATGAGGCACAAAGAGGTTTTGCCAAAGTGCATACAAATAGCGTATACACCTTTCGGACCCCTTTGCAGCCTCACGGGACTGCTATTAAAAGGGACATCTATTCATTTTCATAAATGGATACTTTTTCTTTTTCATCTACTTCCAAAAGCTGTACAACAATTTTTTCTGATTTTGAAGTAGGTATGTTTTTCCCGACATAATCCGCTCGGATCGGCAGTTCGCGATGGCCGCGGTCAACAAGTACAGCTAGCTGGATTTGCGCTGGCCTGCCGTAGTCAACAATGGCATCCATCGCTGCCCGTACCGTTCTTCCCGTGTAAAGGACATCGTCTACTAAAATGACTTTTCGATTGTTAATATCGATCGGGATATCTGAACCTTTAACGAGCGGTTCACCGCTTTCTGTTTTTTGTGTTAAATCATCCCGGTAAAAAGTAATGTCAAGGTTGCCGACAGGTATCTCTTTTCCTTCAATGTCCTCTATTCTTTTTGCAAGACGTTTGGCTAGATAAATTCCCCTTGTCTTGATTCCGACCAAAACACAATTATCTATACCTTTATTGTGTTCGATAATTTCGTGGGCTATTCTAGTTAGCGCCCTTCTGATCGCCTGCTCATCTAAAACAACCGCTTTTTCCGGCATGCTCATCACCTCAAATTTCGGTTAAAAAAACCTCTCATCCTGAGGATGAGAGGTTTTGTGCATAGCTCACCTATTGCCATACGATTCCTTCTCAGCCTCACGGGACTGCAGTTAAAGGATGCTGTATTGTCTAAACGTATTATGACAGAGCAGCTCGTAAATGTCAACGATCATTTCTTAACATTTGCAAAATCTTTTCGAATTCTTCCGGGAGCGATGCTTCAAACTTCAAAAACTCTTTTGTTCTTGGATGCTCAAAACCAAGTACGCCTGCATGAAGAGCCTGTCCATGAATCGGAAGTGTTTTTTTCGGTCCATATTTTGGATCGCCGGCTAGCGGAAAACCGATATATTTCATATGCACGCGGATTTGATGCGTTCTCCCAGTTTCCAGCCGACATTCAATATATGTATAATCCGAAAATCGTTCCAGCACATGAAAATGGGTGACAGCTTCTTTACTGTTTGTTTTTGTTACCGTCATTTTTTGCCGATCCTTTGGATCCCTGCCGATCGGAGCATCAATTGTGGCATGATCGTGCGGAATTACCCCGTGTACAATCGCCTTATATCTCCTTTCAACCCTCTTTTCCATTAATTGATTTGCTAATGATTCATGAGCGTAATCATTTTTGGCAACCATTAATAAACCTGAAGTATCTTTATCAATCCGGTGAACAATTCCCGGGCGAAGGACTCCGTTAATTCCGGACAAATCTTTACAATGATATAAAAGACCGTTCACAAGCGTTCCTGAAGTGTGTCCCGGCGCTGGATGAACGACCATCCCACGCGGTTTATTGACAACGATGACATCTTCATCCTCATAGTATATATCAAGCTCCATCGGCTCAGGCTTGACATCCAGCTCTTCCGGTTCTGGAACAGATACAGTGATGACATCACCAATTTGGCACTTGTAATTGGCCTTCACCGATTTTTCATTTACTGAAACAACCCCGTCCTTGATCCAATTTTGGACCGACGTTCTTGACCAATTCTCATCTTTATTGGCCAAAAATTTATCTATTCGTTCATGTTCCTCTTTTTCCGTCACAATAAAAGTAAATTGCTCCATTTTCTACTCCTTTTGCTTCTTTTCTTCAAAAAACAGAAAATATATGAAAAGTAAAATAACACCGATTGTTAAAGATGAATCGGCAATATTAAAAATTGGAAAATTATAACCGAAAATATATGTATGGATAAAGTCCACCACCTCTTTGCGGAAAAGGCGGTCAATAAAATTCCCAATCGCTCCGCCGAGCATTAAGCTGAGAGCAACCCCCAGCATTGCATTTTGTTTCGCATATTTTTGCATATAATAAATAATCGCTACGACAACAATAATGGTAATCACATAAAAGAACACCATCTGGTTTTGCAATATTCCCCAAGCGGCTCCTTTATTGCGGTGAGACGTTATGTATAAAAATCCGTTGATAATTTCAATGCTTTCGCCAATTTCCATATTTTTTACGATCAGCCATTTTGTCCATTGGTCGAGAGCGATGACAAATAATGCAATCAAATATTTAAGCACACTGCGTTCCTCCACTCACTGGCAAGTTTCCATCAAATTTTAGCACATTTTTTGACAAACAGTAAAGAAGGGGAACAAGCAAAAAAGTGAAGCTTGTTCACTTCACTTCTTAATGATATTCTAGTGTTTTTTTTAAATATGATTTCATATTGAGAAAATCATGAATCGTTCTGGCTGTCGGAATTTGTGCCAATTGTTCGAGCGGCAATTTTTGCAATGTTTCTTCACATATGCCATAAAGTCCATATTCCATTTTTTCCAATGCAAGCTCAACATCGTTGAGCTCATTTTTTACATCCCGGATAAAAATCGGGTCATCCAATTGACTTTTGGCGAGCCGCGCATTGAGTTCGTCCTTCATTAACGTTAATTCGTCTTTGATTTGATCGAGCGGATTCATTATTAAAACCCCCTCGTCTGTTTTGTATTTATATTGTAACCGCCGCACTGCCTCCTATCACATTCAAGTTTTTCCACACACGCAAATAGCGGCTTGGAAATGATTCACACTTTAAAAGCTAAAAAGCTGAATTCTTCTTTCAATTTTGAGAAAAGTATTCATTTTTGAAAAAGCATCCGAGCAAACTTTTTCCAATTGACTATGACGGATTTCAATGAAAGATCGTTCTTTTTATGACACTTCTTTATGAGGAAGCATTGCTAAAAAAAAACTCCCTGTTTGCACAGGGAGCTGATAAAACTATGCTAAATGGCTGTAGTGATCTTTCACAATGCTTGCACATCTTTTGCACAATGTCGGATGGTCTTGATCAGTGCCTATATCTGTTGAAACAACCCAACATCTTTCACAAGTCTCACCATCCGCTTGCTTCACAATTATTTTGATGCTATCAAATGTTTGCGCTTCTTCCGGAGCATCTTTGTAATCACCGGCAATTTCTAACTGGGAAACAATAAACAGCTGTTTTAAGTCCTCTTGTATTGAATTGAACAATTCTTTTATTTCTTCGTTCGGATAAAGGATGAGAGCAGCATTTAACGATTTGCCGATCACTTTTTCATTTCGGGCGATTTCCAGGGCCTTTAATACATCATCGCGAACTGACATAAACTGATCCCATTTCGCTTCAATCTCTTTGCTGCCTTCAATCTCTACAGCTTCCGGCATATCGACAAGCTGTACGCTCTTTTCTTCAACTGATTCAATATGTCCCCATACTTCTTCTGTTGTATGCGGCAAAATCGGTGTCATCAGCTTTACAAGAGCAAGAAGCGCTTCATATAAAACCGTTTGGATAGAACGTCGATTATGGCTGTCAGCAGCCTCAATATACAGAATGTCTTTTGCAAAATCAAGATAAAATGAGCTTAGCTCAATCGTACAGAAATTGTGAACGTCATGATAGATGGATGCAAAATCATATTCTTCATATGCTTTTCGCACTTTGGCAATTAGTTTATTCAGTTTAATGAGAATATAGCGATCCACTTCTCTTAATTTTTCTACAGAAACACGATGCTGATTTGGATCAAAATCAAACAAATTTCCTAACAAGAAACGGTACGTGTTGCGAATTTTCCGATATACTTCAGATACTTGTTTTAAGATTGCATCAGAGACGCGAACGTCCGATTGATAATCAACTGATGCTACCCATAGACGAAGAATATCTGCTCCAAACTGTTCCGTCACTTTGGCAGGAACAACAACATTTCCTAGCGATTTGCTCATTTTCCGTCCTTCGCCGTCCAGCGCAAATCCATGGCTTAAAACGCCTTTATATGGAGCTTTTCCTGTGACAGCAACTGCTGTAGACAGCGATGAATTAAACCAGCCGCGATATTGGTCAGAGCCTTCTAAATAAAGATCAGCAGGACGCTGCAAATCTTCCCGTTCAACTAAAACTGCTTGATGAGAAGAGCCTGAATCGAACCAAACGTCCATAATGTCTGTTTCTTTTGTAAAAATGCCGTTCGGGCTTGAAGGGTGTGTAAATCCTTCTGGAAGCAGGTCTTTTGCTTCGCGTTCAAACCAAACGTTCGAGCCGTGCTCGCGGAACAGTTTTGCCACATGTTCAATCGTTTCATCTGTTATGATCGGCTCCCCATTTTCACCATAAAACACTGGAATTGGCACGCCCCATGCCCGCTGACGGGAAATACACCAATCGCTTCGATCGCGGATCATGTTATGAATGCGAATTTCTCCCCAATTAGGGATCCATTTCGTTTCTTTAATTGCTTGCAGCAATTCATCTCGAAAATCTTTAATGGACGCAAACCATTGCGCTGTTGCTCTGAAAATCGTTGGTTTCTTTGTCCGCCAGTCATGTGGATAGGAGTGTGTAATAAATGAAAGCTTTAGCAATGCCCCTACTTCTTCTAATTTTTCCGTTATTTTTTTATTTGCGTCATCATAAAACAATCCTTCGAACCCTGGAGCTTCTTCTGTCATGTACCCTCTTTCGTCGACAGGACATAATACGCCTAGGTTATATTTTTGTCCGACGACAAAATCGTCTTCCCCATGGCCTGGCGCTGTATGGACGCATCCTGTACCAGCGTCGGTCGTTACATGTTCGCCAAGGATCACTAATGAATCGCGGTCATAGAACGGGTGTTTCGCAACCACATATTCCAGCTCTTTGCCTTTAAACGATTTCACTACTTCATATTCTGTCCAGTCCAGCTCTTTTGCCACTTCTTCGAGCAGGGCAGATGCGATCACAAACTTGTCAGCTCCAACCTTCACTACAGAATATTCCAAATCAGGATGAACAGCAATTCCTAAGTTTGCAGGGATAGTCCACGGAGTAGTCGTCCAAATGACGATTTTTTCTCCATCTGTTAATATATTTTTTCCGTCCTTTATTTCAAATGCAACATAAATAGAAGGCGAGCGTTTGTCATAATATTCAATTTCCGCCTCTGCCAAGGCAGATTCGCTCGATGGAGACCAATAAACCGGCTTCAAGCCTTTATAAATATATCCCTTTTTTGCCATTTCTCCAAAGACGCGAATTTGCTGGGCTTCATATTCTGGTTTCAAGGTGACATATGGATTTTTCCAGTCGCCTCGAATTCCAAGGCGTTTAAATTGCACGCGCTGGCGCTCAATTTGCTCCCATGCATATTGCTCGCAATGTTTTCGAAATTGCGCGACATCCATCTCTTTTCGATTGATTTTTTGTTTCTTCAAAAGTGCTGTTTCAATTGGCAGACCGTGCGTATCCCATCCTGGAACATACGGTGCGCAATATCCGCTCATGGATTTATAACGGACAATAATGTCTTTTAAAATTTTGTTTAAGGCATGCCCCATATGAATATCCCCGTTTGCGAACGGAGGACCATCATGTAATATGAAAAGAGGCCGTCCTTTCGTGCGCTCCTGCACTTTTTCATAAATATCCATCTCTTCCCATTTTTTCTGGATCTCAGGTTCTTTTTTCGGAAGGTTTCCTCTCATTGGAAAGTCTGTTTTCGGCATTCGTAACGTCTCTTTATAATCCATTCCCATTCCTCCACATAATATTTGTTCACTAAAATAAAAAAACTCCTCATCCCTAAGGGACGAGGAGGAATCTCGCGGTACCACCCTTTTAGATGCGCACAAATCATGCACATCCACTCATAAACATAACGGACTTGGCCGCCACAGCCTACTAGCATGTTTCAGCTATGGACTCAAGGGTGATGTTCATCCTTTCGCCTTTACCCGGGCTTCCACCGTCCCCGGTTCGCTGTCATAAAGGGCTTGAAAGGACTACTGTCCCTCTCATTGTTTTGTCATATTCCGTTTTATTTTCGTATTATATGAAATCACGAACAAAAAAGTCAAGTTATACTTTCGGTTCTTCCGCTTCTTCTCCTAAGATTGGCTCGACATTGTATTCCATTAAGTGATCCCAATCATCATTTTTTAGCAGATCAAGCTGTGCTTCGATGAGCATTTGAAAACGGGTGCGGAATACTTTTGACTGCTTTTTCATCTCTTCGATTTCCATTGCAATTTTATGCGATTTAGCAAGTGCTTCATTGATGATTCTGTCAGCATTTTTTTCCGCTTCTTTAATGATCAGCTTCGCTTCCTTTTGAGCGTTTCTTTTCACATCTTCCGCAGCTTCCTGCGCAACTAAAATCGATTTATTTAACGTTTCTTCTATATTTGTAAAGTGATTCAGCTTCTCGGTTAATTCCTTCACCTTTAATTCCAATTCTTTCTTTTCGCGGATGACCATTTCATAATCTTTAATCACTTGATCTAAAAACTCATTTACTTCATCTTCATCATAGCCGCGAAAGCCTTTTGTAAATTCCTTGTTATGAATATCCAGCGGGGTTAAAGGCACAAATTCCACCTCCATATGTATGTTTTTCGCAAAACACTAATCCAATTATAAACGATTTTTCGACAGAATGGGCAAAAATCTTTCCATTTGTAATATTATTTTTGTATTCCGATCTTAATGCGCCACTTATCTTTTCTTGTTTTCCCTTCAATTGCCAAAACTTTGCTTCTTCCGAATCCTCGGACAGATAACACATCATCTTCCGCAATTTCAAAATGAGCATCCTCAACAATTTTCCAATTGACTTTGACAAGACTATTTTCAATAAGCGATTTTATTTTTTGCCGAGATTGGTGATAAACATTTGCTAGAACAGCATCGAGCCGAAGCGAAGAAACGGTGATCAAAGAAATATCCATTTCTTCTTCATGAGAAAACACATCTTCGAATGGAATCTGTTTCAAACGAACGGAAATCTTTCCAATTTTATTCCAGTTCAGCTGCAGAAAATTGGCAATTTCTTGCGCAACCATGACTTGCACCGTTTCATCATGAATGATAATGTCGCCGAACTTGCTCCGTTTTAAGCCGAGCGACATAAGCGATCCAAGCACTTCGCGATGTGATAATGTTACGAATTTTTTCGGGAACATGATTTCAAATGCGAACATTGAAAAATCATCTAATGTCGGTTGAATATAGTCAGGGTAAAAAAAAGCCCGCTTTCTTTCAGCATTTTTATAGCCTCCGAAAAATTGCACGTGAACATCCGGATTTTCACCGATCAATGTCTTAATGATTTTCTGTTCCCGCGGATCTAAAAAATCGGTCAATTTTGGCCGATATTGCTCAGTCACAATTTGTTTCCATCCAAAGACTTTGTCAATGAACTCCCTTTCTTCTTTGCGAAAATGCTGATAAACACTCTCCATAAGAGACAACTCCAATTATGATATGAAAAGAGCCGATTGGCATACAAAACAATTCGAATGTCAATCGGCGAATGAATTTTATGAAATCATACTAAAAAGAGCATACAGCCCATAATCTGCAAAATGCAGGGCAATCAATGCAACAATAGGAGATACATCAATCATCCCTAATGGAGGAATGATTCTTCTAAACGGTTCTAAATAAGGCTCACATATAGCCGCTAAAAATTGTCCAATGGACGTTTCCCTTGCATTCGGAAACCAAGACATCAAAATATAAATGATAATCGCATAGGAATAAATATCGAGCAAAAAACTTAATATGTTATATATTGTCCCCATCAATCATTTCTACCACCTTTTATTTTCATCATCTGCCATGAAATCGGAAATGGAGCCGGCGACATCTACGTTATCTGGGGTACATAAAAATATGTTTGTTCCAACACGCTGGATGTCTCCGCCAATCGCATAAACAGTGCCGCTTAAAAAATCAACAATTCTTTTTGCCTGATCATGCCCGATCCGCTGCAAATTGACAATGCATGAACGGCGGTTTTTCAGATGATCAGCAATTTCTTGCGCCTCTGAATACGTTCTTGGCTCACATAATATTACTTTAGTGGATTTTTGGGCGCTTTGCAAACTTACAACATTTTGTTTTCCGAAAGCGGCATTTTTTTCAACGCTGCTGTTGTGATTGAACATAATCGGTTCATGTTGGTGTTTCTCTTCCGGAGCTTCCATATCTTCAATCTCATAATCTTCATCATCGAGAGCAAAAAAGCTTTTAAATTTATTCTTTAAGCTCATCTGATTTACCTCCAGTTTCGTTTTATGTACCTACTAGCGAGGAGCCGATGCGAAGATAAGTAGCCCCTTCTTCAACCGCGATTTTGTAGTCGTTGGACATCCCCATTGATAGCTCTGTACATGGTGCATTCGCTATATTTAGTGCTTTCACTTGTTCCTGCAGTTGCTTTAAACTTCGGAAGCATCTTCTGATTTCATCTTCATCTTCTGTAAATGGAGCCATTGTCATTAATCCGACAACTTCGATATGGCGATACTCCTTCAACTGTTGAATAAAATCAATGCATTGTTCAGGAGCCACGCCATGCTTTGACTGTTCGCCAGATGTATTTACTTGCACAAAGCATTTGATCGTTCGATCTGCTCTTTTTTCAATTTCGTTTGCTAGCGATATTCTATCCAACGAATGAATATAATCGACCTTGTCTATAATATTTTTCACTTTTCGAGTTTGAAGTGTGCCGATGAAATGCCAGACAGCTTTTGACCCAATGCTGTTATATTTCGATAAAAAACCGTCATCCCTGTTTTCGCCTAAGTGTAAAATGCCTGAATTTATCGCCTCTATAGCCCGTTCTACCGTTACATATTTCGTCACTGCAATAATTTGGATATCATCTATTTTTCGATTTGATTTTTTGCATGCTTGTTCGATTTCCTGTTGGATTCGTGCTAAATTTTCTTTCACTGACAAGGCTTAGTATCCCTCCTTCAAACCGATAAATCCCATCATTCGTCCTGTTTTCCCTTGATCTCTTCGATGGGAAAAAAACAAATCTTGATCGCAGCTTGTACAATATGAGGTCAATAGGATTTGATGTTCCGGCACTCCTTTTTTCATTAACAATCTTTTGTTGATTTCTGCAAGATGAATAGAATAAAGGCCGTTCTCAAGCTGTTTATAAAATGTCGTCTCATTGTCAAAAAGAGGTTTGATCGCATCGATCACATCGTCATTGACGACATAACAGCATTCGCCGATTGAAGGACCTATGGCTGCAAATATATTTTGAGCTTGCACACCTTCGTGCAAAACCCAACTGTCGATCATTTCACCTGCTATATTTTTCGCAGTCCCTCTCCAGCCCGCATGTGCGATGCCAATCAGTGAGTCTTTTGGAGAAAAAAAGAAAATCGGAACACAATCAGCAAAAAAAAGGGAAAGTAATATATTTTTTTCCGATGTGTATAGGCCGTCCGTTTGAGTGATGCATTGACGATATGTAAAAACCCCTGATCCTTTATGTTTATTTACTACCTTGACAATTTGTTTGTCATGGACTTGATCGGCACATACCCAGTTTGGTAGATCAAAACGAATTTTGTCCCCAATGATTTTTCGATTTTTGATCACCGTTTCCTTTTCATCATTCACATGAAGACCTAAATTTAATGAAGCAAAACCATTCTTGGAAAATCCTCCTTTTCTCGTCGTAAAACCTGCTGTAATCTGAGAATGAAGCTTCGCCCAAGCAGGTATGGAGAAAAAAGATTCATCTGTTAATTGAAACGGTTCATGTTTCATTGTACCATTCCTCTTCGACAATTCTCTTATTTTTATTTTAACATATCTTTAAGCCAACATTTAACCAAAATTCGTGCGATTCTTATTCTGTTTCAACATTTTTCGAAACTCTTACTAAAATAACATCTTTTCCGATTTTTACGATGTTCCTCCAAGGAATGACAATTTCTTCCCCTTTTCCAAAAAAACCTAAAACCTTCCCTTGACTAGTGATCATGATCGCTTGAATTTTACCAGTTTTTAAGTCGATGTCAACGTCTTCAATGCTTCCTAATTTTTTTCCGTCATGGACATTCACAACATCTTTTATTTGCAAATCGGAAATATGGATCATGCCGGCTTCTCCCCTCAAGTATTTTTACAATCAGTATATGAGTTTTTTTTTGAATGATGATAAAGGGCCACATTCAAAAGAATGTGGCCCAATGATTATTGAATATTTTTGGTCATTTGTTTAATGGCAGCTTTTTCAAGCCGAGAAACTTGAGCTTGGGAAATGCCGATTTCTTCTGCTACCTCCATTTGTGTTTTGCCTTGAAAAAACCTTTTTTTCAATATCAGCTTCTCCCGATCATTCAATCGTCTGATCCCCTCTTTTAGAACAATTTCTTCAATCCACTTGGAATCGCGGTTTCGCTCGTCGCTTAACTGATCCATGACAAAGATCGGATCACCGCCGTCGTTATAAATCGGTTCAAATAATGAAACTGGATCTTGAATGGCGTCTAAAGCAAAAACGATTTCTTCATGCGGCACATTCAGCTCTTTAGCAATTTCTTCTGCCTTCGGCTCACGTGACGTTTCGCTCATGAGTTTTTCACGCACCTGCAAAGCTTTATAGGCAATATCACGCAATGATCTTGAAACACGTATCGGATTGTTGTCTCGCAAATATCGACGAATTTCACCGATGATCATCGGTACAGCATAAGTAGAAAATTTTACGTTTTGGCTCAGATCAAAATTATCTATAGATTTCATCAACCCAATACATCCTACTTGAAAAAGATCATCGACAAACTCGCCTCTGTTATTAAATCTTTGGATGACGCTTAAAACGAGTCGCAAATTTCCGTTGACAAGCTTTTCTCTGGCTGATAAATCACCGCTTTGCATTTGTTTAAATAATTCTCGCATTTCTTCATTTTTTAAAACAGGAAGCTTCGAAGTATCAACACCGCAAATTTCAACTTTATTTCTTGTCATTTCGTTTCCCCCTTACAGGAGTTCTTGCTGTCTTAAGTTAAGTATCTCCCTGAAGGGGAAAAATATGCACAAGCTTTTCAGAGTGAACACGCTGTTGATTTTTCGCTATACATGCGACTAGCAAGCAAAAATTACACCATTTTATTAAATTCTTTTCGAAGACGCTTAATAATTCTTTTTTCCAATCTTGATATGTAAGATTGAGAAATCCCGAGCATGTCAGCCACATCTTTTTGCGTTTTTTCTTCTCCGCCATGCAATCCAAACCTAAGCTCCATTATTTGTTTTTCTCGTTCATTTAATTGCTGCAGCGCCCGCATTAATAGCTTTCGGTCAACATTAGCCTCCAAATCCTTTGTAATAATATCGTCTTCTGTTCCGAGAACATCCGAAAGAAGCAGTTCATTTCCATCCCAATCAATGTTCAACGGTTCATCAAAAGAAACTTCAGATCTTGTCTTATTATTTCTGCGCAAATACATTAATATTTCATTTTCTATACATCTAGATGCATATGTCGCAAGCTTGATCTTTTTTTCGGGATTAAAGGTGTTGACTGCTTTAATTAGACCGATCGTCCCAATGCTGATCAAATCTTCAATATTGATGCCGGTGTTTTCAAATTTTCGGGCAATATACACGACAAGGCGCAAATTTCGTTCAATCAAAATCGAACGGGCAGCCTTATCGCCGCTCGGAAGTTTTTTTAACAGTATTTCTTCCTCTTCCTTCGAAAGCGGAGGCGGCAGCGCTTCGCTTCCGCCGATATAATAAATTTCATCTGTTTTGATCCCTAATTTTGTTAAAAACTTGTACCATATATACGTGAGATAAAGCTTAATTTTTTTCATGTTGTTCCCCCTTCTAAACAAATTGGTTTATGAGTATGCTATGAATAAAGGCTAAGAAGCATCTTTTTGTTTACCCGTCTGGATCATTTTTGGATGAATAATGCATTGATAATCGTCTTCGCTTGAAAGCCGCGAATGATTTAGTCCAATAAGCGGGCGGGACAGCATTAATGATTCTTCTTTTGTATGAATCACCACTTCGTCTGCTATTACGGCTAATAATAACTGAAGATCCTGGCCAACTGACCGGTACGGAATAATTTTCAGCCTGCCGATCCATTCTTTCTGTTCTATTGCTGTCACAGCCTCCATAGGATTTCGATTTGAAATGACTTGGTGCATACTTTCAGGAAACACGGTCATTAATTTTTCCGCTTCGGCAATCATGACTGGCTTCTTAGTGATGGGATCATACAATTGATTGCCGCTGTCAATCAATCCTTTTACTGTTACTTTTTTCTCCATCATCGTGATCGAAACATCGACAATTTGATCATAGTGGATTTTTTTTGCTTCAACCTGTTCAAGCCGCAAGCGGGAAAAATACCAAATAATCGGAAAGCCGACCACGATAAATAACCAGCTGACAGGATTTCCGAAGCCATTTCCATTTGTTAAAATCATGTTATTTTGAAATGAAAAGCCTACTTGAAAAAAATAATAAGTGCCAAGCATACCTCCCCCAACTGCAAAAGTGACAAAATAGAAAGTCAATAAATTTTCTATAAAGTAGCGAAACTTCTTAAAGCCAAAAGCATAAAGAACCATCACACATGAGAGGATTAGTTTTGATTCCGGACGGCTCGCCAGCTGTGCGAAAGGCGAAAAAAGCAATATCACAATAGCGGAGCCGATGAGCGAAGCAATCATTATTTTTTTCCATACAATGTTTCTCTTTAAGATGATTGCTGTAAGAAAAAGGAGCATGATATCAAAGCAAAAATTCATCAGCCAAATAGCATCCAAATAAATGGTCAACCGCCTCTTCCTCTCCCACCATTCAATTTTCTAGGCTTCTGACTTGCTATTAATAGGTAGTATAAACGCTATTCATTCCAAATTGTGTCAAATAGTGGCGAGTACAGCATACAATTTTTGACGGATTCCTAATGTTTTCGTCGAATGGAAAAATGGTTAAAGAAAAAAAAACGGTACAAGCCTTTTAGAGGAAGAAAGCTAAATTGCTGAAGTTGTAAACACTTTCGTTAAGAGACGATGGGGAAATTACAGGAGATCTTTTCTTAAAAAAGCTGTGTAAATGTTTATACTTTTTCAGAACGAGGAAAAAGCCTGGCTAAAAAGCCAGGTCCTTTCGCGTATATATCTGCAATTTATATTCCACAAAAAATATTAGAACTTACCATATACATGGCATTAAATTTTCAGCAAGGATCCGCATTTTTTTCAAATGGCATGTCGTATTTTTTCATAAAGTTTTGATTCATTCGTTTTGCTATTTTCGGGAACGCGTGCAAATCTGTTTATCTATTTTTACATAATTTTTTGATTCTTTCCGCCGTAATGCGATTTTTGAACAAATCATGCCTAATAGGAATCTCTGAATCCTGCAAATATTTATGTTCCAGTCCAATATTTAAACTGTTTTACGCATGCAAATATTAAAAACCTTCCATTTTGCCCGCTTGATGAGCTTTAAGAAAAAAGCATGGATGACGTCTATTGTCACCCATGCTTTTTTTAGCGGCGCTTTCTGTTTCTTAAAAATGTCGGGATGTCAAGCGTATCTTCTGTCTGCTGCAATGCACGGCTCGTAATGTCGTGAGTCGGCTCTTCCTTTTTCACTTCACGCTTAGTTGCAACATTTGGCTTCTTATTAGGAGCAAATGGTCTCGCTTCTTGCTTGCTAGGATTTATTTCAGTTTCTCTAAATCCAGTTGCAATCACTGTTACAACAATTTCATCCTTCAAATCTTCATTAATAACAGATCCAAAGATCATGTTGACATCTTGGTCCGAGGCTGATGCAACAATATCGGCTGCTTCTTGAACCTCATATAGGCTTAAATTTGTTCCGCCGGTAATGTTCATCAATACTCCTTGCGCCCCATCGATTGAAGTTTCAAGAAGCGGACTTGAGATTGCTTTTTTGGCAGCTTCAGCCGCTCTGTTCTCTCCCGTTGCTACTCCGATTCCCATCAATGCAGAACCTTTGTTCGACATAATCGTTTTCACGTCCGCAAAGTCTAGATTGATGAGTCCCGGCACAGCAATTAAATCAGAAATACCTTGCACTCCTTGACGAAGAACGTTATCCGCTTCACGGAAAGCTTCAAGCATCGGCGTATTTTTATCAACAATTTCAAGAAGTCTGTCATTCGGAATCACAATAAGAGTGTCAACGGCTTCTTTCATGGCTGCAATTCCACCAGCCGCCTGCATAGCGCGTTTTCTTCCTTCAAACGTGAACGGCCTCGTGACAACGCCGACCGTCAGTGCTCCTAAATCTTTGGCAATTTGCGCAATGACAGGTGCTGCACCAGTTCCGGTGCCTCCTCCCATTCCAGCCGTTACAAACACCATGTCTGCACCTTTTACAGCTTCTTCAATTTGTTCCTTGTTTTCTTCAGCAGCTTTTTTTCCGACCTCTGGATTTGCTCCTGCACCAAGGCCCCTTGTCAATTTTGCGCCAATTTGCATTTTTGTTTCTGCTTTTGAAAGGTTTAATGCTTGTGCATCAGTGTTGACAGCAATGAACTCTACACCTTGCACACCATGTTCAATCATCCGGTTGACGGCATTATTTCCGCCGCCTCCTACTCCAATAACTTTAATTGTTGCAAAGCCGTCAATATTCGTATCGAACTCCAACATGCAAAATCCTCCCTAATCCATCAATGCTCTATTGACGAAATTTATTCGAAAAAGTACCCAAAAAATTTCTTCACTCTGCTCATTTTTTCTTCATTTTGACGCTTCGTTTTTTGCTTTAAAGTCACTTCATTCGCTTCACTCGGAACAGTTTGCTTAATCTGTTCCACCTCCACCTTCGATCCAATCCGTCTCCCTTGAATTTTTGCATTTTTGTAGGCAAACTGGATGAGACCGACACCTGTCATGTATTGAGGATTTCTAACACCTATGTAGTCGGGGCTAGCAATCCGAACATTGTGGGCGAGTACAGTTTGAGCAAGTTCAAGCACACCAGGAATGTTTGCACTTCCGCCAGTTAACACGAAACCTCCGGGCAATTCCCTGAAGCCCAGTTTTGCAATTTCTTGAGCTACAAGCAGAAAAATTTCCTCCATTCTAGCCTCAATAATATCAGCTATTTGAAGCTGATTGAATTTTTGCATTTTATCGCTGCCTATAATCGGAACATCAAACACCTCGTCTTCAGATGCATGATCATAAAAGGCATGTCCATGTTTAATTTTAATTTTTTCAGCATTTTCTGTGGAAGTTCTAAGACCAATTGATAAATCGTTGGTAATGTGTTCTCCCCCAACCGGTAGAACGGAAGTTGTTTTTAACTCTCCGTTTTCAAAAACTGCAATGGTAGTGGATCCCCCGCCAATATCGATAAGAGCTACGCCTAAATTTTTTTCGTCTTTGGATAAAGCAACTGAACCACATGCGAGAGGCTGAAGTGCAATATCCGTAATTTCAAGGCCTGCACGTTCAACGCAGCGCAGTAAATTATGTAGAATAGTTTTTGATCCGGTGATGAGCAGCCCTTCCATTTCCAGCCTTACTCCCAACATTCCCCTTGGATCATGTATCCCGTCAAGACCGTCTACAATAAACTGCTTCGGAATGCAATCTATAATTTCCCGATCTGGGGGAATGGATAAAACTTGTGCAGCTTCAATGACACGCCTTACATCTTCATTTTGAATTTCTCGGTTTTCACTTGAAACTGCCACTACTCCTTGACAATCTTGAAGTTTTACATGAGAGCCGCTCACACCGACAACAACTTTATGGAGGGGCATGCCGATCATTCTTTCCGCTTGTTCCACAGCCTTTTTAATAGAATGAACGGTTTCATCTATATCAACAATTGATCCTTTTTTTAAGCCTTTTGATTTCACATTACCAACACCAATAACGTTTAACGATTCATCCATCATTTCGCCAATGATTACTTTTACATTGGATGTACCGATGTCAAGACTGACAAATATTTCATTGCTGTTCAATGCTTTTGGCACCTCCTTATCCAATACTACTATTCTATTACGTCCAATAGAACAATACAATGAAACGAACGTTACATATTTGTTTCAATTTGTATATGTGTAAATTCAACACTTGATCTATTTTCCCTTTTAAAAGTTGGATTTTTTTTTGTGCGTATTTCTGCCGCTGTTCCATTTTGCGATTAAAATTCTGCGAATAACCGCTATATTTTGGAAAAGCCGAACTCCAAAAGCAAACATTGCTACTAAATACAAGTCTACACCAAGATGAACGCCGAGAAAAGCTAAACTTGCAGCTAAAAGTATATTAAAAAAGAATCCGGAAACAAACACAAGCTCATCATAAGAATTTTGCAAGTATGCCCGGAATCCCCCGAACAGAGTATCAAGCGCAGCAAGTATGGCTATTGATAAATAGTTGGAATATTCATCTGGAATTTGAATGTTGCTGTACAGACCTAAGATGATACCTAAAAGAATTCCGATAACCGGGAGCCACATAACTAATTCCCTTCCTTTTCATCTTTAAGAGGTGCCATATTTTGAATGCGGATCGATTTTTCATAAGGCGGTATAATTAGCTGTTTCTGCGGTGCAGATACGGTCAATTTCAAATTATCAATCGCAAAATCGTCTTTCAATGCAGATCCATTTATTTTACTGTAAAGTTTTTCAGCGTCGTTTGATAAAATTTTGATTTCAATCGGGTAAGTGTTCAGACTGTTTCCGTCAATTTTCGTTATTCCGTTAATATCGCGGATAACGGTTGTGTTGACAACTCTGTATCCGTTTATTGAAATTTCTTTTGCTTCATAAGAGTTCACTTCATTGATCAGACGCTTTAAAAGCTCTGGCGAAATCGGCTGAATAGGTTTTCCGAGCAGGTTGCTGTCAAACAAAGGCTCAACTGTGAGAACGACACCCTCACCTTTTACTTCGGTTAAACCCGCTTTCGCCTTCAGCTCTTCTAAAGTATCTTTCAACGCTTTTTCAGGACTTTCGTTTTTTTCCATTTCCCTTTGCATTTGGTCATATTTGCGGATTTCTTCTAACAATTCCACTTGAAGCTTTTGTTCTCTTTTTAAATCTTCACGGAGCTCCCACATATCCCTCGTATCACGCTCGTCCGGTTCTTCTATGGATCGATATTGCACGCCAAGCATAAACCCAAAAATTGTTGTAATGATGGAAAATGTAAAGGCAAATTTCCATTTTGGTTTAATCAATCGTCCATCACCTTTCTTTTTTCTAGAGCTAGGTTAGCTAGGGTTTCCGCTAATCATCCAGTTCATTTGACAAATAGGGCCCCATTTTAATTTCTTTTTTCTTTTCCACCTTTACAACAATATTTTCATAGGCAAGCTGATCCAAAACGCCTCCTGCAATGTTTAGCGCCTGCGTCAATACCTCAGCATCTCCGATGGCAGAAATAACAAATGGAGCGGGAAATTGGTTTCCATCTACCGTTACGACGGGGCCGTTACAGATGATATAAGAATGATGGAATATTCTTTGTCCGTTGATCGCTACAGCGGTCGCACCTGAAATGAGCAATTCATTCACAACTTTAAAGATGTGGCTTTCATGAACAATATAATTGTTCACATTTTCCCCTTCTGGAACATAAGAAGAGTCTTCGAGCGTCACTTCAATCCCTTCGCCGACAACCCCTACCTCTCCTACAAACATCCTCAATTTTTCAACATCTTCAACTAAGTTATAATAAAGCTCTTTCTCTTTTTTCAATTGCTCTTCAATTTCTGTAACTTTTTTTTGTTTTTGAAAAAGCTCCTCCTGGAGCTTCCGGTTTGTTTCTTCTTGATTGATCAGCAGCTTTCTTGTTTCATATTCTTTTTCCCACTGTTCTGGTGATACATTCAAATCTTTTCTTTCTTTTGTCCATTGAAAAGAATATGAAATTAAGAAACCGACGACGAGCATAATAAAAAATAACATGACATGGCTGGCATTAGCTTTCCTCATCGGCTTTGTCCCCTTTATTCTTCTGTGATCCTTTCTTGCTGTAAGGCTCAAAATAAGAACCAACTTCTAAGTGGATAATCCCTTTTACTTTCGGGTTGAGTTCTTTTACAATCATTGGATATGAACGCATTTTTTCAGCAAAAGTTTTCATAGAAGCTCTCACTTCATAGCCGTTGTTCATAAATAATGTAATTATGTACGGATCCATTTTTTCCGGCGTATAGTGAACCTCAGAAATGGAATTGGAAATGGAATGCGGAAGGTTTGTCAATTGTTCAGTCATGAGATGAGCAAATTCAGCATCGTCAAAACCGAATAAGATCGGAGCATCAGGCACTTTTACGCTTTTTTGTCCATCTAAAGTTTCCCCGTTTTCCAAAACCGGGTAAAAGGATGATCCATTGGACACGTAGGCTACTCGTTTCATTTCTTCAATTTCAATCCGAATGGTGTGAGGGAAAATTTTGACTATGTTCGCACCTTTCACTTCTTTATGTTTTTTCAAGGCTTTGATCGTTTTTTCTTTATTAACACTCCAAAAATTCGTCTGTTGATCGATACCGGAAAGCGAAATGATTTCATCGCTGGGAACATTGACATTTCCGCTCACTTCTACGTTTTTCACTTTGCTTAACGGCGTTTCTAAATAAATAATTAATAAAATAAGCAAGGAGAAGGTGAGAATAAATAGTATAAATCTCCTATTTGCCTTTTGTTTGCGCTGCTGCTTGAGCTTCGGTATCCGATCCTCGATTGAAACGATTTTTTCTTTTTCCAAGTCTATGTTCACCCCATCCTAGATTCATTGAATCCAGGTTTAATATATAAGCTTGTCCAAAAGGAGCAAAAAATGTTTAAAGGTGAAAAAACGGCAATAGCATGCCGTTTTAAAAAAATCTTGTTGAAATATTATAACATAATGTACAAGCTGAAAGGGAGAAAGATTTTTCCTATTTATTCCTTCCAACAATTTCAACTTCCGTTTCCATTTTGATTTGGAATTGCTCGTAAATCGTCTTTTTTACAAAATCGATGAGGGCCAGAACATCTGAAGCTGTTGCATTGTCTTCATTGACAATAAAATTCCCGTGCATCTCCGATATTTTTGCGCCTCCGATTTTGTAGCCTTTTAAGCCGGCTTTTTCAATGAGCTGACCAGCATAATGAGGAAGGGGGTTTCGGAAAATGCTTCCTGCGCAAGGATGGTTCCAAGGTTGTGTTTCACGGCGATATTCTTTATTTTTTTGCATCGTGGATACGATGCTGTCTCTATCTCCTTTTTTTAATTGAAATACCGCTTCTAAACATATTCCCGGGCGCTTTTTTTGCAAGATGGAGCTGCGGTATGAAAATTCCATTTCTTTATTGGAAAGCCATTCTAATGTCCCATCTGCAAACAAAATATGCGCCTTTTTGAGAACATTTGAAATATCCGAGCCGTGCGCACCCGCATTCATATAGACCGCACCGCCTACAGATCCGGGAATGCCGCTGGCAAATTCTAAACCAGACAATCCTTTTCTGCTGATCAATGTTGACAGGCTGACTAATGAATAGCCTCCCCCTACTGTGATCTCCTCATCTTGAATGGTTAAATGGCTGATGCCGTTTCCTAATTTAATTACGACCCCGGCAATTCCTTCATCTAAAACAAGTAAATTGGATCCTCTCCCTATTACGCGCCAATCTGCATGATGCTTTTTGATGATTTCCATTGTTTTCATTAAGCCTTCAATGCTTTTTGGCTCGACAAACACATCTGCCGGTCCGCCGACTTTCATCGTTGTATGTTTTTTTAACGGCTCATTCTCAAGCACTTTTCCTACATCAGCTCGAATTAACTCTTCCAACAGCTGCTTCACATGTATCCCCCCATTTTCAAATCTTGTTATTAGCAGCGGCAAGTTCGTTCATGACTTGATAAAGCCTTTTGGCTGCATCACGAACTCCCAGTTCAAAAGAAGCTTTGCTCATGCTCTTCAACGTTTCCGGATTCAGTAAAATTTGATCGATCAACGTTAACAAACGATGCCCTGTTAAATTTTGTTCAAGCAATAAAACGGCAGCGTTTCTTTCACTGAGTGTGCGGGCATTTGCTTCTTGATGATTGGCTGTAACATACGGGCTTGGAATTAATATGCTTGGAAGACCAAGCGCTGTTATTTCCGCTAAAGTCGTAGCACCTGCTCTTGATACGATTAAATCAACTGCTGCCAGCACATCCGGCATTTGGTGGATAAACGGTTTGATAATAATATTTTTCAGCCGGCCGCAATCACCTATTTGTTCCATTATTTGCTTGTAATGAACCTCACCGGTGACATAAACAATTTGATACGGCTTTTTCGATAATTCGTCAAGGATGCTGAGGACAGATTCATTAATCGGTCTTGCCCCGCGGCTTCCTCCAAAGATGAGCACGGATTTTACATTCTCTGTTAAATTTAAAGATGATTTACCTTTTGCCCGATCGCCGCCAATCACTTCCTGCGCGCGAGGATTTCCTGTTAGAACAACTTTTTCTTCCGGAAAAAATTTTTTGGAGCTTTCAAAAGAAATGGCGACTTTATCAACATATTTTGCTAAAAATTTATTAGTCAAACCAGGCACGCTGTTTTGTTCGTGGATGATTGTCGGTATTCCGAGTCTGCTGGCTGCATAAACGACTGGTCCCGAAACATATCCTCCAGTCCCAATTACAACATCCGCCTGAAACTCTTTTAGCAGCTTTTTGCAGATGGCGAAGCTGTTGAAAAATCGATAAACTGTTTTAACATTATCAAACGACAGCTTTCGTTTAAAACCGCTAATTTTAATCGCTTTAAACGGGATCCCTTCCCGTGCCACAATCTCTTTTTCCAGTCCATTTTCCGTCCCTATATATAAAAAATTGGCATGAGGGTCATATTTTTTCACTTCTTTTATGAAAGCAAGCGCAGGATAAATATGACCGCCGGTTCCTCCTCCACTTACGACAATGTTCATTCAAAAAGCCCCCCTGAAATGTTAGAAACTTTTTATAAAACAGTTAAAAGAGGCTGAGCAAACAAGCCGAAAAGCCCCCTTTTTTTCCATATTTATCCAGATTGGAAAGCTTAATATTTTGCATATCGGCTAATATTTAAAAGCACCCCGATTGCCATCAGCATTAACGTCAGTGACGATCCTCCATAGCTTAAAAACGGAAGGGTGATGCCCGTTACAGGCATTAATCCTGTGACAACCCCGATATTGATCATCACTTGAATCGCAACCATTGCAACAATGCCGACAGCTAGCAAGCTGCCGAATAAATCAGGCGCGTTCAACGCGATTAAAATTCCCCGCCAAAGCAAAAGAGAGAATAATAAAAGCACAAGAGAACCGCCTATAAACCCCAATTCTTCCGCAACGATCGCAAAAATAAAATCTGTTTGTGGCTCGGGCAAATAAAAAAACTTTTGTCTGCTTTGACCCAATCCTAATCCGAAAAGGCCTCCAGGGCCAATTGCATAAAGCGATTGAATAATTTGAAACCCGCTCCCAAGCGGATCCTCCCATGGATTGAGGAACGAAGTGATCCTTTTCATACGATAAGGAGCTGATAACACAAGAGCGGTAAAACCGAGTGCACCTATCAATCCCAGTCCGATAAAATGGCTAATTTTCGCTCCTGCTGCAAAGATCATGACGACACATGCTCCCATCATCACCGTTGCTGTTCCTAAATCCGGCTGAAGCATAATGATCCCAAATGCTAAAAAGACTAATCCTAAGGACGGGAAAAGCCCTTTTTTAATGGTTGTTACAAATTTTTGATTTTCGGACAAAAATTTAGCCAGAAAGGCGATCATCGCTAGCTTCATAAACTCAGAAGGCTGAATGGAAAATGCCCCGACACCGATCCAGCTTCTGGAGCCATTTCGTACAACGCCAATTCCAGGAATCAACACGGCAATCAGCAAAACGAAGCATACGATTAAAAGCACCTTTGCCCACGTTCTCCATGTCCAATAGTCTATATTCATAAAAAAGAACATGGCAACAATGCCCAAGGCAGCGAACAGCAGCTGCCGCTTTGCAAAAAAGAATGCATCGTCAAATTTATACGTTGCCCATATGGCGCTTGCGCTATATACCATGATTAAACCGATCGAAAGCAGCAAAAATGTGATCAAAATTAAAATGAAATCTGGAGATTTGCTTTTTGTCGACACGCCGAACACCCCATCTTTTTTAAGCTTAAGGGTACGAGCCCTTATTTTAGCTTATGCACGGCGTTTATGAAAATGTCTCCTCTCTCTTCGAATGTTTTATATTGATCCCAGCTTGCACAGGCCGGAGAGAGCAAAATGACATCACCTATATCCGATATGCGAAACGCCGCAAAGACTGCTTGTTCCACATTATCGACATGTTCTATCAGTTCTATTCCAGCCTTCTTTGCAGCCTTCTTTATTTTTGGGGCAGTTTGTCCAAAGGTGATGACTGCTTTCACATGTTTGAGATACGGGATTAATTCATCAAATTCATTCCCCCGGTCAAGCCCTCCGGCCAGCAATACAACAGGGGATGAAAAAGCTTCGAGAGCCTTTGTTGTTGCCAAAATATTCGTGGCCTTCGAATCGTTATAAAATTTTCTTCCTGAAACTTCGCCAACATATTGCAGGCGATGCTTTACACCTGAAAACGATGCCAGCACCTTTTGAATCGCTTTGTTTCCAACATTTTTCGCCTTTACTGCACAAATAGCGGCCAAAATATTTTCTAAGTTATGCTTGCCGACAAGAGCGATATCTTTTATATCAATAATTTTTTCACCATCATACCAAATGGATTCATTTTGGATATAAGCACCATTTGATACTTCCTTATTGGTTGAAAAATAAATTTTCTTTCCGTTTGACAGTTCGGACAGACGCACAACATCTTGATCATCCGAATTGATAACCGCAACCGATTGGTCATCTTGGTTTGAAAAAATTTTCCCTTTCGCTTGCATATAATTTTCGCGAGTTCCATGATAGTCTAGATGGGCATTAAAAATATTTAACAAGACCGCGACTGAAGGTTTAAAATGAATGGTTCCTAAAAGCTGAAACGAGGATACCTCCATAACTACAATTTGTTCCTTTGTCGCTTCCTGTACAACTTCACAAGCCACATTTCCGATATTTCCTGCCAGCAGCGGCTGTTTTCCATCTGCCTTCAGCATTTCGTATATTAAAGTTGTCGTCGTCGTTTTTCCATTCGATCCAGTTATCGCAATAATTTCCGCTTCAGAAATTTGATACGCAAGCTCGACTTCGGTTATAATGGGAATATTTTGGCTCGCTGCTTTTTGTACGATTGGGTTTGTGTATGGAATGCCTGGATTTTTTACAACAATATCAATATTATGCTCCTCGAGCAATTGTTCCGGATGTTCTCCTAAAATAAGTTTGATCCCTAAACTTTCAAGTTCTTTTACATCATCATTTGCTTCGTATGGTTTCATGTCGTTTACGGTAACACGAGCACCTAGTTTATGCAATAATTTAGCGGCTCTCAAGCCGCTTTTCGCCAAACCTAATACGAGAACGTTTTGATCGACATACATTTGTACATTTTTCAATTATAACCACACCTCGATGATAATTCCTAGTATTGCAAAAAGCAAACCCATCGCCCAGAATGTCACGACGACTTTCCATTCCGACCATCCGTTTAATTCATAGTGATGATGGAGCGGGCTCATTTTAAACACTCTTTTTCCAGTCATTTTAAAGGAAATTACTTGAATAATGACTGATAATGTTTCAATAACAAACACGCCGCCAATCACTATAAGCAAAATTTCTAATTTTGTCAAAATGGCTACAGCGACAATCGCTCCTCCTAAAGCCAATGAGCCAGTATCTCCCATGAACACTTTTGCAGGGTGAGCGTTGAACACTAAAAAGCCTAATACGGAACCGACCACTGCAACACTAAAGATGGCGATATCATATTGACTATTGTTCCATGCCAATACAGCAAATGCTCCGAAAGCAATTGCAGCGCAGCCGGATAACAATCCATCGAGACCGTCGGTCAAATTGACGGCATTTGAGCCGCCTACAAGCATAAACAAAATAAGAACGGGGTAGAGCCAGCCAAGATCAAAAGAAAGTTCCGTCCCCGGCAATCGAATTTCTGTAGAGAACTCAAATTGATTTAAAACAAAATAAAAAATAACCGCAACAATGATTTGACCGATTAATTTTTGTTTTGAAGTCAGACCGAGATTTCTTTTTAACACCACTTTAATCATATCGTCTAAAAATCCGAGGAGTCCGTAACCGATCGTTACAAACAACAGCAAAAACGTTTCGATCCCCGGTTTCGAAAATTTATTGGTCATGACAATAGTGGTGATAATGATGGATAACATAATCATGACTCCGCCCATCGTCGGAGTTCCGGATTTTTTTTGGTGGGATTTTGGTCCTTCATCCCGAATACTTTGGCCAAATTTCAGCCTTCTTAAAAATGGAATAAAAATGGGAGAAAGTAATACACTGATTAAAAAGCCCATTAAGATGGTAAAAAGCACGACTTGTTCTAGCATTTATACTTCCTCCTCCCACCAAAACCAACATTTGCCTTTATATCCATATGATTATTGATGTTAAACCATTCCAATTTCATAACAAATCCTCTTCCTGCTTGATTATTTATTCTCTTTCAATTGAATAGCGCGAATAGCCACTTTTCGATCATCGAAGTCAAATTTTTTGTCCCCGATTTGTTGATATGTTTCATGGCCTTTTCCTGCAATGACGACGACATCTCCTTCTTCTGCATTGCTGATTGCAAATTGGATGGCTTCCTCTCGATCGACAATTGAATGAAAAGGTTCTCCGTCGACACCAGCTGTCATATCTTTTAATATTTGATGCGGATCTTCATTTCTAGGGTTGTCGGAAGTAAAAATTGGAATGTCAGCCCACTGAACAGCAATTTTCGCCATAAGCGGACGCTTCGTTCGATCGCGGTCTCCTCCGCAGCCAACGACTAAAATGACTTTCTTTTTGGCAAGCTCCTTCACCGTTTTCAATAAATTGTCCAAGCTGTCTGGTGTGTGTGCATAGTCAATAATGACGGAAAAATTTTGTCCGCAATCTACTAACTCAAATCGGCCGCGCACACCTTCCATCGATTCGACCGCTTCGATGATCTTCTCGATCTCAACTCCTGAAACTAAAGAAGCCGCAATAGCAGCAAGAACATTATAAACGCTGAATTTCCCGACTAATTTCATTTGTACAGAAAATGTACCTTCAGGAGTAACGAGGAGAAAAGAAGTCCCGCTTGCATTCATTTTCAAATCTTTCGCCATAATCTCACATTCGTTTTCAATTCCATATGTAACGATATGGGAAGAAGTCATATGTCTGTAATAGTCAGAGGCTGGATCATCACCATTCAATATAGAAAATTTTGGATGATTATGATCATATTTATTTCCGAGCTGAGCAAACAATAATCCTTTCGCATTTCGATATTCTTCCATTGTTTGGTGATAGTCTAAATGGTCTTGGGTGAGATTCGTAAATACTGCAACATCAAAATCACAACCGTGGACTCGTCCCATATGCAGCGCATGAGAGGAAACCTCCATACTGACGTGGGTCACGTTCTCCTCGATCATCTTTTTAAATGTTTTTTGCAGGGTTAAGCTGTCAGGCGTTGTATTTTTTACTTCGTATTGTTGATCATTTATTTTTGTATACATTGTTCCGATTAAACCGGTTTTATAGCCGGCATTGCGAAAAATATGATCAATCAGATGAGTCGTAGTCGTTTTTCCGTTCGTGCCCGTGACACCGATGAGGTGAAGCTTATGTGTTGGCTGGTCATAAAAATAATCAGCAAGCACAGCCATTGCCCGTTTTGTATCATTTACGACAATTACCGGGATATCACCCGGCAGATCGTTCAGCGGTTTTTCTGATAACAGAGCGGCCGCGCCTTTTTTTACAGCTTCTAAAGCAAACTCATGACCGTCTACCGTAAAGCCTTTGATGCAAATAAATAAGCTTCCTTCCTTCACAGCACGCGAATCCATTTCCAATGAAGTAATCTCAGGATTCCCATTACCATAACGTTTATAATGATGTAGAGCAGTGAGAATTGCATCTAATTTCATAACGATAATCCTTTCTCAAAAAAACATTCTCCATTATTTTATCTTAGCTTAAAATGAGCGACAAGGGCTTTTCAAAAGCAGTTGTTTCAAAAAGCCCTTTTTTAGAAAATTATTCGTCTGCTGCCGCCTCGTCTCCTAATAAAATTCGTACAGTAGATCCTTCTTTTACCTTTACGCCTGCTTTTGGCGATTGTTGAACGACTACCTTGCCGTCGCCGTTTACATCAAGTTTTAAATTCACAAGCTGTTCAGCGAGCTCCTGTTTTGTGAGTCCTAAAACGTCCGGTACTGTGACGAACTTTTCATCCAGCCAAGTTTCCTTTTTTTCCATTTGCTTCGTTCTAGGCTTCACACCGAGCTGTCGGAGACTGTCTTTTATGATTGTTCCTACAATTGGCGCGGCAACTACACCGCCAAATTGCACCGTTCCCTTTGGATTATCAACGGCGACATAAACAACTATTTGAGGGTTGTCTGCAGGTGCAAAACCAATAAACGATACAATATGATTATTTGTCAAATATCCTCCGCCGGGAGCAGCTTTTTGCGCAGTCCCCGTTTTTCCTCCTACCCGATACCCTTCAACAAACGCTCCTCTTCCTGTACCTTTTGCAACAACACTTTCAAGAGCAGCGCGAATTTGTTTGGATGTTTCCTCGGAAATAACGCGTCTTTTCGCCTCAGGAGTCTTTCTTGATACAACATCTCCCGTATCCGGGTCAATCCATTCTTTTGCGATATTCGGTGTATATAAAACACCGCCGTTGATCGCGGCTGAAACAGCGGCCACTTGCTGGATCGGCGTTACAGAGACCCCTTGGCCGAACGCTGTGGTCGCAAGCTCGACAGGTCCAACCTGACTTTCTTGAAATAGAATGCCGCTTCCTTCACCTGCTAAATCAATCCCCGTTTTTTCACCAAAGCCAAATTTTTTAATATATTCAAACAAAGTCGATGTTCCCAGCCTTTGTCCAAGTTCAACAAATCCCGGGTTGCATGAATTTTGAACAACTTCAAGAAACGTCTGATCCCCATGTCCGCCTTTTTTCCAACATCTTAATGTCGCACCGGCAACTTTTACATAACCCGGGTCGTAAAAATGCTCTCTATAAAGATCAACCTTCTTTTCTTCAAGAGCGGCTGCTAACGTGATAATTTTAAATGTTGATCCAGGTTCATACGTGCTCCAGATCGGCAAATTTCGGTTATAAACTTTCGGATCGACATGCTGATATTTTGTCGGATCAAATGTCGGTCTTGATGCCATGCCTAAAATTTCTCCGTTGTTCGGATTCATGGCAATGGCAATTATTCCGTCCGGATTGTATTTCGATTCGGCAATGTCCAATTCCCTTTCGATGATCGATTGAATTTTTGCATCAATCGTCAGCTTTAAATTCAAGCCGTCCACAGGAGGCATATATTCCTCCACTTCATTTGGCATTCTTTTTCCTTTAGCATCAGAATAAAATTTAACATATCCTTTTTGGCCTTTCAATTGCCGATCATAATATAATTCAAGTCCGCTTAGCCCTTGGTTGTCGATCCCTGTAAAGCCTAAAACGTGCGCTAAAAGGCTGTTAAACGGATAATATCTTTTAGAATCTTCGGCAATGTAAACGCCTTTTAAATTTAAACTGCGTATTTCTTGCGCTTTTTCGTCAGATATTTTCCGCCCTTCAGGATGAACACGGACAATCATTTCTTTTTTCGTTACGTATTGATAAGCTTTTTCCGTCGGCATATTTAAGACAGAAGCAAGCTTTTGAGCCGTTTCAGCTGGATTTTCGACCTGACGGGGAATGATAAATACGCTCGGGGCACTGACATTTGTCGCAAGCTTCTCCCCATTTCTGTCCACGATTTCTCCCCGCTTTGGTTCAAAAGGAATATTTCTGCTCCATAAATCCTTAGCAAGAGAAGTTAATTGCCCGCCTAACACAAATTGGACATATCCTAGTCTTACTTCGATCACGGCGAAAATCAAAAAACCTGCCAATAGAACGAAAACGAGCCGTTTTCTTACTGTTACATTTGAAACGCGCATATATACGATAACTCCCCTCATGTAGGTTCGCTATCAAAATATATGCCTCGTCCATTTAATATAGAACAAGCTTCAAGCGGAAGCAGGCGCCCGCTTGCCGAACCGTTCCCAGATACATTTTTTTAAAAGCGGGCTCCTATTGTGGTACTACTTAGGCTTTTTTAATTTAATAGTTAATTGATCTCCTTTTCTAATTTCAGTGCCTGGTTTAATATTTTGTGCGTTAACATATCCGCTTCCTTCATATTTCAGCTCAAGCTCCATGATGGAACACAGCTTCATCACATCCCGCAACGACCATCCGGAAATGTTCGGCATTTTCACAGCTCCGTCCGTTAGAAGAAACACTTTTTCTCTTTGGATCACCCGTGAAGTCGCGCTTGGATATTGGGAGGTGACGGTGGCTCCGCCGCCTAGAACAATTGGTTGAATTTGCTGTTTTTCGAGCTGTTGAACGGCTTGTTGAACCTGCTGGCCTTTATATTCAGGCAGTAAAACTCCGACTTCTTTTTCATTTTTAACATTTTTTTCTTCCTTCGCAGCAGCAGTCGTCGGTTCAATTTTTAAATATTCAAGACTATTTTTCATCACTGATTTAAAAATCATGGAAACAGGAGCTGAACCGGTTTCTGTCGGCTTCAACTTCGGCTGCTGAACAGCAATGTAAACAATGAGCTCTGGATTTTCTTTTGGAGCCATCCCTAAAAAGGAAAATACATAATTTTCCCGGCCCGTTAAATAACGTCCTCCTTCTCCTGCTATTTGAGCTGTCCCAGTCTTCCCGGCGATGTGATACCCCGGTATTTGAAAAGGTTTCCCTGTTCCATGTTCAGATGTCACAACAGTTTCTAAAATGTCAAGCGTTTTCGCAGCAGTTTCTTTTGTGATTGGTTCGCCTTCTACCGATGGTTCCGTCTTCTTTAGCACTCGATTTGTGTCAGGGTCTACAATTTTATCGATGACATAAGGCTTCATCATCTTCCCATCGTTGGCAATAGCTGTTGCAGCTTGTACGAGCTGGATTGGTGTGAAAGCTGACGCTTGTCCAAATGCAGTCGAAATTTTATCCCTCTCCCATTTGTAATTTAATTTGCTGTTCTCTTCGTTCGGCAAATCAATACCCGTTTTCTCTAAAAACCCAAAACGATTTAAATATTGATAAAACCGCTCAAGCCCAATCTTTTTATGCGCTAATATGGCGAAACCGACATTGGATGACCGCTGAACAGCTTCATCAAACGTAATGGTGCCCCATCCGACATTGTTATGATCGTATATAGGACTTGCGCCTTTTACTTTATACATCCCGGACTTATATTTTTCGTTGCCGTTATAAACCCCTTCATTAACCGCAGCAGCTAATGTAAAAATTTTCATTGTCGAACCAGGCTCAAAACGGTAAGAAACAGCGTCATTGTAAAAATTTTGAATATCACGCTCGTTTGGATCAAAGCTTGGCCGCTGAGACATCGCTAAAATTTTCCCCGTTTTTGGGTCTGCGACAATTCCGATCATTTTCGTCGGCTGATATTGTTTTTCAGCTTCATTTAACGCATCTTCCAAAAACGTTTGAATTTTTTGGTCAATTGTTAAATAAACGTCGGCTCCGTTATTCGGCGTAACAATTTTGTCTTTGCTGCCCGGCAGCTTGTAGCCGCTTCGGTCGCTTTCATATATCACATATCCGTCTGTTTCCTGCAAATATTTATCTAAGCTTTTTTCTATCCCCAGCTGCCCGGTTGTTGTTCCCGTCTTTTCATCTCGCTTGGCGTAGCCAATCACATATGATGCAAATTTTCCGTTTGGATAAAAACGTTTTGTATCGCGAATAAAACCGATGCCGGGCAATTTAAGCTTTTCAATTTGCTGTTTTTTCGCAAAGCTGATGTTTCTTCCTTTTTCTCCGAATTCGACCTGAAATTTGTCTTTTTTCAAAATAGTTTCGATTTCTTTCTGTTTCATTCCAAGAATGGGAGCTAATTTTTCTGCCGTTTCTTCAGGATCGACAACATGATTCGGATGGTCGGGATCCGTTGTCATTTTTTCATCCAATACAGCTACTAATGTATAGGTAACAGTATCTTCAGCGAGCACGTTTCCTTTTTGATCCAATATTTGGCCGCGGCGGGCTTCAAGCATGCGCTTTTTTTCATATTTTTCTTTTGCCTTTACAGCTAGCACTTGACCATCGACAGTTCCTGTCGCTTGAATGTAGAAAAACCTCCCAAATAAGATAAAAAAGAGCAGAACAAATATTACGGATAATATTGCTGCTCCCCGATTCATATTTTTGCTTTTCTTCATCCCAATCAGTCCTGTATGCCTTTTACTTTGCTTGGATCTAATGTGAAGCCTAAGTCTTTAGCAATTTTATAAATTCTTTCAGGTCTTTTCAATTCATCGACCTGAAGGTTTAAATCACTGTTGATTTTTTCCTGATTTTCAATTTTAGCTTCGATTTTCTGCATTTCTATATTTGCTTGATACAATTTCACACTATTTGAGATAATCCAAATGGAGCATACCAGCATCAAAAATAAAAAAACAACAAATAACAGTTTCTCGCCTAATGTAATGGAGGATCTTTTTCGTTTAACAACGAGGGGTTGTTTTGCATGCTTCTTTTCTTCTTGTCGCCTTTCTTGAATTTTGACAGCTAAATTGCTCATAGAAAACCTCCTATTTTTTAATCTTTTCTGCTATACGAAGTTTAGCGGATCTCGCCCTTCGATTTTCTTCAATTTCTTTTTCCGACGGCACGATCGGTTTTTTTGTTATAATTTTGATTTCTGGCAGCATTTCGTTGGGAATTATCGGTATGTTGCGCGGAATTTCTGCTTGGCTGGCAGCTTTTCTAAACGCCAGTTTGCAAATTCGATCTTCTAAAGAATGGAACGTAATGACACATATCCGCCCTTCTGGAGCTAACAGTTCAATTGCCTGACTAACCGCGCTTTCAAAAGCGGAAAGCTCGTCATTGACGGCAATTCTAATTGCTTGAAAGATGCGTTTGGCAGGATGCCCGCCTTTTCTTCTAGCGGCGGAAGGAATGGCCTCTTTTATAATTTCCGTCAGCTCGCCAGTTGTTTGAATGGTCTTTTTTTTGCGGGCAAGTTCAATTTTTCGAGCAATTTGCTTTGAAAATTTTTCTTCTCCGTATTGAAAAAAAATTTTTACAAGCTTTTCATAGGGCCAGGTGTTGACAATGGTAAAAGCGGAAAGCTCTTGGTTTTGATCCATTCTCATATCAAGAGGAGCGTCATATTGATAGCTGAAGCCTCGTTCCGGTGTGTCCAGCTGAGGCGAAGATACTCCCAAATCAAACAAAATCCCGTCTACTTTATGAATACCCCTAGAGAAAAGCTCTTCTTTTAAATGTTTAAAATTGCTTTTGATGATGGTTACTTTATCTTGGAAGGGCTCGAGTTTTTCCTTCGCAAAAGCAATTGCAGCTTCATCTTGGTCAAAGGCGTATAAATGTCCAGTTGTCAGCCTTTTAGCAATTTGTTCGCTATGGCCTGCCCCTCCTAATGTGCAATCAACATAAATTCCGTCCTCTTTTATTCGTAAACCTTCAATCGCTTCATCCAGCAAAACTGTCTTATGTACAAACAATATCCAGCACCTCGTTTCCAACGGAAGAAGTTTTGATCATGGATAGGATGAACATCAAATATCAAAATCAATCATGTTTTCTGCAATTTCTTCAAATGATTCTTCTTGTTCAGCCACGTATTGCTCCCAATTTTGTTTGCTCCAAATTTCTATCCGACTGGAAACGCCGATGACGACGCATTCTTTTTCCAATTTCGCGTAAGCAAGAAGTGGAGCCGCAATGTTAATCCGTCCTTGCTTGTCCATTTCACATTCAATAGCGCCGGAAAAGAAAAATCGTGTAAAAGCTCGGGCATCTTTTTTTGTTAATGGGAGAGCTTTCAGTTTCTCTTCAATCACTTTCCATTCGCTGAGGGGATATCCAAACAAGCATTGATCAAGACCTCTCGTGAGAACAAACTTCTCGCCAAGGCCTTCCCTGAATTTTGCGGGTACGATCAATCTTCCTTTTGAATCGATCGTATGTTGGTATTCTCCCATAAACATCACGTTGGCCCCACTTTCATTTCTTTTCCACCACTTCCCCCCACTTTTCACCACAAATTTATTGTACTATTAATGGACATAAAAAAAAACCCTGTATGACACAGGATTTTTCAAAAAATAGTTTTATAATTTGACAATTTTATGTTTTCCATTGAAAGTATATGTCAACTGCTGCAAATCTTTTACAAAATTCGGCCCATATTTGTTTAAATAGTAATAAATATTCCATACTCTTTCTTGCCATTGATTATTCGGTTTCAGTGAATACTCAATACGCCTGAACTTTTGCAGCTCTGCTTCATATTTTGCATGTACCTTTTTTTGAACGATCCTTTCCACAAAATCTATCTGCTGTTCGATAAATTGTGCGTTTTTCCGCAATACGGGCGCTAAGCTTTGGTCGAAATCCTCTATTTTTTCTCGCAATGACCGATGAATGTCCTCAATCTCTTCTTTTGCTTTCGACACATATGCGCTGACATCAAAAGGCTCCTTTTGTTTAAACCACCTATGTTTTAACGGTTCAACCCCCTGCTTAAGAACCTCTTCCAACGGCAGGTCCAATTCTAGCAAGTCCGACTCTATGTTTCTTTCTAAAATCGTCAAATGAATTCTCGGAATAACTGGCGGCACATTCATCGAGAATAAATGAAATACCTCTTTTAATTCTGCCCAATACGCAATTTCTCCTGGTCCGGCGATAAAAGCCAAAGTCGGAAGCAAATATTCCTGCATGACCGGTCTTGTCACTACATTATTGCTGAACTTCCATGGATTCATTCTGACTTCTTCTAAAAGATCAGACAACGAAGACGTCCAATTGATTTCAGGGATCGAAAACAGATTCTTCTCTTTTTCTATGAGCAAATAGCGCTCATCTTCTATTTGATAAAACAGATTGGCGCAGTTTTCTCTCATTGTAATTGCTTGATATGGATATCCTTCTTCTTTTAAAATTTGCTGCTGCTTGACGACTTGATGATAAATGCTGTCAGTTGCCATGAGCATTTGTTCGAAATAAGATTTTTCCAATTCCCGCAATTCTTTTGATCCAGAGTTGATGAGTACAATTCCTTCATCTCCGAACATGGAGATGAGTAATCGTTCAAAAAATTCAACATAAGTGGTAGATTGGTCAAGCTCATGATACAAAGAAGCAAGCAAATGTTTCGTATATTTCGTTTCGCCAAATGCCGCAAAAACTTCTTCCAGCCAAATGCGACAAGCGTTTTTATCAATTGATAACTCCGATATCATTGTTTTTTTTCGCTGTGTTTGCATGATCGTTTTCTTTTTCAAACGCCCTCTGTCTGTCACATAGAGATGATTAATTTCGTCAAAGTCATGATCCTCCCCCGCGATCCAAAAAACGGGAACAACAGGTATGTTCAGCTTTTTCTCTTGCTCTTTCGCCAATGCCAATATGGAAATGATTTTATGTATTGTATATAAAGGTCCTGTTAAGAGTCCAGCTTGCTGACCGCCCACAACGACGACACTATTCGGATTTTTTAATTTTAAAATATTCTCCATTATCTGTTCTGTTGCGTTCAGCCGCTTATGATATTGGATTAAAACATCCGCCAGCTCATCCCTCTTATAAGTCCTTGATAAAATATCGTCATATCTTTTTTGAAATACATCTTCTTGAAATGGATCATAATCAAAATATTTTTCAACCTCTAATCGCCGATTTATATAATTGTTCACAAAAGGATTGGATTGAGGAAGGAAGAGTTCAAACGCCTCCATATCTATTAACTTCCTTTCTTCGTTCATTATCATTACCCCGACAAGAGTATAGCATGTAATATTTTCAAACAAAAAAAATTTGCTTTTTTTTATTCACATTTGATTCATTATGTACACAAACACCCCGATGATCGCCATGCTCTCAGACAGCAGAAAAAATATTAAAAAAGAGCTTCTCCACATCATTTTCAATGCTTTCATCCATTTGATCTCGTCAGTGAATACGAATTGAAGTCCAGCTGTCGCCAAAAAAAGCAGCAAATATAAACAAAGCAGCCATAAAAACGATTGATGATGCCAAATAACAGAAAGCTTGATCCAAAATGAAACGGCAAAAAATACAGTAGCCACATCAACGCTCAAAAGGAAAGATTTTTTCTTACTCTTTAATAAAACACGAAAAAGAACCAAAAACAGCAGCCACGCGGCCAATGGAAACGTCACAAAAAAAGCGATGATTCCTATAACAATTCCCATCAACGTTCCTCCCGGTTTTCCAACCCTTTAATCGCATTGTACAAAAATTCCATTGTACAAGTATGAGCACCCTTTTCTTCCCCTTTTTGAATGAGATCCCCTAATATTGAATCAATTTCTGTTTTTTTATGATGTTCAATATCCGACAGCATTGATGAACGATTGTTTTTTGTCTTTATTGCAATACTTTCAATATATTCCCATAAATCATCCTTATCATTTATTTCAAGAACATCACATACTTCGTGAAATAGCTTTTTGGCAAGCTTTGCAACATAAGGATTGCTGACGATGTGGCCATTCGGCATTCGAAATAAGGCAGTTAATGGATTAATAACTGCATTGGCGGCCAATTTTTTCAATACAACCGGCTCCCAATCCTCTTCATATTGTATCAAAAATAAAGGATCAGACGTATTTAACTGATCAATAAATTCCCGCGCCCCACCGCCGTCATACGGGCTGATGCGAATTTTCCCAATACCAGTATGGTGAACGGTATTGGGGGATTTTTTTAAGGCGCCGTGCTCTACAACACCTATATACAATTCATGTTGGGCAAGCTCTTTCATTCTGCCGATATGAGTTATGCCGTTTTGAACAAATACAATCTTTTTCGGCGGCAATTGCTTTAGATTTCCAAATAATGACGGCAGACTATATTGCTTGACAGCAATAATTAATAATTCTTCATTATATAATACATCTGCACGTGATTTTACATATGCAGTCCAAGGGTTCGGGCCTATGACATGTATCCCTTCTGTCCTTACCGAAATTGCCTGCTCTTCCGTCTTTGTATAAAGGGTAATGTCATGTTTTCGGCTAAGGTATGCCGATATTAACAAGCCTACAGCTCCTCCGCCAATTACACCGATCTTCAAGTTCTCCACCTCTCTCATATGTATCATAACAAACAAAAACTAAAAATTCTTCTTTTTCCTGAATATAATTAAAAATTTGATTATATTTGCTTTTTTATTATTTTTTCAATGTTATTTTCTCTTTATGTTTAGTATAATGTGAGTGAAAAGGCGTCTATCATTATAGCGGCAATTGGGGGAGATTCGCCATGGTAAAAGTGGAAAAATTATTAGTCAATTATAAAACTTTAGAGGAATTTAAAAAATTTAAAGAATACGGTTTACAAGAATTATCCATGCTGGAGGATTTAGAAGCAAATATTATCGAAAATAACAGCGATTCGCCCTTTTACGGGATTTACTACGGAGACAAATTAATTGCCCGGATGAGTTTATATCGGGTGGATAAAAAATATGATCAATATTTTGAGCCAAAACAGGACTATCTTGAGTTATGGAAATTGGAAGTGCTTCCTGAATACCAAAGAAAAGGGTATGGAAAAGCGCTGGTTGATTTTGCCAAATCGTTCGGCTTGCCTATAAAAACAAATCCGCGTATGAAATCGGCTGGCTTTTGGGAAAAGATGGGCTTTGTCCCTGTAAAGTATGATATGAAACGAGATCGTGGAGAAAATCCTCTCGTTTGGTATCCTAACGGTGTCACTGTCAAAGAAAAGGGCGCTCATTAAAAAAAGACGCTGGCAGCGTCTTTTTCAAAGTCAGAAGTCGATAGTTGATGAAACCGGCACGCTTTGTCGGTTTCATCTATTTTTAGAATCTCCCTTTTTTCATTCCTGACCGAACTGAAACGGTCTTTTTTTATGTTTCATTTTTTCTTCCTCCGCCTCTTCTTTCAATCCTGCTCGTTCCCTCACTTTTTCCATCATTTTAATAAAAGCGTAAAATTCATTTTCAATCTTTTTCAATTGTTCATGTAATTGTTCATTTTCGTTTTTAAATTCTTCTACTTTTTGTTCTAGAAAAGAGATTTTTTCACGCAAGCTTTTATTTTCTTCTTCCAACCGATTGTTCACCGGTTGGTGCTGTGTAGACTTTAAAAAAGCAATCACATCATCGATAGTGATTTCCGATCTTCCACCTGCTTCCTCATAATGAAGCAGCTTTTTTTCGGAATTTTTCTTTTCTTTTTGCTGTCTAAATTTTTTACGTTCCTGTTTCGCAAGTTCAATGTCTGTTTCATATTTTTTTCGCAAATATGAATTCCAGCGAAAACCGCATGCAGCAGCCGTTCTTGAAAGTTTCTCCGCAACGATCTCAAAAGCCTTTAGTTGTGTTCCGCCTTCGCGAATATGCTGCAAAACAATTTCTTTCAAGAGCAGATCTTCATCCTCTGTCCATGCATCTTGCCGTGACACCGCCATTTGTTCATCCCTCCGTTTTGATTTGACTTTTTCTTAAAAATGATTTTTTAAAAATAGAATGAGATGTAACAAATCAATTGTTGCTTCCATTCTCTTTTCTAAATTTTGTGATGCGAGCTTTTTGCCTCATCTCAACTATTTCATGCAATTTTTAATAATATATATGCCTGTAATAGAAACGATAGAAGCACAGTTTTAGTTGAAAGGAAAAAGAATGTGCTTCTTTCATTGACATTTCTTCTGCTTCCTAAAAAGTTTTTTTTGAAAATCGAGGGAGAATTGAGAGATACATTAGTAAATTTGGAAGAAGCGGTTGTTCTAATTCGGCATTCGACATTTTCTTCACATCTTTTCCCATTCCGCCAGCAGGCTGGCTGTCAAAAAAGAGGATATTTTTTAGAGTCTAGCTTGGAGGAGATTTATGCTAAAAGGACAAATCTTCTACTCATATTCGTGAAGTCGTTCGCTTAACATTAGAGGAAGGATCGTTTTCTCGGCAGCTTCATGGGGCCTTAGGAATAAAGAGGATGCACAGATTGCAGAATGGATTAAGAAATTTTCAAAGATTCAAGGAAGCCTTTGTGCCAGGAGAAAAAAATATGTATGTATTGAAAAGCTTTTTCTCGCGCTTTAATACAGAAAGCTCCAAAAACGATCAAGCCGTTCAAGCAGATCTTAAGCCGCATTTGCTTTCACAAAATGTAAAGGCCTTTCCCCGACTGAATATCGAGAAAAGGCCGCAGCTAAATTGTCTACTTGACACGGGTATGGTCACTTTTCATTATTTGTTTACTACTTCTCTGCCTTTGTATGTTCCGCAAGATTTGCATACGCGGTGCGCCAGCTTCATTTCTCCGCAGTTTGGACATTCTACCATACCTGGAACTTGTAATTTAAAATGTGTACGGCGCAATCTTTTTTTCGTTTTGGATGTTCTTCTAAAAGGTACTGCCATTTTTCCCACCTCCTTACAGAGCAATGCTTTAAGAATCATTTTCTTTCTTATCCAATAACTTAGCTAAGCTAGCTAATCTTGGGTCAATTTTGTTTTGTTGTTCTTCCTCTTTTATTAACTTCCAAAACTTTCCTTCTCGAGGTGCTGCTTCCTGCTTGTTTTCCTCTTCATCACTAAACACTTGAAGCGGAATTTCTAAAAGGACAAGCTCATGAATGATTGGCATTAAATCAATGACTTCTCCTTGAACAACATGTGTTTGCTCACTCGTTTCATACTCGTCGGAGCTAAACAAAAACGTTTCCGATGTGCGGATTTCAAATGGATATTTAACATCAACAAGTGTTCTTGCGCAAGGAAGCGTCATTTCGCCAGTAATTGTTAAATGAAAGATGACTTTCATAGAGCTTATATCTGCATGTCCTTGAACATGAACAGGAGTTATCTCCCGCAAATCAGGATGATTTTGGACAAGATCATATAGATCGACATCTTCATTGATTTGTAAGCCTTTTTTCTGCAGTTTATACAATTGATGAACAGACCATTTCAACATATATCACCTCAAGACAACAAAGGTTATTATAGCTTTCAAATAAGTATTTGTCAATATTTTTCCTTTACACTATAATATAGGCATTATTGCACAAATATATTGATGAATTGAAAAAGAAGGTGATGGAGTTGAAGGCGGTCGGAATTGTTGTAGAATATAACCCATTTCATAACGGTCATTTACACCATCTAGCCGAATCAAAGAAGAAAGCAAATGCTGATATTGTCATTGCAGTGATGAGCGGTCATTTCTTGCAAAGGGGAGAGCCGGCACTCGTCTCAAAATGGGCGAGAACAGAAATGGCTCTAGCAGGCGGCGCAGATTTAGTTTTTGAACTTCCGTTTGCCTTTTCAACGCAAAGCGCAGAAATTTTCGCCAGCGGCGCCGTGTCGATTTTAGATGCGCTTGGCTGTGATTCACTATGTTTCGGAAGCGAGGTCGGAAAAATTGACGCTTTTCTTGAAACATATGAACTGCTGGAAAAAAGAAGCGATGATTTCGTTCAACTTTTGAAAACAGCGCTTTCGAAAGGCAACAGTTATCCAAAGGCCGTTTCCATTGCTTTTCAAAAAATTGCTTCCGGAGAAAAAACGCTATTAGATTTAAGCAAACCGAACAATATATTAGGATTTCAATATGTCAAAGCCATTGTTCAACAAAAAAGCTCGATGAAGCCTCTTACAATCGAGAGAATTGGCGCCGGCTACCATGATGAATCATACCATCACCCGAGCATTGCCAGCGCAACAAGCATCCGAAAAAACATTGTTCATGAACAAAACTTGTCTTCCATGAAACATTATGTTCCGGAAAGTTCGTTTCGCATTTTACTGAATTATAAACAAACTTATTCAGCCTTTCACGATTGGGAGCTTTACTTTCCATTTTTAAAATATTCTATATTGTCCAAAACTTTAACAGAATTAAAAGAAATATATGAAATGGACGAAGGCTTGGAACACCGCGTTGTTCACCATATTAAAAGGGCCGCATCATTCCACCAGTTTCTATCTCTCTTGAAAACGAAGAGATACACATGGACAAGATTGCAAAGATTATGCACCTATCTTTTGACCAATACGAAAAAAGAAGAAATGGCGAGCATATTAAAAACGAAAAAAGCCCCGTATATTCGTTTGCTCGGAATGTCAGGGCGGGGGCAAAGCTATTTGCAAGCTGTTAAAAAACAGTTGGAGCTGCCGCTTATTTCTAAAGTTTCGTCCTATTCTTCAGATGTATTGGAAATGGATCTCAGAGCGACAAATGTTTATGCGCTCATCCTCAACGAACCTGCCGCAACCGAGTTTATGAAGCTCGAGTATACAATGCCTCCTATACGTTACGGGCTTCCTTAACCGGAAGTCCTCATTGTTTCTAAATAATGGACGGCATCATCAAATGTATCCACCGGTATGATTTTCATATCAGAATGAATGGAGTCTCGTGTCTTCAGCGCTTCTTCATAATCGGAGCCTCTCTTGCCGTTTTCGTTAGGGGCAAAAAATATATCAATCCCAGCACGGTCTGCTGCTATCACTTTTTGTGAAATGCCGCCGATCGGACCTATCTCCCCTTTTTCATTAATCGTTCCTGTTCCAGCAATATCTAATCCTTTTGTTAAATCCGTTTTCGTCAGCTGATCGTAAATTTCAAGAGCCATCATCAGACCTGCTGAAGGACCGCCGATGTCTTTTGTATTGATAGTAATACCTGGTGAAGTCGTCAATTTTTTATCCGTCACGACGCCAACACCGAGACCCGTTTTATTAGGATAACCAGGAATTTGGACAAGTTCTACTGATGTATCAATTATTTTTCCATCTCTGTTTATTTTTAATGATATATGATCGCCTTTTTTCTTCCCTTTTAAATAATCAGTGAATTGCTCTGAAGTTTTTATTTTCATTCCATCGGCTTCGACGATTCGGTCGCCAACTTTTAATTTTTCCCTTGCCGGTACTTCTTTCATAACCTCCAATACTGTAACGCCATTATTTTGAATAGTAATTTTTTTGCCGGCTTCTTTATAGGCGATGGTAATCGCAGCTTTTTGTGAAGCTTCCATTATATGTATTTGACGTTTTATATATTCCTCATCAGATTCATCTTCTTGGCGGACATGTTGAATCGGCATAATCTCATAATCATTCTGCATTTTCGCCCATAAATACGTAAATAATGTTGCTCTTCCGAAACGGACTGTTGTTAACGAAAAGCTGCCCTCTTCCTTATATCCGTTTTCAACATGAATCATATTGGATAAATCATTGACCAATCCCGGTTTTGTAATATAATAAGGGAGCTTGATGAAGGAACCGGAGAGTGCGACAATGATGCTGATGATAAGAGAAATAATAATGCGTTTACTTTTCATGATTGGTCTCCTTCCATTGGTTGATCTTATTCTTGATCTCATCAATATGTTTCGTTGCTTCCTCTTCACCGAGTTTAATAATTTCATCAATTTTCGTAAACGCTCCGCTGTGAAAATGTTCAACACGCGGGCAGATCACTACATCTGATGTTATTCGATGCTGCGCTAACTCATTTTGCATAATGTCTAAACTCCGCATAATGACATCAAAAATGGACTGAATGCGAGCTTCTTTTTTGACATGTGATACATCGACCGCTATTACGATATCAGCCCCCATTTCTTTCACCGCTGAAACGGGAACCCGTTCAATCACTCCTCCGTCAACTAATAACGAGCCGTTATAAGAAAAAGGAACAAAAATTCCCGGAATCGAAATGCTTGCCCGAACGGCATCCGCAACAGGACCTTTTCGAAAAACAACTTTTTTCCCTTCATTTAAATCGGTTGCAACGACCGCTAAAGGAATCGGCAAATCTTCTATATTTTGATTTCGGGTAAAAATTCGAATTAACTGTTTAATGCGGTCTCCTTGAATAAACCCCATTTTTGGAACGGTCACATCGATAAAATATTTTCGTTTAAATGCTGCCGCCAATTTATACATTTGTTCAACAGTTAAGCCTGAGGCATAAAAGCTTCCTACAAGGGCCCCCATGCTCGAACCGGAAATCATATCAATCGGTATTTCATGCTGCTTCAACACTTTCAAAACACCCAGATGAGCAAACCCTCTAGCTCCCCCGGAACCTAACGCCACACCAATTGTTGGATGTTTCGGCATAAACGGAGCCCCCTTTCATGAATTTGTTATTCATCATATGGTCTAAAATGCCACCCTATTCACGTATATTGAATTATAGGTTGTACGAAAACCTCTTATTCATTCTATCATGTCAGCTTATACGTGTGCAGTTTTCAATAGGGGGCATAACAATTGAAAGAGGCAAAAATTAAAACTGCTTTATACGCAACCGTTATTTTCTTTATCACCTGCTCGATTATTTTTTTTCCTGACGCCTCACTTGAGGCATCAAAGCGGGGATTACATATGTGGTGGAACATTGTTTTTCCTTCCTTGCTGCCTTTTTTTATTGTCTCGGAAATTCTTATATCAATCGGTGTGGTCCGTTTTATCGGCGTGTTTTTAGAACCGCTTATGCGGCCCGTTTTTAAAGTTCCAGGAGCAGGGGGATTCGTTTGGGCAATGGGGATGGCTTCCGGATTCCCCGCCGGGGCAAAATTAACTGCAAGATTAAGACAAGAAAACCAGATCTCAAGACATGAAGCGGAAAGGCTTGTGTCTTTTTCCAACTCTTCAAATCCGCTATTTATTTTCGGAGCTGTGTCAATAGGTTTTTTTCAAGATAAAAATCTCGGATTGTTGCTGGCCGTTTCGCATTATTTAGGAAATGTTTTCGTCGGGCTAACGATGAGATTTTGGGGAAAAGATGAAAAAAAGCCGCAAAAGGAAACAGTACATTCGAAGCCATCATTTAAAAAAGCGTTTCAGCTTATGCACGAAATGAGAATGCAAAATGAAAAACCTCTTGGAAAAATGCTCGGGGATGCCGTTCTCAATTCTGTCCAAACGCTGCTCGTCATCGGGGGCTTTATCATTTTGTTTTCGGTATTAAATCAAATTTTAAGCATCGTTCATGTGGCGGACATAGCAGCAACTTTCATATCGTCTTTGTTTATTCTTGTTCATATACCGACTGAGCTTTCCGTTCCGTTTTTTTCCGGACTGTTTGAAATAACATTAGGTAGCCAGCTTACAAGCCAGGCACAAGCCGCCATGCTGGATAAGGTGATCATCACAAGCTTTATATTGGCATTCAGCGGCTTCTCCGTTCAAGCACAAGTGGCAAGCATTTTAGCAGAAACAGACATCCGCTTTAAGCCTTTTTTCTTCGCCCGCATTATGCAAGGGATTTTTTCAAGCCTCTCTGCTTTGATCTTATTCAAGCCTTTATATATCGATCTATTGTCAAAGAATGAAGGTTATGCACCGGCATTTATATTTGAAAAAACTCCAAGCTTTCTCACGGAGTATTGGCTGCTCCTTTCCAAAGTCGGCCCCGTTATCACGATTTGCACGCTCATTGTGTATATTTTGATTTACTACTTTCGTTTAAGAAATAAAAGTGGAACATAAGAAAAGGTTCGGAAACCAAAATTTTCCGAACCTCAAAAAATTATTTTTTATACATATGCTCATATTTTTTCTTTAATGCTTCTTCCACTTCATACGGTACAAGCTCAGAAACTTTTCCGCCGTATTTAGCGACTTCTTTAACAATACTTGAACTTAAAAACGAATACTGATTGTTTGTCATCATAAAAAAAGTTTCTATATTTTCATCCAGCACTCTGTTCACTGATGTGATTTGCATTTCATATTCAAAATCAGAAACAGCCCGAAGGCCTCTCAATATAGCGTTCGCATTTTTGCTTCTCGCATAATCAACGAGCAGCCCTTGAAAGGATTCAATGTATACGTTCGGTAAGTTGCCCGTTACCTTTCTCAGCAGCTCACATCTTTCTTCTACAGTAAATAGCGGCTTTTTTGAAGAATTGTTTAAAACGCAAACATACACTTTTTCAAATACATTTGCCCCCCGCTTTATGATGTCTAAATGTCCATATGTAACGGGATCAAAGCTTCCCGGACAGACTGCAATGCTTGCCAAAATAAATACCCCCATCCGACTTCAAACATTTTGATACAAAGATACACTTGTTATACCATATCTCTCAGACTTCGTTTTTGCAAGTGATAAAACTTGGTCTGGCAATGTTACTTCATAGCTATGCTCGCACACAACGACACCATCCGTTGACAATAAAGACTGCTCATGAATTACCTTTAGAATAGATTCTAATTTTTGTTTTTTATAAGGCGGATCCAGAAATATGATCCGAAACTTCAGCCCGCGTTTGCTGACAGCTTTTAACGCTTGATCAGCGCTGGTGCGATATACTTCAGAACAGTCGTTTAACTTTAAATTTTCTAAATTCTCTCGAATCGTTTGAATCGCTTTCATATCTTTATCAATAAAAATAGAGCATTCTATCCCTCTTGATAAAGCTTCTATTCCAAGACTGCCGCTGCCGGCAAACAAATCTAAAGCAAGTCCCCCTTCAAAATATGGTCCGATCATGTTAAATATTGCTTCTTTTACTTTATCTGTCGTCGGTCTTGTCGTCTTTCCAGGAACCGATTTTAATGCTCGTCCTTTTAATGCACCGGAAACCACTCTCATACCATTCACCACAACTTGACAAAATTCCTTTTGGCTCGGAATAATATTAACATAGAAAATGTAAGATCATCAATTAAATTTGACAGCTGTTTTTTTGCAGAAGCGAGTATAATTTTTTGCCAATTGACCATAATGAAAGTGACAACATCAGTTGTGATGGTGTTGTTGCCAACCGCGGAGAAGACTTACGTTTCCCCATAAGTTCTTCCTCCGGTTTCTCCTCTCCCTTTCCCTTCTGCTTTGAAGATTTTGCTTCAAAGCTAGGAAGGATCCTGCAGATCCAATCTGCAGGCTTTTTTTTATTCTTTCAATTCTTCCATTTTCATGATACATTTATTTACGGACAAAAGCGCAATACATTTAGCTTATGAATTTAGCAACCAAATACCCATTGGAGGAAGGATAAAAATGATCCAGCGATTTATTGAACTAGGAGAAGGATATTCAGATATATACGAATTATTGGAAATCGCAAAAAGAAATCAAGACCGGATTTCGCACTTTCTAGTCCTTTATACAGTAAAAAATGGAAAAGAGGTTTGTTCGTTCGTCATTGTGTTAAAACCGACGGAGATAGGTGATTTCCAGCCTCTTTATATTTGCCGGGAAGGGATCCCAAATCCGCAGAAAAAAACGAACAAACGATTTGAACTTTTTCAACAGGCTGCCGAAACATATGGTCATGAGCTGATCGAGCTTGTTGTAAAGCCTTCAGACCAATTTTCTGATGTTGAATTGTATTACCAGCATTTAATCGGCATATTGCGGATGAACCGATACATACCTTCTTTACAATAGTAGGACAGCCTAAATTCTCGGCTGTCCTATTTATAATCCAATTTTATAATCATATTCTTTTGCTTTATCCACTTTTGATTCAAATTCAATTTTTAAAAGCGGCCTGTAAGAAGGTTCGACCCTTTTTACGAAAGAAAATGATGCAATGGTGTCCATTATTTCGTCTATTTGTTCTCTATCACAATAAAGAACAACATATTTCATTTTTTTTGAAACATAATGAATGTTTCCAAATTTCCGCAAACTTTTTACATATTTTAAAGAATGCAGCCAAACAATAATTCCCTGTCTTTTTTCAAACATCCCGATTCTCCTTTTCCTTTGCTTCTAAACCCGTTTAAGCTGAACAGCCGCATGCTCCGCCTGATGCGCATCCACAGCTAGGCATCATTTCAAAATAAGGGTTTCCAGTCGGAACTTTAATGGCTGTTGAAACAGCTCGTCCGATATACATGCTGATTTCATCGAGAAGTTTTTGAATTTCTTTTTCCGCTTTTTTAAATGCAGCGACTTTATCATTTAAATCAAGTTCTCTTTTAATTTCCCTCATTTCGCTTTTAATTCGATTATAATCAGGATGATATTTGCCAAATCTCATGACATCTTCGTATTGCTCTTTTATTTTGACAAATTTTTGAATGATTGTTTGAGCTTCTTGATCATTTTGCAAATTATATAATGAACGCCGATATTCGATCGCAAGTTCTGATTCTGTTATCATTTTTGCTAAAGCTTCCGCTTCATCTAAAAGCAGAACGCTTTCCATTGACGTAACCATTAAGATCACACCTCCAATATTGATTGTAGCACGAACATCGTCTTATTTACAACGCCTGCGTTTATCATATATTTACAATCCATTCTTTTTTCAATTGATAGCTGGTTGAATCATTATATACTAATTCCAGGTTGATTGTGTGCCGCCCTTTAGACAATCCTTTTATAATAAATGCAGCAGAATAAATATCACTTTTTTTCTTTCCATCAATATATAATACGATATGACCTTCTCCTTCTTTTTTCGTGTTCCATTCACCATTAAATGTAAAATCAGGCACATAGCATTCTACATAAACGTTGTTTCCTTCTACATGATGACGAACTTGAAATTTTCTTATTTGGCTGTTCATCGTTTCAATGGCATTTCTGTCGGATTCATGAATTTCTGTCGGAACGATGCTGTCTTTTTTATTTCCTTCCGGTACCGGTTTTTCTGGGGAACAAGCCGCCATAACCGTGAGAAGCGTCAGCATTGCGAGCCATTTCATTTGCATAATCATTGATGCCTCCTTTTTCATATATTTTCAACACTTTATGTAAAAACATGTGCTTAAAAATAAAAAAGACGCTGACGCGTCATTCAAAAATTCAGAAGCTGCTGAATGCGGAATACAAACAAAAAACCCGTTTTTTTCATTCCATTAGGAAAAATGATTACTTTCGTACAAACACATTTGAACCGTTAATTTTCGCGAAATGCTTGCAGCATCGACAGCATCATCGACATCATTTGAATAGAATTCGAAAATTTTTCTATTTTATGCGGCAGAGTTAGATAATAGTCATTTGCCATGCTAATTTCCATTTTCTCAAGAAATTCAGGATGTCTAGTCAAGGTGCGGTACCAATATGGCTTTTCGCGAATGTATTGCTTTAAAAGGGGATTTTGTTGAATATATAAATACAAGTCCTTTCTCATCGTTATTAATCCTTTCTAAACGATAAGGGATGCGAATGATTTGGATCTGATTTGCGGCTGCTCTCGATCTCTTTTAAAAGATTTTGAATGGTTGAAATCGCATCATTCATTTTATATAAATGTTCGTTTACCGTCTCCACATCTAAATGCTGAAAAGTTTGTAAAATATTTTTCAGAAAGTCACCTTGTTGATGTTTACGGCTTTTCATACTGTTTGATCGGTATTTATTCCACAAAGGATCTTCCTCACCTAAAAGCTGCCAATCTTCATAAATCTCCTTCCATGTTTTCTTTTCTTTGCGGACTTCTTCTATTAATTTTGGATGTTTTTTAATAAATTGTTTAAACAATTCGAGTTTTGATAACGATTTTGTTTTCATGCGATCACCTCATAAACGTTTTTCTTATATTTAATATATCGATAACGGAAAAATTGGTGATAAAATGAAAAAGCGAGCCTCTTCATTTGGCCCGCTTTGCAATAAAATTTTGCGTATAAAATTTTTCATACACTCCTACCCCTATATGTGTGAACCGTTCATCAAGAAGCGTTTTTCGGTGTCCTTCACTATTCAGCCAGCCTTCGACCACGTCAATTCCATCCATATATCCATGCGCAATATTTTCACCAGCCATTTCAAAATGAACCCCAGCCGATGTCAAACGATCGGAAAGAGAGCCTCTCTCAGGCGACACATGAGAAAAATATCCTTTTTCACTCATTTCCTTGCTGTGAGAATAGGCGACTTTCGCTGTGCTTTCTTCCTGCTTAAGAGGACTTAAACCATTTATTGTTCGAATTACATTCGTTATGTCAACAATTTGTTGTTCTTCCCCGTACTCAATTTTCCGCTGCTCTTCCTCTGTTATAGGCTCTGCCGCTAAAAGCTCGCCTCTATATACAACTTCATATGGACGCTGTTTTACTAATGTTTGAACATCAAAAGCTCTAATGCTCGATAACGTTCCAGTGAATTTATCCATATACAACTGAACATAAAGATCATCATTCAAACGGACTGTCGGCCTGACATTCAGGTCATCTTCCGACAGCTCGAACCGATATGAGTTTAAACCAATATCTGCTGTGACAAATGAATTGGGAGCGACAATATGAAATACTTGGGTAGACGGCTGGCCAATTTGAAACGGATCTACATTTACTTCTTTTCCAATAGCAAAAACTGTAACGACCTTTCCGTTTAAAACACCGAATTGCTTGTATTGCTGCAAATCATCTCGGTATATCCACCATTCATAATCGTATCTTGATGGATCAATCCGATCAGGTTTGCCAAAGGTTTTTAGTACTTCTTTGGAAGATCTTCCGACAAATGAGATAACTCCTTCCCCCACTTTTATTTCTTTGTCCGTTTTCTCTTGAAAATTTTGCTGTTCCGGAGGCAGTACTGGTTCCTTTTGAAAGGTGACATATACGATATATGTTAATGTAATAATTACAAATATCAATATAATTCTTGTAACTCTTTTCAGTTCAATTCCCCTCTTCTTTCTTTGTTTCTTATATATTCTGTTTTAAGTCATTTTAATCAAAAATGGGGAAATTTTGCAAACATTTCATGAAAAATTCACTTCTCTCATTTTTAATGGTGTAGTTTTTGTCTTTTCATCATGTAAAACAACGTTCTGTTATAATGCCAACAACCTTTCCATCCTCAACAACCGGCAAATGATGAATATGATGAGCTGCAAGCATCTCAGCTGCGTCTTCTGCTGATGCATCAGGAGTGATCGTTACAACATCGCCGTTCATTACATCCGTAATTTTCGTAGAACCAGGACGTTTTTCTGCAATTCCTTTTGTCACAAGATCACGATCGGTTATGATTCCTGCTAATTGATCATTTTCAACGATTAAAACGGCATCAGCATTTGACTCTTTCATTTTCACAGCCGCTTCAAACACATTATCTAACGGTGTGCAAACAATACAATTTGTTAACATAATTTCCTTTACCTTTTTCAATGAGGACACCTCTTATGCTTTTTGATCTATTATGGGAAATTTCGATTTTCTTTATTCGCTCTCCATTTGAATACCGAATTTTATTTGAACATTGTGTAAATGCTATATATATAACATTGCATGTTTTAATTATTCATACTATTATTAAACAGTAGAGAGAAATCAATTTTTTGTTCGAAGCGCTTAGGAGGGAAATACATATGAAATTTGAACAAATCGGCCTGGAAGGGCTGACGGTGGAATTGTCTCACCTTAAGGATGCGTTGACAGAATTAGGTTTTATCCTTGCCGGCCAATGGGATTATGACCGTGTGACGTTTGACAAGAAATTTGAGCATAAGGGCGATGTTTTTTATTTAAGAGTACAAGGATATTGTATTGAAGGCGATGTGGGAGGCCGCTACGCACTTATTAAATTGCTAACTCCAATATTAGGGAAACATTATTATCCTCATGGTGTCGAATATGGAGAGGATGAACATTTTCCAGCCGTCATCGTTGAGTCAAGCGAAAAACTGTTAAAGCGGGCAAAAGAAGCGATTGAAAGCTTAACTGTTTGAAAAACTGCAGGCAAATCACCTGCAGTTTTTTTTATTTATTTGGTTCAGGAGACAAATTTTGCACATCGATGTCGTCTTTTTCTCTCTCTTTTTTCGCCCATTCAAAAAATACATGAGCTAAAAATGTTCCGTACACAAGCTCTTGGATCACTTTCATAATAATGCCGCCAAGCTGCTGATCCTCAAGCAGCGGCATTCCGCTAAACATTTGCGGGCCTGACAAAGACAACCCAGCCAACGTATCAGAAGGAACACATAAGCTTAAAGTCTTTACCCACGCCTCCGGATTCGAATATGTTTCAAACAGCGGCGCACCTGCAAAAATGATTAAACCGCAGGCTGGTGTGATTAAAACGCTGTTTCCTAAAATGTAGGCAATTTTTTTCAGACCCCCAATTGGATGCCAATTTGGACTTTTTCCAATCAATGGCCAATACATAAAAAAGGCAAAAACGAAAATAAAAGTAGTAGCCGCCTCATGATAAATATAATTTGATTTTAATGTATCGAAAATAAACGGCACATGATACAAGGAAAAAAATAAATTAAACAAAATCATAGCCAATATCGGTTTAGTGAAAAATTTTACAACAGGTTTTATGACCGGCTTTTCCATAACAGCCTTCCATAACCATTCAGGAACGCCGATAATCAAAAGCGGTGCTACGATTAAAAACAAAATTGCCATTGAAGCCATATGCCCTGTAAATGTAATGTGCCCCAGCAAATCAAGCGGGCTTCCTTTGCTGACATAAAGGAGAACGATTGCCAATATAAACACTAATTTTTGTTTTAGGCTGACCGGTTCAGAATTTTTAAAATAGTGACGAAGCGAATCGGTTAATAATAAGTAAAGCACAATTAAAATAACACAAAATATAAAAAACAGCGGACTCCACATAGCGCGAAAGCCAAATATATCTAAACTCAACTGAATCAATCCTTTCAATCATCGATCTAGTCGATTCCATTTCATTATACATGCTTTCCTTTTCTTTTTTCAATGAACGTTCTATGAATTTGCATTTCTTTCAGCAAGCAGATTTATATTGCCTTTAAAAAAAGAAGCAACCAGTTAAAACTGATTGCTTCCATAAAGAGTATTTTACCACCAGACAATTGTCATAAAGGCAAGAACCGTCAGAAATGTGACAAAAATACCTGACCATATGAAAAACTGTGGTCCTTCATGTCCTTTATGATTCATATGCATGAAATAATATAGCTGGAAAATGACTTGAATGCATGCAAGCAGTACAATAAATGGAACTTTCAACCATTCGTCGATTCCATCATATCCTACTGTAATAAAAGCTACAATCGTTAAAAAGATCATTAACGCAAATGAAACGACTTGGTGCTTCATTTCTTCCGCATTTTTTTTACGGCGAAACGCTAAATCAACTTTTGGGTTACGAGAATTTTCACTCACCATCGTTATCCCACCATTCCCATTAAGTATACAACTGTGAATATAAATACCCAAACAACGTCGATAAAGTGCCAATAAAGGCTTGCGACGTAATATTTAGGAGCGTTGTATAAGTTTAATCCGCGTTTTGCATTTCGAATCATCAGCGTTGTGATCCAGAGAAGCCCAAAGGCAACGTGTGCACCGTGTGTTCCTACTAGCGTGTAAAAGGCTGAACCAAGCGCACTGCTTGTCAACTTAAATTCAAATTCATGCATGTAATGATTAAATTCATAAATTTCCAAAATTAAGAACGCAAGACCTAATAAAACGGTGACTCCAAACCAGAACTGCATTTTGCCAAATTGAAAGTTTTTCATATGATAAATTGCATAGACGCTTGTCAAACTGCTTGTTAATAAAAGCATTGTCGCTACAAATACTAATTTGATGTCAAAGAGCTCCTGCGTTGAGGCCCCGCCAGCGGTGGAATCTCTCAACGCTAGAAACGTAGCAAACAACGTGGCAAACAATACTGTTTCGCCGCCTAAGAAAACCCAAAAACCTATAAACTTATTTTTCCCTTCGAGGGTGGCCTTTTCTGGCTGCTCAGGAAACGTTTCAGCCGTTAATTTTTCTTCTACATGCATTATGCCTGAACCCCCCCATTATCATCTTTTAAAAGGTCTTCTTTATGAATATGGTATCCATGGTCATCAATAATCGAGCGTAAAAACATCGTACCGAACGTAATGATAAAGCCGATAATCGCAACCGGCACACCCCACGAATAGTCATTGTGGTACATGAGGCCGAAAGCGGCAATGAATAAGCCTATTGAAATAATAAAAGGCAAGATTGAAGAGTTCGGCATATGAATATCGCTTAGCGGTTCAGCAGGTGTTAAGCCTTTTTTGCCCTCCATTTTTTCAATCCATAAAGGATCTAATCCGCGAACAAGCGGAGTTTGTTTAAAGTTGTATTCAGGTGGAGGTGATGCAACTGCCCACTCTAGTGAACGTCCATCTTCCCAAGGATCTGCACCTACTTTTTCTCCCTTCACAGAAGTAACCACAACATTGATCAAGAGAACGACTACTGCTATCCCCATCAGAACCGCACCTATTGTACTGATCAAGTTTCCAGTATCAAAGCCTTGGCCTGATAAGAATGTGAACACGCGGCGCGGCATACCCATTAAACCAAGGAAATGCTGGATAAAGAACGTTAAATGGAAACCGATGAAAAATAATACAAATGTTATTTTACCAAGCGTCTCATTTAACATTTTTCCAAACATCTTTGGCCACCAATAATGGGCAGCAGCCAAAATAGCAAATACAACACCACCAACAATTACGTAGTGGAAGTGTGCAACAACAAAGTAAGTATCGTGGTATTGATAATCGGCTGGAGCAGCAGCGAGCATGACTCCAGTTACACCACCCATAACAAATGATGGAATAAAACCGACTGCATAAAGCATCGGTGTTGTAAAGCGGATGCTTCCGCCCCACATTGTAAAGAGCCAGTTAAACACTTTAATTCCTGTCGGCACACCAATTGTCATAGTTGCAACTGCAAAAATCGCATTGGCAATCGGACCAAGACCTGTTGTAAACATGTGGTGCGCCCACACCATGAATCCTAAAAATCCGATCAACACTGTTGCAAACACCATTGATGTGTACCCAAACAATCTTTTCCGAGCAAAAGTTGGAATAATTTCTGAAAAAATTCCGAATGCCGGCAAAACTAAAATGTAAACTTCAGGATGTCCAAAAATCCAGAAAATATGTTCATAAATGATCGTATTCCCGCCTAAAGCCGGATTGAAAAAGTTCCCGCCAAATAAACGGTCAAACATTAAAAGCGCAATTCCAACAGTCAGCGGTGGGAACGCAAACAAAATAAGTCCTGATGCTACAAAAGTAGTCCATGTAAACAATGGCATCCGCATGTATGTCATTCCGGGTGCACGCATATTAATAATCGTAACAAGAAAATTGATCCCGGAAATTAATGTTCCTAATCCGGAAATTTGCAGCCCTAGTATATAAAAGTCTACTCCATGTCCAGGAGAATTCAAGGCCACTGAAGCGTATGCCGTCCAGCCAGCATCAGGTGCCCCGCCTAAAAACCAGCTTAAATTTAAGAAAACACCGCCAAAGAAAAACAACCAAAAGCCTAAAGAATTCAAAAACGGAAACGCAACGTCACGAGCCCCAATTTGGAGTGGAACAACTGCGTTCATATATGCAAACAATAACGGCGTAGCTGCTAAAAATATCATCGTTGTACCGTGCATTGTCATCAATTCGTTAAACGTACCTGCACTGACAAAGTCATTTTCTGGAATGGCCAATTGAATACGCATCAAAAGCGCTTCAATTCCACCAATTACAAAAAAGAGTCCTCCAGCGATTAAATAAAGGATGGCAATCTTTTTATGGTCAACAGTTGTCAAATAGTCCCAAACCGTTGGCCAGAACCCTTTTTTCCGAGCTAACGTACTCACGATGTAACCTCCCTTTTATAATTAGTGAGCATTACTTTTCAACTGATAGGCTTTGTAAATAATCTGTTAATGCTTGAAGTTCTTCTTCAGTCAACTTACCGTATGTGCCTGTCATTGTGTTGCCAGGTTTATATTTTTCAGGATCTTTCAACCAGTTTTTAATATTTTCTTCATTGTGTTCCAAGATGCCGGCTACTCGTTCACGATCAGCAAAGTTAGCTAAGTTAGGTGCCGTTCGTGCTTGTTCAGGTCGGTTATCAGCTGGTGATACTGCATGGCAGCCGATACAGCCTTTATCTTTGAACACTTGTTCTCCCTGTTTTGCAGACGCTGTTTGAGCAACAGTTTCAGCTTTGAAATTTTTCATTTTATTAATCCAAGAATTAAATTCATCTCGGGAAACCGCCTTCACTTTAAAGTCCATCAATGCGTGAGATGGTCCGCATAATTCAGCACATTTCCCGTAAAAAATGTTTTCAGCTTCCTTCGCACGTTTTGAATCAATTTTTAACCAGAACTGGTTCTCATTATCTGTGTTTGTATCGATTTTACCACCAACTGGAGGAATCCAGAATGAGTGCTTCACATCTGATGCTTTTAAGTTAAAATAAACTTTTTCATCTGTCGGCAAGACTAAATCTTGGCTTGTAATGACTCCATAGCCAGGATATTCAAATTCCCACCAATACAAACTTGCTCTTACATTGACAACAAGAGGATCTTTTCCTCCATTTTTATCATCTGCCAACGCTTTTTTCATTGGGTCGGTATCCGCCAAATTAAAGGTGGAAGCAACTACCGGAACTGCCAATACAATCAGCAATAATATAGGAATAACAGTCCAAATGATTTCAAGCTTATGGCTTCCTTCCACTTGTACCGGAATTTTATCGCTTCCTTTCCGGCGGAATTTCATTAAGACATAAATAAAAATAATCGTTACGACTGCAACAACAATCACCATGATTGCCGTACTCAACATCATGAGCGAAAATTGTTCATCGGCAACTTCTCCAGCTGGAATCAGCGTGGAAATAAACGGTTCGCCGCAGCCTGACAATACGAGCGTCATGACTGAAAGTAGTAACAAAAGACGCCATTTCAGCTTTTTCATCGCTAAATCAAACCCCTCTTTCTTTGTTAAATCCTGTTCATAAAGAAAAAATGAAGAATTCCTTCTATGAATAAATTCTTATCTAGAAAGAATTACTACCGAACGTTAAATTATTGAAAAGGCAACCATAGCCACAAACAAAATGGTTAAATAGTTAATTGAATAGATAAACATCCACTTAGACCATTTTAAATCATTTTTCATTTTCAGTCCAATTAATGACAAAATCAACCAAATAATGTTCAATACAGTAGCCAAAACGATGAAGCCAATGCCTAGGCTAAACAAATAAAAAGGAAGGGGCAGCAAGCAGGCAACCCAAACAATGATTTGTCTTTTCGTCACCTCAAAGCCATGAACAACTGGAAGCATCGGAATTCCAGCTTTACGGTATTCTTCCGAACGCTTCATCGCAAGTGCCAAGAAATGAGGCGGCTGCCAAATAAACATGATTAGAAATAAAATCCATGCAATGATATTTAAATCATCAACTGCAGCCCATCCAATCAGCGGCGGAACAGCTCCAGCGATGCTGCCGACTACCGTATTGATCGTATATTGGCGTTTTGTCCACATCGTGTATAGCACTATGTAGGAAAACACGCCTAACAAACCAATGACGGCTGCGGAAACAGAAACCATTAGAAGCAAAATCGTTCCAATGGAAATGAAGCCGGTCCCCAGCAGCAATACTTGAAACGAGCTTATACGGCCCGTTACGGTTGGGCGTAATCTTGTTCTTTCCATTACATGGTCAATATCTCTGTCATAAAAATTGTTGATTGCGCAAGATCCAGCAATAATAGCTGCTGTTCCAAGCAATGTAAACACAACAATATCTATATTTTCAAGAAAACCTTTACCGCTGAAATATAATGCCAACCATATTCCGGTAAAAGTGGTGATTAAATTGGAGTTGACGATTCCGATTTTAATTAATGATAAAAAATCTTTCCAAGCGGAAGTTGCCACTTCTATTTCTTGCCGATCGTTTAAAACAACTTCGCCCCTTGTATTACCCAATTGAATGACCTCCTCTGGGACGGCCTCCTATCTGAGACCATTTAGCGTTTGCCTCTATCATATAAAAAAAACACGAGACAAAAAAGCATTCATATAGTATTAAACCATAATTCGTCAATTTTTTGTGTACATTTCGCGAATAAAGTTTGTCGAAATTGTGAAGCGGTTAAAAATAAAATATTTTCCGATTATAATAATAGTTGGTCGAACGTTTCGGCAAAATGCCTTCCCCATAATATTTCTAGCAAACTCCTTTTGAATATTCAAGCTTTTTCTGATTCTACAAGAAACTATTTGTTTCGAAGTTTGATGTTTCTATACCCATTATGGAGTTTCTTTCGGCTTTTTAAACTTATTAAAGATGTTAGAAGGTGAATGAGACATGCACTATTTATTAAAATGGCTTGGCGTCGTGACAACAATCGTCATGCTATTCGTTTTAATTGGCGGAGCACTCGTAACAAAAACAGGATCATCTCAAGGATGCGGCCGGTCTTGGCCGCTTTGCCACGGAAAAGTTCTTCCAGACCCTTTGACATTAGAAACAATCATTGAACTTTCACACCGACTTGTGAGCGGAATTGCAGGAATCCTTGTTTTATGTCTTGTTATTTGGGCTTGGAAAGCGATCGGGCATAAAAAAGAAACAAAGCTGCTTTGTTTTCTGGCCATCTTTTTTATTGTTTTGCAGGCGCTAATCGGTGCTGCAGCTGTCGTATGGGGGCAATCCGATGCCGTTCTTGCACTTCATTTTGGAATTTCCCTCATTTCATTTGCAGCTGTTTTGCTGCTTACTCTGCTGATTTTTGAAGTTGATAAAAAATTTGACGCAGATAATGCTGTCATTGGGAAAAAAATGCGATTTCATATTTATGGCATTATTACTTACAGTTATATTGTCATTTACACAGGTGCATATGTTCGGCATAAAGGCGCAAGTCTAGCTTGTCCAAGCATTCCTTTTTGCAGCGAAAATCGCTTGTTCCCGCAAACCGTCCATGAATGGGTGCAAATGGGCCACCGCTTTGCAGCAGGCTTGCTGTTTATTTGGATTGCGGTTGCCACTATTCATGCGATAAAACATTATAAAGATCAAAAAGTGATGTATTGGGGTTGGATTCTTGCTTTCATTCTCATTCTTCTCCAAGCGTTATCCGGCATATCCGTGATCTTGTCTGATTTAAACCTTTATCTTGCCTTAGCACATGCTTTATTTATTTCCTGCTTGTTCGGGCTGTTGTGCTATTTTGTTCTTCTTGCAGGCCGGGCAAAAGCTTCGAATGATTAAAAGGCTCTGTCTAAAGCCTTTAGAATTGATGATGGCGGAAATCGGCGAAAGAGCTGATATCCGCCATCTTTTATTTTTTTTTTAAGAATGTGGGATGTCATTTTAAAAATCGAAACAATTTTTCCCTGATTGACGATGGAAAGTTTTCCAAACGAATCTTTTAATCAAGACTGTAAATGTCTTTATATTTCTTTTCTAAATACTGAATAAAATATGCCGGATTCAACGATTCGCCAGTCGCATCCTTTAATATTTCCAGCGGTTTTTTCATTTTGCCATATAGATGAACATGTTTTGTCAGCCAGCTTTGAATTTGCTGAAATTCTCCGTTTTCAATAAGTTCTTCAACATTCGAAAGATCCTGCTCCATTTTTTGCATCAATTGCGTTGCATACATATATCCTAAAGCATATGAAGGGAAATAGCCAAAGCTTCCTCCCGCCCAATGAACATCTTGAAGCACCCCGTTTCCATCATGATCTGGAGCAATACCTAAATATTCGCTATATTTATCATTCCAAACTTTTGGAAGATCAGACACATCCAAATTTCCTTCAAACAGCAATTTTTCTATTTCATAGCGTACAATGATATGAAGACAATATGTCAATTCATCTGCTTCAATACGGATCAGCGATGGTTTAACTTCATTGATCGCTCTGTAAAAATCATTTAAAGAAACCCCAGTAAATTGGTTTGGAGCATACGTTTTAAGTTGGTTGTAATATCGCTTCCAGAAATGATAGTTTCGCCCAATTAAATTTTCATAAAATAATGATTGAGATTCATGAATCCCCATTGAAGCGCCGTCAGCAAGAGGAGTTCCTTCCAGTTCTTCATTTATGTTTTGCTCATAAATCGCATGTCCGGCTTCATGAATGGTTCCGAAAACGGCCGTTCGAAAATCTGTTTCATCATACTTTGTTGTAATTCGAACATCGCCCCGGTTCATTCGAATTTCAAAAGGATGGACGGTTTCATCAAGGCGGCCGGCATCAAAATTGTAGCCTATTTCCTTTAAAATATATTCGGAAAACTTTCGCTGTTTTTCTTTCGGAAACGGTTTGTGCAAAAACGAAACGTCGATTTTTTTTGATGATTGTACAATTTGTTGTACTAATGGGACGATATGTTTTTTTAGCTCTGCAAAAACCTTGTCAAGCGTCTCCACAGTTATTCCTGGTTCATACAAATGAAGGAGCGTATTATATTTATGTCCCTTATAGCCCCAATAGGAAATAAACTTTTTATTGAATTCTATTAATTTTTCTAAATAAGGAGCAAACTGATTGAAATCTGCATTTGCTTTCGCTTCTTCCCAAACTGATTCGCTTTTTGATTGGAGAATGACATATTCTTTATATTCCTCTTTCGGAATCTTAATGTTTTTTTCATACTCCTCTCTGCATTCCTGAAGAGCTTTCTTTGTCACCGAAGAGAGATTGTCATAAACATGTTTTTCTGTTAATTCATCAAGAAACTCTTTCATAGTATCTGAAACGGACATCTGGAACCACTCTTCAGAAAGAATGCCGATTGTTTCAGCTCGCCGCTCCAATCCATTTTTCGGCGCACCCGTCCGTAAATCCCAATACATTAAATTTAATGCTTCTTCATAGCTTTCCATTTTCTTTAAGTAATCGAAAAATTTTTGTTCTTTTTCTTTTAAGCCCATTTTGATCATCCCCTTCTTCCAATTGAAAATATATTTCAGCTCGGTTTGACAGGCAACGCTTTTACGACCTCCGAAACAATATTTTCTCCCTCATCTTTGCTGATAAAAATCGTTATAGTACCATGGTCATCTTTCGTGCGAAGGAGGCGTCCAACCCCTTGCTTCAGCCGCAGTATCATATACGGAAGATCCACTTCATAAAAAGGATCTGTTGCGGATTTTCGTTTCGCATCAAATACAGGATCATCCGGCGGGAATGGAAGCGACCAAATGATCACATGTTCAAGCGACGGTCCTGGAACGTCAAGCCCCTCCCATAAATGCACAGCGCACAAAACGGTTTCCGGATCTCTTTCAAAAGATGCCACTAATTCGCTGATTTCATAATCTCCTTCAAATAAACATGAATGCCAAAAGCTTGGTAAATGTTTTTTTAAGAAAAGCAGCTCCTCTTTCGTTCTGCATAAAATTAACGTGCGCCCTTTGTTTGATTTTATGACAGATTCCGTCCAGTTCAATTTTTCCTCGCTCGTACCTTTTTTTACAAACACTTTCATATTTTTTTCATAGTCAAAAGGAGAGGAAACGGAGAATGATAGATAATCTTTTATACCAAGGCTATTCGCTAAATAAGCAAACGATCCGTTTTGATCCGATAAAGTGGCTGATGAAAAGATATAAGGTATTTTATGAGAAAACACTTTTTCTTTTAAAATATCTTCTATCCTTTGCGGCATGATCACAAAAGAAGATGACGCGCCGTTTTGTTCAAGCCAGGTAATTGTGTTGTCAAATTGTAAAAACAAGCGAAAAGAAAATTCCATTTGATCAAGGTATTCTTCCACAATCTTTAAGCTATATTCATCAATGGTATATAGTTCACTTTCAAAAACTAAAGCTTCAGACAGCTGATTCAATCGTTCATACAAATTTCCGGCCGCTTCTAACAAATCGTCTGTTCTCGTGATTGTCAACCGATTGGAGCCTTCCTTTTGATGTGCACTTTTAAACAGCATATGAAAAAAATGATCGTTCGCTAAAAGCGCTTCTTCGACCATTTCTGCAAGTTGTTCACGAATGTTGTTCTTTAAAATTTTTTCTAAATATGCTGCTAGCGTTTCTTTTTTCACTTGATACGTAAGTGCCTTTTGAGCCGCAAATTCTAATAAATGGCCTTCATCAAACACGACGCAACTGTGCTCTGGGAGAAGCGGGAGCTGTCCTTCACGTTTCCGGGATTCTTTCGTCCAAATATGCTCCATATAAAAATCATGGGAGCAAACGATTAAATCCTTCGCCTTCCGATAATAATCGCGGGAAAGAATTAAGCCGCACCGATGTCTTTTGCTGCATGACAAACAGTTTTTAAAAGGATCCCAGCTGATTTTTTCCCATTTTTCATCGGAAAAAAACGGGTATTGCTTCCGGTCTCCATAATGATAGTAAGATTGCAATCCGCTCTGATCATGCACGAATTCAGGGAGAGATTCATAAAGATCAAAAAAGTCCTCATCATCGTCCATTCCAAGCAAATCCTCAAGCTTGTCCAAACATAAATATTGGTTCATCGATTTTGCCAATCGCACATCCACTTTTAGACCTAGAGCTTCTTCAAGCTTTTTTATATCCCCTTGTTTTTTGACAAGCTGTTCAATTAGAGCTTCGTCCGCACAGGCAATGACGGCAGGTCTTCCGGTATATCGCGCATATGCAATCGCATAAAGCAAATAAACAATCGTTTTTCCTGTCCCTACTCCCGCTTCCGCAAACATCACTTTCTTTTCTTTAAAAGCTCTGTCAAGCTGGAAAGCCATAAAAATTTGTTCGTCGCGCAATTCAAAGCCTTTTTCAGGCAAAATATCATACAGAACATCACCGATCCATTTGTTTAACGCTTCATAAAAACTTTCATTTTTTGTCAGCGGGAAAGGTAAACCTTGAAACATCATGACTCCAACCTCCGTGATTATTCATAGAGTAAAATTATTTCACTTATTACGCTTAACGTCAATATCTTTTCTGGCAGCGCGCGATTCAATTAGAATCATGTCAACCTCGCTTATGCAGGAAGCGAGCGGTAAGGTTTGAAGCATAAGCGATTGACTCGGTTGAAACGAAATCATTTAAAAACAGAAAAAACTTCCCATTTTCAGGGAAGCCGTTTCTCTCGAACGGAAAGAGATCCGTGAAAAATAGCCTTTTTCAATTGCCCTTCCGCTTCAAAGATTTGACTGAGCGCTTTTTCTGTTGAACCTCTTTCTACCAACGCAGTATACGTATTCTTTAATGCGCGAGAAATAATCGCATATTCTTCCTTTGTCATAAATCAACCAACCCCGTATAAATTTTATCCATTTTAATTTATGCAGAGCTGGTATTATTTATGCTTTTTTGGGCGGTTTAGGTCCCCAATACTGATAATAGTGCGTTTCGATAAACCCGTTAAAAAGTTTCCGTTTTTTTGTCGCCTTTTTTCCGTAAAACTGTTCAAAGCTTTTATTGCTTGTCAAAATGTAAATCGACCAAGTATCTAACAGCGAGAATGTTTTCCCCATTTCCTTATATAATTGCTCCACTTCTTCTCGTTCTCCGAGTCGCTCACCATACGGTGGATTCCCGACTATTACCCCAAATTCCTTCACTGTACGTAAATCTTTAACTTGCATTTGTTTAAAAGTAATGACATCCGAAAGCCCGGCCTCCATGGCATTTTCTTTTGAAATCTCAATCATTTTATGATCAATGTCCGTCCCGATGCAGTCGAGGCGAATATCATATTTAGCTAAATCCTCTGCTTCTTCTCTTGCCCTTCTCCATACATCCTTGCCGATCCAGTCCCATTGCTCTGAAATAAAATCTCTATTGAAGCCGGGCGCGATATTTTGCCCAATTAACGCCGCTTCAATCGGAATCGTACCTGAACCACAAAATGGATCAAAGAAAGGTCTGTCAGGAGTCCAATTCGTTAGCAAAATAAGTGCAGCAGCGAGCGTTTCTTTTAAAGGGGCATTTCCTTTTCGAGCGCGATATCCTCGTTTATGGAGGCCGTCTCCGCTCGTATCAATGGTCAGTGTAGCAATGTCTTTATGTAAAGAGATCTCAATCTTGTAAACCGCCCCTGTCTCTTCTAACCAATCGGTCGTTTTTCGGTACTGCTGCTTCAATTTTTCAACTATTGCTTTTTTTACAATTTTCTGGCAGTCAGAAACACTTGCCAGTTTTGATTTCACCGATTTTCCGATGACAGGAAATTGAGCGTTTTCAGGCAAAAAATCCGCCCAATCAGTGGCTTTCGTTTTTTCAAACAGTTCTTCAAATGTCGTCGCCGAAAATTCAGCCACTTTTAATTTCACTCGATCAGCCGTTCTAAGCCATAAATTCGCTCGGCAAATCGCCAGTTCATCGCCTTCAAACGTTACTTTTCCGTTTTCCACTTTGCATGTATATCCTAGATTGCGCACTTCTGATGCAACAATCGCTTCAATTCCCATTGCAGCTGTTGCAATCAATGTAAACCGTTTGCTCATTTTTTCACCTGTCTTTTTAAGAAAATAAAAGCTCTCCAAATGGAGAGCACGAAAAATTGCGGTTTATTCCATAACGTTCTGTAAGCCATGTTTTGTCCCCATGCAGCTTGCACATGGGTGGTAATCATCTATCTACAGAAGGGTTTTAGCCCTTCTGTCCTTCTCCTCGTTCATTTCCTCAGAGAAGGTGCCCCTACCATCATTTGGGTTTCTCGCTCGTGGGGTTTACCGCGTTCCACTCTTGCGATTTCTCGCAAGACTACGTCACTGTGGCACTTTCAGGGTAATAGTGCCATACTAATCAATAGCTTAGGCACGTTCCCCGCCGTCAGCCGAAAAGGCTGCCCTAGCTTATGGTTTCGCTAGGCACGAACACTACGGGCATCTCAGCACCGTGCGAGCATGGACTTTCCTCTACAACGGATGATCCGTTGCAGCGATTACCCGAACGTTATGCTAAACCGCATTATGTAGTATAGTGAAAATGAATAAAAAATTCAAGTGGCATCCATGAACATTACTCATATAATTTGCTTCCAAATACATGTTTTTCTAAATTCGATAAACGCTTCAAAATGTCAAAGTTCGTTGTATTCGCCTGCATCGTCGGTTGTTTTTTCGATGCTTCTTCGAGCTGCTTTTTCAGCCGCATATTTTCCTGCCGCAACTGTTCAATCTCCTGGTAAAACGTTTCGTAATCTTTAATGATAATATCTAAAAATTTATCAACTTCTTCTTGTTTATAACCGCGCATCGAAGTTTTAAACTCTTTTTCCAAAATTTCTTTCGCCGTTAATCTAATTTTATCTGAAATCAACTCGGTTCACCTCAATCGTCAGAAGTCCTCCTAGGCTATATTTTTTCAAACTTCCTGATTAATGTCAATTTATTCTTTATGGTAATAACATGTCTCCATCCTATTATAGGAAAAAATGAAGCCTTCAGAGGTTTAAAAATAATGATTATAAACGGAAGGAGCTGGTTACTCAGCCCCTTCTCAAAGATTATCTCGGAAACGGACCAGGTCCCATGCACTGAAAATGTTGATGTGACACGTTATTTACCGCAGATTGAGTATGCGGGAAATAATGCAAATGTTGATACATTTGATGATTAACATTTGTTGTATGAATTGGATGGATATGAGGAACGATTGTTGTTGAATGTGTATGATTGACGCAGCATTTCGTCGGATGAACAATCGGCTGAAGAACGTTCGGTCTGCATTTCATATTATATAACTCCTTCCTATTTATTATTTTTACAATACTAGCCTATGAATATAAAAGTGTACATGTACTAATTCAAATACCTATTTTCAAAAAAAAGCAGGCGCGATATTTATCAAGTATAGGCATTTCCTTCATAACCGATTGATTAAGGCACTATATTAAAATTTTGAAAGAGAAAGGGGCTGTCCGATAAGTCCCTAAAATGAAGCAAGTGGAGAAAAACAATTCGTTTCTCTCCACTTGCTTTTATATTTTTTCGATTTTTATCTGAAA
>NZ_VISS01000013.1 GCF_007827555.1 Aeribacillus composti
TTTGGTGACACATCTATTCTAATCAAGGAATCGGGTTCATGTCTCCTTTTTTGTTCGGATGTAAATTTATGTTAGTGAATTTGCTCATCTACAGTAATGAACGTATGCTAAAGGAGGAACTCGAATGTCCATCGAATTAAAAACGAAATATGGCCAGATCGAAATTTCGAATGATGTAGTCGCACAAGTTGCCGGCGGTGCAGCTGTTGATTGTTACGGAATTGTCGGAATGGCTTCCAAAAATCAAATTAAAGACGGACTCTCAGAAATTTTACGGCGAGAAAATTTCAGCCGTGGAGTGATCGTCCGCCAAGAACAAGAGAGCGTTCATATTGATATGTATATTATTGTCAGCTATGGAACAAAAATATCAGAAGTTGCTCATAATGTTCAAACAAAAGTGAAATATACATTAAATCAAATTCTTGGATTATCTGTCGATTCCATTAACATATATGTGCAAGGGGTTCGTGTAACGAATCCGTAGAGAAGGAGGAAACATTTGTGGCCAATACTTTGCTTGATGGGAAGCGCTTTGCGGAAATGGTGATTCAAGGAGCGAATCATCTATCTAATAATGCGAAAGTGGTGGATGCGTTAAACGTTTTTCCTGTTCCGGATGGGGATACGGGAACAAACATGAATTTATCCATCACAGCTGGAGCAAAAGAAGTACAAAAACATGTTTCATCAAATATCGGTTCTGTAGCTGGAGCATTTGCAAAAGGTCTGTTAATGGGCGCGCGTGGAAATTCTGGGGTTATTTTATCCCAGCTTTTTCGTGGGTTTGCAAAAGCGGTTGAAGGAAAAGAATCGATCAATGCGGATGAATTTGCTAAAGCTTTTCAAGCAGGTGTTGATACTGCCTATAAAGCTGTTATGAAGCCTGTTGAAGGGACCATTTTAACGGTTGCAAAAGATGCTGCGAAAAAAGCTGTTAAAACAGCTAAATCAACCGATGATCTGACAATTGTTATGGAAGAAGTGGTAAAAGAAGCAAAGGAGTCATTAAAGAGAACGCCTGAGCTTCTGCCTGTCCTAAAAGAAGTGGGCGTTGTGGACAGCGGTGGACAAGGACTTGTATTTATTTACGAGGGATTTTTGGCAGAATTAAAGGGAGAGAAAATTTCCGAATCCCCTAAGCTTCCTTCGATGGACAAACTGGTAAGTGCAGAGCATCATAAAAATGCACAAAGTCATATTAATACAGAAGATATTAAATATGGATATTGTACAGAATTTATGGTTCGGTTTGAAAAAGAAAAAGAGCCGTTTTCTGAAAAGAAATTTCGCGAAGATTTATCCCGGTTCGGAGATTCGCTTTTAGTAATTGCCGATGATGAACTTGTCAAAGTACATATCCATTCTGAACAGCCTGGCGAGGTATTGACATACGGGCAGCGCTACGGCAGCTTATTGAATATGAAAATTGAAAACATGCGCGAGCAGCATAGTACAATTGTCAATAATCAAACGGAAAATGTATTATCTACTGAACCGGCGGCACCCAAAAATGAAAAGTACGGAATTATCGCGGTTGCCATGGGCTCGGGAATTTCCGATCTTTTTACATCAATTGGTGCAACAAAAATTATTGAAGGCGGCCAGACGATGAATCCAAGTACGGAAGATTTTGTAAAGGCTGTCGAACAGTTGAACGCAGAGAATATTATTATTTTGCCGAACAATTCCAATATCATTATGGCAGCCAATCAAGCAGCACAAATAACTGATAAAAATATAAGAGTCATTGAAACGAAAAGCGTTCCTCAAGGATTATCCGCCCTGCTGGCTTTCAATCCTGAACTCGGTTTAGAGGAAAACGTAAAGGCGATGGAGGAAGCAAGCAGGAATGTGAAAACAGGACAAGTCACATATGCTGTAAGGGATACAAGTATTGACGGACTTGCGATAGAAAAAGGAGACTTCATGGGGATTTACGAGAAAACCATCGTCGCAAAAGATAAAAGCAAGCTTGAAGCTGCCAAAAAGTTGTTGGATCAAATGATCGATGAAGAGGATGAAATATTGACGATTCTCCAAGGAGAAGATGCATCCGAAAACGAAGTAGACCAATTAGTCCAACATGTTGAAAATCATTATGAACATATCGAAATTGAGGTTCATAATGGAAATCAGCCATTATATTCTTATATTTTTTCAGTTGAGTAGAGCAGGAGGGCTTCGGCCTTCCTCTTTTTATTTCACGGTTTAAGTATTTTTGGTAAACTAAATATCGATATTTCAAACGGTTTTAAAGGAGGTTTCCCGCGGCTAAGTTCAAAGCTGCAAACAGAACATGAACCAATTGCTACAACCGGTCACAGCGGTTAAAGGGGTAGGAGAACAAACAGAACGTTTGCTGCATGATATGGGAATACATACTGTTTCTGATTTGCTTTATTATTTTCCTAATCGCTATGAAGACAACCGTTTAAAGGATCTTGCTGAAGTGAAGCATAAAGAAAGGGTGACAGTCGAAGGAAAGGTTTACAGCGAGCCATTGCTGACCTATTACGGAAAGAAGCGGTCGCGTCTTTCCTTTCGCATGCTTGTCGGCCGTTATGTTGTCACTGCAGTTTGTTTTAATAGACCATATTACAAACAGAAGCTTGCTATCAATCAAGTTGTTACCGTCTCTGGCATTTGGGACCGCAATCGGCAAACTGTCAATGTTCAACAGATTCATTTTGGGCCTCATAAGCAAAATCAAGAAGTAGAACCCGTTTATTCAGTCCGCGGAAAGCTGACTGTTTCAGAGCTAAAACGGATTATCAGGACCGCCATCCAGTCGTATTCCAGTTTTATTCCAGAAAATTTGCCGGAAATGCTCAGGAAGCGATATAAATTGCTGATGAAAGAAGAAGCGGTAAGAGCCATGCACCTTCCCAAAAATGCCGATGAACTGAAACAAGCAAGAAGAAGATTTGTTTATGAAGAATTTTTATTATTTCAATTGAAAATGCAGGCGATTAAACATTTTCGCAGGTCTTCCTCAAGAGGAATTTCTCATCATTTTGATCGAAAAGAATTGCAATCCTTTATCGACACGCTTCCTTTTTCATTAACAAACGCACAAAAGCGTGTCGTTTCGGAAATTTTATCCGATATGTCTTCACCCTACAGGATGAACCGCCTTCTTCAAGGAGATGTTGGATCAGGGAAAACCGCAGTTGCTGCCATTGTGATGTATGCCGCTGTGTTAAGCGGCTATCAAGCGGCATTGATGGTTCCGACGGAAATTTTAGCTGAGCAGCATGCGAAATCATTGTCAAATCTTTTTTCGCATACGTCTGTCCGCATCGCTTTATTAACAAGCTCAATCAAAGGGAAAAAACGAAAAGAACTGCTTCTTCAGTTGAAATCCGGGGACATTAACATGATCATAGGGACGCATTCCCTTATTCAGGAGGAAGTGAATTTTTGCCGTTTAGGGCTTGTGATTACGGATGAACAGCATCGGTTCGGCGTCAATCAGCGAAGAATATTGCGGGAAAAAGGAGAATTCCCAGATGTGTTATTTATGACGGCAACTCCTATTCCAAGAACTCTTGCTATAACTGCATTTGGCGAAATGGATGTTTCCATCATTGATGAAATGCCTTCCGGAAGAAAGAAGGTAAAAACATATTGGGTTCGGCCGGAAATGTTAACCCGAATTCTAATATTTATTGAAAAAGAAGTGAAAAAGGGCCATCAAGCGTATGTGATTTGTCCGTTAATTGAAGAATCGGAAAATTTGGATGTTGAAAATGCTGTGACAGTGCACAGTCAATTAACTCAATTTTATCAGGGCAGAATTCAAATCGGCCTTTTGCATGGACGCATGTCACAAGAAGAGAAAAATCAGGTGATGATGGATTTTAGCGAAAATAAAGTGCAAGTTCTTGTCTCCACGACAGTAGTGGAAGTGGGCGTAAACGTACCGAATGCCACGGTCATGTTAGTTTACGATGCGGAGCGGTTTGGTCTTGCCCAGCTCCATCAGCTGAGAGGAAGAGTTGGCCGGGGAAATTTGCAATCCTATTGCATACTGCTTTCAGATCCGAAATCAGAAATAGGAAAAGAAAGAATGAGAATTATGACGGAAACAGATGACGGCTTCCGTTTAGCTGAAAAAGATTTGGAGCTTAGAGGTCCAGGAGATTTTTTCGGCAAAAAACAAAGCGGCATACCAGAGTTTAAAATCGCCGACATGGTCCATGATTACAGAGCGCTTGAAACTGCGAGATCTGACGCTGCCAAACTGATTCAGTCTGATGCTTTTTGGAAAGATGAACAATTTGCGCCGCTCCGCGATGATTTAGAGGCTTCCGGAGTGTTGAGCGGAGAGAAGCTGGATTAGCCAAAAAAGAATTCATGGTTGCAAACTTATTTCTTTGATTATATACTTGTTATTAGTACCTAGTCTTAATACTAGTCGGACGGTGTAAAAAATGAGACGCAGTAAAAAGGAAAGACAGCGTTTATTGTTGGAAACAATTCAAGAAACGCCTTTTATTACAGATGAAGAATTAGCTGAAAAATTTGGCGTCAGCGTCCAAACCATCCGTTTGGACAGACTAGAACTGTCGATCCCGGAATTAAGAGAACGAATCAAGCATGTCGCTGAACGAAAACTTGAAGATGAAGTCAAATCCCTTCCGATTGATGAAGTGATCGGTGAAATTATTGATCTTGAGCTCGATAAATCGGCTATTTCGATTTTTGATGTTAAAAAAGAGCATGTTTTTAGCCGAAATCAAATTGCACGCGGCCATCATCTATTTGCACAAGCGAACTCTCTTGCCGTTGCTTGCATTGATGATGAATTGGCATTAACGGCTAAAGCGACAATCCGTTTCACACGGCAAGTAAAAGAAAATGAGCGCGTTGTCGCAAAAGCAAAAGTCACTCGCATTGACCGAGATAAAGGCCGCACGTTTGTTGAAGTAAACAGCTATGTCGGCAACGAACTCGTTTTTTCAGGTGAATTTGAAATGTTCAGATCTGCGAATCAATCTAAAAAGGAAGGGGCAAAACATGAAGATAGCCATTGATGCAATGGGGGGAGACAACGCGCCTCAAGCGGTTGTAAAAGGAGCATTAAGAGCGCTTGATGAATTTTCTGATTTGGAAATTGAATTAATCGGAAATGAGTCGCTGATCACTCCATTGTTAGAAGGTAGACATACAAACGTTTCTATTTTTCATACAGAAGAAAAAATTGAAAATGACGACGAACCTGTTCGGGCTGTGCGCAGAAAAAAAAATGCGTCGATGGTCATTATGGCTGAAAGAGTTCGCGACAAAAAGGCGGATGCCTGCATTTCAGCTGGGAATACAGGCGCGCTTATGACTGCCGGTCTGTTTATTATCGGCCGTATAAACGGCATCGACCGGCCGGCGCTGGCACCAACGCTGCCGACCCTTGATGGAAAAGGCTTTGTGATGCTCGATGTCGGCGCTAATGCAGATGCGAAAATGGAACATCTGCAGCAGTATGCAATCATGGGCTCCGTTTATGCAGAAAAGGTGAGAGGGATCAAATCTCCGAGAGTTGGCTTGCTCAACATTGGAACGGAGGAGAAAAAGGGGAACGAATTAGCTAAACAGGCTTTTCTACTTCTATCTCAATCGCCGATCAACTTTGTCGGCAATGTAGAAGCGCGCGACCTGCTGTCAGGAGCGGCTGATGTTGTAGTAACGGACGGTTTTTCAGGAAACATTGCTTTGAAAGCCATTGAAGGCACAGCACTTTCGGTATTTGCCATGATGAAAGATGCGTTGACAAGCTCTTTTACAGCGAAAATTGCTGCAGCTGTTTTGAAGCCGAAATTAAAAGGACTAAAGAAAAAAATGGATTATTCAGAGCATGGCGGGGCTTGCTTATTCGGGCTGAAAGCACCGGTGATCAAAGCCCACGGTTCATCCGATGAGCTGGCTATTTTTCATGCTATTCGCCAGGCTCGGGAAATAGTGGCGAACTCCGTATCTTCAACGATAGAAGAAACGATTCAGAACATGCAATTGAAAGGGGATTGACAATGGGGAAAACTGCTCTTCTGTTTCCGGGACAAGGCTCTCAGCAAGTCGGTATGGGAAAAGATTTTTTTGATCAAGTTCCCATTTCCAAGGAAATTTTTCAAAAAGCAAATGAACGTTTAGACTTTGATTTAACTTCTATTATTTTCAACGGTCCGCAAGAAGAATTGACGTTAACATACAATGCACAGCCTGCACTGCTGACGACAAGCGCTGCGATTTTTGAAGCATTGAAACAGTATGAAGTCGTTTTTGATTATGTTGCCGGACACAGCCTGGGTGAATATACAGCATTAGTGGCGGCAAACGTCATGACAGTTGAAGATGCAGTCTATGTTGTAAGAAAGCGCGGTGAACTGATGGAAAAAGCGGTTCCTGCAGGAGAAGGATCCATGGCTGCCGTTTTAGGTATGGTGCAGGAAGAACTTGAAAACATAACAAAACAAATCTCGAATGAAGGCACACTAGTACAACTGGCAAATTTAAATTGTCCCGGGCAAATCGTTATTTCTGGAACAAAAGAAGGAGTACAAAGAGCTGGGGAGCTTGCTAAAGAAAAGGGCGCCAAGCGGGTAATCCCGCTGGAAGTAAGCGGTCCATTTCATTCTGAATTGATGAAGCCGGCTGCCAGCGAGCTGTCAAAAGTGCTTGATGAAGTGACCATTCAAGATGCATCCGTTCCTGTCATCGCAAACGTGACTGCTGCTCCTGTTCAAAATAAAGATGAAATCAAGAGCCTTTTGATTGAGCAGCTTTATTCTCCTGTTCGATGGGAAGAAAGTGTACGGTCGATGATTCAAGCAGGGGTGACAACGTTTATTGAAATCGGTGCTGGAAAAGTTCTGACAGGTCTTGTCAAAAAGGTGGATCGCAGCGTTAAAACATACAATATTTTTGATTTGTCATCATTAGAAGCAGTTGTTCATGACATAAAGGAGGTATGATTATGCTTTCAGGGAAAACGGCCCTTGTAACGGGAGGAAGCCGCGGAATCGGCCGAGCGATTGCTATTGATCTTGCCAAAAATGGCGCGGATGTTGCTGTAAATTACTCTGGTAATGAGGAAAAAGCCAATGAAGTGGTAAAAGAAATTGAATCCTTAGGACGGAAAGCTTTTGCCATTCGCGCTAATGTTGCAAATGCTGATGAAGTAAACAGCATGGTCAATGAAGTAATCGAACGATTCGGCCGTCTCGACATTCTTGTAAATAATGCCGGAATCACGAAAGATAATTTGCTTATGCGAATGAAAGAATCAGAATGGGACGACGTGATCAACATAAATTTAAAAGGTGTTTTCAATTGTACAAAAGCGGTCACAAGACAAATGATGAAGCAGCGTTCCGGCAGGATCATCAACATCGCATCGATCGTCGGTATAGCTGGTAATGCTGGACAGGCAAACTATGTAGCGGCTAAAGCCGGGATTATCGGACTGACGAAGACGACTGCGAAGGAGCTGGCGGGCCGAAATATTACAGTAAATGCTGTAGCGCCAGGTTTTATTTCAACCGATATGACGGATCAGCTCCCTGAACAAATAAGAAATGAAATGCTCAAACAAATTCCGCTCGGACGTTTCGGCGAGCCGAATGATATTGCCAATATGGTAACATTCATAGCTTCTGATAAAAGCTCCTATATGACAGGGCAAACACTTTGTCTCGACGGCGGAATGGTCATGTATTAATTTTGAATTCGTTGTAGTAATATGAAGACAAATCTTCTATAATACTGGAGGGAGGTGAAAGTTATGGCAGATGTATTGGAGCGTGTTACGAAGATCATCGTCGACCGTCTCGGAGTTGATGAATCTGAAGTAAAGCTTGAATCCTCTTTTAAAGACGATCTCGGCGCTGATTCCCTAGACGTTGTTGAACTTGTTATGGAATTAGAAGATGAGTTCGGCATGGAAATTTCCGACGAAGAAGCGGAACAAATTGTGACTGTAGGGGATGCAGTTAATTACATACAGAGTAAACTATAATTGCATGTTTTTAAAAAGTCCCGTATCTTTGCGGGGCTTTCTCCCTTTTCATCCCTTTTTTTGTTAACATAAAGTAGAGGTTGTTTCATTTGTTTAGAAAATGGAGGTAACGTATGCCTAACAAAACAAATTTAAAAAAAAATTTTTTTAAAAAAATAGAAAAGTTTCGTGATTTCCAAGCAAAAATCGGCATTACGTTCACGAATGAAAAGCTCTTATTTCAGGCTTTTACACATTCATCCTATGTGAATGAGCATCGCAAAAAACCGTATGAAGACAATGAACGGCTGGAATATTTAGGTGATGCAGTATTGGAGCTGACGGTTTCGGAGTACTTGTATAAAAAATATCCGACAATGTCTGAAGGCAATTTAACAAAGCTGAGAGCTGCCATTGTTTGCGAGCCATCGCTTGTTACTTTTGCCAACGAGCTTTCTTTTGGCGAACTCGTTTTGCTCGGAAAAGGAGAGGAAATGACTGGGGGGCGCGGTCGTCCAGCTCTTTTAGCTGATGTCTTTGAGGCATTTATCGGCGCTTTGTATTTGGATCAAGGTCTTGAGTCAGTCACTTCTTTTTTAAATAAGGTCGTTTTCCCGAAAATCGACGAAGGTGCTTTTTCTCATGTGATGGATTTTAAAAGCAGATTGCAAGAGCTTATTCAGCGTGACGGAAAAGGTGTTTTGGATTATAAAATTTTGGAAGAAAAAGGCCCCGCTCATAATAAAGAATTTGTTGCAACCGTATCTTTAAACGGAGAGGTGATCGGTTCAGGAGTGGGCCGTTCCAAAAAAGAAGCAGAACAGCATGCAGCTGAACAAGGATTGCAAAAATTAGGCGAATTCCCCCAAAAATAAACGGGGGATTTTTTATTGATATTGCTCCGATCATTTTTTGTTATGGTAAAATAGGAAAGACTTATTTGGAATGAAAGGGGATCACCATGTTCCTCAAACGTTTAGATATCGTAGGATTTAAATCTTTTGCAGATCGGATCAGCGTTGATTTTGCTGGCGGTGTTACCGCTGTTGTCGGCCCAAATGGGAGCGGAAAATCGAATATAACAGAAGCTATTCGATGGGTTCTTGGGGAGCAATCAGCAAAATCATTAAGAGGATCCAAAATGGAGGATATTATTTTTGCTGGAAGCGATACTCGCAAACGTTTAAATATGGCGGAAGTCACTTTAACTCTTGATAACGGCGATCAGTTTTTGCCGATCGATTATCATGAGGTAAGTGTGACAAGAAGAGTTTACCGCTCTGGAGAAAGTGAATTTTTTATAAACAAGCAATCTTGCCGCTTAAAAGATATTATCGACCTGTTCATGGATTCCGGTCTCGGAAAAGAAGCGTTTTCAATTATCAGCCAAGGAAAGGTTGAAGAAATTTTAAGCGCGAAACCGGAAGATCGGCGGACAATTTTTGAAGAAGCGGCTGGTGTGCTAAAATATAAAACCCGAAAAAAGAAAGCTGAAATAAAACTTGCTGAAACTGAAGAAAATTTAAATAGAGTTCAAGACATTTTATATGAACTGAATGCGCAAATTGAGCCCCTTAAAATGCAGGCATCTATTGCAAAGGATTATTTGGATAAAAAGGAAGAACTGAAGCAGCATGAGGTCGCTCTTCTCGCGCATGAAATTGAAGAGCTTCATGATAGATGGGAAGCATTGAAGCGTTCGGTCGAAGAAAATCGCGATCGCGAACTAGAGCTGACATCGCAAATACAAAAAAAAGAAGCGAATCTGGAAGAAATGCGGGATCAAATCAGTGCATTGGATGAATCAATCAATGATTTGCAGCAAGTTCTTCTTTTGGCAAGCGAAGAACTGGAGAAGCTTGAAGGGAAAAAAGAAGTTTTAAAAGAAAGAAAAAAACATGCGGCGCAAAACGAACAGCAGTTGAAAGAGCAAATCGCTGAGCTGACTGAACAAATAAATCAATTATTAAAAGAAAAAGAAGAGCAAAAAAGTGTCTATGAAACATGCGAAAAAGAAGTAAAAGAACTAAAATCCTTCCTGCAAAAAAAAGAAAACGAGCTGCTAAGCCTGGATGGAAACATCGAGGAAAAGCTTGAGCAGCTAAAAAGTGACTATTTTGAAAAATTAAATGAACTGGCAAGCGCTCGAAATGAAATCAATTATATTGAGGAGCAGCTAAGCTTGCGAAAAGTCAAAGCAGACCGCTTAGACGAGGCAAACGAAAAATATATTTCCGAAAGAAAAGAGCTGAAAAAAGAGAAAGGGAAAATAGAAGCACAGCTTTCTAAAATCGGAAAAACATTGCAAAATCAGCTTTCCTCTTATCATACAGGCTTAAAAACGTTGGAAAGCCTAAAACAACAATATGAAAAGAAGGAATCGCTGCTTTATCAAGCATATCAATATTTACAAAAAGCAAAATCAAAAAAAGAAATGCTAGAGGCGATGCAGGAGGATTATACCGGTTTCTTCCAGGGTGTCCGCGAAGTTTTAAAAGCAAAACACAAGCTAAAAGGCATACATGGTGCTGCTATCGAGCTGTTGACAACGAAACATGAATATGAAACAGCCATTGAAATTGCTCTTGGCGCGGCAAGCCAGCATATAGTCGTTGACGATGAAGAATCGGCAAGACAGGCGATTGCGTTTTTGAAGAAAAATGCATTCGGCAGAGCGACGTTCCTTCCTTTATCTGTCATCAAAGGCCGCTCAATCCCGAAATATCAGCTTTCGATTGCAGAAAGCCATCCTGATTTTATCGGGATAGCGTCTCAACTCGTGGAATATGAATCAGCATATAAGCCGATCATAGAAAATCTGTTAGGAAACGTTATTATTGCAAAAACGTTGGAAGGGGCAAATGCGATTGCCAAACAAATTCAGTACTCGCACCGAATTGTTACGCTTGAAGGCGATGTAGTCAATCCAGGCGGATCGATGACAGGAGGAGCGGTGAAGCAGAAATCACCTTCTTTCCTTACCAAAAACCGAGAGCTTGAGTCGATTCGCGACAAAATTGCGGAAATGGAAGAAAAGACAGCTTTGCTCGAAAAAGAAGTAAAAAATCTGAAGCAATCGATTGCCAAAAAAGAGAAAGAGCTTGATGATCTGCGGGAAGAAGGATCTTCTTTGCGAATGGAAGAGCAAGCTTTGAAGGGCAGCTTGAGGGAAATTGAATTAAAAGAGCGAAATATTAATGATCATTTGAAGCTTTACGATGCTGAAAAAATCGCCTATGTAGAAGAACAGGAGAAGTTAGATGAAAGAAAAACAAAATTGCTGTCCTCCATCGAACAAATGGAAGGACAAATACAACAGCTAGATTCAGAGATTCGTCAGCTGGCCGAGAAGAAGGAGAAACAGCAAAAATCAAAGGAAGAATGGATGCAGGAAATAACAGAGCTCAAAATTATTCTTGCAGGAAAAGAGGAATCCTTTAAAAATAGTAAGGAACAATTAGCACGCCTTGAAAAAGAATATCATCTGGCGATTCAAAAAAAGAAAGAGGCGGAAAAAGATTTACAACTATTATTGGATGAAATCGACCGCGATCACTCCGGTGAAATCCAATTGGAAGAAATAAAAAAGGAGAAGCTTGAGGACAAAAATAAAACAATTGAATTGATCGCATCCCGCAGACGCCAGCGAATGAGCATGCAAGAAGAGCTGGAACGAGAAGAAAAAGAATGGAAAGAGCTGAAGCGCGCTCATAAACAACTGACGGACGTTCTAAAAGATGAGGAAGTAAAATTAAACAGGCTGGATGTGGAGCTTGATCAGCTCTTGAATTATTTGCAAAATGAGTATAAGCTAACTTTTGAAGCAGCAAAGGCCCGCTTTCCTTTACAGATGGAGAAAGAAGAGGCGAAGAAAAAAGTAAAGCTGATTAAACTGGCATTAGAAGAGCTTGGAACCGTAAACTTAGGGGCAATTGATGAGTACGAGCGGGTGCGTGAACGGCATGAGTTTTTAACTGAACAGAGGGACGATTTATTGAATGCAAAAGAAACTCTTTTTAAAGTCATCGCCGAAATGGATGAAGAAATGAAAAAGCAGTTTTCCCAAATGTTTGCCAAAATACGTTCTCAATTCGATATCGTTTTTAAAGAACTGTTCGGAGGCGGAAAAGCGGATTTAATTTTGACAAATCCCGACGATCTGTTAAACACCGGAGTGGACATTATTGCTCAGCCTCCAGGGAAAAAACTGCAATATTTAAGCCTGCTGTCCGGAGGCGAACGCGCTTTGACTGCAATTGCCCTTCTATTTTCCATATTAAAGGTACGTCCTGTTCCGTTTTGTGTTCTCGATGAAGTAGAGGCGGCATTGGATGAAGCAAACGTTCAAAGATTTTCTAAATTTTTGAAGCGTTTCAGTGAGAATACTCAATTTATTGTCATCACCCACCGGAAAGGGACGATGGAAGAAGCGGATGCTTTATATGGTGTGACAATGCAAGAATCGGGAGTGTCAAAAGTTGTATCCGTCCGCTTGGAAGATACAGTTAGATATGTGAAATCGTCGTGAAAGGAAGAAAAAATAAATGAGTTTTTTTAAGAAATTAAAAGAAAAAATTTCAAAGCAGAAGGATTCAGTAACGGCAAAATTTAAAGAAGGGCTTGAAAAAACGAGAAGCTCTTTTACAGAAAGCTTAAATGAACTTGTTTCGCGCTATCGAAAGGTTGATGAAGAATTTTTCGAGGAATTAGAGGAAATTTTGATTACTGCCGATGTCGGCGTTCAAACGGTCATGGACTTGATCGATGAATTGAAAAAGGAAGTGAAAAGGCGAAACATTCAAGAACCGAAGGAAGTGCGCGCTGCCATTTCCGAAAAGCTTGTTGAAATTTACCAAGGAGAAGACGGCGCTCCTACCGATTTAAACATTGAAGACGGCCGGTTAAACATCGTATTGTTTGTTGGCGTCAATGGTGTTGGAAAAACGACGACGATCGGAAAGCTTGCACATCGATTAAAAGAAGAAGGAAAATCTGTCCTTCTTGCTGCCGGCGACACGTTCCGAGCAGGCGCCATCGAACAGCTGGAAGTTTGGGGGGATCGGGTTGGCGTAGATGTGATTAAACAATCGGCAGGCTCTGATCCTGCTGCCGTCGTGTATGACGCCATTCAGGCCGCTCGCTCTCGCAAAGTAGACGTCTTATTATGTGATACTGCTGGACGGCTTCAAAATAAGATGAATTTAATGAAAGAGCTTGAGAAAGTAAAGCGGGTTATCGAACGGGAAATTCCAGGTGCTCCGCATGAAGTGCTGCTTGTCCTTGATGCAACAACAGGACAAAATGCAATGAGCCAGGCAAGACAGTTTTCGGAGGCGACAAATGTCACTGGAATTGCCTTGACAAAATTGGATGGCACTGCGAAGGGAGGAATTGTTCTAGCCATTCGAAATGAGCTGAACATTCCTGTAAAACTGGTGGGGCTTGGCGAAAAAATGGACGATCTTGAGAAATTTGATGCAGAGAAATATGTTTATGGGCTGTTTGCCGATTTAGTAGATGAAGCGTAACGTAATTGTGTTAAGAAAAAAACTTGACATCTACAGTTAGAATCGATACACTAAAAACATGTAAAGGCAATTCACTTAACAACAGGGGGTGTTGATGTTGCTTGAAAAAACAACGAGGATGAATTATTTATTTGATTTTTATCAGTCGTTGTTGACGCCAAAGCAAAAAAGCTACATGTCTCTGTACTACTTGGATGATTACTCCCTAGGTGAAATTGCTGAAGAATACAACGTCAGCCGCCAGGCAGTGTACGACAACATAAAACGGACGGAAATGATGCTGGAGGAATACGAGCAGAAGCTTCAGCTGTTCAAGAAATTTCAAGAGCGTAAAAAAATAATTGAAAAGCTGAAAGGTCTGCCTTTCCAATCAGAAATGAAGGAAGAATTTGACCGACTACTTCATCTTTTGGAAAAACTGGATTAGGAGGAGCCGCCATGGCTTTTGAGGGATTAGCCAACCGACTGCAAAACACGATGGCTAAAATCCGCGGCAAAGGAAAGGTTTCTGAAGCGGATGTCAAAGAAATGATGAGGGAAGTTCGTCTTGCTCTTTTGGAAGCGGACGTCAACTATAAAGTCGTCAAAGACTTTATTAAGAAAGTCAGCGAAAGGGCTGTTGGCCAGGAAGTCATGAAAAGCTTGACACCAGGCCAGCAAGTTATCAAAGTAGTGAAAGAAGAGCTGACCGAGCTGATGGGCGGCGAGCAGAGCAAAATTGCCGTAAGCAAACGGCCGCCGACGGTGATTTTGATGGCGGGCCTTCAAGGTGCAGGGAAAACGACTACGACTGGAAAGCTTGCCAACTACTTGCGAAAAAAACATAACCGAAACCCGCTTCTTGTTGCAGCTGATATTTATCGTCCTGCAGCCATTAAACAATTAGAAACATTAGGAAAGCAGCTTGGCATGCCTGTATTTTCACTCGGCGACAAGGTAAGCCCTGTTGAAATAGCCAAACAGGCGCTGGAATACGCCAAAAATGAGCATCATGATTATGTTCTCATTGATACAGCCGGACGCTTGCATATCGATGAAAATCTGATGGATGAATTAAAGCAGGTGAAGGAAGCTGCAAATCCTGATGAGATTTTTCTCGTTGTCGATGCCATGACTGGACAAGATGCCGTCAATGTGGCAAAAAGCTTTCATGATGAGCTTGGCATTACCGGTGTTATTTTGACAAAGCTTGATGGGGATACACGTGGCGGTGCTGCGCTTTCCATTCGTGCGGCAACAGGTGCTCCGATTAAATTTGCCGGGATGGGCGAAAAGCTGGATGCGCTCGAACCGTTTCACCCCGAACGAATGGCATCGCGTATATTAGGAATGGGAGATGTCTTGACCCTGATCGAAAAGGCTCAAGAGAACGTCGATCAGGAGAAAGCGAAGCAGCTGGAAGAAAAAATGAGGACGATGTCTTTTACTTTCGATGATTTTTTAGAGCAGCTTGAACAAGTAAGAAACATGGGTCCTCTTGATGAGTTGATTTCCATGCTGCCTGGTGCAGGGAAAATGAAAGGCTTGAAAAACATTCAAGTTGATGAAAAGCAGCTAAGCCACGTTGAAGCGATCATCCGCTCCATGACAAAAGAAGAAAAAGAGAAGCCGGAAATTATTAATGCAAGCAGAAGAAAACGGATTGCTAAAGGGAGCGGTACTTCTGTCCAGGAAGTAAACAGGCTTTTAAAGCAGTTTGAAGAAATGAAAAAAATGATGAAGCAAATGACTTCAATGACAAAAGGCAAGCGAAAAGGATTTAAATTTCCTTTTATGTAATAAAAATTTATTCTGTTAAGAAAAAACACTTTACAAACTTTTTGATCATTGATAATATTCTATTTTGTTGAAAATATTTCGGAGGTGTAAAAAAATATGGCAGTTAAAATTCGTTTAAAACGCATGGGTGCAAAAAAATCTCCATTTTATCGCATTGTTGTAGCTGATTCCCGTTCTCCTAGAGATGGACGTTTCATTGAAACGATCGGTACGTACAATCCAGTAAAGGATCCTGCTGAAGTGAAAATTGACGAAGAATTGGCTCTTAAGTGGCTTCAAAACGGTGCAAAACCGTCTGACACTGTTCGTAACCTGTTTTCGAAACAAGGGATTATGGAAAAATTCCACAATGCGAAATATAGTAAATAATGTGTGATTATTATGGAACAGTTAATAACAACAATTGCCAAAGCTATTGTTGATCATCCGGATGAAGTCAAGGTGAACAGAGAGGAGAAAAAAGGTGAAATTGTATATACTCTTTCTGTTCACCAAGACGATATTGGCAAAGTGATTGGAAAACAAGGCCGTATTGCAAAAGCGATCAGGACGGTCGTTTATGCAGCGGCTAGCGGCAAATCAATGAGAGTAACGCTTAAAATTAATGATTAAAAGGTGAGGGGATTGCTCCTCGCCTTTTTTACAAAAGAAGAAAAGCTGATTTCGCAGGATCAAAAAATCACATTTGAAATTGCGACGATTCCAGACCTCCCTCTTCTGGCCAGAAGGGAAAAGCCGGGAGGGATCTTCCATGAATATACTCCTCGGAGCAATTTTATGACTGGAGGAGAGAGGAATGAAAATCATTTATCCGATCACAGTAAAGCAAATATTGACGGAAAACAGCAAGGAAAAACTGATTCATAAATGGCAGGCAAAAAAAGAAGAAATGAAACGGGAATGCGATCAATTATATTTTCAGCTGAAAAAAGCTGAAAAAACAACAAAAAACCAGTCCATCATTTCCCAGTACCATCAGGAAATCAACAAAAGAAAGGAAAAAATGAAGTTGATGGAATTTAAGCTTCAGCAAATCGATATGCTCCCTCTAGGCAGCGAATTAAAAGAACGGGAAGTGAACGCAGTAATCGAAGTAAAAGAAGGCGACAACTGGGATCAATTGCTGAATGAAAAAACGATTGTGATCGAAGATGGAGTAGTAAAAGAGATTCGCTAGAGGTGATCATATGGCCGAAAAATGGTTTCAAGTCGGAAAAATTGTCAATACGCACGGAATTCGCGGCGAAGTGCGCGTCGTTTCCGTAACTGATTTTCCTGATGAGCGATATAAACGCGGAAACCGTTTATACATTTTTCAAAAAGACAAAGAGCCTGTTGAAGTCATTGTCAAATCTCATCGAATTCATAAAAATTTTGATTTATTGTCTTTTGAAGGGTATGATTCGATCAATGAGGTTGAGCCGTTTAAAGGCTCAGACATAAAGGTTCCAGAAAGCCAGCTTGGCAGCCTGGATGAAGGAGAATATTATTTTCATGAAATTATCGGATGCTCCGTGTATACCGAAGACGGCGATGAGCTGGGGATCATAAATGAAATTTTAACGCCCGGTGCTAACGATGTGTGGGTTGTCAAACGAAAAGGCAAAAAAGATTTGTTGATTCCATATATCGAGGATGTTGTGAAACATATTGATGTGAAAGAGAAGCGAGTCATCATTTTTCCTATGGAAGGGTTATTGGACAAATGATTATCGATGTACTGACTTTATTTCCTGATATGTTCGCTGGAGTTTTTAACCAATCGATTTTAAAAAAAGCTCAGGAGAAGGATGCTGTTTCGATTAACGTTATTAATTTTCGAGACTATTCAACAGACAAGCATCAGTCGGTCGATGATTATCCGTACGGTGGCGGTGCCGGCATGGTATTAAAGCCGGAGCCGATCTTTCATTCTGTTGAGGCTGTAAAAGAAAAGCGAAACGCACAGCATTCGAAAGTCATACTTGTTTGTCCGCAAGGAGAACGCTTTACCCAAAAAAAAGCAGAGCAGCTGGCTCAAGCAGATCATCTAATATTTATTTGCGGGCATTATGAAGGCTACGACGAAAGAATCCGTTTTCTTGCGACAGACGAAATTTCAATTGGAGACTTTGTCCTGACAGGTGGCGAGCTTGCCGCGATGGTCATCATTGACTGTGTTGTGCGTCTTCTACCAGGTGTTCTCGGAAATGAAGAATCGCACCAAAATGATTCTTTTTCAACGGGACTGCTTGAACATCCGCATTACACCCGCCCTGCTGAATTCAGGGGGATGAAGGTGCCTGATGTGTTATTGTCAGGCCATCACGAAAAAATAGCCGAATGGCGGGAAAAAGAATCGCTCCGAAGAACATGGGAGCGCAGACCTGACTTATTGGACGGCTATTCTTTAACGGAAAAGCAAAAAAAATGGCTGGAAGAAATAAAAAAGGCGAAATGAATGCTTGCAAATGGTTTGTTTCCTATGATAAGATACGTTTTGTGACATAGACAGCCGGTCTTGTCTTTTTAAAACGATGTTCCGCTGCAAGCATCTTGTATGAGCATCTGTTGGAAGGAGATGATTGCGATGCAAAAATTAATTGAAGAAATTACGAAAGAACAACTTCGCACAGATTTGCCTGAATTTAGACCTGGGGATACCGTCCGTGTTCACGTGAAGGTTGTTGAAGGCTCCCGTGAACGGATTCAGGTTTTTGAAGGAGTTGTGATTAAACGCCGCGGCGGCGGTATTAGCGAAACATTTACCGTTCGTAAAGTTTCTTACGGCGTAGGTGTTGAACGTACATTCCCGCTGCACACTCCAAGAATTGCGAAAATCGAAGTTGTTCGCCGAGGCAAAGTGCGTCGTGCAAAACTTTACTATTTGCGCAATCTACATGGTAAAGCAGCTCGCATTAAAGAAAGATAAACATTCGAACATAAAAAGGGCTTGTATTCAATACAGGCCCTTTTGTCATGTGAGCAGTCATTCACTTATGAATTCATTTAATATTTTTGGAAAAAATTATTTAGCGAAAGCATAATCTGTTTAAAAATAGGTGGACATGTTCTTTTGTTAAGCCAATAATTGTATTAAAATAAATAAAAAACCATTTTAAAAACATAAAGGTGTGAAAGAAATGTCACGTAAAAAAAATGAATTTTTTGAGTGGATGAAAGCTCTAGGTGTCGCCGTCTTGTTGGCGGTCGTCATTCGGACATTTTTCTTTGCTCCGATTGTCGTTGATGGAGTTTCCATGATGCCGACATTACAAGACCAGGACCGAATGATCGTGAATAAAATCGGAACGAAGCTTGGTGAAATAAAACGCTTTGACATTGTCGTCTTTCATGCAACGGAAGAGAAAGACTACATTAAGCGTGTCATCGGTTTGCCTGGCGATCATATAGAATATAAAGATGACACCCTCTACATTAACGGCAAGAAGTATGAAGAGCCATACTTGGAAAAATATAAACAAAACGGCGTGGATGGCCCTTTAACAGAACCATTTAAACTTGAAGACATTATTGGAAGATCAACTGTGCCTGAAGGCGAATTGTTTGTTATGGGTGATAATAGAAGATACAGCAAAGACTCGCGGCATATAGGGACCATTCCGATTGAATCAGTTATGGGGAAAACTAATTTTGTTTATTGGCCGCTTTCTGAATTTGGAGTTGTAAAGTAGGTGAAGTAGATGACGATTCAATGGTTTCCAGGGCATATGGCAAAAGCGAGACGGCAAGTTGTTGAAAAATTGAAACTGATAGATATTGTCTATGAGCTTGTCGATGCCCGAATCCCTCAGTCATCGAGAAATCCGATGATTGATGACATTATTGCCAATAAAAAAAGAATTTTAATTTTAAATAAAAAGGATATGGCAGACGAAAGCATTACGAAAGAATGGATTCAGTACTACAAAGAACAGGGCATTGCATCAATAGCCATCGACTCGCAAACAGGATCAGGACTAAAACAAATCGTGCAGCTTTCAAAAGAACTGCTCGAAAAAGAACGTGAAAAAATGAAAGCAAAAGGGGTAAAACCAAGGGCGATCCGCGCATTAATTGTTGGAATTCCGAATGTCGGCAAATCAACGCTGATCAATCGCCTTGCAGGAAGAAACATTGCCAAAACCGGCGATCGTCCAGGCATAACGAAACAGCAAAGCTGGATCAAGACAGGAAAAGAATTGGAGCTGCTCGATACCCCAGGCATTCTTTGGCCGAAATTTGAAGATGAAGAAGTCGGGCTGAAGCTGGCTGCGACAGGCGCCATTAAGGATGAGATTTTAAATTTGCAGGATGTAGCAGCTTATGCGATGCGATACTTGATCAAGCATTATCCAGATCGTTTAATGGATCGCTATCAAATCGACAATCTATCAAATGAAAATGAAATCGTCGACTTATTTGATCATATTGGAAAAAAAAGAGGCTGTTTATCAGCTGGCGGCCTGATAGACTATGACAAGACGGCGGAAGTGTTCATAAGGGATGTTCGGACATTGAAGCTGGGGAAAATAAGTTTTGACCGGCCAAATGAATAAAGGCACGCATTCCGCGTGTCTATATTTTATTTTTAACAAAACTCGTTCACTTGAGAGAAGCGGTGCAATCGGCGCTTAACCGGTTAATCGGTTTTCCTTTCTTGACGGGTAAAGAGCTTTCGGGAAATAGTAAAAAAGTCTTGAAAGTCATTTGAGCATGTGAAAAATAGACGCTTAATCAAATTGCAGCCGAGGAAGCCGTTCATGTACAAACTATTCGAACGAAATTTACAAATGCAAATATTAAGGGAGAGGTTGAAGAAAGTTGAATTTAACGGCGAAGGAAATTGAAGAAAAGCTCAGTGCCATCCATGATATAAACGACCCTTTTTTTCTTGCCTGCCAAAAAGATGAGCGGAAAACCGTCCAAAAATTAGTAAAAAAATGGCTGAAGCAATATGAAAAAGAGCAGCAATTGAGACAGCAGTTTCAAAACATGTGCAAATACGAAAGAGAATTGAAAGAAAAGGGATTTCGAATGCTGGCAGGCATTGATGAAGTGGGAAGAGGGTGTCTTGCAGGTCCGGTCGTTGCTGCTTGCGTGATTTTGCCTGATGAATTTTATTTGCCGGGGCTGACGGACTCGAAAAAAATTTCGAAGCAAAAACGGGAAGAGTTTTTTCAATACATAATGGATCTGGCAGTAGATGTCGGGATTGGGTTTGTGTCGGCAAAAGAAATTGATGAACTAAACATTTACAATGCGACAAAAAAAGCAATGCTTTTAGCCATTGATCAATTAAAGCAGGGAAAGCCGGATCATTTATTGATTGATGCTCTTGAATTACCAATTAATATTCCGCAGCTTTCCATCATTAAGGGTGATGAAAAAAGCATTACGATTGCAGCAAGCTCCTGCGTCGCAAAAGTTGTGAGAGACAGGTACATGGAAGAGCTGGGAAAGCAATTTCCGGAATACGGCTTTGAACGTCATGTGGGCTACGGTACAAAGCAGCATTTGGAAGCGATCGAGAAGCACGGTGTGACGGAGCATCATCGGAAAAGCTTTGCTCCGGTACAAGATGCGTTAAACTTTTTTAACGGGTGATAAGAATGAATGAAATATCTGCTCTTCTTAGGAAGATAAGTCTTCAATCTCTTTTTGATCCCGCGGCCAAAACATTTCAAGATCAAGAGATTGTGAAAGGAAAAGTGTTGAAAATTTATCCTAATTCTCATGCATTGCTTGCAATTGGAAAAATGAAATTAACCGCTGCTGTTGAGGCGGATATTCAAGCAATGAAAACTTATTGGTTTCAGACTGAAGTAACGGAAAGCGGAATCAGACTGAAGCTTTTGTTTCCGGAAAAAGATGAAGGTCATACAGGCCGGGCTATTCTTGAACATTTCCGCCTGCCTGCTGACAATGCGGCCTCGCAGCTTATTGATTTGCTGCTGGAAAATGAAATTCCTTTTTCCAAAAAAGACTTGGCTCTTGCCATCAACATTTTGCAGTCCTTTAAGGGAAAAGCTCCTCGTGAAAGTTTATTTCAGGCGCTTCTCATCGCTTTTGAAAAAAAACTGCCAATTGCGGAGCATGTCATCCGTCCTTTGCTGGCTGTTCTAGACGAGAAGAAGCTGTCTCAGCTCCTTTTTCAATTAGACGAAATGTTAAACAATAGCGGAAGAGCCGAGGACATGAAAGATCTAAACCGAAACCTGTTTCAGCTTACAAACCTTCGTTTTCTTTATAAAGCCGAAGAAGTGAACCAAATATTGCGAGAAAGAAATGACACCTTTTCCAAGCAATTGTTGAATAAGCTTGAATTTTGGATGAAAGAAAATCCGCTAGCCATTAAGCAGCTTATACTGAATGAAAACAGTGAGCAAGCATTGCTTCAACCATTCACAAAAGACAAGGCGAACGGAAGTAGAATTGGACAAATGCTGAACGCGGAAGAAAAAAATACGCTGAAAGCGATGTTTCAGCAAAGCATCCACAACGTTTCCGCTCAAGAAGTGAAACAATTGTTAAAAACAGCGATAGCCAAAATCGGCTTATTTGAACATGCTGAAAGCAGTAGCGGTCAGAGTGAATGGCCATTAAAGACACTGCTTATAAAATATTTGCAAAATATGGAACATTCAAGTTTAAGAGGGGCGATGGAGCGCGCTTTAGATTACATAAACGGACAGCATTTTATGCGGGAACAAAAAGGACCTGTTGAACAATTTTTTATTCATGTCCCGATTCAGTTAGGAGAGCAATGGACGGATATTACAATCCAAATCAACGGAAAAAAAGACGAAACAGAAAAAATAAATCCTAATTTTTGCCGAATCATTTTTTCATTGTATTTAAAAGAAATAAAAGAAACAGTAGTGGACGTATTCATTCAAAATCGCGCTGTAAAAGTTACGATTTACAACGACATTCTTGAAGAAAGCGATATTGTTCAGCATTTGGGAAGCCTTCAGGAAAATTTAAAACAAATCAATTATGTTTTAACAGGAGTTTCTATCCAAAAAGGAAAAACGGATGAACAAACTCAAAAGGTCATTTCCGGACAACCTTACCAGAAGGTGGACATCAAAATATGAAAAAAGAAACAAAAGATTTAAAAGCTGTTGCCCTCAGCTATAACGATGAAAAGGACGCCGCGCCAAAAGTATCGGCAAAAGGTAAAGGGTATGTCGCTGAAAAAATCATTGAAAAAGCGAGAGAAAACAATGTTCCGATTCAAGAAGATCCCTCGCTTATTGAACTTTTGTCAGAAGTGGAAATAAATGAGCAAATTCCCGAGGAGCTTTATGAAGTGGTAGCTGAGCTTTTAAGCTTTATATACCGCTTAGACCAGCAAAGATGAAATAAACGACGTCTTTTTATAAAGAATGGTAGACAATGATGAAACATTTTTATACAATGAAAGCGCAGTCTAAAATTGCCTCGAAAAGGCTAAGATACATAAGTTAGGAGGATGGGATATGAATATCCATGAGTACCAGGGGAAAGAAATCCTCAGAAAATACGGCGTCACGGTACCGAACGGCAAAGTTGCGTTTTCCGTTGAGGAAGCGGTTGAAGCGGCAAAAGAGCTGGGTACTGACGTAGTGGTAGTCAAAGCGCAAATTCATGCTGGCGGCCGCGGGAAAGCTGGCGGAGTAAAAGTAGCGAAAAGTTTAGAAGAGGTTCGCGAGTATGCTAGTGAATTGTTAGGAAAAACGCTCGTTACACATCAAACAGGACCAGAAGGAAAAGAAGTCAAACGTCTTTTAATTGAAGAAGGCTGTGACATTAAAAAAGAATATTATGTTGGTTTTGTTGTTGATCGCGCAACCTCCCGCGTTGTTTTGATGGCGTCTGAGGAAGGCGGCACCGAAATTGAAGAAGTGGCAGCGAAAACACCGGAAAAAATCTTCAAAGAATATATTGATCCGGCAGTAGGACTTCAACCTTTCCAAGCTCGCCGAATCGCATTTAACATTAACATTCCGAAAGAATTAGTCGGACAAGCTGTTAAATTTATGTTGGGACTTTATCAAGTATTTGTCGAAAAGGATTGCTCTATTGCGGAAATTAACCCGCTTGTCGTTACAGGCGACGGAAAGGTTATGGCTTTGGATGCTAAACTAAACTTTGACTCCAATGCATTATACCGTCAAAAAGATGTGTTGGAATATCGTGATTTAGATGAGGAAAATCCGAAAGAAATTGAAGCTTCAAAATATGATTTAAGCTACATAGCTCTTGATGGCAATATCGGGTGTATGGTAAACGGAGCAGGTCTTGCCATGGCAACGATGGATATTATTAAATATTACGGCGGTGAGCCAGCAAACTTCCTAGATGTCGGCGGCGGCGCAACGGCAGAAAAGGTTACGGAAGCGTTTAAAATTATTTTGTCGGATGAAAACGTAAAAGGGATTTTCGTCAATATCTTTGGAGGCATTATGAAATGCGATGTCATCGCACAAGGTGTCGTTGAAGCGACAAAACAAGTTGGCTTGACGATCCCGCTAGTCGTTCGTCTTGAGGGAACGAATGTTGAGCTTGGTAAAAAAATACTAGAAGAGTCAGGCCTAAATATTACATCTGCAGAGTCTATGGCAGACGGGGCGCAAAAAATCGTTTCATTAGTGAAATAGGAAAGCGAGGGAGAAGAATGAGCGTATTTATTAATAAAGATACAAAAGTAATCGTTCAGGGGATTACTGGATCTACTGCGTTATTCCATACGAAACAAATGCTTGAATACGGAACGAAGATTGTCGGCGGGACATCCCCAGGCAAAGGCGGTCAGGAAGTCGAAGGAGTTCCGGTTTTCAACACGGTTGAAGAAGCGGTGAAACAAACCGGTGCCAATGCTTCCGTTATTTATGTCCCAGCTCCTTTTGCAGCGGATGCCATTATGGAAGCGGTTGATGCGGAGCTTGACCTAGTCATCTGTATTACAGAACATATCCCGGTTTTAGACATGGTCAAAGTAAAAAGATACATGGAAGGAAAGAAAACTCGATTAATCGGACCGAACTGCCCGGGAGTCATCACACCTGGCGAATGTAAAATCGGCATTATGCCTGGATATATCCACACTAAGGGACATGTCGGAGTCGTTTCCCGTTCAGGTACTTTGACATATGAAGCGGTTCATCAGCTATCGCAAGCAGGCATTGGTCAGTCAACGGCTGTTGGAATTGGCGGGGACCCTGTAAACGGCACAAACTTCATTGACGTGCTAAAAGCATTTAACGAAGATCCGGAAACATATGCCGTCATTATGATTGGTGAAATCGGGGGTACAGCGGAAGAAGAAGCAGCTGAGTGGATTAAAGCAAACATGACAAAACCAGTCGTAGGATTTATCGGCGGACAAACAGCACCTCCAGGAAAACGCATGGGACATGCGGGCGCAATTATTTCCGGAGGTAAAGGAACAGCAGCGGAAAAAATTAAGAAAATGAATGAATGTGGTATTAAAGTCGCAGATACTCCTTCCGTTATTGGCGAGACGTTAATCTCAGTTTTAAAAGAAAAAGGTTTATATGAAAAATGCAAAACTCATTAAAACAAAAGGAGTAGCCACAAGGCTATTCCTTCTTTATAGAATTGAGGTGAGGGCTATTAATCCTAGAAATTTATTAATAAAACTCGCTCATTGCAAAGGTGCGGCAAAGAGAAGAATCGTTCAGCTTTTTGAACAGGAAGGCATGTATGAAGAAGCTCTGCATCTAACGCCTCAAACATTAGCCACCCGTCTGTTTATTCCTCCTAAAAACTATTCAACGTTTATAGAAGATTACCAATCCATTTCAACGGAGAGCCTGCTAAACTATTATAAAAACAGGAATATCCACCTGATTACGATCATTGATTCCCATTATCCAACGTATTTAAAGCATATTTTTGATCCGCCTCCCGTTTTATTTTGCCAAGGGGATATTAGTCTATTAAAAAATATCCGAAATTTAAGCGTTGTCGGAACTCGTCATGCATCGAAATATGGCTGCGACCTTGTTCAATATTTTGTTACGCATTTGGCGAAGCAAAAATTTACGATAATCAGCGGGCTTGCCCTCGGTATTGATGCGAAAGCCCATTGGACGGCCATTGAGGAGAATTCGAAAACAATTGCCGTAATCGCTGGCGGATTTGATCATATTTATCCGAAGGAAAACATGGAGCTGGCTAAAATCATCCAAAAGGAGCATCTTCTCCTCTCTGAGCATCCTCCATATAAAAGACCGGAAAAATGGATGTTTCCAATGCGAAATAGAATTATTAGCGGATTAAGCTTAGGAACCTTTGTTGCTCAAGCTTCCAAACGAAGCGGTTCTCTTATCACTGCCCAGCATGCTTTGGAACAAGGGAGAATCGTTTTTTCACCCCCGGTGCCATTATTTGATCCATTATTTCAAGGGAATATACAATTGTTAAAGGAAGGGGCAGCGCTTGCCCTGTCACCTGATGAGATTATAGAAGAATTAAAGCCGATGTATGAAGAAAAATAATTTTTTTGCGTCTAAAGGCGGAAGCTGATGAATACTGTTTGACAAAATGCATTGGAATATTTAATAATAGTGAAGATTATTTTAACAGTTGAATGATCAACAATCATTTTCATAAACTGATGCATAAAAAGAGAGAAAACCTCTTAAGGAGGAAAAATGAATGTCGGACTACTTAGTCATTGTGGAGTCGCCAGCAAAGGCGAAAACAATTGAAAAGTATTTAGGAAAAAAATATACCGTGAAGGCTTCAATGGGCCATGTTCGGGACTTGCCTAAAAGTCAAATGGGAGTTGACATAGAGCACAATTTTCAACCAAAATACATCACGATAAGAGGGAAAGGGCCGGTTCTGAAAGAGCTCAAGAACGCTGCCAAAAAGGCGAAAAAAGTTTTTCTTGCAGCCGACCCGGACAGAGAGGGAGAGGCGATTGCGTGGCATTTAGCGCAAAGCTTAGATATTGATATCCAATCCGATTGCCGCGTTGTGTTCAATGAAATTACAAAAGATGCGATCAAAGATTCTTTTAAATCGCCAAGAGCTATTAACATGGATTTAGTTGATGCCCAGCAGGCAAGAAGGGTATTAGACAGGCTGGTCGGCTACAATATCAGCCCGATCCTTTGGAAAAAGGTAAAGAAGGGTTTAAGTGCCGGGAGAGTTCAATCTGTTGCTGTCCGTCTAATTATCGATCGTGAAAATGAAATTAAACATTTCAAGCCTGAGGAATATTGGACGATTAACGGAGACTTTCTTAAAGGAACGGAGTCGTTTGAAGCTGCTTTTTGGGGTGTTGAAGGCAAAAAAAAGGATTTGAAAACCGAAGAAGATGTAAAACAGGTGCTCCAAAAAGTTATTGGAAATGAGTTTACTGTAACGAAAGTAACAAAAAAAGAACGGAGAAGAAATCCTGCACCTCCATTTACAACTTCCTCTTTACAGCAGGAAGCTGCAAGGAAACTCAATTTCCGTGCGAAGAAAACGATGATGGTAGCACAACAGCTGTATGAAGGAATAGACCTCGGCAAGGAAGGCACTGTCGGATTGATTACTTATATGCGTACCGATTCCACGCGAATTTCAGACACAGCGAAATCGGAGGCAATCAGTTATATTGAAAAGATGTTTGGCAGTGAATATGCGCAAGCCAAAACGAGAGGAAGTCAGAAATCAGGCAATGTTCAGGATGCTCACGAAGCGATACGGCCGACCAGCGCTTTTCGAAATCCGGATGGAATAAAAGACTTTTTAACAAAAGACCAATATAAATTATACAAACTGATTTGGGAACGATTTATCGCGAGCCAAATGTCGCCGGCTGTCATGGATACGATGAGCGTTGATTTGGAGAACAATGGTGTTATGTTCCGTGCAAACGGTTCAAAAATCAAATTCCATGGTTTTATGAAAGTATATGTAGAAGGGACGGACGATCAAGAAGAAGATAAAAGCAATCGTCTTTTGCCTGATCTTCAGGAAGGGGATAAAATCTTTTCAAAAGATTTAAAACCGGAGCAGCACTTTACACAGCCGCCTCCAAGGTATACGGAAGCGAGGCTTGTCAAAACGCTGGAGGAATTAGGCATAGGACGTCCTTCTACATATGCACCGACGCTCGATACCATTCAAAGAAGAGGGTATGTTGCGCTTGAAAACAAACGATTTGTCCCAACAGAACTTGGCCAAATTGTCCACGAGCTGATGATGGAATTTTTCCCTGAAATTTTGGATGTGGAATTTACTGCGAAAATGGAGCATGATTTAGATGATATTGAAGAAGGAAAAGTAAATTGGGTAAAAATTATTGATGAATTTTATCATGATTTTTCAAAGAATGTTAAAAAAGCCGAAAATGAAATGGAAAAGGTAGAAATAAAAGATGAATATGCCGGTGTAAAGTGTGAAAAATGCGGAAGCGAAATGGTTTACAAAATGGGAAGGTACGGAAAATTTTTGGCTTGCTCCAATTTTCCAGACTGCCGCAATACAAAACCAATTTTAAAAGAAATCGGTTTGAAATGTCCGAAATGCCATGAGGGAAATATTGTGGAGAGAAAGTCGAAGAGACGCCGCGTATTTTATGGATGTGACCGTTACCCAGAGTGCGATTTTATTTCTTGGGAAAAGCCGGTTGAAAGAAAATGTCCGAAATGTGGAGAAATTTTGGTAGAAAAACGTTTGAAAAAAGGTGTTCAAGTGCAATGTTCTTCTTGCGACTATAAAGAAGAACCGCAGCGTTAACAAATATCTTCTCTTTGGTGAGCAATGTAAAGCTCACCTTCTTCATGGAGATATTTCGGCAGTTTTTTACGAAAACACAACAAGAAGAGAGCTTTTATAAAGACGGAGGAGTGCTAAAATGAACAATCAAGTTGTCAACGTTATCGGTGCTGGGCTAGCTGGAAGCGAAGCGGCATGGCAAATTGCCAAAAGAGGAATTCAAGTTCGCTTGTACGAAATGCGTCCAAAAAAGCAAACTCCGGCCCATCATACGGATAAATTTGCTGAACTGGTCTGCTCTAATTCGTTGAGAGCCAATTCTTTGACAAATGCAGTCGGAGTATTGAAAGAAGAAATGAGAATGTGTGACTCCGTAATTATTTCGGCTGCTGATCAATGTTCCGTTCCGGCTGGGGGTGCACTTGCCGTTGATCGCCACGAATTTGCGGATATCGTCACTAAACGGGTGAAAGAACATCCCAATATTACCGTCTTTCACGAAGAAGTGACGGACATTCCAGAAGGGCCGACGGTAATAGCAACAGGACCTTTAACTTCAGAAGCATTATCGGAAGCATTAAAAAAGCTTACTGGCGAGGAATATTTATATTTTTACGACGCAGCCGCACCGATAATTGAAAAAGACAGCATTGATATGGAAAAAGTATATTTGAAATCAAGATACGACAAAGGGGAGGCTGCATATTTAAACTGTCCGATGACAGAGGAAGAGTTCGATCGCTTTTATGAGGCATTAATCAGCGCGGAAACTGTTCCTCTAAAAGAATTTGAGAAAGAAATCTTTTTTGAAGGATGCATGCCGATTGAAGTCATGGCAAAGAGAGGAAAGAAAACGCTTCTTTTCGGACCGATGAAGCCTGTCGGCTTGGAGCATCCCGAAACAGGAAAGCGTCCTTTTGCCGTCGTCCAGCTGCGGCAGGATAATGCGGCAGGGACTTTGTATAATATCGTCGGCTTCCAAACTCATCTAAAATGGGGTCCGCAAAAGGAAATCATTCAGATGATTCCGGGGCTTGAAAAGGCGGAAATTGTCAGATATGGAGTGATGCATCGAAATACGTTTATCAATTCCCCGAAACTGCTTAGACCAACTTATCAATATAAAGGGCGCGAGGATTTGTTTTTCGCCGGACAAATGACTGGCGTAGAAGGCTATGTTGAGTCAGCTGCTTCCGGATTAATAGCAGGCATTAATGCGGCATGCCTCGTTTTGGGAAAGGAATTGATTGAATTTCCTGATGAAACAGCAATGGGAAGCATGGCAAAGTATATTACAACGGCAGATCCGAATAATTTTCAGCCGATGAATGCGAATTTTGGTCTTTTTAAACCGCTTGACACCCACATTAAAGTGAAAAAAGAAAGAAATGAACAATTGGCAAAAAGAGCACTTCAAACTATTCAAAAAATTTCGAAAAAATTATAAAATGGATTGAAAGGGCTACTGCAAATGTGATACGATTTAGTAGCCCTTTGTGAGGTGCTAAGAGTGGAAAATGTTAAGAATTATTTAAATTTATTCATTGAATATTTACAAATTGAAAAAAATTATTCACAATATACAATTGTGAATTATCTGCATGACTTGAATGATTTTTTTTCTTTTATGGAAAAAGAAGGGTTAGAAAGGCTGGATGACGTTCAATATTCAGATATACGTATTTTTTTGACGGATTTAAGCAAAAAGTATTCCAAAACATCCATTTCCCGTAAAATTTCAAGCATTAGAACTTTTTATTATTTTCTTTTGCGGGAAAAATATGTAACGGACAATCCTTTTTCTTTAGTGTCACTTCCGAAGCAAAAAAAAGCGATCCCTAGATTTTTATTTGATGAGGAGCTGGAAATGCTGTTTTCCATTTCCGACCTGAATGATCCGCTCGGGCAGCGGAATCAATTGATTTTGGAATTTTTATATGGAACGGGAATCCGTGTGAGTGAATTATGCCAAATTCGCCTTGAAGACCTGGATTTTTCCATTGAGACCATTTTAGTAAATGGAAAAGGAAACAAACAGCGCTATGTGCCTTTCGGAAGCTATGCACGTCAGGCAGCGGAACGATATATCCATGATGGCAGAAGCAAGCTGATGAAAAATCAGTCCGGACAGGATCATCGCTTTTTGTTTGTAAACCATCGGGGAAAGCCTTTAACAGCAAGGGGAGTTCGGTATATCTTAAAACAGCTGATAGATAATTCAGCAAAAAATCTGCATCTTCATCCGCATATGTTTAGGCATACTTTTGCGACTCACCTCTTAAATGCTGGAGCTGACTTAAGAAGTGTTCAAGAACTTTTGGGCCATGTTCATTTATCATCAACGCAAATTTATACCCATGTGTCAAAAGACCATTTAAAAAATGTTTATATGGCCTACCATCCACGGGCAAAAGATTCTTAAAGGGAGGCTTGCAATTGTCAACATTTCATGCGACAACGATTTTTGCCATTCGCCATAAAGGACAATGCGCGATGGCAGGTGATGGACAAGTAACACTTGGCAATCAAGTTGTGATGAAGCATACAGCACGAAAGGTCCGAAAAATTTATAATGGAAAAGTGCTTGCTGGATTTGCGGGATCTGTTGCTGATGCGTTTACGCTGTTTGAAAAGTTTGAAGGCAGTCTGGAAGAGTATAACGGCAATTTGGCAAGAGCGGCTGTGGAAATGGCAAAAGAGTGGCGAAGCGACAAAGTATTAAGACAATTAGAAGCAATGTTAATTGTGATGGATGCCCAAAAGCTTCTGCTCCTTTCTGGGACGGGTGAAGTAATCGAACCGGATGATGGCATTTTAGCTATCGGCTCAGGGGGAAATTATGCCCTTGCTGCAGGCCGTGCATTGAAACAATATGCCGGTGAACAAATGTCTGCCAAAGAAATCGCTAAATCCGCTCTAGAAATAGCAGCAAATATTTGCGTTTTTACGAACAATAACATTATCGTTGAGGAACTTTAGAAAGGAGGGAGGCGAATGAAAAAAATGCAATTATCTCCGAAACAAATTGTTGAACGATTAGACCAATACATAGTCGGTCAGGAAGAAGCGAAAAAAGCGGTTGCTGTTGCGTTAAGAAATCGATACCGGAGAAGCTTATTGGATGAAAAAATTCGCGATGAAGTGGTTCCGAAAAACATTTTAATGATTGGTCCGACTGGGGTTGGAAAAACTGAAATTGCTAGGAGAATTGCAAAGCTCGTCGGCGCGCCCTTTGTAAAGGTGGAGGCAACAAAATTTACAGAAGTAGGGTATGTCGGGCGAGATGTGGAATCGATGGTCCGCGATTTAGTGGAAACTTCCGTCCGGCTTGTGAAGGAAGAAAAAATGCAGGAAGTAAGAGCACAAGCGGAAGAAAACGCCAATCGCAGGCTGATCGAGCTCCTCGTTCCGAGTAAGAAAAAACAGGCTGCTTACAAAAATCCTTTAGAAATGCTTTTCGGAGGAAATCAACAAACAAATTCGTTCGAAACGCAGGGAGAAAATGAACAGGATCTAAAGGAGAAGCGGAGAGAAATCGCCCGCAAATTAGCAGCAGGCGAACTAGAAGACCATTTTGTTACGGTTGAAATTGAGGAACAGCAGCCCTCTATGTTCGATCTCCTGCAAGGGACAGGGATGGAGCAGATGGGCTTTAATATGCAGGATGCTTTGAACAGTCTTCTTCCAAAAAGGAAGAAAAAAAGAAAGCTTACTGTGAAAAACGCCCGAAAGGTTTTGACGAATGAAGAAGCAGCAAAACTGATTGATATGGACGAAGTGACACAGCTTGCCATTGAACGCGCGGAACAATCAGGCATCATTTTTATCGATGAAATCGACAAAATTGCCAAAAACGGCCACAACAGTTCTGGTGCTGATGTTTCCCGCGAAGGTGTGCAAAGAGATATACTTCCAATCGTGGAAGGATCTGCAGTTGTAACAAAATATGGCACCGTAAAAACCGACCATATACTCTTTATTGCAGCTGGCGCTTTTCACATGGCGAAGCCATCGGATTTAATCCCTGAATTGCAAGGACGTTTTCCGATTCGCGTGGAATTGAAAAAGCTAACGGCAGATGATTTTGTCCGAATTTTAATTGAACCGGATAATGCTTTATTAAAACAATATGAAGCATTATTGGAGACGGAAGGTATAAAATTAGAATTTTCTGACGAAGCTATTCGTAAAATTGCTGAAATTGCTTACCAAGTGAACCAAGATACAGATAATATTGGGGCAAGAAGGCTTCATACCATTTTAGAAAAACTGCTGGAAGACTTGTTGTTTGAAGCGCCGGATATAAATTTAGAAAAGGTTGTGATTACACCGAACTATGTGGAAGAAAAATTAAATAAAATTGTTCAAAACAAAGATTTAAGTCAATTTATTTTATAAAAAGATGAAATTTTTTAGGAGGATTTGAGATCATGGAGTTATTAGAAAAAACAAGAAAAATTAATGCGATGCTGCAAAAGGCGGCAGGAAAACCTGTTAATTTTAAAGAAATGGCGGAAACATTAAGTGAAGTCATTGAGGCAAATATTTTTGTGCTCAGCCGCCGAGGAAAAGTATTAGGCTTCGGCTTGAACAAGCAAATAGATAATGACCGCATGAAAAAAATGCTGGAGGAAAGAAAATTTCCTGAAGAGTATACGAAAAGTTTATTTAATATTACCGAAACGTCACCAAATTTAGATGTATATAGCGAATATACTGCATTTCCTGTTGAGAACCGCGAGCTCTTTAAAAACGGATATACGACCATTGTTCCGATCATCGGAGGAGGAGACCGCTTAGGAACCCTTATATTATCTAGACTGGGAACTCAATTTAATGATGATGACCTAATATTGGCTGAATACGGGGCAACTGTTGTTGGAATGGAGATTTTAAGAGAAAAAGCCGAGGAAATTGAAGAGGAAGCGAGAAGCAAAGCGGTTGTCCAAATGGCAATCAGCTCTTTATCATACAGCGAACTCGAAGCGATCGAACACATTTTTGAAGAATTAAGCGGCACAGAGGGATTGCTAGTTGCAAGCAAAATTGCTGACCGCGTCGGCATTACCAGATCTGTGATCGTCAATGCGCTTCGCAAATTAGAAAGCGCTGGAGTCATTGAATCTCGTTCTCTTGGTATGAAAGGCACATATATTAAAGTGTTAAACAACAAATTTTTAGTTGAACTAGAAAAATTAAAAAACCATTAAAAGAAAGCTGCTCTAAAGGTTTGTTTATCAAACCTTTTGAATCAGCTTTTTATAAATGTTTTCTACAAATTTCTTATTGAAAATCGGCTGATTTGTCTAATTTCAATAAGTTCTAACCTCCTACTCATCCCTCTGAAAAAGCTGCAGAATCAAATTCCAATGTTAAAAAAGTGATAGTCATTTAGAACTAGAAAAAAAATAATCGCAATGTACGACGATTTTTTACAAATTATACATAGACTTTAAGCTGTTTCTTTTTTAAAATAATATTTATAAATTAGCAAAATTCGACATTTTTACTTCTTATTTCTTTTGCAATACAAGATCATCATACTTTTGGAGGGAGCAATGAAAATATTTTCTAATTCAATAGCCAATTTGGAGCAGGCAATTCGAATTTCTTCCTTAAACGGAAAAGTTATAGCCAATAATATTGCAAATGTGGACACTCCAGGGTATAAAGCGAAAACAGTTAATTTTAAAAACGTTTTGGATCAACAAATAAAACTGGATGCATATCGGACCAATCCGCGTCATCTTCCTTTTGTGGGCAGCGAAAGCACATCGATTGTGGAAACGAGGACAAACAGTGCTTATCAGCATAATGGGAATAATGTCGACATTGATCAAGAAATGGCAAAGCTTGCGGAAAATCAAATTTTCTACAATGCATTGATTGACAGATTGAATGGCAAATTTAATTCATTAAAAACAGTAATAAAAGGTGGTCGTACATAATGGGGATTTTTCAGTCTTTAAACATTTCCGCATCAGCTTTAACAGCTCAGCGGCTGAGAATGGATGTCATTTCATCGAATATGGCAAACATGGAGACGACTAGAGCTGAATATGTGGACGGGCAATGGCAGCCTTACCGCCGGAAAATGGTTGTAACAGCAGAGGATACAAAACCTTTCTCAGCTTTTCTGAATCAAGAGCTGAACGGCGTTGGAAACGGCGTGAGAGTTCAAGCCATTGTTGAGGACGAGACGCCTTTTAAAATCGTTTATGATCCCGACCATCCTGATGCAGACGAAAATGGCTATGTTTCTTTGCCAAATGTAGATCCTTTAAAAGAAATGGTCGACTTAATCAGCAGCACGCGCTCATATGAAGCAAATGTTACAAGCTTTAATGCATCGAAAAACATGCTGCTGAAAGCATTGGAAATAGGGAAATAGAATAGGAGTGATGTAAATGATTGAGCAAATTTCTTTTCCGACTCAATCGATCCAGCTCGAAAACCGAGCACAAAGTGCGGAAAATTCTGGGAAATCATCCTTTTCAGATATGTTGAAAAAATCGCTGGAAGCTGTCAATGAAGCTCAATTAAATTCCGATCGGCTGACAAATGCTCTTGCAGCAGGACAAAATGTAGAGCTTCATGATGTCATGATCGCAGCACAAAAAGCGAGCATTTTACTTGAAGCAACTGTTGAATTCAGGAATAAAGTCATTGAAGCTTATCAAGAAGTGATGAGAATGCAAATATAATTAGTCTATTTAGAAATGGAATGTCATTATCGGGGGATCAGAAAGAATGAATCAAAAACTACTGCAAATAAAGGATACAATTTTGTCATTTTGGAGGCAAAGGACAAAATGGCAAAAAGCCCTCATCATCGGAGGCGCATCGCTCATCATCATTGCCATTATCGTTTCGTCAATAGTTTTGTCAAAACCGAAAATGATACCGCTATATACGAATTTATCATTGGAAGAAGCTGGCCGAATCAAAGAAACCCTCGATAACAAAGGGATTCAATCGGAAATAGCCGATAACGGAACAACTATTAAAGTGCCGGAAAGCGAAGCAAATGCACTGAAAGTGGAGCTTGCTGCTGAAGGTATTCCTGAAAGCGGAAATATCGATTATTCGTATTTTGGACAAAATATCGGTTTTGGCATGACAGATAATGAATTTGATGTATTAAAATTAAAAGCTACACAAACAGAACTGGCCAATTTAATTAAAGAAATCGAAGGCGTAAAAAACGCTAAAGTGATGGTCAATTTACCTAAAGAAACGGTATTCGTCGGCGAGGACGCAGGAGAAGCATCAGCTTCCATTGTTTTAAATTTGGAGCCGGGTTACAAGCTTGACCAATCGCAAGTGAATGCACTCTATCACCTTGTTTCCAAGAGCGTGCCGAATTTACCTGTTGAAAACATTGTTATAATGGACCAAAATTTTGATTATTATGATTTGAAACAAGAGGATACACCTGGCACTAATTTTGCTTCCCAGCTTGAAATCAAATCGGAAATTGAAAAAAATATTCAACGGCAAGTGCAAAGAATGCTGGGTACGATGATGGGCCAAGACAAAGTGGTTGTCAACGTATCAGCTGATATTGATTTTACCCAGGAAAAGCGGGAAGAAAACTTAGTCGAGCCAGTTGATGAGGAGAACAATGAAGGAATTGCCATCAGTGCAGAACGGATTACGGAAACATACACAGGTACTGGGGCGCAAGCTGCCGGCGTTGCTGGAACAGGTCAAACAGATGTCCCGAATACATATCAACAGGCTGCCGGTGCAAACGGAGAAGGAGAATATGAAAAAATTGAAGACCGAATTAATTATGAGGTAAACCGGATCAAACGGGAAATTGTTGAAAGTCCATATAAAATTAGAGATCTGGGCATTCAAGTCATGGTTGAGCCCCCGAATCCGGAAAATCCAAATTCGTTGCCGCAGCAGAGTGTAGATGATATTGAACAAATTTTATCAACAATTGTTCGGACAAGCATCAATGAAGATCCGGAGGCCGAGCCGTTAACGGATCAAGACATTGAGGATAAAATCGTAGTTTCTGTTCAGCCGTTTTCAGGCAAAATAAATGCGGATGATTTGGAGGAGCCATCATCATTCCCAATTTGGGGCTATGTGTTAATTGGAGCAGGCATTCTGCTTCTTGGCTTGTTATTCCTATGGTGGTGGAAAAGACGGAGAGACGAAGAAGATGAGTATGAAGATGATGAATTTGACGAAATAGAAGAAGTGGTGCCGCAGCCTGTGCAAGAAGAAGAATCTGTCGAGCAAACGAAAGCAAATGAGCAGCGTAGAAAGCTTGAGGAGCTTGCCAAAGAGAAGCCTGACGAATTCGCTAAACTATTGCGCACTTGGCTCTATGAAGACTAGGGGGAAATGACATATGAAAAAGTTAAACGGTAGGCAAAAGGCTGCTATTTTATTGATCTCCTTAGGTCCGGAAGCTTCTGCTTCCGTTTATAAACACCTCACGGAAGAAGAAATTGAAAAGCTTACATTAGAAATATCGAGTGTACGGAAAGTGGATTCGCAAAAAAAAGAAGAAGTGATTGAAGAGTTTCATCAAATCGCCCTTGCGCAAGATTATATTGCCCAAGGGGGGATCCAATATGCGAAAGAGGTGCTTGAGAAAGCATTAGGAGGGGAAAAGGCAAGTGAAATAATCAGAAGGCTGACATCTTCTCTTCAAGTACGGCCGTTTGATTTTGTTAGAAAAGCAGATCCGGCTCAAATTTTAAACTTTATACAAAACGAGCATCCGCAAACGATCGCTTTAGTTTTGTCCTATCTGGATGCCAAGCAGTCGGGACAAATTTTATCGAGCTTGCCTCAGGAAGTTCAAGCGGATATTGCAAGAAGAATCGCCATTATGGACCGCACATCCCCTGAAGTAATTAATGAAGTTGAACAAGTTTTAGAGAAGAAGCTTTCTTCTACTGTAACGGAAGATTTCACAGAAACGGGTGGAATCGAAACAGTAGTGGAAGTGTTAAACGGTGTCGACCGCTCGACAGAACGAACGATACTGGAAGCACTAGAAGTGCAGGACCCCGAGCTGGCCGAAGAAATCAAAAAGCGGATGTTTGTATTTGAAGATATTGTTACCTTGGATAACCGCGCCATTCAGCGCGTCATTCGCGAAGTGGATAATAATGATCTCATGCTGGCGTTAAAGGTTGCGTCGGATGAAGTGAAAGAAATTGTCTTTAAAAATATGTCAACTAGAATGGCGGAAACATTCAAGGAGGAAATGAATTACATGGGTCCTGTTCGGCTTCGTGATGTAGAAGAAGCGCAATCAAGAATTGTTGAAGTGATAAGAAGATTAGAGGATGCTGGCGAAATTGTGATCGCTCGAGGACAAGGAGATGAAATCATTGTCTAGAGTCATAAAATCCGGCCATGCTTGGTCATTGCACAAGCCGCACAAATTGGCGATCAGAACGATCCAAATTCAGGAAGAGTTCGCCGCTTCCGATCAAGAAGAGAACACACAGCGCTCACAGTTCCTTGAGGCAGCCCATTTGGAAGCAGAGAAAATTTTAGAAAAAGCTGAAGAAGAAAAAACGCGATTGCTTAAGGAGATCGAAAAAGAAAGGGAAGCTTGGCAGGAAGAAAAAGCGCGCCTAATAGAAGAAGCAAGAAAAGAAGGGTATCAAGCCGGTTTTGAAAAAGGGAAAAAAGATGGACTTCAAGAGTATGAAAATGTGATTGAATCTGCCAGACAGGTAGTCCAGCTTTCCAAAAAAGATTATGAGAAAAAAATAGAAGCTTCCGAGGAAACCATTATTGAAATTGCTGTAAAAGTAGCGGAAAAAATTATTGCAGCCAACCTAAAGCGAGAGCCTGAACTGTTTACTGGATTGGTTCGCGAAGTGATTTGTGAAGTAAAGGAATATCCAGAAGTCAAAATATACGTTCACCCTGACAAATATGAATTTATGCTTGAACAAAAAGAAGAATTAATGGAACTATTTACAACTAAAACGGAGCTCTATATTTTTCCGGATATAAATTTGCCTGAAAACGGAATTTGTGTGGAATCGCCATTTGGAAAAATTGATGCGAGCATTGATACACAGCTGGAGCAATTAAAAAGCAAGCTGTTAAATCTTGTCAGGGAGGATTGAAGCGATTGAAACTAGCTCAATTGATCGACCATATAGATCGGCTGGACTCTTATAAGAGATATGGAAAAGTGAAAAAAGTAGTCGGACTCATGATTGAATCACGCGGACCTGAATGTTCCATCGGCGATGTTTGCTATGTACATGTAGGAAAAAATGAAAAAACGCTGGCAGAAGTTGTCGGATTCAAAGAAGAAAATATTCTATTAATGCCGTTTACAAAGGTCAACCAAATTGCACCTGGCTGTGTCGTGGAAGCAACAGGCTCGCCCCTGAAAATAAAATCGGGAATCAGCCTGATCGGAAAAGTATTAGATGCATTTGGTCATCCAATGGACGGATCCAATCTTCCAAAAGGTTTAACGACTATTCTGTCTGAAAATGAGCCGCCGAACCCGTTAACCCGGCCGCCGATCACCAAAAAAATTGAAGTGGGTGTGAAAGCAATTGACGGTTTTTTAACGATTGGGAAAGGTCAGCGGGTAGGTATTTTTGCAGGAAGCGGCGTTGGAAAAAGTACTTTGCTCGGAATGATCGCAAGAAGCTCAGGAGCAGATATAAATGTGATTGCCTTAATAGGTGAAAGGGGAAGAGAAGTTCGAGAATTTATTGAGAGAGATTTAGGGGAAGAAGGGCTAAAGCGGACGATTATTGTGGCGGCAACCTCCGATCAGCCGGCTTTAATGAGAATTAAAGCTGCCTATTCTGCAACGGCGATTGCAGAATATTTTCGAGATAAAGGATATAATGTCATGTTTATGATGGATTCAGTCACGAGAGTAGCGATTGCGCAAAGGGAAATTGGACTGGCTGTTGGGGAACCACCGACGACAAAAGGATACACCCCTTCAGTGTTCGCCATGCTTCCTCGACTTTTAGAAAGAACAGGAAATAATGAAAAGGGTTCGATCACAGCCATTTATACTGTCTTAGTTGATGGCGATGATATGAACGAACCGATAGCGGATACTGTGAGAGGAATTTTGGACGGGCACATTGTGCTCGATCGCGAGTTGGCGAATAGAGGACATTTTCCTGCAATTAATATTTTAAAAAGCGTCAGCCGCCTTATGAACCATATTGTCGAACCGGCGCATCTGGAAGCTGCGAACAAACTGAAAGCATTGTACTCTACATATACCGAGTCAGAAGATTTAATTAAGATCGGCGCATATAAAAGAGGCTCTTCAAAAGAAATGGATCAAGCAATGGATTATTATCCGAAAATAAACGGATTTCTTCAGCAGCATATGAATGAAAAAATAACATTTGAGGAAAGCGTACAGCAATTAATTTCGCTACTTGAAGAAGGTGACAAGACATGACATACCATTTCCGCTACCAAAAAATATTGGATGTAAAGGAAAATGAGAAACGAAAATCATCAAAAGAATATGAAGATTCCGTTGAAAATTTTAAAAAAGTTGCAACAAAGCTGTATACATTTTTAAAGCAAAAAGAGGAGTTCGTAAAGCTTCAAGAAGAAAAATTGAACAAAGGGATGTCCGTTCAAGAAATTAAGCAGTATCAACAGTTTGTTCAAAATTTGGAAAAAACAATTGAGCATTACCAGCAGCTTGTCATTTATTCTCGTAATGCAATGAATGAAAAACAGTCGATTTTGATGCAAAAACATATAGAAGTAAAGCAATATGAAAAAATAAAAGAAAAAGATTACAAGAAATTTATGGAGCTAAGGAAACGAGAAGAAGGAAAAATGATGGATGAAATATCAATCATTACATATTCGTTTCATAGAAATTAGGTGGAAATGATGGCGAAAAAAGAAAAGAAACGAGGCGGTTTAAAAACTTTCTTGACCATATTTTTATCACTTTTTAGTCTTGGGCTTGTCGCCGTAATCGTCATGTTTTTTCTCGGCATTCTGCCGGCCCAAAATATTCCGATTATTTCGGACTTAGCGCAAGGAAGTCAGAAGCAAGAAAATCTTGAAAGGCTGAACGAGCAGCTGGAAAAAGAGCAAGAAGAGCTCAAGCAAAAGATTGAAGAGCAGGAAAGCACAATCAATCAGCTGCAAGAACAGCTGAAAAGCAAGGATGAAGAAATACAAGAGCTGACACAGCAAATCAACTCATTGGAAAACGCAGCTCAAACCAATCCGCAAAAAAATCAACAAGCCGTTGATATTGCGAAAGTATATGGGGAAATGTCAAGTAAAAAAGCAGCTGCCATCATTACAGAGCTTTCTGATGATGAAGCAGTCAGCATACTATCATCTTTAAAAAAAGCCGTGCTTGCTAGAATTTTAGAAAAAATGACTCCCCAAGACGCTGCCAAATATACGAAGCTGTTATCCGAGCAATCAGCAGCTCAATCTGAACAACCAGCAGCCGAATCTGCACCATCAGCAACTGAAGAGGCAGCTGCTCAATAAATAACTTACATGAACATTCTGATCATATTACAGGAGGTGAACAAATGGATGCCATTAAATTGCAGTTTTTCCAATTGAACACGCGAAACATACAATCAACAAACGGAGAAGAAAAAAAGGAAGAGTCAACTTTTCAAACGTTTTTTGATCAGCTTGTGAACATGAAGCCAGCCGATCAGGTGAAAGGAAATGAACCGCAAAAATTAGAAATCGAAACAACTATCTTAGAAGAGTTGCAAGATGCGATCAAAAATTGGCTCTCTCTTGACATTTTGCACGATCAGGAAACAGACGCTCAAGACAAACAGGAGAGAGAAGACAGCAGTTTATCTTCTGTCAGCCAACCTTCTTCTGAAAAGTTGGAATTGACATTTGCGAGCAATATGGAACTGAATGTTGATCATACGGAGCAAAGTCCGGAAAAAACTGTACTTTTTCAGCAAATCACTGCTATTTTAGCTTATTTGCAACGAAATGAGCCGAACGAGTTTATTCGAATGCTCGAAGTTTTTGAAACCATTACTAGAAAGTATGGAGATCTAGGCAGCACGATGCTTCAAAATATTTTAACAGCTGTTCGGATTGGACGATATGAGAATCACAGTACTACCATAGCTGACATATTGCCTAATGATCTAGAAACATCAGAGCCGCTTCATTTTATACAACAAATGGACACGAATAAGAAACCATTTGTGCAGCGTGAGGAAATATTGGCAAGAACGCATCCTCTAATGGAGTTTGTTCAACAAGAGAGCCGTGCTGAACAAAAAAGTGTTGGAAATTTCCTAACGGGCCAAACGAAGGATACGTTTGAGTTGACTCTTACATCATACATAAACAAATTTGGCTCAGAAAATCCGGCTTCGCAAATTGATTCTGAACTGAGTATAGACGTCCAAGAGGAATTTTTTCAAAAGTTAAATGACGTAATAAAAACAAGTCGATTTGGCCAGCTTCCCAATGGCGCACAAAAATTGACGATACGGCTCACTCCGGAGCATTTAGGGACCATTACCATTCAATTAATAAAAGATGGCGACCAAATGAGCGCCAAAATTAAGACATCGACTCAATCAGCGAAAGAATTGTTAGAGCATAGTATTCAGCAGTTAAAGCATTCACTGCCGAATGTAACATTGCAAATTGACCGCTTTGATATTTTTGACGAAGAGCATTATTTCTTTCAAGAAAAAAGAGGACGTGGCAATTCGCAGCAACATAACGGGGAAGATCAAGAAAAGCATCAAAATGAACAGCAGAACGACCAAACTTTTATGGAAAAATTAAAAGAGTATGTAAATGCCATTATATAGGAGGTTCTTATGAGCGGAATTTCCATCGACAGCTATTTGTTATCGACCTATACAGAAAACAAAGCAAGGGAAGCTAAGTCAACTCTTGGAAAAGATGATTTTTTGAAGTTATTGATTACCCAATTGCAATATCAGGATCCGCTAAATCCAATGGAAGATAAAGAGTTTATTGCTCAAATGGCGAATTTCTCAACATTGGAACAAATAACAAACATGAATAAATCGCTTGAAGCCTTTTTAAAATCGGATGCACTCATCAAATATTCGCAGCTCATCGGCAAATCGGTAGAATACTCAAAAGAAGGTGAGCAAAAGCAGAGCATTGTCAAAAGCGTGCGGATGAATGGAGATACAGTCATCATTGCGCTTGCCAACGGCGATGAAGTGGAAAGCTCAAGTATTACGAAAGTATCCGAAGCTGGAGAAAACGATTCATCTGATCAGGAAGGATAATAATATTAAAATTTTAAAGAAAGGGAGAGGTTCATATGTTGCGTTCCATGTATTCAGGTATTAGCGGAATGAAAAATTTCCAATTAAAATTGGATGTCATTGGCAACAATATCGCGAATGTCAACACGTACGGCTTCAAAAAAGGACGTGTCACTTTTAAAGAATTAGTCAACCAGCAAATTTCAGGCGCTAGCGCCGCTGTAAATGGACGAGGAGGTATAAATCCAGCACAGGTAGGTTTGGGTGCGGCAATCGGAACAATCGACACTGTTCATACATCTGGACCAACTCAATCAACGGGAAGACTTCTTGATGTAGCGATCAGCGGAGACGGTTTTTTTCCTGTCGGAGTGATTACCGATTTAACGAGAGTCAACATTGATTATGCAGGACAATTTGGAGACAATAAAATTTTGGGCGCCATTGATAGAGCTATTGATTTAGCATACACCCGCGCTGGAAACTTTTATTTGGATGCAAACGGATATTTAGTAACTGGCGAAGGGCTTTACTTAATTGGCGAAACAGGTGAAAAAATTCCTCCGACAGATCAAGGAATTCAAAAAGCAAATGCAGCGCTTCAGCAAATCACGTCTTTCAATACACCTTATAAAAATATGTATGAATCGTTGAGAGACATTTCAAAAAGAGCGAATGCATTGATGGAAGCTTATGAAGCATATAATGATGCGGTGGAATTATGGGAAAAAGATGGACAACAAAACCCATCACCTTTATACACCTCTATGCAAAATGCATATAATGCTTTAATTGATATATGGACAGAGTTTAATGCAGCCATTACAAACCCAACGTCAGGGTTTGGGAATATTCGAGACCAGTTTGAAACTGCAATCGGACAATTAAATAATTCTATTAATAATTTTAACAATACACCGCCATATACTGACGTCATTACAACAATCACGAATCCGATTCTGCCGATTACAGCTGGGGATTACCCGCAAAATCCGTCAACAGCTATCCCGTTAGGCTCAAGTGCTGACACGAATACGCTTGATTTAATGACGAAGTTGATCGGGACAATTGAGAATTATAAAGTTGCCCTTAACAATGTTGGGCAAGCAGTCATTAAATACGAAGATATTGCCGAAAGTTTAAAAGAGGCGCAATGGACGGATTCGTTGAGCGGAGAAGCCGGTCTCATCCAAATTCCGCTTTCGGCTAAAAGCTTTAGCATCGGGCCTGATGGAAAGGTTACGTTTATTGATCGAAACGGTCAGTTAAAAGTCGCTGGACAAATCCGGCTTGCGAACTTTCCAAATCCAGAAGGATTAGAAAAAATCGGAAGCAATCTTTTTAGAGAAACGCCTAACTCTGGTTCTATCGACAAAAATGGCAATGGGCTGCAGCTTAACGAACTTTCCGTTCCAGGAGAGGATGGAGCAGGCTCATTGATTAATAGTTCACTAGAAATGTCCAATGTGGACTTGGCGGAAGAATTTACGGAAATGATTGTGGCACAAAGAGGTTTTCAATCAAATACGAAAATCATCACAACTTCTGACGAAATTTTGCAGGAGCTCCTTGGCTTAAAACGTTAATAGGAAGAACGGGGGAGCTTGAAACGTGATCAAATTAACAAAACTGAATGGCGAAGCTTTTTATCTGAATGTGTTGTTAATCGAACGGATTGAATCGTTTCCTGATACGACTATTACGTTAATATCCGGCAAAAAATATATAGTAAAAGATTCACAGACGGAAGTAGTAACAAAAATCAATGAGCTTTATAAACAATTTGGTTTTGGGAAAGCTTTCTATTTCGGGGGACAAGAAAATGAGTAAAAAATTTATAACTGCATTATTAATCGTCATTTCAACCGTTGGAATTGCTGCACTGACTACGTTTGTCGTCATGGAATTTTTTACGAAGGATCCGGTAGAAGCGAAAAACCGCTCCATCGACGAGGTGGTGGAATCGTCATTTGATGTTCCTGAAATTACGACAAACTTAAAAAGTAAAAATATTGTAAGACTTTCTTTCAAAATTGAAGCATCTGACAAAAAAGCGAGAGAAGAATTAGAAAAGAGAGAATTTCAAATAAAAGATATTATTATAACCGAACTGGCAAATATGGAAGCAAAAGATTTGGAAGGGCAAGCTGGAATGGACCGCTTTAAAGATACGATTAAAAAGAAGGTCGATGCGCTTTTACAAGAAGGAGAAGTGAAACAAGTGTACACGACTTCCTTTATCCTTCAATAGACAAAAAAGGGATAAGGAGGTGATGTTCTCATTATGTCAAATGAAATTTTATCGCAAAGTGAAATTGATGCGCTATTATCTGCATTAACGACCGGTGAAATGAATGTTGATGAATTAAAGAAAGAAGAAGAAGCAAAGAAAATAAAAGTTTACGATTTTAAACGTGCTCTTCGTTTTTCAAAAGATCAAATTCGCAGCATTACTCGAGTGCATGAAAATTTCGCAAGGCTTTTAACGACGTATTTTGCTGCGCAATTGCGGACATATGTCCAAATAACCGTCACGTCTGTAGACCAGCTGCCCTATGAAGAGTTTGTCCGTTCCATTCCGAAAATGACGGTTTTAAATGTTTTTGAACTTGGGACACTTGATGGAAGAATTATTATGGAAGTGAACCCAAATATTGCGTACGCAATGATGGATCGGTTAATGGGCGGTTTCGGGGCTTCCATGAATAAGATTGAACAATTAACAGAAATTGAAATGAAAATTATTGCATCCATTTTCGAAAAAACTTTGGAGCACTACCGTGAAGCTTGGAGTACCATTTTGGACATTGAGCCTTGCATGCAGGAATTTGAGGTAAATCCGCAATTTTTGCAAATGGTATCTCCAAATGACACAGTTGTTGTTATTTCCCTTAATACACAAGTGGGAGAAGCGAGCGGAATGATAAACCTTTGTATTCCCCATGTTGTGTTGGAACCAATTATTCCAAAGCTTTCCGTCCATTATTGGATGCAATCAGAAAGGAAAGCCCAAAACTCTGTGGAAACGGAAGTAATCAAAAACCGGATAAAGCTTGCAGAAGTTCCGGTGGTTGCGGAATTAGGGACGTCCGTTGTGACAGTTCAAGAGTTTCTTGAAATGCGAGTGGGGGATATGATCCGTCTTGATCAATCGACCAGCGACCCGTTGGTGATTAAAGTAGGTGACGTCCCTAAATTTTTTGGACAGCCTGGCAAAAAGAACAAGAAGCTGGCCGTTCAAATATTAGGCCACATAGAGAGAGGTGACGAAGCTGATGACTGATAACATGTTGTCACAAGAGGAAATCGATTCTCTATTAAAAGGGGGAAATCAAGAATCAACTGAAACTGACAATCTATTGAATGATATTGAAAAAGATACGATTGGGGAGATAGGAAATATTTCTTTTGGCAGTTCTGCTACCGCTTTATCATCCTTGCTTAATCAAAAAGTAGAAATCACTACTCCGAGCGTGTCAATTATTAATAAGCAAGAACTGGCAAAGGAGTTTCCACATCCATACGTAGCAATAGAAGTAGTTTTTACAGAAGGGCTGTCCGGCAGCAATCTGCTTGTAATTAAACAAAGCGATGCTGCTGTCATTGCTGATTTAATGATTGGCGGGGATGGTTCCAACCCGGACGAATTGGGGGAAATTCAATTAAGTGCTGTCCAGGAAGCGATGAATCAAATGATGGGATCTGCTTCCACATCAATGTCAACCGTTTTAAATAAAAAAATAGATATTTCACCGCCTCGCCTCGAATTATTGAATGTTAAAGAAGGGGAAGGAACCGATGCTATTCCTGATGATGAACTGCTTGTGAAGGTATCCTTCCGATTAACTGTCGGCAATTTAATTGATTCGAATATTATGCAGCTCTTACCCCTTGATTTTGCTAAACAGCTCGTTGTTGAATTAATGAATAAAGCGAGTAAAGAGGCATCAAATAACGTGCAAACAGAACCTGAAGAAGCGCGAGAAAATCAACAGCTGCATATAGAAAAAAGCGAGAAGGAAAAAGCTCAGCCTGTTGAAGTTAAACCTGTTGAATTTGCGACATTTGATGAACAAACGAATCAATCTGTAGACACGCACAATTTGGAGCTGCTGCTCGACATTCCTTTAAATGTAACGGTTGAGCTTGGAAGAACAAAAAGATCCATCAAACAAATTTTGGAATTGTCTAAAGGATCCATTATCGAGCTTGATAAGCTGGCCGGGGAGCCAGTCGACATATTCATAAACAGCAAAAAGGTAGCAAAAGGTGAAGTAGTTGTCATCGACGAAAATTTCGGTGTTCGCGTAACGGATATCATGAGTCAAGCAGATCGGATAATGAATCTAAAATAGTTGATAGGAGTGAGGAGCAAAATGTCAAAAAGGATTTTAGTCGTTGATGATGCAGCATTTATGAGAATGATGATCAAAGATATATTGACAAAAAATGGATATGAAGTAGTAGGAGAGGCTGCAGATGGTGCGCAGGCAGTCGAAAAATTTAAAGAATTGCAGCCTGATTTAGTCACGATGGATATTACAATGCCTGAAATGGATGGCATCACTGCTTTAAGGGAAATACGCAAAATTAATCCAAATGCAAAAGTTGTCATGTGTTCAGCGATGGGACAGCAGGCAATGGTAATCGATGCTATTCAAGCTGGTGCCAAAGATTTTATTGTGAAACCTTTTCAGGCCGATCGTGTACTGGAAGCTATTCAAAAGACATTGGGATAAGGAGCATTTGCATTGAAACGACGTATTACATATTTGTGCTGTTTATGGCTGTTGTTTTTTTATGTTCCAATAAACGCCGATTTCGTGCATGCAGCCGCGAAAAATCCCACCGTAGAGGAATATTTAAAACAGCAGACATCCGATCAACAGGATGAAAAAAAAGAAGAGAAAGCGACGAACGAATTGGTTGAAGATGGTGGCAACAGCACCTCCTTATCAGTATTCGATGTTTTGAAAATGATTTTTACACTTATTCTTGTTTTAGGTCTCTTAATCTTTTTATTAAAATTTTTAAACAAAAAAATGAAGCTTCCGCAAGAAACTAAATACTTACAAAATCTCGGCGGCATTTCCTTAGGACAAAACAAGTCCATCCAGCTGGTGAAGGTGGGGAATCGCATTCTAATCGTTGGCGTCGGGGATACGATTGAACTATTACAAGAAATTAATGATGAAGAGGAATATAAGAAAATTATCGACATGCAGAAAGAGCCCGGCAACAATGCTTTTGAACAAAATATGATGCGCTTCATTCTAAATAATCATAAACAAAAGGGTAGCGAGAAGACTTCCTTCAAAAAAGAGCTGGAATCACTATTAAAAGAAAGACGTGAACAGATGCAGCGTCTTCGGCAGAAAGGATCAAAAAAATGAGTGAGTTCTTTAGCTATTTTAATCAAAATGATCCGGAAAATGTTGCGACGACTGTGAAGCTTTTGCTTCTGCTCACCGTTTTGTCAATTGCACCAGGGATATTGATTTTAATGACTTGCTTTACGCGCATCGTCATCGTGTTATCGTTTGTGCGAACTTCGCTTGCTACCCAGCAAATGCCGCCCAACCAAGTGCTCATCGGCCTTGCACTTTTTTTAACCTTTTTTATAATGGGACCGACTTTTCAAGAAATACATGAAAAAGCTTTGAATCCTTTGTTCAACAATGAAATAACCATTGAGGAAGCGTATGAACAGGCGGAAAAGCCGATAAAGGAATTTATGAGCAAACATACGAGACAAAAAGATTTAGCTTTGTTTTTGAATTACGCCAATATTGAAAATCCTGAGACGATTGACGATATTCCGCTCGTGGCTTTAGTGCCTGCATTTGCCATCAGCGAATTAAAAACAGCGTTTCAAATAGGTTTTATGATCTTTATTCCTTTTTTAATCATTGACATGGTTGTATCAAGTGTCCTCATGTCAATGGGAATGATGATGCTTCCTCCTGTCATGATATCATTGCCTTTTAAAATATTGCTGTTTGTGCTCGTGGACGGCTGGTACTTAGTTGTCAAATCATTGCTGCAAAGTTTTTAAAATAAGTAGGTGAGCCAATGAGTACCGAAATGATCCTTTCCATAGCAGAAAAAGCGGTTTATACAACTTTAATGATCAGTGGGCCACTTCTTTTAATATCGCTTGTTGTCGGCTTAATTGTCAGCATCTTTCAAGCAACGACACAAATACAGGAACAGACATTGGCGTTCATACCAAAAATTGTGGCTGTTTTGGTCGGATTGATTATTTTTGGCCCATGGATGCTATCTGTCATTTTGTCGTATACACATAATATTTTCAGCAATCTCAATCAATTTGTTGGATGAGTTGAATGATGATGCTGGAGTATTATCCGCTTTTTTTGCTTGTGTTTACAAGAATAACAGCTTTTATTGCAACACTTCCATTATTTTCATATCGGAATATTCCGATGCGGTTTAAAATTGGCATGTCTTTTTTCCTTTCCCTTATCATCGTCATGACGATCGATGAGGGAAAGGTTGACTTAGATGCGAATTTCTACCCGCTGATAATAAAAGAAGTTTTAATCGGACTATTCATTGGTCTGATCGCATATATCATCATGTCAGCTGTCCACATTGCAGGAAGCTTAATCGATTTTCAAATGGGGTTTATCATCGCGAATATTATTGATCCGCAGACAGGAGTTCAAACGCCGTTAATTGGACAATTTCTTTATTCTTTTGCCCTATTGCTCATGCTGAGCCTAAACGGGCACCATATGCTGATTAACGGGATTGTATACAGTTTTCAAGTAATCCCTCCGGATCAATATTTTATTCCGATTTCTGATGGAGCTGTTGCCGAACAAGTTTTGAAGGCGTTCAGCAAAATGTTTCTCGTAGCATTTCAAATGGCGCTTCCGATAGTCGCTTCGCTCTTTTTAGTTGACCTTGCTCTAGGGATTGTTGCCCGGACAGTTCCGCAAATGAATGTATTTGTCATTGGGTTTGCCATTAAAATTGGCGTCAGCTTTCTGATGATGGTGCTCGTTTTAGGCATTATATTTATGCTGATTCAGGGGCTTTTCCAATACATGTTCGATGTGATGAGAACCTTAATGAATTTATTAGGTGATGGCGCATGAATTATTTACCGTTAGATTTGCAATATTTTGCCGGAGAAAAAACGGAAAAAGCGACTCCGAGAAAGCGGCAGGATGTCAGGAAAAAAGGGCAGGTTGCCAAGAGTCCCGATTTGAACACAGCCATCACCATGTTTTTAGTTTTTCTGTCATTGCTGTTTTTCGGGAAAACGGTGATTGATAATATTTTAAACATGTTCCATTCTACTTTTGAAGATTATTTGTTGACGGATATCACAGAAGAAAATGTGCATTCAATCTTTAATAAATATGTATTGGAAGGCGCTCAAATTACCGCTCCATTCATGATAGCAGCCTTCGTTGCTGGAGTTTTCAGTAATTATATTCAAGTTGGATTTCTTTTTACAACTGAACCGTTGAAAATGAAATTAAATAAACTGAATCCGATTGAAGGATTTAAACGCATATATTCCATTCGGGCAATTGTCGAGCTTTTGAAATCGATCTTAAAAGTTTTCTTTATCGGCGGGGTAACCTTTGCGTATATTTATTTCAATTGGCAGGAGATTTTGCGACTTCCGCAAATGCCGCTTGAACGAGCTTTTGCTTCAATTTCAAAGCTGGCGGTGCAGATAGGACTATATGCTTCAGGTGCGCTTTTGTTCATCGCATTGCTAGATTACTTGTATCAAAGATGGGATTTCGAAAAAAACATTCGCATGTCTAAGCAGGAAGTAAAAGATGAGTACAAAAAAATGGAAGGCGACCCGTTAATTAGATCGAGAATTAAACAGAAACAAAGGGAAATGGCGATGAGAAGGATGATGCAGGAAATTCCGAAAGCTGATGTCGTCATTACGAACCCTACTCATTATGCAGTTGCCTTAAAGTATGATGAAAAGGAACACGATGCACCTGTCGTAGTTGCAAAAGGAACAGATTTTGTCGCGCAAAAGATCAAGCAAATTGCCAAAGCCCATGAAATCATAACAGTCGAAAACAGGCAGCTCGCTCGTTCCTTGTATGACCAAGTGGAAATTGGCGAGATGATTCCTGAACAATTTTTTAAGGCTGTGGCTGAAATTTTAGCTTATGTTTATCGTCAAAAACAAAAAGTGTAACAATTTTGCTAGGAGGAAGTATCATGTCAGCAAGAGATTTATCGGTTATAGTAGCTGTCATTTTAATTGTTGCCATGCTTATCATCCCGCTGCCTTCATGGCTGCTGAGCATATTGATTATCATTAATATATCTCTTGCCTTGCTCGTCCTCCTTACATCCATGAACATTGAAAAGCCTTTACAATTTTCAATCTTTCCTTCTCTTTTGCTTTTGTTAACGTTATATCGACTCGGCTTAAACGTTTCCACAACGCGTTCGATTTTAGCTAATGGAGAAGCGGGAACAGTCGTGGAAACGTTTGGAACTTTTGTTGTCGGTGGAAATATCCTTGTTGGTTTTGTCGTATTTATCATTTTAGTTATTATTCAATTTGTTGTCATTACAAAAGGATCTGAACGGGTAGCAGAAGTGGCAGCCCGCTTTACGCTTGATGCCATGCCCGGTAAGCAGATGAGTATTGATGCAGACTTGAATGCGGGAATCATCTCGGAAGACGAGGCAAAAAAACGGAGAGAAACGATTGCAAGAGAAGCAGATTTTTATGGCGCAATGGACGGAGCAAGCAAATTTGTAAAAGGAGATGCGATTGCTGGTGTCATAATTGTGCTGATCAATATTATTTTCGGAATTATCATCGGCATGATCCAGCAGGGGCTTTCTTTTCAAGAAGCTGTTTCAAAATTCACGCTTCTTACAGTTGGAGATGGATTAGTCAGCCAAATTCCAGCTTTATTAATCTCAACGGCAACAGGGATTGTTGTCACGAGAGCTGCTTCTGACGGAAATTTAGGACAAGACATTACGAACCAGCTTTTAGCATTTCCAAAGCTGCTGTATGTTACCGCAGGAATCATCTTTATTTTAGGTATTGTTACTCCGATTGGTCCGATCGTAACAACTCCGATCGCTCTCATGTTTGCTTTCTTAGCATTTGCGATGAATCGTACGAAGAAACAAATTGAAAAAGACGAAGAGATTGTTGAAGAAGAAGTGGAAATGAACGAAGCGAAAAGTCCGGAGCAAGTGATGAATCTGTTATCGATGGATCCAATTGAATTTGAATTCGGATATGGTTTAATTCCTCTTGCTGATAGCGGACAAGGGGGAGACCTGTTGGATCGGATCGTAATGATCAGAAGGCAGCTTGCCGTAGAATTGGGCCTTGTCATTCCTGTCGTCCGAATACGGGATAATATCCAATTAAAGCCGAATGAATACAGATTAAAAATTAAAGGAAACGAAGCGGCGAAAGGTGAAATTATGCTCGATCATTATTTGGCGATGGCGCCAGGAATGGATAATGATTCGATTGAAGGGATTGACACAATTGAGCCTTCGTTTGGACTTCCTGCAAAATGGATCAGCGAACATTTAAAAGAACAAGCTGAATTGGCAGGATATACGGTCGTCGATCCTCCTAGCGTTGTTTCTACTCACATTACGGAAACGATCCGGAGGCATGCTCATGAATTGCTTGGACGACACGAAACAAAACAGCTTGTCGATCATTTAAAAGAAACATACCCGATATTAGTGGAAGAAGTTACGCCGAATCCACTTTCTATAGGAGATATTCAAAAAGTTTTGGCGAAACTGCTTAAAGAAAAAATTTCTATTCGAAATTTGCCGGTTATTTTTGAAACATTAGCTGACTATGCCAAATTTACAACAGATCCGGAAATTTTAGCTGAATATGTAAGACAGTCGCTGGCAAAACAAATTACAAGCCAGTATGCAAAAGAAGGGGAGACATTGAAAGTCATTACTCTCTCCGCTCAAGTAGAAAAAGCCATTGCCGATGGCGTGCAGCAAACGGAACGAGGAACCTTTTTGTCATTGGAGCCGCATGTATCACAAAGGATTGTCGAAGCCATTGCAAAAAATGTGGAACAGCTGGCAATGGAAGAGCAAACGCCAATCTTGCTCTGCTCGCCTTCTGTTAGAATGTATGCACGGCAGCTGATCGAGCGATATTTGCCTGATGTACCCGTATTGTCATACAACGAACTTGAATCAAACATTGAAGTACAAAGTGTCGGAGTGGTGAATATTTAATGAAGATTAAAAAATTCAAAGCCCATACTATGCAAGAGGCGATGAAGACGATTCGCAGCCAACTCGGTCAAAATGCTGTCATCCTCAATTCGAAAGTCGTCTATACTGGTGGATTTCTAGGAATGTTTAAGAAAAAAATGATTGAAGTGGTGGCGGGCATTGACGAAGAAGATGAAATGATCAGCGGGTTCCAAAAAGAAAAAATAGAACATCAAACGGACCAACAATTAGAGATGTCTCCTGTACTGAATGAAATAAAAAAACTGAAGGATCTCGTTCAATCCATGTCCGTAAACAGTACTGTTATTCATCCTGACCTAAAAGAGATCGAACAAAAAATTGATTCGTTAGGTTTGCTGCAGCCGATTAAACAGGATGTGATCGCATCTATACTGGAAACGTATTTGATTCATCAAAAAAAGCTGACAAACGAACAGCTGGAATTTCAATTGAAGAAAGAGTTAAAAAAGAGAATTTCGGACATTCCTTTTCACGGCATTACTTTTTCAAAAAAATTTGTGAATGTTGTAGGACCAACCGGTGTTGGAAAAACGACGACATTGGCAAAGCTTGCCGCAATCTGCAAAATAAATTACAAGAAAAAAATCGGATTTCTTACGACGGACACTTATCGAATTGCTGCGATCGATCAATTAAAAACATATGCCGAAATTTTAAATGCCCCGCTTGAAGTTTGTTATAACTCATTTGATTTTCAGGAAGGGAAAAAGAAGCTGAATGACTGCGACATCGTTTTTATTGACACAGCGGGCCGGAACTTCCTTGAACAGCAATATGTGCAAGATTTAAGCGAAACCATTGACTTTCAGGATGAAATGGAAACATTTTTAGTATTTTCTTTAACTTCAAAATTTGAAGATATGGAAAAAGTTTATAACCAATTTTCTCATTTGCCGATTCATCAATTTATTTTTACTAAACATGACGAAACCTCCTCTTATGGAGCTATGTATAACATCGTCTACAAAACAAAGATTGGTGCCGGATATATGACTGACGGTCAAGATGTTCCAGACGACATTCATAAGCTGGATCATGAAACTTTTATTCAATATTTAATGGGGTAGCAGGATATGGATCAAGCAGAACAACTCAGAAAGATTATTCAACAAAACAAATATGCGGTGATAAAAGACTCTCCGCCTAACCGTCATGCAAAAACAGTGGCTGTGATTAGCGGAAAAGGGGGAGTCGGCAAATCGAATTTCGTTTTAAATTTCGCTTTAAACTTGATCAAAAAACGAAACGACCGTGTGCTGCTGGTAGATTGCGATATTGGGATGGCAAACATCGATCTTTTGCTGGGACAGCAGTATCAAGAAAGATCAATTGTCGATTTGCTGAAAAACCGCATTGGAATTGAACAAATTATCAAAAAAGGTCCTTTAAATTTGCAGTATTTGTCAGGAGGAATGAGCCTTTCCAATATTGTCACAATCGATGAAGCAGAGTTTCAATTTTTTCTTTACGAGCTTGAAAGAATAATAGAGAAATACGACACCATCTTATTTGATATGGGGGCAGGAATTTCGAAAGACAGCTTGAAATTTTTGCTTGCAGTGGACGAAATTATCGTCATTACGACGCCTGAACCGACATCGATTATGGACGCCTACAGTGCGATAAAGCTCATTCACCAGTTCGATCAAGAAAAGGTGATGAAAGTAGTTGTCAATCGATTCAAGAAAAACATTGAAGCGAAAGAAACATGGGAAAAAATTAGAACCACTGCAGAGCGTTTTTTACATAAAACAATTGATTTGCTCGGCAGTTTGCCGGAGGATGATCATGTGCAGAAATCAGTCATGGAACAAATTCCGTTTATTTTGCGTTTTCCGAATGCTCCTATATCGAAAGCACTAGAAAATATAACAGAGATGTACTTAAATGGTAAAATAAAAAGAAAAGGATTTATTCATTCTCTTAGATCTTTGTTTTCAAGTAGGTGATGTTTTTGAGTCGTGTAAAGGTTTTGGTTATTGATGATTCGGCATTTATGAGAAAGTTGATTTCCGATTTGCTTTTAGAGAGTCCTTCCATCGATGTGATTGGCACAGCTAAAAATGGAAAAGAAGGAATTGAAAAGATCGCAGAGCTTGATCCTGATGTTGTGACGCTAGATATTGAAATGCCGGTTTTAAACGGGCTTGATACTTTGCAGATTATCATGGACAAGTTTCCAAGGCCAGTCATTATGCTTTCAAGTTCGACGAAAGAAGGAGCCGAAAACACGATAAAATCTTTAGCTTTCGGAGCGTTTGATTTTATCCCGAAACCTTCCGGCTCCATATCTCTTGACATATTTAAAGTGAAAGAAGAATTAATTGCAAAAGTTCTAGCAGCAAAACGGGCAAAAGAAAAAGTTCAGATGTTAAAAAAAGAGATCGACACATTTCCTCGAAAGGAGATGATGAAAGAAAAGAGCCATCGACAGCGAAAAAAATCTTTAATTGCCATTGGAACTTCTACTGGCGGACCGAGCACCCTTCAAAAAATCGTTCCATGCTTCCCGAAAAACCTGAATTCGCCGATTTTCATCGTACAGCATATGCCGCCAGGATTTACAAAATCGTTGGCTGAACGATTAAATGAAATGTCAAACATCGAAGTAAAAGAAGGCGAGCATCAAGAAATCGTCAGAAATGGGGTAGCATACATAGCGCCTGGAGGCAGCCATATGAAAGTAATAGAAAAACAAGGGAATTTATTCATTGAACTGGATCAATCGGAAAAAAAGAGAGGGCACAGACCTTCAGTAGATGTACTGTTTGAATCTTTATCGAATTTAAAATATTATCAAACGATTGCTTGTATTTTAACGGGAATGGGTTCTGACGGGACAAAAGGATTGAAAGCATTAAAAGAAAGGACAGATGCGACAGGGATCGCACAGTCCGAAAAAACCTCCATTATATTTGGGATGCCAAAATCCGCCATCCAAGCGAATGTGGTTGATTACGTGGAAGATTTAATGGAAATTCCGTATTTAATTCAAAAGCTGATCTAAATCCAAGGAGTGTGCTGCCATGGAAATGAATCAATATTTGGACATTTTTATTGAAGAAAGTAAAGAACATTTGCAGTCGTGCAACGAAAAGCTTTTGGAGCTTGAACAAAATCCGGATGATTTAGGAATTGTGAACGAAATTTTTCGCTCCGCCCATACATTAAAAGGAATGGGCGCAACGATGGGGTTTGAAGATTTAGCCGATTTAACACATAAAATAGAAAATGTGTTTGACGCCATTCGCAATCAAAAATTAGAAGTAACGCCTGAAATTATGGATGTCCTTTTTGAAGCATTGGAGAATTTGGAGGAAATTGTTTTATCGATTGCGGATGGAGGAGACGGCAAAAAAGATGTTTCGGCCATTGTGAAAAAACTGCAAGCGATTGAAAGCGGAGAACAAATTGAAGATGAGACAGCTGAAAATGAAACATCAAGAGAACAAGTGCAGGATGTGAAAAAACTGAAGTTTGATGAATATGACAGGACGGTCATTCTTCAATCAATTGAACAAGGATTTCAAGTATACGAAATCAACATTCGGCTTCGAGAAGACTGCATCTTAAAAGCAGCGAGAGCATTTATGGTTTTTGAATTGCTTGAGAAGCACGGGGAAGTGGTCAAATCATCGCCTTCTGTTGATTTACTCGAAGAAGAAAAGTTTGACAACAATTTTTCGGTTGCCTACATTACGAAGGAAGATAAGGACTTTATCCGGAACAGCCTATTGAAAATTTCAGAGGTTGAAGAAGTACTAGTTGAAAAAGTGAATGTAGAAAAGCCAAGTACTGAAAGAGTACAGCAGTCTGTTTCCAGCATACAATCTAATTCCAGCCAACAAACTGCTGCTAGCAAACAAACTACTGTTTCCAGCAAGCAAAGCCGTCAGCAGAAGGACAGCTCGAAAGACACTAGCCAAAAACAGAAGAAAAACCAGCAAAAGACGATCCGCGTCAACATTGAGCGCCTCGATATTTTAATGAACTTGTTTGAAGAATTAGTCATCGACAAAGGGCGTTTAGAGCAAATATCAAAAGAATTAAATCACTCGGAGCTGAAAGAAACGGTTGAGAAAATGTCCAGAGTTTCAGCTGATTTGCAAAACATTATTTTAAATATGCGCATGATTCCAATCGAAACCGTTTTTAACCGCTTCCCGAGAATGGTGAGAAATCTCGCCCGCGATTTAAATAAAAAAATCAATTTAGTTGTCACTGGCGCTGAAACCGAATTGGATCGGACCGTCATTGATGAAATTGGCGATCCGCTTGTGCATCTAATCCGAAATGCGATCGACCATGGGATTGAAACGCCTGAAACCCGCCTGAAATATGGCAAAAAAGAAGAAGGAACGCTGCGGCTCAGCGCATATCACAGCGGAAATCATGTCTTTATCGAAATCGAAGACGACGGTGCAGGAATCAATCAGAAAAAGGTATTGCAAAAAGCTATTGAGCGGGGAATCGTTACAAAAGAGGCAAGCGAAACATTAACGGAAAAACAAATTCATGAACTCATTTTCGCATCAGGCTTTTCAACGGCTGAAAAAATTTCAGATGTCTCTGGACGGGGTGTAGGGCTTGATGTAGTGAAAAATACAATCGAATCGCTCGGAGGAAGCATCACCATCGAGTCGGAAGAAGGAAAAGGATCTTTATTCTCGATCCAGCTCCCGCTGACATTAACGATTATTTCCGCCATGCTCATTGAAGTTGGAAATGAAAAATACGGTATTCCGATTTCGTCTATCATTGAATCCCTTGTTATTAAAAAAGAAGATATTTTACAGACACATCAAAACAAGGTGATTGATTATCGCGGAAAAATTGTACCTCTAGTGTTTTTAAAAGAAATTTTTGAAGTGGACGCCGAGGATGACCAAGATTATGTTTCAATCGTCGTTGTCAAAAAAGGAGATAAAATGGCTGGTTTAGTTGTCGATTCCTTCATCGGTCAGCAAGAGATTGTTTTGAAATCGTTAGGACAATATTTGACAAATGTATTCGCCATCTCAGGTGCCACAATTTTAGGAGACGGTCAAGTTGCATTGATCGTTGATTGTAATGCATTAATCCAGTAATGCTTGATGGAAGGGGAAGATGAGAATGGCAAATAGTGTATTTAATGAACAGAAGGTCATAGTTTTTCAGCTGCAAGACAAAGAATACGGGGTTTTTGTACAAAATGTGAAATCGATTGAAAAAGTTGACCATATCACCCGCGTTCCGAAAACAGCTGACTATATAAAAGGAGTCATCAATTTGCGCGGTGTTGTCACTCCGATCATAGATTTAAGAAAAAGATTGAATATGCCGGAAAAAGAAATAACAGATCAGACGAGAGTGATTATAGCTGTTCAAAATGAAATGGAAGTTGGATTGATTGTTGATTCTGCCAATGATGTCGTCGATATATCTGAAGACAGTATTGAACCTGCTCCAAGCGTCATCGAACAAGTAGAAACCGAGTTTATAAAAGGAATTACAAAATTGGATAAACGGCTGATTATGCTCCTTGACCTTGAAAAAGTGCTGAGCAAAGAAAATCAGAGGGTAATAGAGCATGAGCAAGTTGTTTGATTTATCAAACAAAAGGATCGATATATTAAAGGAAATTGCCAATATCGGAGCGGGAAATGCCGCAACGAGTCTGTCCCAACTTCTTAATAAAAAAATTGAAATGAAAGTTCCGAACGTTTATGTCGCCTCTTTTAACGATGTGATGGATTTAGCAGGCGGTGCGGAAACAGAGGTTACGGCTGTATACATCCGCATTCAAGAGGATATAACTGGATCGATGTTTTTCATTTTGCCGATCCCGCAGGCTAAAAAATATGCAAAAGCATTAATGAATGATTATGTTCTTCAGGATGCTTCAACTATGAAAGAAATGGAATGCTCTGTTTTGCAGGAGCTCGGCAACATCCTGATTGGATCCTATTTATCTGTTTTATCGAACATGACCAATTTGATGGTTAATCCGTCCGTTCCTGCCATCCAATGTGATATGTTCGGCGCGATTATCAGTCATGCTCTGATCGAGCTTTCGCTTGAAAGTGATGAAGCACTTGTCATCGATGCTGTTATAAAAGAAGAAGGGCATCAAGATTCCGAATTAATAAGAGGGCATATTTTCTTTCTGCCCGACTCACAGTCATATAAAAAAATTTTTGACATATTAGAGGTTTAGTGAAATGGGGCATTTTGAAAATGTTGTAAAAGTCGGTATTTCGGAAATGAATGTTGTGAAAGCTCCGTGGAAAATTCGAACAACTGGATTAGGATCTTGCGTCGGACTCGTCATCTATGATGATGTAAATAAATTGGCAGGACTTGCTCATATAATGCTGCCTGATTCTTCGCTTTCAAACAAGGAGCCTTTAAATTGTGCAAAATATGCGGATACGGCTGTAACAGAATTAATTCGTCTTTTAAAAAACTATGGAGGAAACATCATGTTTTTTAAAGCGAAAATAGCTGGAGGAGCTGAAATGTTTCCGCATCGGCCATCTTCCAAAATCATGCGAATAGGTCCGAGAAATGTTGAAGCGGTCAAACAGCATTTGTTGAGCAGTAATATCCCTATCGTTAGCGAAGATGTTGGCGGTAAAAATGGAAGAACCATTGAATTTGATACGAATTCATTCATTTTGACGATTCGCACCGTCAATCTTGGAGTGAAGCAAATATAGCCGGAGATTGACATTTTAGAAGGAGGAAAAAGGCAATGGTCCAATCGATGACACTGAATGATGAAAGGGTGTACTGGGACAAGTGGTTTCGTCACCGTGATCAAGATGCGGGCAACATGCTCGTCAAAAAATATATGCCGCTTGTCCGCTATCATGTCAGTCGTATTTCAGTGGGTCTTCCAAAAAATGTCGATAAAGATGATTTAATAAGTTTTGGATTGATGGGATTATATGATGCACTGGAAAAATTTGACCCTACACGAGATTTAAAATTCGATACGTATGCATCCTTCCGCATACGCGGAGCCATTCTTGACGGACTAAGGAAAGAAGATTGGCTTCCAAGAAGTTTTCGGGAAAAAGCAAAAAAAGTGGAAGCAGCCATTGAGCGGTTGGAGCAAAAATATCATCGCAATGTGACGCCTAATGAAGTTGCAGAAGAGTTGGGTATGACACCCGAAGAAGTCGTTCATGTCGTCAATGAAAACTTTTTTGCCAATGTCTTGTCAATTGATGAACAATTGCATGACCAAGAAGAAGGGGAACAGATGAACATTGTCCTTAAGGATGATAAAACATTAACTCCGGAAGAGCATCTGTTAAAAGAGGAATTATTTGAGCATTTAACAAAATTGATCTCACAATTAAACGATAAGGAGCAGCTCGTATTAAGCTTGTTTTATAAAGAAGAGCTGACATTAACAGAGATAGGAAACGTGCTGAATTTGTCCACTTCGAGAATTTCGCAAATTCATTCGAAAGCATTATATAAATTAAAAGGAACGCTCGTTAAGCTTTTATCTTAAAAAGAATACAATTAAATGAGGTTGAAACATGGCGGTATTTCTTTTACTGAGCTTTGTTTTGCACATCGTTTCGTTTTACTTTATCATTCTCCTTTATACACGCTATCAAAATGTAAAAAAAATAGAAGAAAAGCAGGAACAATTATTAAAAGAAGCAGAAGATTCGCTCGCGATGTTTTTATTGGAATTAAAAGAAGAAAACAAACAATTTCTTGAACAGCTCGAGCAAAACAGCGCCAAGCCCGGTTCTTTTGATCTCGAAAAATTAGTTGCGCAGCTGGAAGACAAGGTGGAAGTGAGCACAATCCAGAAAGATGCGAGCGCGGATGCAGAGCCTATCGACAAGGATGCAGAGCTTATAGAAGAGCCTAAAGATAAAAGAAAAAATTTGCATAAACAAGTATTCCAATTATTAGAGAAAGGATATACTATAGACGAAATCGCACAAACATTACATGTCGGCAAAACAGAAATTGAACTCGTCATGAAATTTCAACAAAACGATTGAATTCTTTCTTGATTGCCAAACTTCCATATGTTATATTTGTTTTTGGTGCTAATACACACGTCTGTTGATTTAAGCATCGGTGCTGTTTTGTGCAGTCATGCTTAAAAATGAAGCGGGCGGAGGATGAAAAACCATTAGGAGGAATGAAAATGTCAGTTATTTCAATGAAACAATTATTAGAAGCTGGTGTTCATTTCGGTCATCAAACACGCCGTTGGAATCCGAAAATGAAACGCTATATTTTCACTGAACGGAACGGAATTTACATCATTGACCTTCAAAAAACAGTAAAAAAAGTTGAGGAAGCGTATCAATTTGCAAGAGAGTTAGCTGCAAATGGAGGCAACATTTTATTCGTTGGTACGAAGAAGCAGGCGCAGGAATCTGTTAAAGAAGAAGCAGAACGCGCAGGAATGTTTTACGTCAATCAGCGCTGGCTGGGAGGAACATTAACGAACTTTGCTACAATTCAAAAACGAATTGCTCGTTTAAAAGAAATTGAAAAAATGCAAGAAGACGGCACATTTGATGTATTGCCGAAAAAAGAAGTAGTTCGTTTGAAAAAAGAATTGGAACGCCTTGAGAAATTTTTAGGCGGCATTAAGGAAATGAAACAGCTGCCTGATGCTGTTTATATTATCGATCCTCGCAAAGAGCGCATCGCTGTATCGGAAGCTCGCAAATTAAATATTCCGATTATCGGCATCGTTGACACAAACTGCGATCCGGATGAGATCGATTATGTAATCCCTGCAAATGATGATGCAATCCGCGCCGTCAAATTGTTAACTTCCAAAATAGCAGATGCTGTTTTAGAAGGCAAACAAGGCGAAGAAACTACAACTGCCTAAATGACAAAAGGTGATAAGAGGGGATTTTAGCCTTTTATCACCTTTTTTAAGCATACGAATTGAAGGAGGAACTTTTATGGCAATTACTGCTCAAATGGTAAAAGAGCTTCGGGAAAAAACCGGTGCAGGCATGATGGACTGCAAAAAGGCATTGACTGAAACAAATGGTGATATGGACAAAGCAATAGATTATCTTCGTGAAAAAGGCATAGCGAAAGCTGCGAAAAAAGCTGACCGAATCGCTGCAGAAGGCTTGACATTAATCAAAACTGACGGCAATACAGCTGTTATTTTGGAAGTGAATTCCGAAACAGACTTCGTTGCCAAAAATGATTCTTTTAAACAATTAATTGAAGATTTGGCTAAACACTTGCTGGCAAGCAAACCAGCTGATTTAAAAGACGCATTGGCTTCCAAAATGGAAAACGGTTCAACAGTGGAAGAATACATCCATGCTGCTATTGCTAAAATTGGCGAAAACATTACATTACGCCGTTTTGAAGTTGTCGAGAAAAATGATCAAGATGTCTTCGGCGCTTACTTGCACATGGGCGGACGCATTGCAGTATTAACGGTGCTTGAAGGCACAAATGATGAATCTGCTGCAAAAGATGTAGCAATGCATATTGCAGCGGTTAATCCGCGTTATATTTCTCGTGAAGATGTTCCTCAGGCTGAAGTGGAGCACGAACGCGAAGTTCTTAAAAAACAAGCTCTTCAAGAAGGAAAACCTGCAAACATTGTAGAAAAAATGGTTGAAGGCCGCCTCGGCAAATTTTTTGAGGAAATTTGCCTTTTAGAGCAAAATTTTGTAAAAAATCCTGATCAAAAAGTACGCGATTTCGTCAAAGCACAAAACGCAAACGTAAAAGCGTTTGTTCGCTATGAAGTTGGAGAAGGAATTGAAAAGCGTCAAGAAAATTTTGCTGAAGAAGTTATGAATCAAATTAAGAAATAAAAGTCATGAAAATGTTAAGAAGGGAACACAAGCGAGTGTTCCCTCTTTTTGAAAACCCTTTGTTTCAACTTTTCTATATATAGCGTCAAGAAATAGCTTGGAGGTTAATATGAGTACGCCAAAATATCATCGTATCGTGCTGAAATTAAGTGGAGAGGCGCTTGCTGGAGCTCAAGGCTTTGGAATTAATCCTTCCGTCATACAGTCAATTGCCAGACAAGTAAAGGAAATTGCTGAAATGGGTGTAGAAGTCGCAGTAGTTGTTGGCGGCGGAAACATTTGGAGAGGCAAAATCGGCAGCGAGATGGGGATGGATCGGGCAACAGCAGACTATATGGGAATGCTGGCGACTGTTATGAATTCTTTAGCTTTACAAGATAGTTTGGAAGGACTCGGCATTCCTACCCGAGTGCAAACTTCAATTGAAATGCGACAAGTCGCAGAACCGTACATAAGAAGAAAAGCCATTCGCCATTTGGAGAAGAAAAGGGTAGTCATTTTCGCAGCAGGAACAGGAAATCCTTATTTCTCAACAGACACAACGGCTGCGTTAAGAGCCGCTGAAATCGAAGCAGATGTCATTTTAATGGCGAAAAATAATGTAGATGGTGTATATAGCGCAGATCCAAAAAAGGATGCCTCAGCGGTAAAATATGATGAGTTATCTTATTTAGATTTATTAAAAGACGGGTTGGCTGTCATGGATTCAACAGCTTCTTCATTATGCATGGACAATAATATTCCTTTAATTGTTTTCTCGATTATGGAAGAAGGCAACATTAAACGTGCTGTTTTAGGAGAAAATATTGGAACAATTGTAAGGGGGAAATAAACATGTCTAAACAAGTTCTTTCACAAGCGAAAGAAAAAATGGAAAAAGCTTTATCAGCTTTCAAACGTGAATTAGCAGGTGTTCGTGCAGGCCGGGCAAACGCGTCTTTGCTTGATAAAATTCAGGTCGACTATTACGGAGTTCCAACTCCTGTAAATCAATTGGCATCGATTTCCACGCCAGAAGCACGTTTGCTTGTTGTTCAGCCTTATGACAAATCGACAATCGGTGAGGTTGAAAAAGCGATTTTAAAATCTGATCTTGGATTAACGCCGACATCGGACGGATCCGTCATCCGCATTGCCATTCCTCCATTGACGGAAGAGCGAAGAAAAGAACTGACAAAAGTAGTTCGCAAATATTCAGAGGATGCAAAAGTCGCTGTGCGAAACATTCGCAGAGATGCAAATGATGAATTAAAAAAATTAGAAAAAGCGGGCGACATTACAGAAGATGAACTGCGCGGTTTTCAAGATGATGTACAAAAACTGACGGACGAATACATTAAAAAAATTGATTCCGCAACAAAAGAAAAAGAAAAAGAAATCATGGAAGTTTAAACAAAATGAATGTACAATAGAAATGTGCTAAAAACCCTCTTTTCTCACAGGGGGTTTTTTTGTTCAAGAGGATTTGCTACATTTTTTAATGTCATATTATTCTCGGTGGAGGATTCTTATGTTTAATTTTCCTTATAAAAAAAAGAGCAGCAAAGGTTCCAAAAACTTGGTGGCGAAAGAAAACATTTTAGTAAATGAAATACCGGAACATGTGGCCATCATCATGGACGGAAACGGAAGATGGGCGAAAAAAAGATCGCTGCCTAGGATGGCCGGCCATCGGGAAGGAATGAAAGTAGTTAAAAAAATTACGAAATTAGCGAGCGATATCGGCATCAAAGTTTTGACCTTATATGCGTTTTCAACAGAAAATTGGAAAAGGCCAAAAGATGAGGTTAATTATTTAATGCGCCTTCCGGTCGAATTTTTATCGACTTTTTTGCCGGAATTAATACAGGAAAACGTGCAAGTTCGGGTTATCGGCGATCAATCTATGCTCCCCGATTATACGGTAAATGCTGTGAAGAAAGCTGTGAATGAAACGAAGCAAAACACCGGGCTGATTTTAAATTTTGCGTTGAACTATGGCAGCAGAACAGAAATTGTTGAAGCAGTAAAAAAAATATTAAGAGACCGCGAAGATGGAAAACTACATATAGATGACATAGATGAACAATTGTTTTCCAACTATTTAATGACGAAAAAGCTCAAAGATCCTGACCTGTTAATTCGGACAAGCGGAGAAATTCGGCTAAGCAACTTTATGCTCTGGCAGCTGGCTTATACTGAATTTTGGTTTACGGATGTGCTCTGGCCGGATTTTAATGAACACCATTTTTTGGAGGCAATCCGCGAATATCAGCAGAGAATCCGCAGATTCGGCGGCGTATAGAAGGAGCTAAAAAAAATGAAAACACGAATCATTACAGCAATTTGTGCTTTAGCCTTATTTGTACCAATTGTCATTATTGGCGGACTTCCGCTGACAATTGCTATTTATGTGCTCGCATCAGTTGGATTGTTTGAATTATTTAGAATGAAACGATTTCATTTATTTTCATTTCCAGTTTTGTTCAGCTTTATCCTTTTATGGATTTTAATTTTCCCAAACCGTTATATTGATTTGCTTCATCAAATACATATAAGTAAAACTGGCTTTCTTTTTTTTGGCGCGATCCTGTTATTGATCTATACAGTGTTTTCAAAAAACCAATTTTCTTTTGATGACGTTGGATTTGCGCTCATTGCGATCATATATGTGGGAGTCGGATTTTATTTTTTTATTGAAATGAGAGTGTTAGGTCTAGACAAGCTTTTGTTTGCTCTGCTAACGATTTGGGCGACTGATTCAGGCGCTTACTTTATCGGCCGAGCCTTCGGAAAGAAAAAACTATCAGCTGAAATTAGCCCTAATAAAACAGTCGAAGGATTTTTCGGAGGGATTTTCTCGGCAATTTTGGTTGGATTAATTTTCCACTATTTTGCAAATTTTTTACCGACATATGTTCAAACCGTTTTTGTGTCCGTCATTGTTTCTATTGTTGGACAAATGGGGGATTTAGTACAGTCCGCTTTTAAACGCCATTACGGCACAAAGGATTCCGGAACGATTTTTCCAGGCCACGGGGGAGTTCTTGACCGTTTTGACAGCTTGATTTTTATTATGCCGATTTTATATTTCTTCATCCAATTGATCAGTAGACAAGGGGTGACAATGTGAAAAAAATTATTTTGCTGGGTGCGACAGGATCTATTGGGCAGCAAACTCTCGATGTGATTCGAGCAAATCCGGATTCATTCAGGCTAGTTGCGATGTCATTTGGAGAAAATATCGAACTTGGATTGAAGGCTGTTCATGAATTTAAACCAGAGCTTGTTGCTGTCAAAAATCGTGAAATTTATGATCAAATTCGTTTGAACATCCCTTCTAACTGTCAGCTTACATACGGACATGACGGGCTGTGTGAAACGGCTGCTTATCATAAAGGCGAGATAGTAGTGAATGCGGTCATTGGGAGCGTCGGGCTTATTCCAACACTAAAAGCGATCGAAGCGAAAAAAACGGTCGCTTTAGCGAATAAGGAAACACTTGTTACAGCTGGACAAATTGTGACCGACTATGCTCGAAAACACAATGTGCAAATTCTTCCTGTGGACAGTGAACATTCCGCGATTTTCCAATGCTTGAACAGGGAAAAAAAGGAAAGCGTCGAACGGCTTATTTTAACGGCTTCAGGAGGAAGCTTTCGGGATAAATCGCGAAATGAATTAAAGCATGTTACAGTTAAGGAAGCGTTAAACCATCCGAACTGGTCAATGGGCGCAAAAATAACGATCGATTCTGCGACGATGATGAACAAAGGGCTTGAAGTCATTGAAGCACATTGGCTCTTTTCTGTTTCATACGACCAAATTGATGTGCTGCTGCATAAAGAAAGTGTCATTCACTCGATGGTCGAATTTCATGATGGCAGCATCATAGCGCAGCTTGGAACTCCTGATATGAAAATACCGATTCAATATGCGCTTACATATCCAAATAGAATTCCTTCTTATGAAAGCGAAAGATTGGATTTAACAAAATATGGACAGCTTCATTTTGAAAAAATTGATTTTGATCGATACCGTTGCTTAAAATTTGCTTTTGATTCGGGTAAAATAGGAGGTACAATGCCTGCTGTTTTAAACGCAGCGAACGAAGTGGCAGTCAATGCTTTTTTGGAAGATAAAATTCCGTTTTTAAAGATAGAAGAACTTGTGGAAAGGGCATTAGAAGAACATGCTCCGCTTTTCAATCCGACCTTGGAGGATATACAAGAAGCGGATGGAAGGACAAGACAGTTTGTTCAATCTTTAATTAATTAGAGGTGGTAAAATAAGTGAACACGGTGATCGCATTTGTCGTTATTTTTGGCGTATTGGTGTTTTTCCACGAATTAGGGCACTTAGTTATGGCGAAAAGGGCAGGCATTTTATGCCGTGAATTTGCAATCGGCTTCGGGCCGAAAATTTTGTCGTTTAAACGAAAAGAAACGGTCTATACGATCAGGCTTTTGCCTATCGGCGGCTTCGTGCGCATGGCGGGGGAAGACCCGGAGATGATTGAGGTCAAACCTGGCTATCAGGTTGGACTATTGTTTAATCAGAAAGGACAAGTTGAAAAAATTATTTTAAACAGAAAAGAAAAGTATCCTAATGCAAAAGTGATTGAAGTTGAACAAGCAGATTTGGAACATGGAATGTTTATCACAGGCTATGAAGATGGAGAAGACAGCGGTCTAAAAAGGTTTGAAGTAAGCGAAACATCCTTTTATGTAGTTGACGGTGAAGAAATTCAAATTGCACCTTATAACAGGCAATTTGCTTCAAAAACGCTCGTTCAAAGAACGCTCGCCATTGCTGCCGGACCTTTTATGAATTTTCTATTAGGGTTTTTAGTTTTGTTTTACCTCGGCTTAAGCCAAGGAGTGCCCGTGAATGAACCGGTTTTAGGAGAAATCGTCCCTGACAGCGCGGCTGAACAAGCAGGATTACGGGAAGGCGATGTTGTAAAAGAAATAGAAGGAACGCCGATGAATTCGTGGAAAGATGTCGTTGAAATGATCAGAGCAAATCCGGAGAATGAGCTTCTTTTTTCAATTGAACGTTCCGGAGAAGAATTGGAAATGACGGTAACGCCGGATTCTGTGAAATCCGAAAACAAAACGATCGGCCAAATAGGAGTTTATTCCCCGGTTGAAAAAACATTTTTCGGTTCTTTGAAATATGGCTTAGTTGAGACCTATACATGGTCGAAAGAAATAATATTTGCGGTTGGGAAGCTGATAACCGGACAATTTTCAATTGATATGCTCTCTGGACCTGTCGGCATATATGATATGACAGGAAAAGTTGCAGAAACAGGCTTGACAAGCCTATTGAGCTGGACGGCTCTCTTAAGCATTAACCTTGGCATTATGAACTTGCTTCCAATTCCAGCTCTAGATGGAGGACGCTTATTGTTTTTTGCCATTGAAGCGGTCCGGGGAAAACCGATTGATCGACAAAAAGAAGGGATCGTCCACTTTATCGGATTTGCACTTCTAATGCTGTTAATGCTCGTTGTGACATGGAATGACATCCAAAAGTTTTTCCTTTAAAAAATAATATAGAAATCAAATTCGAGGTGCTTTAAATGAAACAGAGTCAGTCATTTATACCCACAATGAGAGAAAATCCAGCAGATGCGGAAGTTAAAAGCCACCAGCTGCTGTTGCGTGCCGGATACATTCGGCAGACAGCTAGCGGTGTTTATTCGTATCTGCCTCTTGCTCATAGAGTGTTAACCAAAATTGAAAATATTATCAGAGAGGAAATGAACCGGATCGGAGCGGTGGAGTTGCTAATGCCGGCTTTGCAGCAAGCAGAACTTTGGCAGGAGTCTGGCCGCTGGTATTCATACGGATCAGAATTAATGAGATTGAAAGACCGTCATGAACGTGATTTTGCTTTAGGTCCGACTCATGAAGAAGTTATAACAAGTTTGGTAAAAGATGAGATCAAATCTTATAAGCGTCTGCCGCTCACCCTTTATCAAATTCAAACGAAGTTCCGGGATGAAAAGCGTCCGCGGTTCGGTCTTTTGCGGGGACGAGAGTTCATTATGAAAGATGCTTACTCTTTTCATGCTACACAGGAAAGCTTAGATGAAGTGTACGAACAGGTTCGAGAAGCATACAGCCGCATCTTTACTCGATGTGGGTTGAACTTTCGCGCAGTCATCGCTGATTCGGGAGCAATGGGCGGTAAAGATACTCATGAATTTATGGTGCTTTCGGAAATCGGAGAAGATACGATCGCATATTCTGATTCGTCCGATTATGCAGCAAATATTGAAATGGCTCCGGTAGTTGCATCTTATGAAAAGGTTGACGAACCGCTCATGGAGCTTGAAAAAAAAGAAACGCCAAACAAAAAATCCATTGAAGAAGTGGCGCAGTTTTTCCAAGTTCCGAAGGAAAAATTAATAAAATCCGTTTTATTTAAAGTAGATGAAAAGTTCGTTCTTGTTCTTGTCCGCGGTGATCATGAGGTCAATGACGTGAAACTGAAAAACCTTTATCAGGCATCAGTTGTTGAACTTGCTTCAGCTGAAGAAACAGAGCAGGTAATGGGAGTTTCACCCGGATTTTTAGGACCGATCGGCGCATCCGACAAAGTGGAAATTGTCGCAGATTATGCAGTTCAAGCAGTCGTAAATGGAATATGCGGGGCAAATGAAAACGATTTGCACTATATCGGAGTAAACCCTGATCGGGATTTTACCGTTACCAAGTATGAAGATATAAGATTTATTCAGGAAGGGGACCCTTCGCCGGACGGAAAGGGACGGATCAAGTTCGCGAAAGGCATTGAAGTCGGCCACGTCTTTAAGCTTGGCACAAGATACAGTGAAGCGATGAAGGCAGAATTTTTAGATGAAAAGGGAAAAACAAACCCTATCATCATGGGATGCTATGGTATCGGTGTTTCACGCTTACTGTCTGCGGTGGTCGAGCAATTTCATGATGAAAATGGAATTATTTGGCCTAATAAATTAGCTCCGTTTGAAGTCCACCTTATTCCGGTTAATATGAAAAACGAAGAACAAGTCAAGGTTGCAGAGCAAATTTATCACGATTTGCAGGCGAAAGGATACGAAGTCCTTTATGATGATCGTGCTGAACGGCCGGGTGTGAAATTTGCTGACAGTGATTTAATTGGCATTCCTGTCAGAATAACGGTCGGAAAAAGAGCTGGTGAAGGGATTGTAGAAGTGAAAGAAAGAAAAAGCGGAAATAGTATAGAAGTTTCTGTTGATCAGCTAAAAGAGCAGCTTGCCAAACTTCTCCGCTAATGAAGCTGGATGCCGTAGATGAAGCTGGCATAGGTGAAGAGTAGGGGGTCTTGCCTTTATGATAATTTGTCAAACGGGTCAAGCCCCCTATTAACTTTTTGGGAAAGAGGGGAAACCAATGGATGATAAAGACTTGCAGCAGCAAAAAGAACGGTTTCAGATTTTGTTGAAACAGCTTGAAATGACGGATGATCAAATCTACCCTTATTTCCAAAACGGAGCGATCTTAAAATTAACAGTTCATAAAAAATCTAAATTATGGGATTTCTCTTTTCGGCTTGAAAACATTCTTCCATTTCGTATCCTGCAATTGTTTGATAGAAGATTGAACAAAACATTTTCTCATTTAGCCAATGTTACGTTTCACATTACAACTGTGAAACAAGAATATGATGAACAGCTCGTTCAAGACTACTGGGAGTTTTGCCTCCAAGAAATGGAGGGGGTTTCTCCGCCGATATTATCACTGTTAAAAGAACAAATGCCGAAGCTGGAAAAGCAAAAATTAATGATTCGCACGAGAAATGAGACGGAAAATGAAACGATCAAGAAAAAATACGGCCCCATCATCCAGCAGGCGTACGAGAAGTACGGCTTTCCAAAGCTGACTATCGACACGGTGATCGATGCATCTAACGAAGAATGGGAAAAATTTTTGGAGCAGAAGCAAAAAGAAGACGAAGAGCGGATTTTACAAGCAATGATGGAAATGAAGCAAAATGGAAAGGAAAATCAAACTCAGGAGCCTAAAAAGCAGGAAGGTCCTCTTATTATCGGATACAAAATAAAAGATGACGAAGAAATTCGCACTCTTGATAACATTTTTGATGAAGAGCGGAGAGTCGTCATTCAAGGATATGTTTTTGAGGCGGAAACAAAGGAATTAAAAAGCGGAAGAACGTTATGCACGTTTAAAATTACCGATTATACCAATTCCATTTTAGTCAAAATGTTCGGCCGCGATAAAGAAGATAATGCATTGCTTGCATCGATCAAAAAAGGAATGTGGCTGAAAGTTCGCGGAAGCATTCAAAACGATACATTTGTTCGTGATCTTGTCATGATTGCCAATGACATTAATGAAATCAACCCGAAAAAACGGCTCGATACCGCACCTGAAGGAGAGAAAAGGGTGGAATTGCACCTTCATTCGCAGATGAGCCAAATGGATGCCGTCACATCGATCACAGATCTTGTTGAACAAGCTAAAATGTGGGGCCATGAAGCGATTGCATTGACAGATCACGCAGTTGTCCAATCTTTTCCAGAGGCATATGCTGCAAGCAAAAAGTTTGGCGTTAAAATGATTTACGGTCTTGAAGCAAATATTGTTGATGACGGTGTACCGATTGCTTATAACGAATCGCACAGACTTTTAAGCGAAGATACCTTTGTTGTGTTTGACGTTGAAACAACAGGGCTTTCGGCTGTATACGACACGATCATTGAACTTGCAGCGGTGAAAATAAAAAACGGGGAAATTATCGACCGATTTGAATCGTTTGCCAACCCTCACCATCCGCTTTCAGCAACAACGATAGAACTGACGGGAATTACCGATGATATGGTTCAAAATGCTCCCAACGTCGATGAAGTATTGTACAAATTTAAAGAATGGGCAGCCGACAGCATTTTAGTTGCCCACAATGCAAGCTTTGACATGGGCTTTATTAATGCAGGCTACAAAAAATATTTGCAGGTTAAAAAGGCGGACAACCCTGTCATTGATACTCTTGAACTTGCAAGATATTTATATCCTAATTTAAAAAACCACCGCCTGAATACATTGTGCAAAAAGTTTGATATAGAGCTTGTACAGCATCATAGAGCCATTTATGATGCGGAAGCAACCGGCTATTTGCTTGTAAAATTGCTGCAAGAGGTAAATGAACGAGGAATTCTTTATCATGATGAGCTGAATGAGCGGACTGGGGATTCAAAAGCGTATGAGCGGGCAAGACCGTTTCACGCGACGCTTCTTGTGCAAAATGAAACAGGGCTGAAAAATTTATTTAAGCTTGTATCTCTTTCCCATGTTCAATATTTTTATCGCGTTCCGCGCATTCCCCGTTCTGTATTGTTAAAGCATAGGGAAGGCATTTTAATTGGTTCAGGCTGCGACAAGGGAGAAATTTTCGAAGCAATGATGCAAAAAGGTCCAGAAGAAGTTGAAGAGATGGCTTCATTTTATGATTTTCTCGAAGTGCATCCGCCGGAAGTATATTACCCTCTAATTGAGACGGAGCAGGTTCGAAATGAACAAGCGATCAAAGAAATCATTGCAAACATAGTCAAACTAGGGGAAAAGCTGTCGATTCCGGTTGTGGCAACAGGCAATGTCCATTATTTAAACAAGGAAGATAAAATTTACCGGAAAATCTTAATTTCTTCGCAAGGGGGAGCGAATCCTTTAAACCGCCATACATTGCCTGATGTGCATTTCCGTACAACAAATGAAATGCTGGATGCTTTTCGTTTTTTAGGCGATGAAAAAGCGAAAGAAATTGTTGTGACAAACAGCCAGTACATCGCCTCTCTCATAGGTGATGTAAAACCGATTAAAGATGATCTGTATACACCGAAAATAGACGGTGCCGAAGAAGAAATTCGGGAAATGAGCTACAATCGTGCCAAAGAAATATACGGAGACCCATTGCCGGAAATCGTTCAAGCAAGGCTTGAAAAAGAGTTGAAAAGCATTATCGGCCACGGATTTGCCGTCATTTATTTGATATCTCACAAACTAGTAAAAAAATCTTTGGATGACGGGTACTTGGTCGGTTCAAGGGGATCAGTCGGCTCATCCTTTGTTGCCACGATGACGGAAATTACTGAGGTGAACCCTCTTCCGCCTCATTACGTTTGTCCAAAATGCAAGCATTCCGAATTTTTCAATGACGGCTCTGTAGGATCCGGATACGATCTTCCTGATAAAAATTGTCCGCAATGCGGAGCGCCATATAAAAAGGACGGGCATGACATACCGTTTGAAACGTTTCTAGGATTTAAAGGAGACAAGGTGCCTGATATTGATTTGAATTTTTCAGGTGAATATCAGCCGAGAGCACACAATTATACGAAAGTGCTGTTTGGTGAAGATAAAGTGTACCGTGCAGGAACAATTGGCACCGTTGCCGAAAAGACAGCTTTCGGATTTGTCCGCGGCTACATGAACGATCATAATCTGCATTTCCGCAGTGCAGAAGTCGATCGGCTTGTGAAAGGATGTACGGGGGTCAAGCGGACGACAGGACAGCATCCCGGAGGAATCATCGTTGTTCCCGATTATATGGATATATATGATTTTACTCCAATTCAATATCCGGCAGATGATACAAGCGCTGATTGGAAAACGACACATTTTGATTTCCACTCCATTCACGATAACTTATTAAAGCTTGATATACTAGGGCACGATGATCCGACGGTCATCAGAATGCTTCAAGATTTAAGCGGAATCGATCCGAAGACCATTCCAACAGATGATCCGGAAGTAATGAAAATCTTTTCCTCAACCGAATCACTTGGCGTGACAGAGGAGCAGATTGGCTGTAAAACGGGCACTCTGGGGATTCCAGAGTTCGGCACGCGATTTGTCCGCCAAATGTTGGAGGAAACAAGACCGACGACATTTTCAGAGCTTGTCCAAATATCAGGATTGTCCCATGGGACAGATGTTTGGCTAGGAAACGCACAAGAGCTGATTCAAAGTGGCACATGTACATTAAGTGAGGTCATTGGCTGCCGTGACGATATTATGGTTTATTTAATCTATCAAGGATTGGAGCCGTCGTTAGCCTTTAAAATTATGGAGTCGGTTCGGAAAGGAAAAGGCTTGATTCCCGAATGGGAAGAAGAGATGAAAAAGAACGGCGTTCCAGACTGGTATATTGAATCTTGCAAAAAAATCAAATATATGTTTCCAAAAGCTCACGCGACAGCTTATGTATTAATGGCTGTGCGGATTGCATATTTTAAAGTGCATTTTCCTCTGCTATTCTATGCAACTTATTTTACAGTCAGAGCGGACGATTTTGACATCGAAACGATGATCAAAGGAAGCACCGCAATCAGAGCGAAAATTGAAGAGATCAGTGCAAAAGGGCTCGATGCTTCTCCAAAAGAGAAGAGCTTGCTGACCGTATTGGAGATGGCACTTGAAATGACGGAGCGTGGATTTTCATTCCAAAAAGTAGATTTATACCGCTCTCAAGCCAAAGAATTCATTATTGACGGCGACAGCCTGATACCACCGTTTAATTCGATACCAGGGCTTGGTACGAACGCGGCTATCAATATTGTTAAAGCGAGAGAAGAAGGAGAATTTTTATCCAAAGAGGATCTGCAGGAGCGGACAAAAATTTCAAAAACGATTATGGAATATCTTGAAAATCATGGCTGTTTGGCATCGCTGCCTGAGCAAAATCAGCTCTCCCTTTTCTGATTTGCGATTCAATTTGCAAACCTGATTAGGTTATGTTATATTCATTTATGGAAATGCTAAAAAAAGCCTAACGAAAGAGTGGGGAAAAAACCCACTCTTTCCTATTGGAACTAGTTTTTTATGACGATTAAATAGATGTCCCTTTCTGAAACGCTGAAATTAAGGAGGAAAATATGAGCCAATCTATAACAGATCTCGTCAAAGAACTAGCATCGCCAATTCTTGAAAATTTGCAGCTGGAACTAGTAGATATTGAATATGTAAAAGAGGGGAAAAATTGGTATTTACGGCTTTTTATTGATTCTGAAGATGGTGTCGATATTGAAGAGTGCGGTATGGTAAGCGAACATTTGAGCGAAAAGCTGGATGAAATCGATCCGATTCCTCACAACTATTTCTTGGAGGTATCTTCTCCAGGCGCTGAACGTCCTTTAAAAACAAAGGCCGATTTTGAAAAGGCTGTCGGGAAAAATGTCGCACTCAAAACTTACGAGCCGATCAACGGGGAAAAACATTTTGAAGGGGTTTTAACGGATTTTGACGGCGAGATTGCCACACTCGAAATAAGAGTGAAAACAAAAACTAAACAAGTGGAAATTCCTTGGGGAAAAATTGCAAAAGCTAGACTTGCCGTTTCATTTAATATTTAAGTGATGAGGAGGAACATCATTTTATGAACAGCCAACTTTTAGATGCCTTGACAGTATTAGAAAAAGAAAAAGGCATTAGTAAAGATGTCATTATAGATGCGATTGAAGCTGCCCTCATTTCTGCATACAAACGCAACTTTAACCAAGCGCAAAACGTGCGTGTCGATATTAATCGCGAAACAGGTACGATGCAGGTGTTTGCGAGAAAAGAAGTGGTGGAAGAAGTAACGGATCCCCGTTTGGAAATTTCCATCCATGATGCGATGAACATCAATCCCCAATATGAAATCGGCGATGTCGTTGAAATTGAGGTGACACCGAAAGAATTTGGACGAATAGCAGCACAAACTGCGAAACAAGTCGTTACGCAGCGAGTTCGTGAAGCCGAAAGAGGAGTCATTTATTCGGAATTTATTGATCGTGAAGAAGATATCATGACCGGAATCGTCCAAAGAACTGATCCCAAATATATATACGTAAGTCTAGGGAAAATAGAGGCTCTCCTCCCACAATCGGAACAGATGCCGAATGAAAAATACGAACCTCATGACCGAATTAAAGTATTCATTACAAAAGTAGAAAAAACAACAAAAGGACCACAAATTTTTGTTTCCAGAACACACCCGGGGCTGTTGAAGCGTTTATTCGAATTGGAAGTTCCGGAAATATATGACGGGACAGTGGAAATTAAATCAGTCGCCCGGGAGGCAGGTGACAGATCAAAGATTTCGGTTCATTCCGACAATCCTGAAGTTGACCCGGTCGGATCATGCGTTGGACCAAAAGGCCAGCGTGTTCAAGCAATTGTAAACGAGTTGAATGGCGAAAAAATTGATATCGTTCGCTGGTCTAAAAATCCTGTTGAATTTGTTGCAAATGCTTTAAGTCCTTCAAAAGTTTTGGACGTTATTGTCGATGAAGAGGAAAAAGCTACAACCGTCATCGTTCCTGATTATCAATTATCCCTTGCGATTGGCAAAAGAGGGCAAAACGCGCGCCTCGCTGCCAAATTAACCGGATGGAAAATTGATATTAAAAGCGAATCGGAAGCGAGAGAGCTGAACATCTATCCTCGCGAAGAGCATGATAGTTTATTCCAATTTGACAATACGGATGATGAACACGGAGAAGAACAAGACGAATAGAGGTGGTTACCAGTGGCAAAGCAAAAGAAAATTCCGATGAGAAAATGTGTGGCGACTGGCGAAATGAGACCCAAAAAGGAGCTTGTTCGAATCGTTCGTTCGAAAGAAGGAGAAGTTTCGGTTGATTTAACAGGAAAGAAAAATGGACGCGGTGCTTATATCACTCTTGATAAAGACTGCATTTTAAAGGCGAAAAAGAAAAATGTGCTATCCGTCCATTTAGATGCGCCTGTTCCGGAATCTATATATGATGAATTAATTCAGCTAGCTGAGAAGGAGAAACCTTCATTGCCATGAATGGACAATGGAAATCTTTATTAGGCCTTGCCTATCGGGCAAGAAAAGTGATTTCAGGAGAAGAACTTGTTTTGAAAGAGGTTCGAAATAAGCGTGCAAAACTCGTTTTATTGGCAGACGATGCTTCTTCTAACACGAAGAAAAAAATTACGGATAAATGTTCGTTTTATAAAGTTCCGCTCGTGATTGCCCCAAACCGATACGAACTTGGGCAATCGATCGGTAAGGAAGAAAGAGTAGTTGTTGCCGTGACGGAAGAAGGTTTTGCCAAGAAGTTGAAGCTTCTACTTGAATAACTACTTTGGGGGTGAACGTATGGGTAAAATGCGAGTATATGAATATGCAAAACAACAAAATATAACGAGCAAAGAAGTAATCCATACATTAAAAGAAATGAATATAAATGTTGCAAACCACATGTCAATGATCGACAGCAATACAATTGAAAAACTCAATGGACGATATCAAAAGGAACAACCTAAGAAAAACGTTCAAAAAGATCATCAACCAAAACAAAAGGCAGAAAAGCATGCAGCATATGATGACATTCCATTTGATGACGATGAGGATATCGTATTGAACAAGAAAAAATCAGGCAAAAAACCTTCTCCAAAACGCGAGGAACGCAAACAAAACGTTCCGATTCAACAAACGAAACATAAAAACAAAAAAAATGGAAAGAAAAACAAAAAAGCGGTTCAAAATGAAGCTCCAAGCAAAAAAGAATTGCCGTCCAAAATTACGTATCAAGGCTCTTTAACAGTCGCTGAGCTTGCCAACAAACTCCATAAAGAACCGTCAGAGATCATTAAGAAGCTCATGATGCTCGGCGTCATGGCAACAATCAACCAAGAGCTGGAGAAGGACATTATCGAACTGATCGCTTCTGAATACGGCGTTGAAGTGGAAGAAGAAATTGTTTTCGATGAAACAGAATTTGAAAAGTATGAAATCGAAGACAAGGAAGAAGATCTTGTCAGCCGTCCTCCTGTTGTGACAATTATGGGGCATGTTGACCATGGGAAAACGACTCTTTTAGATTCCATTCGAAAAACAAAAGTGGCTGAAGGCGAAGCTGGAGGCATTACGCAGCATATCGGCGCTTACCAGGTTGAAGTGGAAGGGAAAAAGATCACATTTTTAGATACACCTGGCCATGCAGCGTTTACAACAATGAGAGCCCGCGGTGCTCAATTAACAGATATTACTGTTTTAGTCGTTGCTGCAGATGATGGTGTTATGCCGCAGACAGTTGAGGCAATTAACCATGCAAAAGCTGCGAATGTGCCGATTATTGTAGCGGTCAACAAAATGGATAAGCCGACGGCAAATCCTGACCGTGTGATGCAGGAATTAACGGAACATGGCCTTGTACCGGAAGATTGGGGCGGCGACACGATATTTGTGCCAATTTCGGCATTAAAAGGTGACGGAATTCCTGAACTATTGGAAATGATCTTGCTCGTTGCGGAAATGGAAGAGTTAAAAGCGAATCCGAATCGTCTTGCAACCGGTACGGTTGTTGAAGCAAAGCTTGATAAAGGCAGAGGTTCAGTTGCAACATTGCTTGTTCAAAACGGAACGCTTCGTGTCGGTGATCCAATTGTTGTCGGAAACACATATGGACGGGTGCGTGCGATGGTGAATGATGTCGGAAAACGTGTAAAAGAAGCTTTACCGTCCACTCCGGTTGAAATCACCGGTCTTCATGAAGTTCCATTAGCCGGCGACAGATTTATGGTATTTGAAGATGAGAAAAAAGCGCGTCAAATCGGTGAAGCCCGTGCGAAAAAACAGCTGGAAGAGCAGCGCAGCGAAAAGACAAAGCTAAGCCTTGATGATTTATTTGAACAAATTAAGCAAAATGATATAAAAGAAATTAATTTAATCGTCAAAGCAGATGTGCAAGGTTCCGTTGAAGCTCTTTCATCAGCTCTTCAAAAAATCGATGTTGAAGGAGTAAAAGTAAAAATTATTCACACCGGTGTCGGTGCCATTACGGAATATGACATCATGCTTGCCTCTGCTTCCAACGCTATTGTGATCGGCTTTAATGTTCGCCCGGATGTGAATGCGAAGAGAACAGCGGAAGCGGAAAACGTCGACATTCGCCTTCACCGCATCATTTATAAAGTGATCGAAGAAATCGAAGCGGCTATGAAAGGTATGCTTGATCCTGAATACGAAGAAAAAGTGATCGGTACCCTTGAAGTGCGGCAAACATTCAAAGTTTCTAAAATCGGTACAATTGCCGGCTGCTACGTCACAGATGGTTCTGTTACACGCGACAGCGGCGTTCGCTTAATTCGGGACGGAGTCGTGATTTTTGAAGGTGAAATTGACACTTTAAAACGTTTTAAAGATGATGTAAAAGAAGTTGCTCAAGGATATGAGTGCGGACTTACGATTAAAAACTTTAACGATATTAAAGAAGGCGACACGATTGAAGCGTTCATCATGGAGGAAGTTAAAAAATAATGCTCGGAATGGTATCATGTGAATGCATGATTTTTGAAGCTTCTTCTTTAAAAGAAAAACGTGCAGTAGTGCAACGAATTATAAAAAGACTGCAAAACAAATTTAATGTCAGTGTTGCAGAAATCGGCTTTCAGGATGCATGGCAGCGGACCGAAATCGGCATTGCCTGCCTTGCATCGAGCCGCGCCATCGCGGAAAAAGAACTGAACCAGGCATTGAAGTTGATCGATTCTTTTCCTGAAATTGAACGAACCATTACAACATTTGACTGGTTTTAGCAAATGAGGTGATGAAATGAGCCTAAGAGCAAACAGAGTAGCTGAACAGATGAAAAAAGAGCTAAGCGATATTATTGGCAGAAAAATTAAAGACCCGAGAATTGGATTTGTAACTGTAACGGACGTTCGCTTAACAGGGGATTTGCAAATCGCTAAAGTATATATTTCTGTATTGGGAAATGAGGAACAGAAGGAAAACACGATGAAGGCGCTGGCGAAAGCCAAAGGATTTATCCGCTCTGAAATCGGGTCGCGGATTCGGCTGCGGAAAACTCCGGAAATTCATTTTGAATTTGACGAGACAATTGATTATGGCAATCGAATCGAATCATTAATCCATGAATTGAAAAAAGAAGAAAGAGATCATGAAAGCTGAGGAATCCCGTTTCACAATTGTGTAACGGGTTCTTTTTTCATGATTGCAGCTGGCAAAAGGAAGGTGTGACTGTGGACGGCGTTCTTCTCTTACATAAACCTAGAGGAATGACTTCAAATGATTGTGTCCAAAAAGTGCGCAAATTGTTTCGAACGAAAAAAGCGGGGCATACTGGTACATTAGATCCGGATGTCTCAGGCGTGCTCCCTATTTGCATCGGCAAGGCAACAAAAATTTCGTCATATTTAATGGCTGAGAATAAGGAATACATCGCTGAAGTAACATTAGGAGCTGCCACTGAAACAGAGGATGCTTCTGGAAGCATTATTGCTGTAAAAGAAGTAAAGCTCCCGCCATCAAAAGAGGAAATTGAACGAGTGCTGGAAAGCTTTCGCGGAGAAATTGAACAAATTCCGCCAATGTATTCTGCAGTAAAAGTAAATGGAAAAAAATTATACGAATACGCGCGTGAAGGGAAAGTAGTCGAAAGGCCGAAAAGAAGGGTTGTCATTCATGCCATGCACCTTTTAAGCGATATAAAACAACATGACAAAACGGCTTCCTTTTCCATTCAAGTCTCTTGCTCAAAAGGGACATATATTCGAACTCTCGCGGTCATGATTGGAGAAAAATTAGGGTATCCTGCTCACATGTCTGAATTGGTGCGAATAAGATCCGGCCGTTTTCATTTACATGACTGCGTCACGTTTTCTGCGGTCGAGCAATGTTTAAAAACGGGAGATTTGCCAAACGGTTTTCTTACCATAGAGGAAGCATTAAATCAATTGCCGAAAATTAAAATAAATGATACATTAGCAAAGAAAGTAAAAAACGGAGCGATGTTGGAAATGAACGAGGATTTCCAGCATATTGGACAAAATGATGTTGTAGCAATATGGAATAATCGAGAAATTATTGCCATATATAAAAAGCATTCAGAAAAAAACAATGTGCTTAAACCCGTCAAGGTGTTAAAAACGAATGAATAGGTAAGAAAAGGGGAACTTTCGGTGAAAATGATAAAAATAACACATCCACACCATTTGGCAAAACAAAATGTGCCGAAATCGGTAATGGCGCTCGGATTTTTTGATGGAGTCCATAAAGGGCATCAAAAAGTCATTCAAACAGCTAAACAGAAGGCTGAAGAATTAAATGTTGAATGTGCGGTGATGACATTTGATCCGCACCCATCCATCGTCTTAAAAAAAAATATTCAACAAATAGAATATATTACTCCTTTACAAGAGAAACTGAAGTTTATTGAAGATCTTGGAATTGATCGATTGTATTTAGTCGAATTTACAGAAAGCTTTAGCTCGCTTCAGCCTCAACAATTTGTCGATCAATATATTATCGGATTAAATGCCATTCACGTTGTGGCCGGTTTTGATTTTACATTCGGCCGGTTTGGAAAAGGGACAATGGAAACTTTGCCTTTCTATTCAAGAGGAGCCTTTACGCATACGACGGTCGAAAAGCTGACAGACGGTGAAAGAAAAATCAGCTCTTCCCTCGTTCGAAACGCTATTAAAAATGGTGATGTTTCTTATGCATGCTCTCTTCTAGGGCGGCCTCATCAAGTATCCGGAAAGGTAATCCATGGAGAAAAGCGAGGGCGGACAATCGGCTTTCCAACCGCAAATATTGAACTAAGCGAATCCTACATTACTCCTCCGACAGGGGTATATGCGGTCAAAATCAGCATGAATGGGAAGGAATATGCGGGCATATGCAATATCGGTTATAAGCCGACATTTCATGAAAAAAGACCGGACAAGCCGAGCATAGAAGTTCATATTTTTGATTTTCATGAAGAAATTTATGATATAGATGTGACCGTAAAATGGTTCAAACGAATACGAAGTGAACAAAAGTTTTCTGGTGTGGAAGAATTAATTGCCCAAATCAAACGGGATATCAAGGAAGCTAAAGATTTTTTTCAGCGGCTGGCAGAATCGGATAAAATCACGGCTGAAAAAAATTTTTAATGGAACCTCCTTGCTTTTTCTTGGGAAAAATAGTATTCTTATTCTTGTAACTTTTAACCGCTGCGTGGCAACGCGAGTCACCGACGCTTGCTAGGTAGCCGGGGATTATATTTAGGAGGTGGACAAGGATGGCTTTAACGCAAGAACGGAAAAATGAAGTGATTGAGCAATTTAAAACACATGAATCAGATACTGGTTCTCCTGAAGTGCAAATTGCTATCCTAACTGAAAAAATCAACATTTTAAATGAGCATTTGCGCGTTCACAAAAAAGACCACCATTCACGCAGAGGTCTTTTGAAAATGGTTGGGAAACGCCGTAATTTGTTGACGTATTTGCGCAATAAAGATGTTGCACGGTACCGTCAACTCATCAATAAACTCGGTTTGCGTCGTTAAGTTGTATGGAAGCGGGAGATTTCCCGCTTTTTTACTGTATTCAAAAAAGTTTATGACAGATTACATAAAAACGATATAGATTGAAAAGTTTAAAAATAACATTTTTGTACAATCTTATGTGCGAAGATAGACTTTGTCAATGAAAGAGGGGTTCAAAACAAGTATGGATCAAGAGAAACATGTTTTTTCCATAGATTGGTCCGGACGGAAGCTGACTGTTGAAATCGGCCAGCTGGCGAAGCAAGCGAACGGCGCCGTTTTAGTCCGCTATGGAGATACGGTCGTTTTATGTACGGCAACCGCTTCGAAGGAAGCAAAAGGAGTGGATTTCTTTCCCCTAACGGTCAATTATGAAGAAAGGCTTTATGCTGTCGGTAAAATCCCGGGAGGGTTTATTAAACGAGAGGGTAGACCGAGTGAAAAAGCTATTTTAGCGAGCCGTTTAATCGATAGACCGATTCGCCCGCTGTTTCCAGAAGGGTTTCGCAATGAGGTTCAAGTAGTCAGCATGGTGATGAGCGTCGACCAAGATTGTTCTTCCGAAATGGCGGCTATGTTTGGATCTTCGCTCGCGCTGTCAATATCGGACATTCCGTTTGAAGGTCCGATTGCCGGTGTCATGGTCGGCCGCCTTGATGACCAGTTTATCATTAATCCAACTGTCGAACAGCTTGAGAAAAGCGATATCCATTTAATCGTAGCCGGCACGAAAGATGCCATCAACATGGTGGAAGCAGGAGCCAATGAAGTGCCTGAAGAAACGATTTTAGAAGCAATCATGTTTGGCCATGAAGAAATCAAACGTTTGATTGCATTCCAAGAAGAGATTGTAGAAAAAATCGGAAAAGAAAAAATGGAAGTCGAATTATATAAAATCGATGAGGAGCTTGAAAAAAGAGTTCGTGAAATGGCTCTTGCCGACTTATTGCAAGCTATCCAAGTGCCTGAAAAACACGCCCGCGAAGATGCTATTAATGAAGTGAAAGAGAAAACTGTCGCAATATTTGAGGAAGAAGAAGCAGATGAAGAAACGATTAAGCAAGTAAAAGAAATTTTGCACAAGCTCGTGAAAGAGGAAGTGCGCCGTCTCATTACAGAAGAAAAAGTGAGACCTGACGGACGAAAAATTGACGAAATCCGTCCATTATCGTCTTCCGTCGGAATTTTGCCGCGCACGCACGGTTCAGGTCTTTTCACCCGCGGCCAAACACAAGCCCTGTCTATTTGTACGCTCGGAGCTTTAGGAGACGTACAAATACTTGACGGACTCGGCGTGGAAGAATCAAAGCGGTTCATGCATCACTACAACTTCCCGCCATTTAGTGTCGGGGAAACCGGTCCGATGAGGGGGCCTGGCAGACGGGAAATTGGTCATGGAGCGTTGGGAGAAAGAGCGCTTGAGCCAGTCATACCTTCCGAGCGCGATTTTCCGTACACAATTCGTCTCGTTTCAGAAGTGCTTGAATCAAATGGTTCAACTTCACAAGCGAGCATTTGTGCAAGCACCTTAGCGATGATGGATGCCGGCGTGCCGATTAAGTCGCCTGTTGCTGGAATTGCAATGGGACTTGTAAAATCTGGTGACAACTATACGGTTTTAACAGATATTCAAGGCATGGAAGATGCGCTTGGTGATATGGACTTTAAAGTCGCTGGTACAGAAAAAGGCGTCACCGCGCTGCAAATGGACATTAAAATTAAAGGCTTGTCCCGTGAAATTTTAGAAGAAGCGTTAAAACAAGCTCGCAAAGGCCGCCTTGAAATTTTGAAATCGATGCTGGCGACAATCTCTGAACCGAGAAAGCAATTATCGCCATATGCTCCAAAAATTTTAACCATGGTCATCAATCCGGATAAAATTCGTGACGTGATTGGACCTAGCGGAAAACAAATTAACAAAATCATTGAAGAAACAGGAGTAAAAATCGATATTGAACAAGATGGCACAATCTACATTTCTTCCGTAGACGAAGGAATGAATAAAAAAGCGAAGAAAATTATTGAAGATATTGTAAGAGAAATTGAAGTCGGACAAATGTATTTAGGAAAAGTTAAACGGATCGAGAAATTCGGCGCATTCGTGGAACTGTTTAACGGAAAAGATGGTCTTGTCCACATTTCTGAGCTTGCAGAAGAGCGGGTAGGAAAAGTGGAGGATGTTGTGTCAGTCGGTGATGAAATTTTAGTCAAAGTGATGGAAATCGATAAACAAGGTCGTGTCAATTTATCAAGAAAGGCCGTTTTAAGGGACCAAAAAGAGCAGCAAAAGTCTTGACCGGAGCCAGGGAAAACCCGGCTTCTTTTCCATTTTTGCGGTTGGCAGTTCTATCTTGTCCCCTTTTTTCATAGTTTTATAAGTGAAAAAGGGGATGTTGCGATGAAGCGAAAAAAAGGGAAAATAGCCATTTTTATATTGATCATACTTTTTTCTTATGTCATATTGGATAATCGTTATACATTGATCTTTCTTCAGCAATTAAAAGCAAAGCATGAATTGGCTGTATCTGGCGAAAATTCGTTGTATCAAGAAATCGTTGCCAAAGCAAAAGAGTATGAAATTCCTCCGGAAAATGCTGAAATACATAGAGTTTGGAAAAAAACGCCCGGTTATAATGGGCGATCAGTCGACATTGACGCATCGTATAAAAGAATGAAGAAAAAGGGTTCTTTTGATCCGAAGCTTCTTGTATTCAAGCAAATTCCGCCTTCTGTTCATTTAAGCGATTTGCCGAACGAAGCGATCTACCGTGGACATCCGGATAAGCCAATGGTATCCTTTTTAATAAATGTTGCATGGGGAAATGAGTATCTTCCTAAAATGTTGGCCGTGCTAAAAAAGCACCATGTCAAAGCGACGTTTTTTTTAGAAGGAAGATGGGTAAAAGAAAATCCTGAACTGGCTAAAATGATTGTAGAAAGCGGCCATGAAATTGGAAATCATTCATACTCGCATCCAGATATGGCCCGCCTGCCGTCTGCAAGAATTAGACAAGAGATGGAAGAGACGAACAAAATCATCAAAGCGACGACAGGAAAAAACGTGAAATGGTTTGCGCCTCCAAGCGGCAGCTTTCGCAAGGAGGTCGTAGATATAGCGGCAGATATGAACATGGAAACGATCATGTGGTCTGTTGACACGATTGATTGGCAAAAGCCGCGGCCTGAAACGTTAATCAATCGAGTGATGTCAAAAATTCATAACGGCGCCATGATCTTAATGCATCCGACGTCATCGACCGCAGAGAGTCTAGATTCATTAATTAAAAAGATTAAAGAAAAAAATCTTTCCATCGGTTCACTTTCTAGTCTGCTGGATGAAAAACGTCTTGACTGATTGGAAGAACAGGGGGTTACAATTTGATCAAGAAATATACATGCCAAAATGGTGTTAGAATCATTTTAGAATCCATTCCGACTGTTCGCTCCGTTGCTATCGGAGTTTGGATTGGCACAGGTTCTAGAAACGAGACGAAAGAAACAAACGGCATTTCTCATTTTTTAGAGCATATGTTTTTTAAAGGAACAGAAAAAAGAACAGCTAGAGAAATTGCAGAAGCTTTTGACAAAATTGGCGGTCAGGTGAATGCCTTCACCTCAAAAGAATACACCTGCTATTATGCAAAAGTGCTCGATGAACATGCAAATTATGCACTTGAAGTGCTGGCTGATATGTTTTTCAACTCAGTATTTGAAGAAGAAGAATTAAACAAAGAACGAAATGTTGTTTTAGAAGAGATCAAAATGTATGAAGATACTCCAGACGATATTGTGCACGATCTGTTAAGCCAGGCTGCGTTTGGCGATCATCCGCTTGGCTATCCGATTTTAGGCACAGAAAAAACTTTATCTAGTTTTACCGGCGATGCGTTGAAAAGCTATATGGAAAAATACTATACTCCTGACAATATCGTCATTTCAGTAGCTGGAAACGTTCAAGAAAGCTTTATTCAAGAGGTTGAGAAATGGTTCGGCAATTTTAAGTCGTCTCATAAAAAAGAAAAATATAAGGAACCGGTTTTTTTGGACCAAAAAATCGCCAAGAAAAAAGAGACGGAGCAAGCGCATCTCTGCATTGGGTTTAAAGGGTTGAGAGTCGGTCATGACGACATTTACAGCTTAATTGTGTTAAACAATATTTTGGGCGGGAGCATGTCAAGCCGCTTATTCCAAGAGGTGAGGGAAGAAAAAGGGCTTGCTTATTCTATTTTCTCTTACCACACTTCATATGAAGACAGTGGAGTGCTCACAATATATGGTGGGACTGGAAGAAACCAGCTGAATATTTTATTTGAAACGATTTTTCAAACAATTGAAAAATTGAAAAAAAGCGGTATTACTGAAAAAGAATTAATGCATTCAAAAGAACAAATTAAAGGGAATTTAATGCTTAGTCTTGAAAGTACAAATGCAAGAATGAGCAGAAACGGCAAAAATGAGCTGCTCTTAGGCAAACATCGATCTTTGGATGAAATTATCGAAACGGTTAACCGTGTTGATATCATGAGCGTCAATGAACTTATTCAACATATTTTTACAGATGAATATGCTGTATCTTTAATTAGTCCGGAAGAGAATCTTTCTTCTGCAATTCCAGAATTAAAATGCCTGCTATGATGGATTGGCGGGCATTTTTTATTTGTCAAAAACGTATACATGTATGGAAAGCTATGTTCATCAGTTTCGAATCAATCTCTGCCTGTGAATATGTTCGTATATTTAAAATGAAAGAGGGGAGCCAATACTATGCGTTTATCCGAGTTAAGCGGAAAAGAAATCGTCGATGTAAAACGAGCGGAACGTCTAGGCGTGCTCGGTCAAACAGACTTTGAAATCAATGCGGAAACTGGACAAATCACGGCGCTTATTATTCCTTCTTTAAAGTGGTTCGGTTTAAGGAAACAAGGACATGATATTCGAGTACCGTGGGAGCATATCAAAAAAATTGGTCAAGATATGATCATTATTGACGTACCGGAAAATTCCTTAAATAAAATTGATGACTAATGAAGATCCGCCGGCTAAAGAAGCCGGCTTTATTTTTTTGGCAATTTTTCGATGCGATTCACCTATCGGCTGCCGCCTACATAATATGCTTAAAACAGGGAGCTAATTATGGTTTTCGAAACTGAACTGAATTGCCATAAAGAAGGTGAAAAAAAGGATGTTAACTGGCTTAAACGTTGCTGTAATTGGCGGTGACGCCCGGCAGCTAGAGGTGATCCGAAGGCTATCAGAGCACGATGCCAATCTATTTTTAATCGGATTTGATCAGCTTGAACATGGGTATACAGGATCAGTAAAAATAAACAGCCATAATATTAGTCTGGAAGGAATGGATGCAGTAATATTGCCTGTTTCAGGAACCGGAAGCGAAGGACAGGTCGAAGCAGTTTTTTCCGCTGAAGAAATCGTACTGACAAGAGAAATGGTGGCCTCCACTCCTGAGCATTGCATCTTTTATTCTGGGATACGCACAAAATATTTAGAAGAGTTAATGGAAAAAGAAAAACGAAAGCTTGTACCGATACTGGACCGTGATGATGTAGCGATATATAATTCCATTCCGACAGTAGAAGGGACCATAATGCTCGTTATTCAACATACTGATTTTACCATTCATGGTTCCAACATTGCCGTTATCGGATTTGGACGGACAGGAATGAGTGTTGCCCGCACTTTTGCAGCATTAGGAGCTAATGTGAAGGTAGGCGCTCGCAAACAGAAAGATTTGGCCAGGATCACGGAAATGGGAATGAAGCCGTTTCATTTGAGTGAACTGAAGGACGAATTGTCGTCGATCGATATTTGCATAAATACAGTTCCAGCGTTGGTGTTGTCTTCTAATGTTTTGGCAGCTATGCCTGTCCACGCTCTTATTATCGATTTAGCATCAAAGCCGGGAGGAACCGATTTCCACTATGCTGAAAAAAGAGGTATGAAAGCCATTTTAGCACCTGGTCTTCCAGGAATTGTTGCACCGAGGACAGCAGGCCAAATTTTGGCGAATGCGTTGACAATCCTTTTAACTGAACAGCATCAGCTTGAAAGGAGTATGGATAATGGAAGTGAAAGGTAAACGGATCGGATTTGGTTTAACAGGCTCTCATTGTACTTATGATGCGGTATTTCCGCAAATTCAAAAGCTCGTTGAAAAAGGAGCAAACGTTTTGCCAATTGTCACCTCGACCGTAAAGACGACAACAACTAGATTCGGGGAAGGAGAAGAATGGGTCAAAAGAATTGAAGAAGCGACTGGAAATCAAGTAATTGATTCGATCGTGGATGCCGAGCCTTTAGGTCCGAAAATTCCTCTTGATTGCATGGTCATTGCGCCGATGACCGGCAATTCGATGAGCAAACTGGCGAATGCCTTGACGGACTCTCCTGTATTGATGGCTGCAAAAGCGACTATGAGAAACCATCGCCCCGTTGTACTAGCCATTTCTACAAACGATGCTCTCGGGTTAAATGGCGTAAATTTAATGAAGCTAATGGCGGCAAAAAATATTTTCTTTGTTCCGTTCGGCCAAGATGCACCCCACCAAAAACCGAATTCAATGGTGGCGAATATGGATCGGTTAGTGGAAACAGTTGAACATGCGCTTGAACATAGACAGCTTCAGCCGGTTATTATTGAACATAAAAAATAATCAAACAAATAAAACGCTTTCATGAAAAATCGCTCATCACTTTTTTTGGCTACTGTGATACAATTAAACGTAATACGAATACATGATTATTCGACTCTGATGCATTTTGGAAGGAGATAGATAGAAAATGGCTCAAAAAGGTTTTCATGTAGCAGTTGTCGGAGCAACTGGAGCAGTAGGAACACGAATGATCGAAACATTGGAAAAAAGAAACTTTCCTGTGGAAACTTTAACGCTGTTATCATCCGAACGATCTGCAGGAAAGACAGCTACATTTAAAGGAAAACCAATCACAGTACAAAAAGCGGAACCGGAGAGCTTTGAAGGGGTTGATATCGCTCTTTTCAGCGCTGGAGGAAGCGTGTCGAAGCAGCTTGCACCGGAAGCAGCCAAAAGAGGCGCGGTCGTGATCGACAATACGAGCGCATTTAGAATGGATGAAAACGTTCCTCTCGTAGTACCGGAAGTGAACGAAGAGGATATAAAATGGCATAACGGTATTATTGCCAACCCGAATTGTTCGACGATCCAAATGGTTGTTGCATTGCAGCCGATCCGTAAAGCGTTCGGGCTGAAAAAAGTCATTGTTTCCACTTATCAAGCAGTATCAGGTGCGGGGGCACAATCGATCCAGGAATTGAAAGAACAGTCTAAAGCGATTTTAGAAGGAAAGCCGTTTGTACCTGAAATTTTACCTGTTAAAAGTGACGAAAAACATTATCAAATTGCGTTTAATGCAATTCCGCAAATTGATAAGTTCCAGGAAAATGGATTTACATTTGAAGAAATGAAAATGATCAATGAAACAAAAAAAATTATGCATATGAAGGATCTGGAAGTTGCAGCGACCTGCGTCCGCTTGCCGGTCGTCATCGGGCATTCAGAATCAGTCTACATTGAAATCGACAGGGACGATGTTACTGTAAATGATATTCGCAATGTATTAAGAGATGCGCCTGGCGTTACGCTTGAAGATGATCCGGCAAATCAAATTTATCCAATGCCTGCTTTTGCAGAAGGCAAATACGATACATTTGTAGGCCGAATTCGCAAAGATTTAGATCGGCCAAACGGCTTCCACCTTTGGGTTGTATCCGACAATTTATTAAAAGGGGCAGCGTTAAACTCTGTACAAATTGCCGAAAGTTTAATTAAACTGAAATTAGTATAAGGTGAAAAGAAGAGAGTTGAAGCCATCAGCTCTCTTCTGTTTAGTTATTTTATAGAGGTGAACATCATGAGCATTGTTGTTCAAAAGTTTGGAGGAACGTCTGTCCGTGATGAACAAGGCAGAAGACATGCGTACGAACATATAAAGGAAGCCTTGTCTGAGAAAAAAAAAGTGGTCGTCGTCGTATCAGCGATGGGGAGAAAAGGAGATCCGTACGCAACAGATACGCTGATCAGCCTTGTGGAAGGCGGGATCGACACCATTTCCAAACGTGAACAGGATATGTTGCTGTCCTGCGGAGAAATCATCTCTTCTGTCGTATTTACTAGCATGCTAAAAGGAAAAGGAATAAAAGCGGCAGCTTTAAGCGGAGCGCAGGCAGGTTTTTTGACGACAAATGAACATACAAATGCTAAAATATTAGAATTGAAATGTGATCGCCTGCTCGGGCTTCTAGAAACAAATGATGTCGTTGTTGTCGCAGGCTTTCAAGGAGCACAAGCAAATGGAGATGTGACGACAATTGGGCGCGGCGGCAGTGACACTTCAGCAACAGCACTTGGAGCAGCTTTAAAAGCAGAATATGTAGACATTTTTACAGATGTGGAAGGAGTTATGACAGCGGATCCTCGTATTGTTAAGGATGCAAAGCCCCTTTCATTTGTGACGTATACGGAAATTTGCAATTTGGCCTATCAAGGAGCAAAGGTGATTCATCCGCGTGCGGTTGAAATCGCTATGCAAGCCAAAATCCCGATTCGCATTCGTTCCACTTATTCTAAATCGAAAGGAACGATCATCACTTCTCACCATCAGGATAAACTAGGTGCGGACATAAAAGAACGTTTAATTACTGGAATTGCTCATGTTTCCGATGTCACGCAAATTAAAGTAGATGCAAAAGAAGGGAATTTCCGTTTTCATCAAGAAATTTTTAAAGCGATGGCTACAAGCGGAATTAGCGTCGATTTCTTTAATATTACCCCTAAGAGTGTCATATATACTGTTCATGGGGATGTAACGGATCTTGCTGTTGGAATTTTGAAAGAGATCGGATATGATCCGATGATCACGCGGCATTGTGCAAAAGTCTCAATTGTAGGAGCAGGCATTCAAGGAGTCCCTGGAGTCGCTTCCAAAATCGTTGCTGCTTTATCGGAGGAAGGGATACAAATTTTGCAATCGGCAGACAGCCATACAACAATTTGGGTGCTTGTGAAGGAAAGTGAAATGATTCAAGCAGTTAATGCACTTCATAAAGCGTTTGATCTTGGAAAATAATCGATAAAGGTGTGAGGAACAAGTGGGTATGTTTGGAAGAATTTCAACTGCAATGGTTACCCCGTTTGACAATAACGGGAATATTGATTTCCAAAAAACAGAAAAATTAGTAGAATATTTAATCCATCATGGAACAGATTCAATTGTTGTGGCTGGAACAACGGGTGAATCTCCAACTTTAACAACGGAAGAAAAGCTCGCTTTATTTAAACATGTCGTTTCTGTTGTCAATAAAAGAGTTCCAGTGATTGCAGGGACAGGTACAAACAATACAAGAGCTTCCATAGAACTGACAAAAAAGGCGGAACAAACCGGCGTCGATGCGATTATGCTTGTCACTCCATACTACAACAAACCGAATCAGGAAGGGATTTATCAGCACTTTAAAGCGATAGCAGAAAGCACGCATCTTCCTGTGATGCTTTACAATGTGCCTGGCAGAACATCGTCCTCGATCGCGCCTGAAACGGTTATTCGTCTATCGGAAATTGACAATATCGTTGCGATTAAAGAAGCTAGCGGAGATCTTGATAATATGGCCAAAATTATCGAGAAAACGCCAGATGATTTTGCTTTATACACTGGGGACGACAGCTTAACGCTGCCGACATTATCAATAGGCGGTGATGGCGTCATATCTGTAGCCTCCCATGTTGTAGGAGATGAAATGCAAGAAATGATTCAAGCCTTTTTGTCAGGTGATGTGAAAAAAGCCGGAAGCCTTCATCGAAGACTTCTCCCATTAATGAAAGAACTGTTTAAGGCGCCAAACCCTGTTCCAGTGAAAGCAGCGCTGCAAATAAAAGGTCTGGATGTTGGTCCGGTGCGCTTGCCGTTAGTTCCGTTAACAACAGATGAGCGAACATCATTAGCCGCTGTGATCCATGAATTAGGCTGATCATCGTGATTAGCCTTTTTTTATTTTAAAAATTCCACTCTGCCCCATTCAAAACAGCTGTGTCTAGCGGCTTAATTTTTCGGATAAGTGTGCCTGATATAAATTAACTTGTATTCCATTTCTTTCATCAGGTATAATATTGCTAAGTGCTTTGGACGGGGATATTTAGGGAGGATCACTAACACTTATGAAAAAAGCTGAAAAAATTCAACTTATTGCTTTAGGAGGGGTTGGGGAAGTCGGAAAAAACCTGTACATCGTCGAAATCGACTCGGATATTTTTATTGTGGATGCCGGCTTGAAATATCCTGAAAACGAGATGCTCGGAATTGATGTGGTGATACCGGATATTACATATTTGCTTGAACGTAAAGATAGGGTTCGGGCCATCTTCTTAACAAATGGCAGATTGGATCGGATCGGTGCGATTTTCTACATTTTAAAACATATCAATGCGCCAGTTTACGGAACGAAATGGACAATTGCCTTGACAAAAGAAAGAATGAAGCAATATTCTGTTACCGCTGATTTTCGCGAAGTGAATATGCGCAAGCCTGTACATTTTCCTCAAGTGACTGTTTCTTTTTTTCGCACATTCTCAAATATTCCTGATTCTATGGGAGTTTGTTTCCATACGTCAATGGGAGCGATCGTGCATACAGGCGATTTTAAATTAGAGCAATCCTCGATCGGAAGTCATTTTCTTGATTTTGGTAAAATGGCGGAAATCGGTAATAGCGGTGTTCTTTGTTTGCTTTCCGACAGTATCAATGCAGAAAGACCCGGCTTTTCTGGTTCCGAAGCTCTTGCTGGAGAAATGATCAACGATGTTATGTATAATTCGCCTGGAAGAGTTGTTGTATCTGTAGCAGAGACGAATATTTACCGAATTCAGCAAATTTTCAATGCCGCAGTTGAGACTGGAAGAAAAATAGCAATTATAGGGAAATCGTTTGCCAAAATTATTGAGCTTGCAAGACAATTACGGTATTTAAAGGCTGACGATGATTTGTTTATTCCGGTGTCGCATTTAAAAAAGCTTGAAAAACAAAACTCTGTTCTACTATGTGCAAGCGATTCATTCGATCCGCTTGCGGAAATTTCAAAAATGGCCAAAGGCATTCACAAGCAACATCATATAACTTCCGATGATACGGTTTTAATTGCTCAGACCCCAACACCCGGACAAGAACTTATTTATTCGAAAACGATTGATTTGCTGTTTCGAGCAGGAGCCAATGTTGTTTCGATTGATAAAAAAGCGTTTTTTTCTGGTCATGGCTGCCAAGAAGAGCTGAAGCTTATGCTACATTTAATGAAACCAAAATACTTTATTCCCGTTCATGGTGAATTTAAAATGCAAATAGCGCATGCTAAAATTGCGCAATCGATCGGAATACGCGAAGAAAACATTTTTTTGCTCGATCAAGGAGATGTGGTTGAATTCACCCCTAAATCTGCCAAAACGGTTACAAAAGTACCTTCTGGAAATGTACTCATTGACGGGCTTGGTGTAGGAGATGTTGGAAATATCGTGCTAAGAGACCGGCGTTTGTTATCTCAGGACGGCATTTTAATTGTTGTTGTTACGTTAAACAAAGAGATGAAAAAAATTGTCGCTGGTCCTGAAATTATATCAAGAGGGTTTGTGTATGTCCGTGAGTCTGAAAGCTTAATTTCCAAAGCTACGAAAATGGTGCATGACACACTGTCGTCTTGTATGGAAGATGTCTCAATGGACTGGTCAACAATGAAACAAAACATTCGCGACGTCTTGAATCAATTTTTATATGAGCAAACGAAGCGCCGCCCGATGATTTTGCCAATTATTATGGAGGTTTAGACAAAAAGCAGGCCGACGAAGCCTGCTTTTTTCTCATTTTTAAAACGGTTTCCTAGCCGTATGAAAAAATGGATTCCGTTCATACTAACATCATAACGGTAAGAAGAAAGGATGATTGGGATGAACGGAAATGCTGATCAACCGACTGTTCAGCCAGTGGAAAAGGGAAGCGAAAATGTAGTTGACAAAATTCAGCAGTTAGGACAAACAAACATTCCGCAAATGGATCAGGAAACAAACATTCATTGTTTGACCATTATCGGTCAAATTGAAGGACATATACAGCTCCCTGCTCAAAATAAAACAACAAAATATGAACATATCATTCCGCAAATTGTGGCGATTGAACAAAATATGAAAATAGAAGGACTGCTCGTCATTTTAAATACTGTCGGCGGCGATGTTGAAGCAGGACTTGCGATCGCTGAAATGCTTGCTTCGCTTACGAAACCGACTGTATCCATCGTTCTTGGCGGCGGACATTCTATCGGTGTGCCCATCGCTGTGTCATGCGATTATTCATTTATTGCGGAAACGGCTACGATGACGATTCACCCGATAAGGTTAACCGGTTTGGTCATTGGTGTTCCGCAAACGTTTGAATATCTTGATAAAATGCAGGAGCGGGTTATTAGTTTTGTAACAAAGCATTCCAATATTACAGAAGATAAATTTAAAGAGCTGATGTTTTCAAAAGGAAATTTAACAAGGGATATTGGAACAAATGTTATCGGTCAAGATGCGGTTAAGTACGGCTTGATCGATGAAATAGGCGGTGTAGGAAGCGCGATGAAAAAATTGAACGAGCTTATTTTGGAAAGAAAGAATGGAAAAGGAGGGGACATCCTTCAATGATTTTATACACGACTGTTCCTGAAGAGCTCATTTTTCCATCAGATCAAGAAGCTTTTCAAAAAAGGCACATTATTGAGATGAACGGCATTTCATTATTAATAGAAGAAACGGGAGAAAATCAATGCCAAATCGTCAGAGTGCTTTCAACCAATCCAAACCATTATTTATTGGAATCTGTTTTCCCCGGTCAAAAAGTACCTTTTTTTCGAAGCTAACATTCCTTTTAAAGACAACATCGTTGCTAGCATACCTAAATTCAAGTTTGTATGATATAATATGGACACAAACAGTCGTTCGCAGCCAAATAGTGGCTGCGTTCTTGTTTTACATAATACATAGGTGGGATTAAAGTGGCAAAAGTGAAAAGGAAACGAAAAAAGAGAAAAACGGATTGGCAAAATAAACTAAAATTTGAAATAGCGGGGCTTCTGCTATTATCATTGTCGATAATCGCTTTAAGCGAATTTGGATTTGCTGGCAAAGCGCTTGTCGCCTTTTTTCGGTTCTTCGCTGGAGAATGGTTTATTATCTTTTTGCTAGGATTATTATGGTTTTCCATATATATATTTTGGAAAAAGACATTCCCTCATTTTTTAACGAGAAGATGGCTCGGGATCTATCTTATAGTTGGCTCAATTTTAATTCTCAGCCATATGAAGCTGTTTGAAAATTTGTCAAAGGGAGGAGTTTTTGCTTCTCCAAGCGTTATATTGAATACTTGGGAGATGTATTTAAAGGAATTAAACGGGGAGGCAAGCGCTCAAGATCTTGGAGGAGGAATGATCGGCGCCGTTTTTTTTGCTGCATCATACTATTTATTTTCTTCAGGGGGCACCCGAATTATTTCCATTGTCTTGATCATAATTGGTTGCATCTTAATTTCCGGAAAATCACTCGGAAACAGCCTCTCCAAAATTGTTGAGTCTATCGGCCGGATTTTCAAAAAACAATTTTTTGCCTTTGTGGATGATATGAAGAACTTATTTTCCTTAGTAAAAAAACAAAAGAAAAAGCAAAAGAAGCATCGCTCCAATAAGGTTCAGGCTGAAGACGATCAAGAACAAGAAGATGAACATTTAGAAGAAAATACATCTGAACCGATTATTTCCAGTTTTACAGACCATCCAGAAATCGTGACAAATGATAAAAAAGAGCCCGAAAATAATTTAAAGCAGGAACAAATTACGCTTGAAGAAAAGGATGAGCCGATCGCCTTTCAGGAGATAGAAAACAAAGATTATAAATTGCCTCCGATTGATTTGCTGTCTCTTCCAAAATACAGCGGTCAGCATGCCGATAAGCGGAATATTTACGATAATGCGAGAAAACTAGAGCGCACTTTCCAAAGCTTTGGAGTGAAGGCAAAGGTTACCCAAGTACATTTAGGGCCTGCTGTAACAAAATATGAAGTGTACCCGGATGTCGGGGTGAAGGTAAGCAAAATTGTCAGTTTAAGCGATGACCTGGCGCTGGCTTTAGCAGCAAAAGATATTCGGATTGAAGCGCCGATTCCGGGAAAGTCTGCAATTGGAATTGAGGTGCCGAATTCAGAAATTGCGATGGTGTCATTGCGCGAGGTGCTGGAATCCAAAATGAACGATCGCCCTGATTCCAAGCTGCTGATCGGTTTAGGACGTGATATAACTGGAGAAGCGGTGCTGGCTGAACTGAACAAAATGCCGCATCTGCTTGTCGCAGGTGCAACAGGCAGCGGAAAAAGCGTCTGCATTAACGGGATTATTACAAGCATTTTGATGAGGGCGAAGCCTCATGAAGTGAAAATGATGATGATCGATCCAAAAATGGTCGAATTAAGTGTTTACAATGGGATTCCGCATCTATTGGCTCCTGTTGTGACAAATCCGAAAAAAGCGTCGCTCGCATTGCAAAAAGTAGTAAATGAAATGGAAAGAAGATACGAGCTTTTTTCACATACTGGAACGCGCAATATTGAAGGTTATAATGAAATGATCAGAAGGCAAAATTCGCTTTCAAAAGAGAAGCAGCCTGAGCTTCCTTTTATTGTCGTCATCGTGGATGAGCTCGCTGATTTAATGATGGTGGCTTCTTCTGATGTAGAAGATTCGATTACACGCTTGTCACAAATGGCCCGTGCTGCTGGCATTCATTTAATTATTGCGACTCAACGTCCGTCTGTTGATGTAATTACAGGAGTCATAAAAGCCAATATTCCATCGAGAATTGCCTTTAGTGTGTCCTCCCAAACCGATTCACGCACTATTTTGGATATGGGGGGAGCTGAGAAGCTGCTCGGAAGAGGAGATATGCTGTTTTTGCCAGTCGGATCATCAAAGCCGATTCGTGTTCAAGGAGCGTTTTTATCAGATGAAGAAGTGGAAAAAGTCGTGAATTACGTCATTTCACAACAAAAGGCGCAATATCAAGAAGAAATGATTCCGAACGAAGATTCCGAGGATCATGGAGATGTTGATGATGAATTATATAATGAAGCGGTTCAACTAGTTGTGGACATGCAAAGTGCAAGTGTATCCATGCTGCAAAGAAGATTTAGAATCGGCTACTCAAGAGCTGCGAGATTAATTGACGCCATGGAAGAGAGAGGGGTAGTCGGACCTTATGAGGGAAGCAAGCCGCGCCAAGTGTTGATTTCTAAAGAAGAGCTGGAGGAACGTTTGTCATAAAAATTTTCGTGTTTTTCATGCAAAAATATTTTAATAACGGGCATACTAAAACTACATTTACTAGAAAGTGAGAGATCGATGGATGGCAAAAGATGCGAAACGTAAAAAAACAAAAAGCAGTTTGAGCAGCGCCCAAGAAGTCACTTATTCGAGAGCGTTTAAAATGGCTGACAGAGCGGGAGGCTTTTCAGAAAAACATGAAAGCCATTAAAGCATAAAAATGCCAATTATAAAATGCTCCGAACATGTCACCCTAATGGATAGGACATGTTGTGAAAGCAACTGTCTACACCCTCTTTGCGGAGGTGCGCAAAATGGGAAGAGCACATAAGCAAAAAGCGCGTGATAAAAACAAAGCTAAGCTGCCGCAAGTGCCAAAAAATTTGAAGTCAGACGGCAAAAGTATTGAATTTTCAAGAGAGCTTGCCGACAAGGACGATCTTCAAGCATTGGCTCGCTCTGCTGCAGCGGACAAAAGGCAACAGAAAAGAACATAAAGGTTGTTTCAAAAGCTGTGCCTGAAAAATAATGATGAAAGGGGCTGTCCAAAAAGTCAGGGTAACTGACTTTTTGGAGCCCCTCATTTTTTCACTTTTTAAAAAAAATGCACAAAAAAATCGTCCTTTCTA
>NZ_VISS01000014.1 GCF_007827555.1 Aeribacillus composti
CGGTCCGCTCGACTTGCATGTATTAGGCACGCCGCCAGCGTTCGTCCTGAGCCAGGATCAAACTCTCCAAAAAAAGTTTGTCACCAAATGCTCTTTTAGAATCAACAGGCACGCTTTTCGTTTTGTTCAGTTTTCAAAGATCATTTTCCGCCGTATTTTTACAGCGACTTTTTTAATATACAACTATTCAGAGCAAAATGTCAAGAGTTTTTTTAAAAAGTAATTTTTTATTCATGACTAATGTCTCATTGATCTTAACGACATTTGATATTCTATCACCATTAACCACTAATTGCAATATAAATTTTTATAAAAAAAGATTTATTTTTGATAGTCGTTAGACAAAAATTGATTTAGTAGACGAAAGCATACTCATTCAAATAATTATCTGTTAGAACATATTTTACCACAAACAAACGCATTGTTAAGCACCTCTTACTGTTTGTGATCCGCTAAAATTTCTATCTAACGAGCCAAAGGAAAATCGATGTCAAGCATTTGTCAGCATCACCGTTTTCATAAACACGATTTCACCGGATTGAAACATGACACTGTGAAGCAATTTATCGATCGAGACAATAGTTTTCCTCAACTTAAAAAAAGACGCGATGCAGCCAAGTACAAATAAAAGCAGAATGCTGATGCAGCCATAGCATTTATTTTTTTGTATTAAAAATGGACAAGCATGAATATATAAAATTTAGAGAGACAAAAGCGGGAGGGATAAAAATGGATCTGGCTTTCTTAATTATTGCTTATTTTTTATCCATTTTCCATTTTGCATATGGATATAAAGAAGCTATAAGAATAAGCGAAGAAAGCGGAAAAGTGAACGGTTGGTCCGTCATTTTTTCGTTTCCACTCGGATTTATATTTGCATTTTTTACAAACTTTTTTTATCACAAAATATATTTATAAATTCAATCAGTAGATTTATACAATCTTTACAGAGATTTATACAATCTTTACGGAAAAGCTTTTTCCTTCATCTTTTCATTGAAGACGAATATTATCACAAAAAACTCATTTTTTATGAAGAAATAATAAAACCCTTGGTCAACAAGGGTTTTTTAAATGGAGCATAGGGGGCTCGAACCCCTGACCTTCGCGCTGCCAGCACGACGCTCTCCCAACTGAGCTAATGCCCCGTTTTTCATTTGTCACAGACAATATTATAGCGTGATGATTTTTCCAATACAAGTATAAATTTATACAAATGACGAAATTTCATAAGAGGTTTTTCTCCTGTAAAAAAGTTGATGCGGTAACGCTCTTTTCAAAGATATATCAGAATTTACATGGACCAATTACTTATCAAAATCATACGATGGCTACAGAGGGGGGAACGATAAATGATTTCAATTCAAAATAGGCCTATTACAGCTAATGAATTAAAAGAATTTTTTTCAGATGCAAAAGATCGGGAAATTATTGATTGGATGGCAAACAGCCACAAAGTTTATCGCTATGAATCCTTAAATGAATTAAAGTTTGAAATTTTATTCAGGAGAAAAACGATCGAAGCTTCGCTCGACCTTTTAAAAAGCAAAGCGCAATTTGCGACATTTGAAAATTCATACTGTCATGATCGCTTCTGGCAGCTGAGCAGTAAAGGGGCGTTTTTGTTAAAAAAAGATGTGACTCCGGCAAAAGGAATAGAGGACATTTTTATAAATGGAAATAAATATGCATTTGAATGTGCAACAGCTATAGTCATTGTGTTCTATAAAGCTGCTCTTGATTCAATAGGAGAAAAAGCTTTTAATTATTTATTTGCAGATCTTGTTTTATATGACTGGCATTACGACAAAGACCTCGGAGTCCGAACGACCGTTACGACTGATTTTGTCCCAGGAGACTGCGTTTATTTCAACAACCCGGATTTTAACCCGGAAACACCACAGTGGCGGGGGGTAAATGCGATTCATCTCGGCAATAATCTGTATTACGGTCACGGAATCGGAATTCGTGATGCAAAAGGCGTCATCGAAACGTTAAATCGATATCGAAAAAGACAAGCGGTTGAATCGGCTTATTTAAAAGATCAAGTTACAAGACCGAATTACAAGTACCTATCAACTTATCAAAACTATATTCGTGAAAATAAAAATAAACGAATTTCGGCTAGAATCGGGCAAACTTTTTATACATTTTAACTAAAACCTATCCTTTTAAAATTTTTGCATAATATGTCCGTTTTCTAGGTCCGTCAAACTCGCAAAAATAAATGCCTTGCCATGTCCCAAGCAGCAAATTTCCTTCCAAGATGATAACGTGCTGGGATGCTCCGACAGTACTTGCTTTCATATGAGCAGCAGTATTCCCTTCAAAATGCCGGTCAAGCGGATTCTCCCATGGGTACAGCTCATCGAAACGGCGAATCATATCCCGCTTTACGTCAGGATCAGCATTTTCATTGATCGTAATGCCTGCTGTCGTGTGCGGACAGTATACCACAACTATCCCTTCTGAAACGGCTGATTCATGTACAAACTGTTGAATTGACATTGTAATGTCAATCATTTCATCACGCCGGCTCGTCTGTAATATAAATTTTTTTAACATGATAAACACCGCCTCTTAGCCTTGCGCTTTTTCTAAAATGACAAGGGGCCTATTATACGAATAAGCCCCTTTTCCAATTTTTATTCTTCTTGAGATTGGAAGAAAATCATCACGAATTTCAGAAGTTCAAATAGAGATATTAAAGCTGCCGCAACATACGTTAAAGCCGCTGCATTTAATACTTTATTGACTCCGTGCTCTTCTTCGTTTCGGATAAAGCCGTCGCTTACTAAAATAGCTTTTGCTCTAGAGCTCGCATTAAACTCAACAGGCAATGTGATCAACTGAAATGCAACTGCAGCGGAGAAAAAGATAATCCCAAGCCCTAACAAGTTTAAGCTGTGTAATAAAAACCCGGCAATAAGCAAAATCGGAGCAATTCCCGATGTAAGATTGACAACTGGAAACATTTTATGTCTTAACACAAGAGCACCATACCGTTCTTTATGTTGAATTGCGTGTCCGCACTCATGCGCCGCGACGGAGACGGCCGCAATCGAATTTCCGTAATAAACCGGCTCTGATAACCGCACAACCCGATGAATCGGATCGTAGTGGTCTGTCAGCTGCCCGTGAACAGGCTCGACTGGAACGTCATAAAGTCCGTTTTGATCCAAAATTCTCCGCGCAACTTCTGCCCCTGTTAAATGACTCGAAGCGATCACATCGGAATACTTAGCAAAATTCCCTTTCACACGGAATTGCGCCCAAATAGATATTCCGAAGGCAATGAACACCAGAATGTCCATCGGATGAAAAAGCATTTTGAAAAACCTCCCGTTCTATTTTTTATAGTTAACAATAATATAACAATTTTTGAAGGAATTTGTACAGAATTTTGTATCAACGTAAAAGAACTGACACATGTCTTTACTATTCTACGATGACATGAACCATTTCATTCAGCTTTACTGTAAAATCACCCCATAATTATGAATTCAGCTGTCCAACATATTCATACGCATTTGTATACGAAAAGTTTCATTTTCAAAAAAGAATTTGCACATACTAATACAGGGGTGTTGAGATGAAACTTAATAATGAAGAGAAAAAACAACTGAGTACCGCAATTGATAACATGAACGATGCGTTAGATGTATTTATCGAGCTGTACAATGAATCAGAAGAAGATGTAAGCGTTATAGAATTTGAAGATCAAACCATCAAGGCGATTAAACGCGCGGTCGATGCATACGGAAAAGAGGCCGTTTCCAAAAAAATCAATACAATTATTACAGAAATTTTCTCTTTTCTTGCCGAAACGAAAGGAAGTAAATCATGAAATCGACAAAGCTTTGGATTCAATATTTAAGGTGGCCGGTTTTTATCCGAATGTCTGTTATTGTGTTAATGATTTTAATTTTGTTTGGCACGATGATTTCTTACATAGAACCGAATGAGTTTCCTACACCTTTTGAAGGCATATGGTGGGCTCTTGTAACAATGTCTACAACCGGTTATGGCGATTTCGTTCCAAAAACTTTTTTGGGACGTACATTCGGAATGATACTAATTTTGACCGGAGTAGCATTTTTAACATCCTATTTTACGAATTTATCAGCTGCTGCTGTAAAAAGGCAAAATGCCTATATTGACGGGGAAATTCCTTTCAAAGGGAAAAACCATTTTTTATTAATTGGCTGGAATGAAAAAACAAAGGAGATTATTGAAACACTGCGTATTATAAAATTTTACTGCCCTATTGTTCTTATCGACCAAACATTATCTGAGGCACCTTATATTGATGAAAACATACACTTTATTAAAGGAAATCCTGCCGATGATCAAATTTTAAATAAAGCAAACATTAAAGAGGCAAAAGCTGTCTTCATAACAGCTGATCAACATAGAAACGAATTGGAAGCCGACATGCTCACGATTTTAGTATTAATTACGGTAAAAGCGTCAAATCCGTCCGTGTACACCATTTGCGAAATGATGACAAAAACACAAACATTGAATGCCAAACGGGCGGGAGCTGATGAGATTATTCAATCTTTCCAGGTGGTTGGTCAAGTCTTTTTAAACAGCTTCTTATTTCAGAATGGATTTTCGAATGTTATATTAGAGCTCGGGAAAGCATACGGCGCCCGCTTAACAATTGAATCTCCAACAGACCAGGACATCGGGAAAAATTTTCAGCAATTACATAATGACCTGTTTTCCAATGGCATCATTCTTTTTGGCATCAAAAGAGGGGAAGAGATTTTTCTAAACCCTCCCCACAATTTTACAGTCGTTCAACACGATTGTTTAATAGCTTTAAAAAACTAATTTAATCTTTTTTCAAGCTCTTGAATTAGTGTCTCTCCTAATTGAACATAAGGCTCTAAAACATCGGCATCTTTTTCCGCCGGTTCGGAAAACTGATTAAAGGAGGCTTGGAAGTTTCCAATTGCCGCATGATCGTCAAGTCCCTCTTTATATTTGTGGGTTAAAATAAAAGGCCGGCCGAGTCTTACCGTTGCATTATGTGCATCCAATTGCCCGTCGACAGCACGAAACGGTATTCTTAAAAAGTGGTATCCGTCGTCATCATCCATCAGATAATCAAAATAACCGTGATCATAATCCCAATTCCCTCCAATTGTGTATCCTAACTGTTTTAATTCCAGTTCTAAATCGTATAAAGGATATTGTTTTCCTTCCAAAGATGAAGAAATTTCAATCATAACTTAAACACCTTCCTGCTCATTTTTTATTATGTTTACCCAATGGTGAAAAAGTAGTCATGAAAGATGCTCTTCAAGCTTTATGGAAAATGGCGATTTTTGCATTCGGCAAATATTCGAGCGAATTTTTCGTTTGATGGAAAGTCATTATTTTAAGTTAAAAAATTGGTTTTTTATTTCGAATTTTGCTCTAACTATGCGGATCCCTCTTCCCAATAATATTCTCCACGCTCTTACAGCGGACAGATAAAAGTTAAAGGGCTTCTGTTAATGGAAGGGATATAACGTGACAGTCAAAAATATTGCGATGAAGAGCAAATTGTGTATTTATTTTTCTAAATAAAGGAATAAAAGAGCAACATTGCATTCCAATTGTCGGAAGCGGGCAGCAGATAGACAAAAATAAAACAGCTGTAGCTAGAAATAGCTACAGCTGCTGCTTAATCAAATTCTGTCTGCTTGGCAAAGGAAAATTCAGCAACAAATTGCCGTTCTTTTTTACATGATTCCCTTTTATTTCAAGCGTTTTTCAAGCTCAGCTTTTTTCTCTTCAAAGCCCGGTTTGCCTAAAAGAGCGAACATGTTGATTTTGTATGCTTCTACGCCTGGCTGGTCAAACGGGTTAACGCCAAGTAAATAACCGCTCATTGCACAAGCTTTTTCAAAGAAATAAACGAGATATCCGAATGTATAAGCGTTTAATTCAGGAATGGAAACAATGAGGTTCGGTACGCCCCCGTCAGTATGAGCTAAGAGAGTCCCTTCAAATGCTTTTTTATTGACAAAATCAACAGATTTTCCGGCTAAATAATTTAATCCGTCCAGGTTGCTTTCATCTTCTTCAATCGTTATGTCATGCCGTACCTTCTCTACATGTAAGATCGTTTCAAATATGTCCCGGCGCCCTTCTTGCACATATTGTCCTAACGAATGCAGATCTGTCGAAAAGTTGGCTGAAGCAGGGAAAATACCTTTCAAATCTTTTCCTTCACTTTCTCCGAAAAGCTGCTTCCACCATTCCGCAAAATATTGAAGAGCCGGCTCATAATTGATGAGCATTTCAATTGTTTTCCCTTTATTATAAAGAATATTGCGCGCAACGGCATACTGGTAAGCTGGATTCTCCATTAGCTCGGAAGAAGAAAAATCTCTTCTTGCATCTTGAGCGCCCTTCATAATCTCTTCAATATCCACTCCGCTTACCGCAATTGGAAGAAGCCCGACAGCAGTTAGAACAGAATATCGTCCGCCGACATCATCCGGGATAATAAATGATTCATATCCTTCTTCATTTGCGAGTGTTTTGAGGGCTCCGCGCGCTTTATCTGTCGTAGCATAAATACGTTTTTTCGCTTCTTCTCTTCCATATTTATCCTCTAATAATTTACGGAAAATTCGGAACGCTATCGCTGGTTCTGTCGTTGTTCCAGATTTAGAAATGACATTAATGGAAAAATCTTTTTCTTTTATAAAATCAATAACATCTTGGATATATGTAGAACTTATATTGTTTCCGACAAAAATAATTTGCGGCGCTTTTCTTTGGCTTTTTGAAAGAGCATTAAAAAATGAATGGTTCAACATTTCAATTGCAGCTCGAGCACCTAAATAAGAACCTCCGATTCCGATGACAAGCAATACATCAGAATCCGAACGGATTTTTTCGGCACATTGTTGAATCCGTGCAAATTCCTCCTTGTCATAATCTTGCGGCAAATCGATCCAGCCTAAAAAATCACTTCCTTGACCTGATTTTTCATGCAAGGAATGATGGGCAACCTTTACAAAATCTTGATAATATGTAAATTCTTGCTCACTAAAAAAAGATAAAGCTTTAGAGTAATCAAAACGTACATGTGCCATAAGCCAATTCCTCCATCTCTAAAAATTTATCTGCCATGTCTTCCACTTTATCGAAAATATTTGTCGAAATCAAGAAAACAATAAACAGAACAGGCTCATTATTCCTGCTATCAGATGTATAAATTTTTCATTTTGATACAAGTTAATAAGGAAAAATTCAACTTAAAGGAGGTAGCAACATGAGCACTTTACAGCGGATTGCACTGCTTTTTACAATAATCGGAGCCCTGAACTGGGGTCTTATCGGATTTTTTCAATTTGATCTTGTGGCAGCTATTTTTGGCGGCCAAAATGCTGCTTTATCTAGAATCATTTATGGTATAGTCGGTATTGCCGGTCTCATTAATCTTGCTCTCTTATTTAAACCTGATGCAGAATTTGCCCGTAATGAGCCTAAGACGGAAACAAGATAAAGACAACAAGCATTTCAATGAGATCAAAATTCGGAGCTTAAAAAATCGACATAATTTTCTGTAAAAAAACCTTCTATAATTTTTTTCTAAAATCGACAGAACCGAAAAGTAGGGTTCAAATAAACCGGCATAATTGCCGGTTTTTTTCATTAGCGCAGCTTGAAGGATTGCCGCTTTTCGAACTTCTATAACCGAAATGACATTCGATAAATCTTTAAAAGAATGTCCGGGCAAAGTTCGATAGCAGTCTTTGTAACAGGAATAAGTATTAAAAAGCAAATTCGTGTTCTACAATAACGTTTCCGTAAAATTCCGCCATGACAGCGATGCGTATGTCTTTATTTTTTTATAATATTTTCGTGTTTTGATTGTTCAATCCATTCCTGCAGCTTTTCACGCAATGTATTAAAGCCTCTTGACGCTTCGCTTTCTGTTTTTTGTTTAGCAATTGGTTTTGATTTTTCTTCCACTGCCTTAATGGATAAGCTGATCTTTCCCGATTCATGATCAACCGAAAGAATTTTTACATTTACTTCATCGCCGATCTTTAAGTAATCCCGGACATCTTTTACATATCCGTGGGCAATTTCCGAAATATGCACTAGACCTTGCGTTTCTTCATCCAATGCTACAAATGCACCGTACGGCTGGATTCCTGTCACTTTACCAACTAAAACAGCCCCGATAGGATATTGATTAGCCATTTAAACACTCCTAATTCATAATTTCTGCTTAAAACGAATATGCGGTGATCAATTATAACACAATGTACTCATTTGAGCAAAAATAAATAAAAAAACCTGGCCTCATATTAGGCCAGGCAATAAAAGCATTATAAAGATTGTACAAATCGTTTGATCCTTTTCATCGCTTCTTGAAGCTGCTCCATAGATGATGCGTATGAACAACGAATATATCCTTCTCCGCTTTGGCCAAAAACATTGCCGGGGACTACTGCTACTTTTTCTTCTAAAAGCAATCTCTCCGCAAATTCCTCGGAAGACAATCCGGTGCTTTTAATGCTTGGAAAAGCATAAAAGGCACCGCCCGGCATATGGCAAAATAAACCGGCTTCATTTAATGACTGAACAATGTAGTTTCTTCTTCTTTGATAGCTTTTCCGCATGTATAAAACATCTTCATCATTTTCCAATGCTTCTAATGCAGCGTATTGGGCCATTGTCGGCGCGCACATGATCGAATATTGATGAACCTTCAACATTGCACGCGCAAAAACTCGGTCAGCAGCTATATACCCAAGCCGCCATCCTGTCATGGCAAAGCCTTTAGAAAAGCCGGAAATAAGAATTGTCCGTTCCTTCATACCTTCAATACTCGGCATGCTTACGTATTCATCTTCATAACAGAGCTCAGCATAAATCTCATCAGCCACTACCAGCAAGTCATATCGCTTAGCAATTTGTGCAACTGCTTCCAGCTCTTTCTTCGATAAAACCGTTCCTGTCGGGTTGTTTGGCGTACAAATCATAATGGCTTTTGTCTTACTTGTAATATATTTTTCCAAAATTTCCGGATTGACTTTAAATTCTTCTTCTCCAAAGGTAGATACGCTGACAGGCTTCCCTCCCGCGAGAGTGACCAGAGGCGCATATGAAACAAAGCAAGGTTCTATTATTAATACTTCATCCCCGCTATTAATAATAGACCGGAAAGCTATATCGATCGCTTGACTCGCACCAACTGTTACAATAATTTCTTCAGCCGGATCGTACTGTAAATCAAAACGTTTGAACAAATACTCGCTGATTTTTTCGCGAAGCTCATACAATCCAGCGTTTGCTGTATAAGACGTAAATCCTTGTTCCAAGGAAAGAATGCAGGCTTCGCGTACATTCCATGGAGTGACAAAATCAGGCTCTCCTACACCAAGTGAAATAACGCCTTCCATATTGGCAGCTAGGTCAAAAAACTTGCGGATGCCTGATGGCTTCATATTTATGACAGTTTCTGACAAATATGAATTTAACGTCTTCATTTTCATGGTGACACCACGATTCTTTTATCTTTATCTTCGTGATCAAAAATGATTCCGTCATGTTTATATTTTTTCAAAATAAAATGTGTTGTTGTAGATAAAACGGATTCAAGCGTTGACAGCTTCTCCGATACAAAACGGGCTATATCATTCATTGTTTTTCCTTCAATCACGACAGAAAGATCATAAGCGCCTGACATTAAATAAACCGATTTAACCTCGTTAAATCGATAAATGCGTTCAGCAATTTCATCAAACCCTACGCCTCTTTTTGGAGCCACCTTTACATCGATCATGGCTGTTACGCCTTCATGCCCGTCTACCTTTTTCCAATCAATGGTTGTCGCATAATTCACGATGATTTTTTTCTCTTCTAAACCTGAAATCAATTTCTTTGTCTCTTCCTCAGAAAGTCCAATCATTTTTGCAATTGTTTCAGGTGTTAAGCGGCTGTCTTCCTCCAAAATTTCTAAAATTTCTGTTTCCTTTTCAGTCAATTTCATTTTTGTAAATCCCCCTAAAATGGAATCTTCAGATAATTATATCACGTTCCAGAATTTTTACATCACTATGCCAGAAAATTTTTTAAATTGATGGATAAACTAACGGTACAAAATTACTGAAAGGAGAAATAAGCATTGCTTTTAAAGGAAATCCATCACAAGATGAAAATATTAGGAACAAATATATATTACGAATATTATCATCATCCACAACAAACAGATACGATAGTGCTGATTCATGGATTTTTATCCTCCACCTTCAGCTACAGAAAATTAATCCCTTTATTAAAAAAGCACTTTTCCATTATAGCCATTGATCTTCCCCCATTTGGGAAATCCGAAAAAGCAACGAAGTTTTTCTATTCCTATCACAACATGGCAAAAGCGGTTATAGAGCTTTTAGAACGTCTGCAAATCAAACAGGCTGTAATTGTCGGCCATTCCATGGGCGGACAAATTTCTTTATATGCAGCTAAGCAAAAACCTGATTTGTTTAAAAAAATTGTGCTCATTTGCAGCTCTGGTTATATGCAAAAGATGCCTTCCTCTCTCATATTTTGTTCATATCTCCCGTATTTTTACCTTTACGTTAAAAGACAATTTATCAGGCAAGGCGTATGGAAAAGCTTATGCAGCGTCGTGCACGACCAATCGCTCATTAACGAAGACATGATATACGGATATAGCGAACCGTTTTATGACGATAAAATTTTCAGAGCATTGACCCGAATGATTCGTGAACGTGAAGGAGATCTTTCCTCACAAGACTTAAAAACGATTGAAATTCCATGCTTATTAGTATGGGGGGAAGAAGATAAAATCGTTCCAATCGAAGTCGGATACCAGCTTCAGAAAGATTTGCCCATCTCTCGTTTTGTCTCTTTTAAACAAACAGGCCATTTAGTGCCTGAAGAGCGGCCATATCATGTTAGTAATCACATTTTTGATTTTTGTTTCGGCTAAATAGGCAAGTGTTTTTACAATAATTGGCATGACACATTTTTTTTAATCGCCAATAGTTTTTTGGCGATTTTTTCACATTCCTTTAAAGGTATAACCTCTTCAAAAGAGAATTCGTAAATTGACTGAATCTTCCTAGCCAACTGTAAAGGGTGATCAATTGTATGAACGGCTTGAATACAATCAATTATTTCCATTTCGTAAGCATCATTGCCCAGTTGGAGCGGATCCCATTCACTTAACAGTTCAATCATAAATAAATTTGCCTCTTTTTGTTCCATATCGCTTCCCCCAAATTGGTACAAAATGTTTGCAATTGTATTTTAGCACATATACATTGGTATTGAGGTGAGAAGATGAGTGATTTTGATCAAGTAATAAAAAGAAAAGGAACACAATCTTACAAATGGGATTTCACAAAAGAATTGTTCGGACATGAAGATGTTTTGCCAATGTGGGTAGCTGATATGGATTTCAAATCTCCCGATGCGGTCATAGCGGCTTTGAAAGAACGAGTCGAACACGGTGTGTACGGCTATACTGGCGTCGCCTCCAAAACAAAAAAATCGGTTCAAAATTGGCTAAAAACAAGACATGGATGGGAAATTTCAGCCGATTCACTTGATTTTTGTTCAGGCGTAGTGGAAGCAATGAGCATAGCCATCCAAGCATTAACGGAAGAGGGGGATCGGATTGTGATTCAGCCCCCGGTATACAAGCCTTTTTTTGACATGGTGAAGTATAATAAACGCATTGTTGTGGAGAATGAATTAGTTTTAAAAGACGGGCGTTATTCTATCGATTTTGAAGATTTGGCGGAAAAGCTGGCAGATCCATCCGTCAAAATGCTGATTCTTTGCAACCCGCAAAACCCGAGCGGAAGAGTATGGACAAAAGAGGAGCTTGCAAAAATCGGCGAATTGTGCTTAGAAAACGGCGTGTTTGTTTTTTCAGATGAAATTCATTCAGATATTTTGCTGTTCGGCAATAAGCACACCCCTTTTGCTTCCATCAGTGAATCATTTGCTCAAAATTCCATTACAGCTATTGCGCCAAGCAAAACATTTAATCTTGCCGGCCTTCAAGCTTCAGCAGTGATCATTCCTGATAGGAAAATATTAGGTAAATTTAAACAAGTGAAAAGAAACCAGGGGCATTTTTCTTTAAATATTTTTGGCATTACGGCAATGGAAGCAGCCTACAATAACGGACATGAATGGCTGGATTCACTTCTCCTTTACCTTGAAGAAAACGTAAAACTTGTCGAACAATATATTGGGGAGCATTTAAAAAGTATAAACGTAATCCATCCTGATTCTACGTATTTAATTTGGCTTGATTGCCGTTCATTAAATATGACTGAACAACAATTAAAAAAACAGCTGCTTGAAAAAGGAAAATTAGCATTGGAACTGGGCAGTAAATACGGCAAGGCTGGAGAAGGTTTTGTGCGGATGAATATCGGCTGTCCGCGGCAGATGGTCCTAGATGGATTAAAGAGACTAAAAACGGCTCTTTCTTAACATTCGTTGGGAGGCATCGCCTCCCGGTTTCAGCTTCTTTTTTTCTCATTTTCTGAAAGCTTTTTCAGCAGCTCATTCGCTTTTTCTTCTTCCTTGCGGGATATTTTTTTAAAAAAAATGATCGCAACTACAGCTAAAATGATAAACGGAACCATTTGCAAAAAACCATATAAATATTCAATTTTATTTTCCGGAAAATATAGAATAAAATTTAGAAGCCATTCCATGATCATCACGACCTTTCAAATCCATTCTATCTTTTACTATAGCAAAATTTTGCTTTATCATGCCATCTGCTCTGAAAATAAAAGTGTACAATAGGTGAAAACATTACAATTGCTGGAGGGGAAAACTTTGGACATAAAAGTCGGGGATATCGTTACAGGCATTTATAAAACCGGTAAATATATCGGGGAAGTTACCGAAATTCGGGAGAATCATTATTTAGTAAGAGTAAAAGCGGTTTTAAAACATCCGATGCAAGGGGATTTGCACCAGCCGAAACAAGCAGATGTTCCGTTCTTTCATGAACGCAAAGCACTTTCCTTCAATGAACAAGCAAATATTCCAAAAAAAATGGTTCACCATTATAACGGGGAAATTCCTGATTACGAAACTTCTCTGAAAGAAGCTTCCGCTGCTTTAAAGAAGGAGCTTGAGGAAGATGGAAGCGATTGGGCATTGCGTTCTCTTGAAAACTTGAATCGATTAGAGAGAGAATATTTTAAAGCATTATGAAAAGGCCACTACAAATTGCAGCTGGCCTTTTCATGTCGCTTGCTTTTGCCATAATTTTGTTAAATCTATTCGTTCACCAATTGTCAGCGGCTTTGGTTTCAAAAGATATTGCTTATCTTTTTCAATCAGCTTAAAAATATTAAAAGTTGTTAACGCATCGTCAAGTGCACGATGATGCTTGCCGATTCCTTTTTTGCCGTATTCCTCCACAGCTTTCCACAATCCTGTTTGATTGCGGTCGCCAAAAAATTTTTTATATTCCATTGATAAATCGATCTCCGTACCTGCTATTGGAAATGGCAGTCCATGCTCTTTGCAATTATGGCGAAGAACTTTCATGTCCATGTTGCCCCATGTCACGATCATTGTTTCTTCCCCAAAAGAAAGCTTGCGAAGAAGATGAACCAATTCGGAAAACGATAGACCGTTATCAACTTGTTCTTGGGTAATTTCCAAAAAACGCTTACATCGTTCTGTTAATTTTGGAAAAAATCTAGGTTTTACAAATGTGGAAAACGTCTCTTTAATTTTTCCCCTTTCTACCTTTACGACACCCGCTTCGATAATTTCCGGAAAAAAGCCTTCCGGATTCATTTTGTTCTCAGCCATTGTAAATTCAAAATCAATAAATAACTGCTTCTTGGCCTCCACGTTATCCTCCCCCCTTATGAATCACTGCTCCGAAAACACCGTTACTTCATTATATCATTTAACAAGAATAAATATCTTCCATTTCGGAAAATAAAAAATTTTTTATGAATTTTTTATTATAAAATAGAAGAAAGGAGTGAATATCGATGAAGCCAAAAAAAATCATTCTTTTCGACGGCATGTGCAATTTTTGCGATTCGACCGTAAATTTCATCATTTCGCACGATCCAGATGAAATTTTTATATTCGCACCGCTGCAATCAAGCAAGGGAAAGGAATTATTACAGCAATTCGGCCTTTCGACTGAATCTTTTGATTCGCTCGTATTATCGGATGGGAATCGCTGTTATACAAAATCCACTGCTGCTTTACATATCGCCAAACACTTAAGCGGGTTTTTGAAAATATTTTACGGATTCATCATCATCCCGAAACCAATTCGCGATTTTATTTATCAGATCATTGCTAAAAACCGATATAAATGGTTCGGTCAAAAAAACAAATGCATCCTTCCTAGTGAAAACATAAAAAAACGTTTTTTACAATAATCCGAGGAATTTTTAAAACTGCCTGTTCATCTCATAAATTTTTCTTTCTGTAAAGAAAGAAACTGGGCAATCGCCAATTTTCTTTAAAAAACTCGATTTTACTTGTATTTGCTTAAATATTTTTGGCATTTCATTCTAAGTAATTGATGACACGAATGTATTCTCTTGGTGCAAACGTTTCTCCCTTCATATTTTTGGAAAAAGTATTGATTGGCGTCCACTCATATGATGGATGTACATACGTCTGTTTCGTTTGTTCATGCAAATACCATGAAATGCTGAATAATAAGATAAAAATTAAAATGGCTGTCATTACCTTTTTTGTCATCATACCACCTCATTTTCAAGGTGGGAAATTTCACAAAAAAATATACATTTTATGATTTTTTTGATACGATATTTGTGGTCTTATGAACTTGAAATTTAAAAAGCTATATATGCAAAAAATATTGAGAACAATAAAATACAGCTAGTCCAAAACATTGGGTAAGGAGGGTTTACATGACATTTCTGCATTGGGCTATATTATTTCCATTTCTATTTGCTTTCATGGTACCATTCCTATATAAGACATTTCGGAAAATACATACTGGATGGTTTGTGCTTCCCCTTCCTATATGTTTATTCATATTTTTTCTTCAATTTTTGCCGGGAGTTAAGTATAAAGAAGGTATCGTACAAACTGTTAAATGGATTCCATCATTAGGAATTGATTTTGCTGTTTATGTGGACGGACTCAGCCTTCTGTTTGCTTTGCTCATTACCGGTATCGGATCTCTCGTTGTTCTTTATTCGATCTACTATTTGTCGAAGGAAAAAGAACAGCTGAATGCGTTTTACGTTTATTTGTTGATGTTTATGGGGGCAATGCTTGGAGTAGTCTTAACTGATAATACTATTGTTTTATATACTTTTTGGGAAATTACCAGCTTTTCTTCTTTTCTATTAATTGGCTATTGGCATTATCGGGAAAGATCACGTTACGGGGCGCTAAAATCGATGCTTATTACTGTTTTCGGCGGGCTTTCCATGCTTGGCGGATTTATATTGCTCTACATCATGACTGGAACATTCAGCATTCGTGAAACAATTGCCCAAAGCAGCAGTATCGCCGACAATGGATTATTTATCCCAGCCCTTATTCTGCTCTTATTGGGAGCATTTACAAAATCCGCCCAATTTCCTTTTTACATTTGGCTGCCTGATGCGATGGAAGCACCAACGCCAGTCAGTGCGTATCTCCACTCAGCAACGATGGTGAAAGCAGGCATTTATTTAGTTGCTCGATTCACACCTGTATTTGCAGGAAGTGCCGAATGGTTTTGGATCGTTTCACTTTTCGGAATTTTCACCTTATTCTGGGGATCCTTCCATGCGGTGAAACAAACAGATTTAAAAGCGATGTTAGCCTTTTCAACTGTCAGCCAGCTCGGCATGATTATGTCCCTTTTAGGTGTCGGCTCCGCCGCCCTCTTGTTTGATCATTTTGAATTTTATTCAGTTGCGATTTTAGCAGCGATTTTCCATTTGATTAACCATGCGACATTTAAAGGCAGCCTATTTATGGTTGCAGGCATTGTTGATCATGAGACAGGCACTCGAGATATTAGAAAGCTTGGCGGACTCATGTCCCTTATGCCCATTACCTTTACGATCGGTTTAATCGGCGCGTTTTCTATGGCAGGTCTTCCACCATTTAATGGATTTTTAAGCAAGGAAATGTTTTTTACCGGTATGATTCGAGTATTGAACATGGATGTATTTCAAACAGAAACATGGGGGTTTTTACTTCCAGTGCTCGCATGGATCGGCAGTATTTTTACATTTATTTACAGCATGATATTTGTTTTTAAAACATTTGCTGGAAAATTGCAGCTGGAAAATCTGCCTAAAAAGCCCCACGAGGCGCCGATCGGAATGCTGATTCCGCCTATTGTGCTGGCATCCCTTGTTGTTATTTTTGGATTTTTTCCAAACTTGCTTGCTTACAGCTTAATCGAACCGGCAATGAAATCTGTCATGCCTAGCTTGTTGAAGGATGGAGAACATTTTCACATTCATATTTCACATTGGCACGGCTTTACTGCGGAATTTTGGATGACAGTTGGCGTAGTGATACTTGGAATATTCCTATACTTGACAGCGTCAAAATGGAAAAGAGTTTACGATCTGCAGCCGAAAAGGATGACGCTCAATCAATTATATGATCATTCTTTAAAAACGGCAGGCAAAACTTCCAACCGGCTGACAAGCTTTTATATGACTGGATTTATTCGCGACTATCTCGTCTATATTTTTGCATTTATGATCATGGCAGTTGGAGCGACAATGATCATCAAGCAATCAATCTCTTTTGCTGCGGATGATGCTGCACCTGTCGGAATTTATGAATTGATCCTGTCGATTGTTATGATAGCCGGTTCAATCACAGCTGTTTTGGCAAGATCCAGATTGACAGCCATTATTGCACTTAGCTCCGTCGGGTATTCACTCGCACTGTTTTTCGTTTTATTTAGAGCGCCGGATTTAGCCTTAACGCAGCTAGTTATTGAAACGGTATCAACTGCCTTGTTTTTGCTTGCTTTTTATTTCTTACCTGAGCTGCAGAAAAAAGATAAAACTCGAAGATTCCGCCTAGTGAATTTTATAATTTCAGCAGGCGTCGGGGGGATTGTAACGCTGCTGGCCATTTCCGCAAGCAGCGAACGCACTGGAAAAACGATCGCGGAATACTTTCTGGAAACGAGCTATAGCTTGGGCGGCGGATACAATGTCGTCAACGTTATACTAGTCGATTTCCGCGGCTTTGACACGCTGTTTGAAATAACTGTTTTGGCAATCGCAGCGCTTGCTGTCTACAGTATGATTCGCCTTCGCACAGGAGGGAAAGACGTTGAAGAAAACGGGTTTAAAAACGAATGATCTTATTTTGCAAACAATTACAAAAATCGTGCTTTTTATCGTGATCATTTTTTCGTTCCATTTATTTTTCGCTGGCCATAATGCCCCTGGAGGCGGGTTTATCGGCGGGCTCATCACATCAGGAGCAATCGTTTTATTATTGATCGCTTTTGATGTCAAAACCGTGAAAGCGATTTTGCCCATTAATTATGTTAAAGTGGCGGCGTTCGGATTATTGATTGCGATTTTATCGGGGATCGGCTCCTTTCTTTTCGGAGTTCCATTCCTTTCTCATACACATGGCCACGTTCACATACCGGTTTTAGGCGATACGCATCTTGCGACTGCTGTCATTTTTGATCTCGGTGTATATTTTGTTGTTGTTGGCGTGACAATGACGATTATTCAAACGATTGGAGAGACGGAATAATGGAGATTGTAACTTCCATTGTTGCAGGAATTTTGTTTATGACAGCTACATATTTAATGCTTTCAAAAAGTTTATTGCGGATCATTATTGGAACAGGTCTTTTGAGTCACGGAGCTCATCTCCTCATTTTAACGATGGGGGGACTGAAAAGAGGAACTGTTCCGCTGCTAGATGAACACGCAGCTTCTTATGTAGACCCTTTGCCGCAAGCACTTATATTAACTGCAATTGTCATTAGCTTTGGAGTAACAGCCTTCTTTTTAGTGTTAGCCTACAGATCTTATCAAGAACTTGGAACAGACGATATGGATCAATTGAGGGGAAATGATCAGAAATGAATAACAATATCATTATTTTACCGATAATTATTCCTATGATAACTGCAGTATTGCTTATTTTTTTCAATAAACAAGAGAAAGTGCAAAAATATTTAAGCGCTGTTTCTTCTGTTATAAATATCGGCATTTCCGTTTTCCTTGTTCACTATGTTCATACAAACGGAATCATTTCCCTTGAAGTCGGAGATTGGAAAGCGCCGTTTGGGATTGTTCTTGTAGCCGATATGTACGCGATTCTGCTTGTTTTAACGGCAAACATTATTGTTTTTGCCTGTTTGCTATTTTCCTACAAAATAGTAGATTATAATCGAAGCAAATTTTTCTACTATTCCGGCGTCATGTTTTTATTGACCGGAGTGTCCGGTGCTTTTCTGACAGGAGATCTTTTCAATCTGTTTGTGTTCTATGAAGTTATGCTCATGTCTTCTTATTTTTTAATTGTTCACGGAAATTCAAAGCCGCAATTAAGAGAAACTATTAAATACATTTTAGTAAATGTTATTTCATCGGCTTTATTTGTCATATCCGTTGCATTTCTATATGCTGTAACAGGTACATTAAACATGGCTGACTTGAGCCTGCGAGTCGCAGAATTAGGCTCATCCGGCATCATCGCGGCCATCTCCATCATGTATTTAATTGTATTCGGATTGAAAGGAGCCATTTTCCCGCTTTTTTTCTGGATGCCCGGCTCCTATCAGGCTCCGCCAGCAGCTGTTACGGCTCTATTTGGTGCTCTTTTGACAAAAGTTGGAGTCTATTCGATCACAAGAGTGTTTACGCTTATTTTTTTGCAGGACATTGCATTTACTCATACGTTTATCGCATGGCTAGCGGTGCTTACGATCATATTTGGCGTTATTGGCGCCATTAGCTTCTCGGATATTAAACAGATCGTGATATACAACATTTTGACAGGCGTTGGTGTCATTTTATTCGGAGTGTCCACAATGACCGAATCAGGTTTAGAAGGATCTGTTTATTACATGATCCACGATATGATTATTAAAGGGTTGCTGTTCCTTTTGGTCGGAATCGTCTTTTCGATCACTGGAACAACAAACCTTGATAAATTCAGTGGACTAATAAAAAAATACCCAACACTTGGGTGGATGTTTTTTATCGCCGCATTAGCTTTAGCCGGCATTCCACCATTAAGCGGTTTTATCGGGAAACTGAAAATAGTCCAAGGGGGATTTGAGCAAGGTGAATTTGTATTAGCTTTCGCAGTCTTGCTTTCAAGCCTTTTAGTCCTATATTCTGTGATGAAAATATTTATTAACGGTTTTTGGGGAGAGGAAAAAATTCCGCAAGTTCTGGAAACCAGTCAAGTAAAAAGTCTTTACGTTCCGGCTGCTTTCTTGCTTGCTCTCTCATTATTTTACGGGCTTGGCACAGAATTTATCTCTTCATACATCAAACAGGCGGAACAGGTTCTTCTTTCTCCTGATCTTTATATTGAAGCCGTATTAAAGGAGTAGATCACATGGCCTTTCAAATACTGTTAAATTTTATGATTGCCATTACATGGATGCTTTTGCAGGATGACTACTCATTCATCACATTTTTTATCGGATATCTTTTAGGCATTATTATTCTTTTCGCGCTGCGCCGCTTTTTTCCAAGACGATTTTATCTGTACAATATTGCCGCTGTCATAAAGCTCATGTTCATCTTTTTGAAGGAGCTTGTCCTTGCAAATATTGCTGTTTTAAAAATCGTTTTGTCGCCAAAATTGAAAATGGAGCCTGGAATTTTTGCCTTTGAAACAGAATTGGAAAAAGATTGGGAAATTACGATTCTATCCAATCTCATTACTTTAACACCAGGAACATTTGTTATTGATATTTCCGATGATAATAAAACGCTTTATATCCATTCTGTGGATATAGCGAATGTCGAACAAGCAAGAAAAGATATAAAAAGCAGTTTTGAGAAAGCTATTAAGGAGGTGAGCCGTTAATGTTTGAATTTATTATTTGGATTTCTTTGGCTCTTATCGCTGCTTCCTCTCTCTTATTGATGATTCGGCTCATCAAAGGCCCATCCGTTCCAGACCGCGCCATATCATTAGATGCGATCGGCATCAACTTAGTCGGGATCACAGCGATCATGTCGATTGTTTTAGATACAAGCGCTTTTTTGGACATTATTTTATTAATTGGAATTTTAGCTTTTATCGGCACAGTATCGATTGCTAAATTCTTGGAGAAAGGAGAAATTATCGAAAATGATCGAAACAATCAGTAAGTTTGTGATCGGATATCTCATTCTCCAAGGAGCCTTTTTCAGCCTAATTTCCGCCATTGGTGTGTTGAGGCTTCCAGATGTATATACGAGAAACCATGCGGCTTCCAAAAGCGCGACATTAGGTGTGCTCTCTATTTTACTAGGGGTGTTCTTATATTTTTGGGTGCTTGAAGACCATATGAATGGAAGAGTTTTGCTGGGAATCCTGTTTATATTTTTAACATCGCCTGTAGCAGGACATTTAATCAGCCGCGCAGCTTACCATACAAAAGTGAAACTATGGGAAAACAGCAAAATTGATGAGTTAAAAGAAAAAAAGAAAGCAAAGGATAAGGTTCATTCATGAGCCTTATCTTTTATAGCAATCAAATTGGACGGGACTTCTTAATTTAAAGAATGCCTTCTGACTTCGCAATTAATACGGCTTCTGTCCGAGAGCTGACGTGCAGCTTATTAAAAATGGAAGTCAGACTATATTCAATCGATCTTTTGCTTAAATGCAGCTTATCTGCTATTTCTTGATTTGTTAACCCTCTTTCGACTTCCATTAAAATCATTTTTTCCCTATCTGTTAAAGGCTCATTTGCTTCTTTCATAGATGGCGACTTTAATGTCTGTCGTTCAATCAATTTTTTTACGTAATCAAATGATAGAATAATCTCACCAAGCAACGCATGGCGAATGTGAGATAATATTTTCTCTTTTGACTCCGTCTTGCTGATTACTCCATGAATGCCTAAGGAAATCGCTTCTTCCATATAATCATTGACATCATATCCAGTATAAAGAAGGACTTTGCATTGGTGTTCTTGAGATGTTATTTGCTTTGCCAGTTCAATCCCGTTGACGTCACCTAAATTCATATCCATAAGAACTGCATCATATTGCAAAAAATCGATTTTCTTCATAAGTTCAGCCGTATAAGGAGGCTCCAGACAATCCACTTCAACTTCAGAATCCGTCTCCAATATCGCTTTTGTCCCTTCTCTCACAGCAGGATGATCGTCAATCACTAAAATACGAATCATGTTTTCCACCTCTTTAGACAAAATCTACAGTAAAATGACTTGGCAAAAGCCAAGTCAAGAATGTGATTAAATTTCAATTAAGACCCGAAATCCATTTCCCGGAGAAGTCTCAATCTTCATTTCACCATCCAAAGCTTTTACCCTCTCTCTAATTCCGGACAATCCCATGCTTTCTGTTTTCGCATACAACAGTTCTTCATCGATGCCTACGCCATCATCTTCATAGTGCAATACAATTTTTTCTCTTATATTGACGAGCATAATTAATATTTGCTTCGCGTTCGAATGCTTGCGCGCATTTGATAAAAGCTCCTGAATGATCCGGTACAAATTAAGCTGCATGTTTATATCAAGCTGCTTGTTAAAATTCCCCGTATTAAAGCGGATTTGAAAATTACACTGTTCTTCGTATTGCGCTACTAGCTTTGATACCGCCTTGACGAGTCCCAAGTCATATAAAATTTGCGGACGCAGCTCTTGACACGTTTCCCTCGTCATATGAATGATATCAAGAATGTTTTGATTCATGCTCTGAATTTTTTCGATCGTAGCAGCAGGATATTGTCCAGATTCCTCCAGAACCAATTCGCATTGCCTTTTTAACGAAATCAAATCTTGCAGCACAGAATCATGCAAATCTTTCGCCAAATTGGAGCGCTGCTTTTCTTCAATTGCAAACAGCAGTTTTTTGAGCCATGCAGGATTGCTGTTTCCCTCTTCCGCTTTTTCAAGCCTTTCCATCAATTCTTCTATTTTCAAAAAGTTTTCTACAGTTACATTCGTATAAAAAGCAAGGGAATTCAGCCAAGAAATTTCATCACGAGTCAGTTTAGGCGTTTTAATGACAGAAAGGCAAATAATAACATATTTCCTTCTATTCGTTTCACCGACAGTTAACACAAACCCTTTATCAAATTCTACAATTTTCCCTATTTCTGTTACAGCATTTAAAATATCTTTTTCGTATGGGGCAATTTCTAAAAGACCGCCATCCCCATCATCATCAACCATTTCGATCCGTCCACTCTCATGAACAACAAGGCAGTATGCACGGCTGACCTTCAAAACCTCTAAAATGGTCGATTTTAACTCAGCCATCATCTGTTTTAAACTGCCTGCTTTCCGGATCCTTGACGTATACTTCAAAATGCTGTCCTGATAATTATATTTTTCCGAAAACCGCTTAAACCGGAAGCGGAAGTCAACAATTTCTTTAAAATAAAAAACACATATCATTAATATATATATAATAATTGAAAGTTGAATAGGGTAAATTTTGGGATTATGTTCATTCAGCAGTATGATAAAAGCCACTAAAAAGATAGTCGGCAAAATGGAAAGGAGAGCATAATATTTGACTCTGCCTAGAATAAACTCAATATCATATATCTTTGATGATAGAAACTGATACACAAGGGCGAAAGGTATTAACAACATAAATGAAGACAGGAACACTGGTGAGAACAAAGCATCTTTTAAAATGATATACGGAATGACATATAATAGGACAAAAGGTGCAAAAGCAAGTACATTTGTAATAATTAAATTTCTAATCGTAAAAGATATCTCGGAAAGTTTAAGTTTTCTCATTCCTTTTACTTTCACTATAAACGATATTAACAATAAAAAGAGAAAGGTGATTAGATTCAACACTTTCGAATTATAATTAATATCTAAATCTATCGGTTGTTTATTTATGTATTCAATTAAAAAATTTACAATTACAAGAAAATACCCAAAAATAATTACTTTTTTATTAAATAATTCTTGTCCATGTTCATAAAAATAGTGATACAAAAAATGCAGATATATAACTGGAGTCAAAGTAAAAAATAAAACAACCATATATTGGGAAAAAATATCTCCCCGGGCAGAACTGGTCGCAAATAAATAGGCAAGAGATACACATAATAGAAAAAATTTCAATAAATATGGGGATAAAATTTTTAATTTTTTACTTGATCTATAGACAAAAAAACTGCAATACATAGATAGAAGAAAAAGAATAATTGGTATTATCATCATGAAAAATGTTTGAAAATCTAATGATGTTTCCTCAACGTTTATTTTAAATATACTGCCATCTGCCCGTTTGATTGTTAAATTCTTTACTTCTTGATAAACAAAAAAACTGCTCTCTCTAAAAAACTTTTCAGTAGGCACTCCATTTAATTCTAATACTTGATCCCCAATTTTTAGTCCTGCTCGATCAGCCCAAGCTTTCGGGTCAATATTTCTAATATAATATTGACCCTTTGATGTTTTTTCAATGTTTGTTCCTAAATAAGGATACGAGAGGTTGATTTGAAAAATATAAACAATAAAAAACAGCGAGCTTATAAATACTGCAAGTTTATATCCATAATCAACGATTTTTACCTTATTAAAAACCAAATATTTTCACCCTTTAAACTATTTCCAAAATCCAGCAGGCGGCAACAATTTTAAACCGTCTGTAAGTCCAGTAATAATGCCTAAAAGTTCATCAGAATCTTTAACTCCAATCAAACTAGCTTGTCCATTCACGACTTTCTCCAAAACATCAGGGTTTTCGATTAAGAAATTTACGATTTCTTGCATATTGATCTCTCCTTTTTTATTTTTTGATTAAATTTGTTAATAGTTCATCCAATTTTTCAGCAGGCAGCGGAAGTTTTTTTATATAAGTTTCAGCCTTCTTAAGCGCGATGTGTTTCATCACATTTAAATATTGGGTGACTCCCGCTTCCAACAGCTTTTCTTTAAAAGCTACAATGCTTCCAAAGTATTCGTCAAAGTCTTTTCCGCTGTGCACATATTGTAAAATATCCACGCTTGTTTGATTAAATTTCCTTTGCAAATAAAGTAATGCTAGTGAAGGCTTCAAAAACTTCCTGTCCTGTTTATGCGGAGTAAACAATCCTTTATAATCATTCTCAATCTGGCCGACAATCCCTACTTGGTGCCCGTATTCCTTAACTTCCTCGTATCTTTTCCCGCATGCAAACATGACACCCGCTTCAGCTGCAAGAGCTGTAAGGGAACCTGATTTCCATCTCATCATTTGCAAACATTCTTTTTCTGTCTTCACGGCATTTGCCAAATCAATATGCTGGCCTTTCATAGCCTGCAAAGCATATTCAAGAAACAGACCAAGGATCTCAGAACGATAAGGTGATGACAGCGAATGGATATGCGATAAACTTAACGTATAAAGAAAGGATGAGCTGTTAATCGCTTCCCCTCTATCAATATCCATCCACGGTTCTGTAAAGTTGTCCAGATCCTCCAAATCATCAAACATATCAAAAGCTAGGACGAGCAATTCAACAGCTGCCATAAGCTTGTACAATTCTTCTTCATCATTTTCGCTGTTGAATACGTTCGCATGCAAATAACAAAGCTCTGCAAAAGGAAATGTTTGTTTAGATTCGATAAAACGATGCAAAAGATTCCGCAAATAAAGCCAGTCTACAGACCTTTCGACCGCATCCTTCATAAACATTGCCACTTGAACTTTGTTTAATAATAACTCACTTTTTAATGCCATCCCCTCCTTTTGATCTGATTTATATTCAGCTTGAAATCTATGGATGTTTTACAATTATTATACTATAAATTATATATATTATCATAAAAAAGGCGACCAAATTTGGTCGTCGCCTCATTATACAATTTTCGTATATTGATATTTATCGTATTTGTCAATGCTCTTATTGATATTATCAAGCGCCTTTTTTGTTTCGTCTAACTCCCTTTCAAGCATTAAGAAGATCTTGTTGATTTTTTCGATTTCTTGATGATTCAAAGTATCACACTCCCTTGAAAAGATCCTTTTTTCGATCTTTCATATTTATTTTATAGAATTTTCGATCATTTTTCACCGAAAAACTAATTTGAAATTTTATGCGTGATACCGAAAAACACGCAATGTGATTGTGTTTGTCTTTTTGCGATGTATGGCAAACTTATTATAAAGATTGCATGATCATGATTTTTATAACAGAAGGACTCCTTCTTTCCCCCATTTGTTAAATTCATATAAAAAAGAAGGAAAATTTTGATAAAAGAGGGTTGAATGAACGAAAGAACATTGATAGAATATTTTCTAAATCCCGAGAAGATATGACAAATAAGGGTGAACATAGTGGAAAAAAAAGAATATGTTATACATATTAAATTGGACAATTTATTGAAACAAAAAAGAATGACCAAACGAGAACTTGCCCGTCAAGCTGATATTCGCCATACGCTTGTATGGGAAATGTGCCACAACAAAACGAAGCGCCTTCCTCTAGATAAGCTTGCAAAAATTTGCTCCGTATTACAAGTCGACATACATGATGTCATAGAATTAGTAGAGAGAAAAGAAAGCAATCTAATGTAACCTCCGTCTGACAGCAGAGGTTACATATTTCTCAAATCCTCTTGAAAATTTACATTTCTTGTATCCATTGAGTAATTTTCGAAGAAAGTGAAATGGCAATGTTCTCATTCGATCTTTTTGCAATAGAATTTTGTAAATGTTCTCTTGTTTTGTCATTGATTTCTTCATATTTAATGATCTTGGACCATTCAAGCTGCGGTACAGCAACTAATATATACTCCTCTTTTTTGTTTTCATAAATATAGACGTTTCTGATCTCTTCACCGTTATGTATTATATTTGCCTTTCGTACTTTCATTGTTTCACTCCTTTTTTCCCTCTATATAAAAAATACCTGAGTTGAAAGAAAAATCAATCTCAGGTTTTGCAAAATATTTTACCTATTCCCTATTATCGGTTGATCAAAGAAACTTTTCGAATGTTCATTCGTTTTGCTGCGAACGTCAAATGTTTTTACATAGTCTCCAACATTTAAAGCTCCTGAACCAAGCGCAGATTTTAAACTCGCTTTAGGAGAAATAGAAAAGCTGTCACCCACTTTTATGATTCCTGAGTCGACTTCATTAATCTCAATTGAACCTACAAAAGAAGGCAAATGAAACCACCACTTCCATTGTTTGTTTATAGTATTGTATGATCAAACGCCTAAATTGTTCGCTTATACAATGGATTTTAACTGAGAATAGTATTTTTCAACTTTTTTATCTAGAGTCCTAATTTTCTTTAAAGCCAGCTTTTCGTCAATTTGACGGTAATGATGCATTCCGCCTGGTTCTTCATCCAATTCATCAGCAAGCCGAACTATGCGCTGAAGAGGATTTTGCTTTAAATTACCATCAGGCAAATACGAATCCGTATGAAGGAGAATAGCTAAAGCAATTTGCTTGGCTGCTTCAGGCTTTTCCCCAAGCCTTATCAGCAGTTTATGCGCTCTGTTCGCTCCTTTTATTGCATGAATATCATTTTTTCGATATTTTTCATAATCCCATTTACCGTCCGTGTACCATTCATAATGGCCAATATCATGCAATAGAGCCGCCTTTGTCGCAAGATCGGGATTTACATTGAATGCTATCGCAAGACGAAAAGCATGATCAGCCGTTTTAATCGCGTGAGCAATGCCAGATCGTTTTAAATATTTTTGTGTAATTGGATGAGTGAAGACTTCCATTAAAGTGACCCTTTTCACAGCTCATCCCTCCTAAATATTTCTGTATAAGATACCATATGTTCGAAATTTTCGCAACGGAAGTGGATTTTAAAATTTATGCAAATATACTGGCGGTTTCGCTGAAAGCTGCAGACAAACATACACCGATTTGCATATGATATAAAAACAAAAAATTCAATGAATGATTGCCAGCAGGAAAAGAAACAATAAAATGGACAGGTACATGAAAATTCCGACTCATTGTTGGTACATATGGAATATTAAAACGAAATTATACTATACAGGAGGGATTGCAATGATAATTGGTGTACCGCGGGAAATTAAAAATAACGAAAATCGTGTAGCCATTACACCAGCTGGAGTTGTTTCATTAGTCAAGGCAGGTCACCGTGTACTCGTAGAAGAAAGTGCAGGTCTTGGAAGCGGAATTCATGATGAAGAATATATTCAAGCAGGCGCCGAAATTCTTCATGATACAAGCAAGGTTTGGGAAGCAGATATGGTGTTGAAGGTCAAGGAGCCGCTTCAAGAAGAATATAAATATTTCCGTGATGGTCTTATTCTGTTTACTTACTTGCACCTTGCAGCTAATCCTGAACTGACAAAAGAGTTGAAGGAATCCGGTGTGATTGCGGTCGCTTACGAAACAGTTTCTGACGGTCATTCGTTACCCCTGTTAACACCGATGAGCGAAGTGGCCGGTCGTATGGCAACACTGGTTGGAACGCAATTTTTACAAAAACCGTACGGCGGAAAAGGTATTCTATTATCCGGTGTTCCAGGCGTTGAACGCGGCAAGGTCGTCATCATCGGCGGCGGGGTAGTCGGTACAAATGCTGCAAAAATGGCTATCGGTTTAGGAGCTCATGTAACGATCCTTGACGTAAGTCCTAAGCGTCTTCGGGAATTAGATGATCTTTTTGGCAACGACATTCAAACGCTCATGTCTAACTCCTATAATATTTTCGAAGCAGTAAAAGAAGCGGATTTAGTCATCGGTGCTGTCTTAATCCCCGGTGCAAAAGCGCCAAAGCTTGTGACTGAAGAAATGGTAAAATCGATGAAACCTGGATCAGTCATCGTTGATGTTGCCATTGACCAGGGCGGGATTTTTGAAACGAGCGATCATGTCACCACTCATGACAATCCGACATATGTAAAGCACGGAGTCCTTCATTACGCAGTTGCGAATATGCCGGGAGCAGTTCCGAGAACATCTACGTTCGCCCTTACTAATTCGACCATTCCATATGCATTGCAAATAGCCAACAAAGGGTTAGTAGAAGTAATCGCCAAAAACGAAGCGATCAAATTAGGTGTCAACGTTGCCAACAAAGAAATAACGTATGAGGCAGTCGCCCGCGATCTTGGGTACAATTATGTTCCTGTAGAAAAAGTTTTTGAAAAAGAGTTCGCAAATATGAATTCTGCCACATAATACACATATATTTTCGACTTACCTTAAAAGAAGGAAAACAGTTCTCCGCGAATCTATTATCAAAAATGCAAAAAAAGCCTTCGCTCTCTTTTGAAAAGCAATAAAAAATGCGCACTTATAGACATGTTAAGTACTGGGCTAATCGTGCACAATACAGACCAAATCAGGATAAATGTGCAGCAATTTGTTAAGTCAGAATGTGCCGACACATTATCCTAATTTGGTGTTGCTTCCGACAACATACATGTCAGAAAGAAATCAATCCACGATTTTCAAGCATACTGAATGGCGGTCATCTTTTTTACAAAATAGATTCCGTCTCTCTCCTATATTGAATTGCGGCTCCTGCCGAAAAACTGAAACAGCAATAACATTTCTGACATAAAGCCTAATCTGCAATAGTTCAACCGAATGATGGATGACTCCATCATGATTTAATCGGCACGAATTTTTCCACAAAGGCCGCCAATGTTCGAGTCATCACACCAGTTGCTCCTTCAGGTCCTAGAGGGCCTTTCTTAGCAGTAGTGGATGTCCCGGCAATGTCTAAATGAACCCACGGCGTATCTTCAGCAAATTCTGCTAAAAAAGCACCGCCCATTATCGCATGTCCTTCCCGGCCAGGGGAATTATTCAAATCCGCCATTTTACTGTTTTTTACCCGCTCACGGTCATCTTCAAAAATTGGCAATCTCCATATTCTTTCATTACATTCAACAGACGCTTTCAAAAGCTGATCATACAGTTTTTCGTTGTTCGTCATCGCACCTGTTGTGTGCTTTCCTAGAGCAACAATAACTCCACCGGTTAAAGTGGCAACATCGATAATGTATTTCGCTCCATGCTGCTTTGCATAAGTGATGCCATCTGCAAGAGCTAAACGCCCTTCAGCATCTGTATTTAAAATTTCAATTGTTTTTCCGCTTAATGACACGATGACATCATCCGGTTTCATCGCTCCGCTGCCAATCATGTTGTCAGTAGCCGGAATAACGGCTACAACATTTTGTTTCGGTTTTATTTCACCGATAATTTCCATCGCTCCTAAAACGGCTGCTGCTCCTGCCATATCAGTCTTCATGTTTACTAACCCATCTCTAGGTTTTAACGAGTAGCCCCCAGTATCGTAAGTAATTCCCTTGCCGACTAAACCAATCGCATCGTCCCAAATCTTTTTTCCTTGGTATTTTAACACAATCATTTTAGGGGGTTCACTGGAGCCTTTATTTACCGCCAATATCCCCCCCATGCCCATTTCCTCCATATCCTTTTTTTCAAGGATTTCGATCTCAAAAGAATATTTTTTGGCCAGTTCGATGGAATAATTCGCGAGTTCTGTCGCAGTTAATAAATTTGAAGGCATGTTCACAAGAGTTCTTGCCGAATTTGTTCCTCTTCCATAAACATAACCGGCAGTTAAGGCTGCGTTTATTTTCGCTTTATCTGCATCTGTCAAAACATGAACAGCTTCAATGCTTGATTCGCTGCTGCTTGATCGTTGTTTATAGTTTTTTATTTTGTATGTAGAAAGGGCAAACGCTTCCGCTAGTGCATGAGCTGCATCTACCTCTTCCACATCTCCTCCAATAAAGGTAGAAAGCTGTACGCTTACAATCTTTTTCTGATCTTGTTGAACAGCTTGAAACGCATGCCCAAAAGCTTCCATTGCCTTTTGGAACGTGAATTCTTTTTCTTTCCCAAGCCCGACAAAATAAATTCGTTTTACGTTTTCAGCATCGAATGTATATAGTTTTGCGACACTGTTTTTCGCAGAAGAAATTTCACCTGATTTTATAAGCTTGGTGAGTTGATTGTTCAATTTTTTATCCAGCTCCTGCAAAGCTTTTGACAAATTTCCGTTTTGCTTAAAAAGGCCAACAATTAAACTTTCCCCTTCTAAACCGTCTAGTACTTTAAACATTTTTCCACCTCCTTCAATTATTATACGAGGTCGAATAGAACTTTGCTTTATTTTCAAACCAAAAAATAAAGCCCATCCCTGTGGGATAAGCTACCGTTGTCTAAAAACTTCCATCGTTTTATTTTCGTTTAATTTTTTTAATTCCTCTTCTGTTAACGTTCCGTTTCCTTTTTTAACTAAATAAACATCCACTTTTTTCTTTCCCCACTGATTGTAAACATCTTCTACTGTTTCATAATACAAATCAAGCCGATTGCCTTTAATCGCAGCACCTTTATCTGCAACAACTCCGTAGCCATATCCGGGTACATAAAGTATCGTTCCGATCGGAAAAACGTTTAAATCTGCTGCTATAGTGGAAAAATGATCCCTTTTTACTTTAACACCTGAATAAGTAATTCCATATTCAGGGTGGCCAGGATGTTTTCCTGTCGACTCATATCCGGCTGTATATCCGGTAGCCACAACTGTTTTTTTTGGATACTTTGATAAATCAATGGATTTTTCCATCGTCTGTCCTTGATTTGCATGATTAATATTTTTTGCAACGGCTTGTTGGGAATTTTCTCTTTGATTATATTGTTTGATCACCCATTTTGTCAGTTCATCTGCTTTCACACCTGAAATGGTTTCAAAAGTTGTTAAAAACGCCCCAATAAACAACAGACTCATCATAATTCTTCTAGTCCACATTTTTATACTCTTCATTTTTTCTAATTTCACTCCTCTCACCGTCTATTTGTTTCCAAATCGCAAACAAAATATACGTTGGAGGAGCTTTTGAAAGGAGCGTATTTTTCAATACGTTCCGACATGTATAAATTTTCCGATAAATTAAAAATAAAATGTAGGCACTCAAATAACATTGTTTTAAAAAAAAAGCGTTTTTTTTACATAAAAAAAGCCTTCCGATTATACGGAAAAGCTTAAAACATTTGATATCCTCTTGCTCGAAGCATTCGAATGACAATCCCTGATAGGATCGCACCTACCATCCCGCTTCCTAAAATGAGAATGTCTGCTACGGCAAGAGAGGCGATTTTTTCCCCCAACAGAGAAAATGAGCGGCTAGGTGATTTGAAATAATCAAAAAAATTCACTTCATCAATTAAAAAAATACATACTAACGGATAAAGTATCGCCATTATCCATGACATTCTTAAAAGCATATTTAATAAAAAACCGATTCCAAAAAATAAAACTAAGAACAGCAGCATGGAAATCAACAGCACCGGTATGTTCATCATCGTGTCCTCACCCTCAGAAAACTGTCGTATTATTATTAAAAGTTTTTATGTGGTTTAATAAGGAAAAAACTTGACCAGCCTTTGTTAATTTGCCAGATCTTCTTACATGTGCCAAATCTTTAAAGCAGCAAATCGATAAATTGTTACCTTAATTATTAACCTATTTATTCCAATATATCAAGTACAAGATTTCATTTAATGGCATAAATCGGCAAAGCAAGTTTGACATGCACACAAAAAGGTTCTCAGTAGGCTCTCCAACCTTTGAGCAGTTCAAAATTTATACAAAAAAAACTGGAAGTTTCCCCAAATGTTTTAAAATGCCAAAAATCACCTTTAAGAAAGATTGTCCTATTGTACAGTGCTTTGTCTGTTTTTTACTCATGTGAGAAGCTTTTGTGCTTGTACCATAAAGAGGGATTTGGCTTCAACATTTAAGAGAGAACTTTCATTCCTTCAAGCACAAAAAAGACGGTGTAAACAAACAAAAGAAGCACAAGAACTTGAGAATAAAACGAAGAACTTTGAAGGAAATATCGGGTATAGCTGTCCGACAGACCAAATACATCAGGCTACTATATAATTGCAGATCTGCATGGCGATTTTATGCTGAATCGAACCCTCTAATCGCAATCAGCATAGCGAGCTCTTTAATTTAATTTGTTTAAAAGCTTATTACTACGAAAATTCAATAAATACAGAGCGGCTCCTTCTCCAAACATTTTACTTTCCTGCTTTAAAAGAAATTACAAAAGCTGTTCATGTTTATAAAACATTATTTTAAAAGAGCAAAAGCCCTTAAGCCTTTGCTCTTTTCTTCAGCTTAAAAAAATTTGAATTTTCCTTTTTTCAACACGAGACCTGCTCCGCCAACCATATATAGCGCGCGGTTATCAATCATTTTCTTCATGAAGGATGCTTTTGTACCGACCATTTTTTTGCCTAACGCAATACCTACTGCATCATCTTCTCCTAGAGAAGCAACAGTTCCTTTAATATCTGGCTTAAATGGTTCGAGTTCTTTTTTACCGCGAATTAATGCAGCTAAATTTCTCGCGCAAACTTCTCCCTGCTGCATTGCAATTTGCGCTGTCGGCGGATATGGACGATTGATTTCCTCATTAATAATTAATGAACAGTCTCCAATAATAAACACATCATCATGTCCTGGTGCGCGCAAGTCTTTCTCTACTTTTACGCGGCCCCGCATTGCCTCAAAACCAGATTCTTCAATTACACTGTTTCCGCGCACACCAGCCGCCCAAATAACAGTGCCTGCTTTTATTTCTTCCGTTTGATCGTCTTTCCCAACAATAATTCCTTGTTCAGTACATTCTTTTATCGCTGTGCCGATTCTAAACTCAACACCTTTGCGCTGCAGTTGATTGACTGCGTACTCCACAAGTTCAGGATCGAAACCTGGAAGTGCTGTCGGTGCTGCTTCCACACAAATAATACGGACTTTTTTAGGGTCAATATCATACTCTCGGCAAAGCTCAGGAACACGGTTGGCAAGTTCGCCTAAAAACTCAATTCCAGTGAATCCTGCACCTCCGACTACAATGGTTAGACGTGTATCATCTTTTTCTTCTTCTGTATTGTATGTAGCAAATTGATATTCAATATGCTCTCTAATTTGTCTAGCAGAATTAATGTTGGAAATTGTGAAAGCGTATTCTTTTAACCCTTGGATTCCAAACGTTTCCGGATGAGCCCCAAGAGCGACTACTAAGTAATCATAGTTAAGCTCGCCATTTTCAAGAATGACTTTTTTCTCATCTGTTTTAATTAATTTTACAGAATCTTGCACAAAGTTTACTTTGTTTGTATCAATTACATCTTTAATTGGATAGCGGCATCGGTCATGATGAAGGGTGCCTGCAGATGCTTCATGCAGCCATGTTGTTTCATAATGATAATCATGCTTATTGACAAGTGTAATATCAGCCTCGTTCACACTCACCATTTTTTGTAGACGTGTTACGGTCATTAATCCTCCATAACCGGCACCTAAAATAACAACTTTAGGATTTCTCACAAGACACACCAACCTTTTCCGTAATTTTTAAAGCGGTCAATTCTAGACTCACTTTTCACATAATTTGTGAAAATATTCACGTTCTTGGACAAAAAATTATAAGGGCAAAATTGTCAATAAAATTTAACATCTTTTTACCTATAGTCATGATATCCGTTTGTGTCCAACTTTTCAAGTTTATTTTTAAGCTAAATGATCAACTTTATAAATCTTTAAATGACAGAATTTTTGTATTTTTACAATCTTTTTTTTATGATATGATTAATAAAGATTAACAAGAGGGGGAATCGTCTGTGAAAGAGGACAGCAAAGTCTACGATATAACGATTATTGGCGGGGGACCTGTCGGGATGTTCACAGCTTTTTACGGAGGAATGAGGCAGGCTTCCGTTAAAATTATTGAAAGCCTTCCACAATTAGGAGGGCAATTGACAGCGCTTTATCCTGAAAAATACATATATGATGTAGCGGGGTTTCCAAAAATTAGAGCTCAAGAATTAGTCAATAATTTAAAAGAACAAATTGCCTTATTCAATCCAACCGTCTGCCTTGAACAGGAAGTTCAGGAAGTTGAAAAACAAAGTGACGGGACATTTAAGTTAACGACAAATTCAGAAATACATTATTCAAAAACGATTATCATCACTGCCGGAAACGGCGCATTTCAACCACGTAAACTTCAGCTGGAAAATGCTGAGCAATTTGAAGGGAAAAACCTGCACTATTTTGTAGAAGATTTAAACTATTTTGCAGGCAAAAAGGTCGTCCTGTTTGGAGGCGGCGACTCAGCTGTTGACTGGGCGTTAATGCTTGAGCCTATTGCAGAAAAAGTAACGGTTGTCCATCGAAGAGATAAATTTCGCGCGCACGAGCATAGCGTAAATCAATTAAAAAATTCTAAAGCAAATATATTAACACCTTTTGTTCCTGTTGAGCTTATCGGCAAGGATCGAATTGAACAAGTCGTAGTCGAAGAAGCAAAAGGAGATCGGAAAGAGATTATTGATGTAGATGAAGTAATTGTCAATTTTGGCTTCGTTTCCTCTTTAGGCCCTATCAAAAACTGGGGGCTGGAAATTGAGAAAAATTCGATTGTTGTTAACTCAAAAATGGAAACAAATATTCCGGGAATTTATGCTGCCGGAGACATCTGTACTTATGAAGGAAAAATAAAATTAATTGCGACTGGGTTTGGCGAAGGTCCAACAGCTGTAAACAATGCCAAAGCTTATATTGACCCAAGCGCAAAAGTTCAGCCAATGCACAGCACAAGTATGTTTAATTGATGAAAAAAGATGTGGGTGTCTAATAAGTCATTTTTTCGGCTTATTGACCCCCTCTTTAATGTTTTAGAAACGTTGATATATCGGTGCTTATGATTTTTTGTTTTTCAATGGGGATTTGACTTTCTGAACAGCTCCCTTACAGCGGGAATAACAAGCAAAAGTAAATTTTATTGGAAAGAATAAAGGCTGTCTCGTAAAAGGTCATTTTTTATGACCTTTTGAGACAGCCTTTTTGTCAAGTACTTTTCTAAAGAAACCAGACTGCATCAAGAAGAAGGGGCTTATCGGACAGACCATTTTTCCTTTGTTTATATCCTTCAGAAGTTTTATAAATGACTTTTCTTATGCTCTCTTTCTTCATTAAGTTCTTCAAAAGTTTTATGACGGATATTCAACACATACAATTGCTTCTTGTTGGACTTCATTGCCTCTATGAAGGACATTTACAAATTTTATTCCTTTATTTTTATCCTTCACAGTAGCTCCAAAATCCTTCATTTTAGGAACTCAACGGACAGCCCTATCTTTTTTCAACTTTCATCGGTGATTCATATAGTCTTTCGCACGGTCTTCCATGATGAAAATCTGTGATCTGCAAATATCCTCATTTAATTCTCTATCACTTTTAATAAGTTGCATTTAGCCGTTTTTCCCATAAAAATATCCTAATAAAGCAGACTTTTTCTTTTTGGATTCCACTTTATTAGGATATATTTTATTGTGAGTATAGAAAAAGTTAAGGAATAAAGCGATCATTATGCTTGGCTTCAGGAAAGAATCTTTTTTAGCACTCTTCCGGTGTTCCAGCGTGTGTTGCAGTTCTAAAGGAGGCGCCGCAGCCGCAAGACGCAATCGCATTAGGGTTGTCTATCGTGAATCCTCCACCAAGCATCGATTGTTTATAATCAATCTTTGTTCCCTTTAATATAGGGGCGCTGTCTTTATCCACTAAAATCCGAATGCCGAATTGTTCAAATTCGTGATCATCTTCTTGTTTTTCTTGTTCAAACCCGATGCCGTATGAAAGTCCAGTGCAGCCGCCGCCTTTCACACCAATACGCAAATAGGCGCCTTCTTCTTCATTTTCTCTCATCATATCTTTTATTTGAAAAGCTGCCGCTTCGGTAAGCATAACAATTTCAGACATGACCCATCCTCCTTTTCATTAATTTTTGAGTCACTTTTAGTATACCTTTTCAGAAAAAAACTCTCAAATTTCTGAACCGGATTCATAATAATAGGTCCCCGTGCAAACCGTTTCAGCAGGTCCTTTCATCAAAATGTTCCCCTCGTCAGTCCATTTAATAAATAAATCGCCGCCGGCAAGATGGACAACTGTTTCTTTGCCTCTTGTTGTTTGTTCGTTTAATACGGATGCGACCACTGCCGCACATGCTCCGGTGCCGCAAGCTTGTGTGACACCTGAACCTCTTTCCCATACTCGAAAATGAAGCTCATGGTCGTTGACGATTTCGACAAATTCTACATTTACCCCTTCTGGAAATCTTGCATCTTTTTCGACAATCGGTCCCAATGTTGTTAATGGAGCTTTCTCAATATCGTCTACAAAAAAGATGATGTGTGGATTTCCCATCGAAACCGCTGTGACTTCATATTTCGAGCCGTTAAATTCCATGATTTCACCAATAGCTGTTTCATCTCCGTTTCCGGCCATCGGTATTTCCTTTTTTAACAGCTTAGGGTGACCCATATCAATTGTGACGCTTGATACTCGTCCATTTTCTTCATGGACTTCGGCTTCAACCAAGCCAGAAAGTGTTTCGATCAAAAACTTTTTCTCTTTTACTATGTTATGCTCATAAACATATTTTGCGACACAGCGCAAACCGTTTCCACAGTTTTTTCCTTCTGAACCGTCACTGTTGAAAATTCTCATTTTCACATTCGCACGTTCAGATGGAAGAATTAATATTAGCCCATCTGAACCGATGCCGGTATGAACGTTCGCAACTTTTCGCGCAATATCTGGCAGGAGATGCTCCGGAAGCGTTTCTTCGAATCCATTTACATAAATATAACTGTTTCCTAATCCATGCATTTTTGTAAATTGAAAAGTTTCCATCTTTTCCTCCAAAACAACAAAAAATTTGTTTTTATAAGTATAAAACGTTCAAAATTTGTTGACAATAAAAATATCCCCCGTTTTCATATATAAATAAAAGCTCCTCGGGAAATATAAGAGGGGCTTTTATTTTTTATATCATCAGCCTGCCGCTTCAAACACCTTGCTCATACGTAAAAAAAAGACTCATCCGCAAAGGCAAGCGTCGTACTGAGAAACAATATTGAGATTCATACTTACATTTTATAATATGCTCTCATACCTCGAATGAAATATTTAGAGACAGGATCAAAATAAGGAGAATCAAAAGCTTGTCTCCCTTTTAATTTTATCATTCACTTTTATTTTCTATTAAAACATTGGATTTTCTTCTAAAAATTGATAAATATTTTTCACTAGCTCTTCTGCCGTTTCCCCTTCTACCGCTTCTCCGTTTACGAGGGCAAAAAGCGATTCGTAGCATTGGCCGCAATACCCTAGGCAGCTGTATTCAACTATATCTAAATTAGGATCTTTTTCTAATTGTTCTAATGCTTTTTGTGAACCGTTTGCTAAGTTGCTGACACAAAACTCTATAATTGGTTTCACGTGAATTGTCCTCCTTCTATACTCAGTAGCCTATCATAATGCTTTTTTTCTTCATTGTCAAAGCATTGAACTTCAAGGCTCATTTAACATTTTGCCATAACAATTGTGCTATTTTTCCTTAAGTATGTTGTGATTTATACATAAATTCGTTATACTTTTAGTGGCATTTGTTACGATTGTCACAGTTTTGGGGTAAACATTTGCAGGGAAAAGGGGAATCGCGATGAGAAAGTTACTGCTCCTCGGAGGCGGCTATGGCGGCATGAGAATTCTTCACAAGTTGCTTCCCAATAACTTGCCGGATGGTGTCGAAATAACATTAGTGGATAAAAACCCTTATCATTGTTTAAAAACGGAATACTATGCGCTGGCTGCGGGAACGATTTCAGATCAGCACGTGCGCGTGGCCTTTCCAGAACACCCGAAATTGAACGTTCATTACGGTGAAGTCACGGACATTGACCTTGAACAAAAGCTTGTACATTTAAAAGATCAATCTCCAATCACGTATGATGATCTTATCATCGGATTAGGATGCGAAGACAAGTATCATAATGTTCCGGGTGCTGACAAATACACTTGCAGCATTCAAACAATCGATCAATCACGTGAAACGTATCAAAAGCTGAACAATTTAGGAGCAGGTGCAACAGTCTGCATAGTTGGAGCCGGATTGAGCGGCGTTGAATTGGCAAGCGAACTGCGTGAAAGCAGATCCGATTTAAAAATCAAGCTGTTTGACCGCGGAAAAGTGATCTTATCAAACTTCCCGGAACGATTAAGCAAATATGTCCAAACATGGTTTGAAGAGCACGGGGTTGAAGTAATCAACAGCGCCAATATTACAAAAGTTGAGCCAAATATGGTTTATAACCATGATGAACCGATTCCTTGTGATGTTGTCGTTTGGACCGCAGGAATTCAACCGAATTATGTCGTAAGGAAATTGAATGTTGAAAAAGACCGGCAAGGACGGGTTATTTTAACAAAATACCATCATCTTCCTCAAGATGAACATGTGTATGTTGTTGGAGACTGTGCAAGCCTTCCTTACGCACCAAGTGCTCAACTTGCCGAAGCGCAGGCTGAACAAATTGTACAAGTATTGCTCAAAAAATGGAACAACGAACCTCTTCCAGAGGAACTGCCGCCGTTCAAATTAAAAGGCGTTCTCGGTTCTCTCGGAAAAAAATCAGGTTTTGGGATGGTAGGAGATCGCGCACTCACTGGACGTGTGCCACGTCTTTTAAAATCAGGAATTCTTTGGATTTATAAATATCATAGTGGAGCATGAGAAAACCGGGCGTTCATTTGTACGTCCGGCTTCTCTTTTTCCGGAACTCTTTCACTGGAAAATATAAATCAAGAGAAATACAGTTGTCTATTATTTTGCATGCAAAAAAACGAAGCAGCGTTTTTTTTTTTTTTAGCGAATCTGTTCTTTTGGCTTGAAGAAATCGACAATGCACTTTTTCTTTCACAGTTCTGGATGACGAGTAAACTCTTTCTTACACAGGTTGGTAACCATGTTTTTCCATCTCTTGAAAAATCCTTTTTATCTTTGGATTTCCTTCTCCTACTACCACTCCATTTATGACAACAAGGGGATAAAAATATTCTTCCTTCACGATTTGATCGGCTATTTTCTTTTTCTCTTCATCTTCCGGAGGACAATATATATCAATATATGTGATGTCAAATGGCTGATCTGGATATTTTCTAGTCAGTGCTGCTTCCAGCCATTCAAATGTATCTTTTGCTGAAGGCGAATTTACACAGCTTGGACATAAGTTTTCTGCACCATAAACGCAAATTTCTACCGGTTTTCTCATGTTTGTTCTCTCCTATTTAATAAAATGATGATCTCCTAGATTATCCATATTAGATTTAAAAAAAATGTGATACAATGAATTTGAAACTTACAAATAGATTTTATCGCTCATTTTGAATATAATGATGGATAAGAAAGGAGTCGATAGTATGTCAGATGTTCAAATAAAAGAACAAGTACAGGAAGTTTTAGATAAGCTGCGCCCGTTTTTGCTTCGTGACGGCGGAGACTGCGAATTAGTTGATGTTGAAGAGGGCATTGTGAAATTGCGCCTTTTAGGTGCGTGCGGGAGCTGCCCAAGTTCTACCATTACTTTGAAAGCAGGTATTGAGCGGGCTCTGCTGGAAGAAGTTCCAGGCATCGTAGAAGTAGAACAAGTATTTTAATGAAACAAACCGGCGAAAAGCCGGTTTGTTTCTTTATATCAAGCTTTCAATATGAGTAAACCAAGACTTTGTCCCTTCATAATCAATTTCTAGCTGTGTTACTTCACAATGAGGAAAAGCCTCTTTTAGTTTAGGACGCAATGAGTGTCTCATGCCTTTTGGAGCAAAACACAATATCGTTGGACCTGCACCGCTCAATACAGTCCCGTACACACCGTGCTCTTTTCCTATCTTTCGAACAGCTGACAGTTCAGGAACTAGACTTTCCCTATACGGTTGATGGAATATGTCCATTTCCATCATTTGGCCTGCCAATTCCCAATTATTATTCATGATGCTCCCAACAAGCACATTGCTGATCGCACTGGCTTTCACCGACTGCTGAAATTTAAATGTCTTCGGCAAAACGCCTCTAGAATCCTTCGTATATAAATAATATGGCGGAATAACCGCGATAATATCCACATCCAGATTATCCACTTTTACAAAATATGTGTGGTCATCTGTTAAATAGCCGACCACTAGACCGCCTACTATAGAAGCTCCGGCATTATCCGGATGTCCCTCAAACTTGCTGGCAAAATGAATTTTTTCTTCATCGCTCAAATTCAGTTTACAAACACGATCGCAAAGCTCAATCCCTGCTGCAATGGCGGCCGCGCTGCTTCCGAGTCCTCTTGTCATCGGAATATCACTTGAAATTTCCACATAACATGCAGGAAGATTAACACTATGTTTTTCTGCTAGCTTGGAAGCGACTTTATAAATTAAATTCTCTTTCCCTTCCGGTACGTTTGCTACTTCTTCACTTACCGGCTTAAATGTCCAATTTTCCGCAAATGTAACGGCTAGTGTTAAATAGCGGTTTAAAGCGAGCCCTACAGAATCAAAACCGGGGCCAAGATTGGCTGTACTTCCGGGAACTTGAATTTTTAACATGTCTCCTTCTTTCATACATGCCCATCTCCCTTGAGATGGTCCATCACAGCTTTCTTTTCATTAGGCAGCACGATCGGCTGGATGGATGACACATCGATCGCAGTATTCGGATCTTTTAATCCGTTGCCGGTCAATACTGCTACAACTGTGCTTCCTTTCGGGATTTTCCCCGAATTTACATCTTTCATCACTCCTGCAATAGATGCACTTGAAGCAGGTTCAGCAAAAACGCCTTCCGTTCTTGCAATTAATTGATAAGCATCCAAAATTTCTTCATCTGTTACCATATCGATCTTTCCGCCTGATTCATTGGCAGCATTGACAGCAAATTCCCAGCTTGCTGGGTTTCCAATTCGAATGGCAGTTGCCACTGTTTCCGGATTTTCAATCACTTGATTTTTTACAATGGCTGCGGCGCCTTCCGCTTCAAAACCGTGCATTTTTGGAAGCCCTGTTTGGTGCCGCTCATTAAACTCTTTAAATCCTTTCCAATATGCTGTAATGTTTCCAGCATTTCCAACCGGAATCGCCAAATAATCCGGAGCTTTTCCCAGCTGTTCACAAATTTCAAACGCCGCTGTTTTTTGCCCTTCAATTCGGTAAGGATTTACAGAATTGACAAGAGTAATTGGCAGCTCTTCACAAATTTCACGAACCATTTTTAAGGCATCATCGAAGTTTCCTTCAATTGCAAAAATTTCTGCGCCGTACATAACTGCTTGGGCAAGCTTTCCAAAAGCGATTTTTCCGTTCGGTATAACAACAATGGAACGCAATCCTGCACGTGCCGCATATGCGGAAGCAGCTGCAGACGTATTTCCAGTTGAAGCGCACATTATAGTTGTGCTTCCTTCTTCCACCGCTTTTGCAACTGCCATCACCATACCGCGGTCTTTAAATGAACCGGTAGGATTCGCTCCTTCTGTTTTCACATACAGCTCAACGCCTAATTTTTCAGATAATTTTTCTAAATGAATGAGAGGAGTATTACCTTCGTTCAATGTCAGCATCGGTGTTTTGTCCGTTACTGGCAAAAATTCTTTATATTTTGCAATTAGTCCATTCCATTTCATAATAAGCCGTTCCCTTCTACTCGATACGTACTTTTAACTTCCTTAACAACTTGCAAATCTCGGAGCTCCATTAAAATTTCCTCAAAATCTTTTTTCGATGCTTTATGGGTAACGATGACAATTTCCGCTAAATCTTTATTTTTCAGAGGTAATTGGAGAATTTTCTCAAAGCTTACACCTCTGTCTGAAAAGAGGGATGTAATTTTTGAAAAAGCTCCAACTTGATCTTCTACGTGAATTCGTAAAAAGTATTGGGCAAAAATTTCTTCAGGTGCCTTCAATTGTTTCTGATATTGCGGGGCTACGGCGCTTCTTCCATTTACACCTAGACGCATGTTTTTCAATACGCCTACTAAATCCGAAACAACAGCGGTTGCAGTTGGCAAGCTTCCTGCGCCAGGACCGTAAAACATTGTTTCCCCTACTGCTTCGCCGTACACATAAACCGCATTATATTCATCTTGGACGGAAGCTAACGGATGATGATCGGGCAGCAGTGCAGGCTGTACACTAACTTCAATTTTATCACCGCTTCGATGGGCGATGCCGATTAATTTCATCGTATAGCCGAGCCGTTTACTGTAATCAATATCCTCTTGTGTAATATCCGTTATCCCTTTTACTTCCACATCTTCTAAATCTACTTCCATAGAAAATCCAAGTCTTGCCAAAATCGCCATCTTTCTCGCTGCATCCAAGCCTTCTACATCAGAAGTCGGATCAGCTTCTGCATATCCTAATCTTTGCGCTTCCTTCAGCACTTCTTCATAAGGGGTTCCGTATTTTGACATTTTCGTTAAAATAAAGTTTGTCGTTCCGTTAACAATCCCCATCATTTTTGTAATCCGGTCTGACGCCAATCCATCTACCAATGTACGCAGAATCGGGATGCCGCCTGCGACACTTGCTTCATAAAAAAGATCGCAGCCGTTATCCGTCGCTTTTTTGAGCAACTCAGTTCCGTACACTGCCATCAAATCTTTATTTGCCGTCACAACATGCTTCTTCCGATTTAATGCTTCAAGCAAATATTCCCGTGTCTGCTCAATTCCCCCCATGACCTCAATAATGACGTCAATATCCGGATCTTCTATTACCTCATGAACATTTGTCGTTAATTGGGAAGGTTCTACATGAACGTCTCTTTTTTTATTTGTATTTTGAACAAGAATTTTTTTTACTTTCACCGGGCACCCGATTAAATGAATGAGCTTATCCTGGTGGTCTTCAATGATTTTTACTACTCCGCTACCAACGGTGCCTAAACCGAGCAGTCCTACTGAGATTGATTCCAACCAATTCATCTCCCTTATGTTTATTTATAATAGACAATTGTCTGCCGTAAAAAGACATTAACTGTTTTATAAGACATTATAAATTTCAATGACTGATTTTACAAGAGAAATTTTCATCATCCGCATATGTAAACGCTTTTTGGGCGTTTAAACAACGGCTGTTTTCGGTTTCTCGCCCGTTAACACACGTTGAATATTTTCGACGCAAAGTTCGATCATTTTTATGCGGGTTTCCCGACTCGCGCTGCCGATATGCGGAAGTGCTACAACTTGTTTCAATGATAAAAGCGGATGATTGGAATCAATCGGTTCTTCTTTAAACACATCCAATCCACAACCAGCGATTTCACCAGTTTTTAGAGCATTATACAAAGCGTTTTCATCAACAGATGCTCCTCTGCCAGCATTAACAAATATTGCACTTGTTTTCATTTTTTTAAAGGCTTCCTCGTCAAACAAGTTTTTCGTTTCATTTGTTAATGGTGTTAAATTAACGACAAAATCGGCTTTCTCTAGCAATTCATCAAATGTGCAGTATTTCGCTCCAAGCTCTTTTTCCACTTCCGGTTTCTTTGAACGATTATGATACAAAATTTCCATATCAAATCCTTTTGCCCGTCTCGCAACAGCTTCTCCAATTTTCCCCATCCCAACGATCCCAATCGTTTTATGATGGATATCGCTTCCTGCCAACAAAAATGGAGACCACCCTGTCCATTTTCCTTCTTTTACATACTCCGCAGCTTCAACCAATCTTCTTGCCGCTGCCATTAACAAAGCAAAGGTTAAATCGGCAGTCGTATCTGTTAGTACATCCGGTGTATTAGTTACAGTCACGCCGTACTTTTTCGACGCTTCGAGATCGATATTGTCATACCCGACTGCTAAATTAGCAACGATTTTTAATTTTTTGGCTTTTTGAAGCAGTTCTTCATCCACCCGGTCTGACAGCATTGTAAGCAGAGCATCAGCTTTTTTTGCCTTTTCCAATAATACAGACCTCGGACATGGAGAATCCTGCTCCCACATGTCGACAACTCCGATGGAACGAAGAGGATCCAATAGGTTTTCTGGCAGTTTTCTTGTTACAAAAATATATTGGGTCACTGATTCATCTTCTCCTTCTTCTAATAAATAGCTATTGTTTTGAATTGATATGACAAAATCAATGCTTTGTTCGAAACAGCTGCAAGATTTTAGCTGCTTTCTTTTTTATGATACCACAACAAAATGCGACTGAACCTTTTATAACCATGTCAAAGCCGGCAATACAATTTGCTTTTTCCTCAAATATATCATAGATGAAAACGAAGATAAAAATTGCTCATACTGCGAAGATGTTTGCAAAATTTTTTCCATTTGAAATTGCAGAGAATCCCTTTCTTCTTCCTCTGCAAGATAATAGTTTTCAACACATTCAAAATAATGAACAGGAAACAAAAGCCTGCTAAAAACTAACCGCCAAAAAAAAGAGGATAACGGAGACGCTCGGTCGTATTCTGCCAAAAAAAGCTCATCAATTGTTTGCCTTCCTGTCAGAAAATCATACCTTAAACATTCAGCAATATCTCTTCCTCCATGATCAAAAACGAAATCAACAGGCAATGAAAATGCGTTTTCCCATGTTTCTCTCGTAAAACGTTGATGACATATGGTGCCGGAATCAACCGGCAATGGTCGATCATCAAGCTCAGTATCCGCTAAATATTGGATGGCATTTTCGCCTAAGCCTAAATAATATGGAAAGGATTCAATAAATAGCTTGTCAAAGGCGTGATGAGGCTTTGAAGCAATTTGAATACTCCAAAATTGCTCCATTTGATCGATCCGCCTTGCCCATAAATTTCTCCATTGCCCAATTCGATTCGAATGAACGGGAGTAAAAGGCAGCCTTCTGCCAACTTCGTGAAAAAATGACAGCTCTTTTCCGAGAGAAGTTATATTAAGCCGCTTTGTTTGTTGAGGTATTTGAAACACAGCGTAGCGCGTTCCATTATGTTCTGCCGTAAGATCCCCATTTACAGTTAATAAAAACGAAGCAGCTTTTCTCTCGTTAGTCATAAGGAGATAACGACTCATTTCATACAGTTCATAAAGCTCCTTATGGTCAATATGTGAAACAGCAGCAATAAAACCGATATTTCTTTTTGTTTTAAACCCCTGCCATTGCCCAATTGAAAAAAAGTCGAGTACATCTATTCCATAATGCTTTTTTAAAAGCTCTTTCATTCCTAATTCCCCCTATAAATCCATTTTTCAAAAAAACACCCCAATATAAATAATGAAAAAATGCCATAAACTATAACATGTAGAAAAGCTTTTGTGTATACAATATAAAAAAGATGTTGATGCTTTTTGAAAATTTAAGCAAGAATTTATTGAAATCGGCGTCACAGCCGATTTCAGCACTTTCATATACTTGTAAAAGATAGGGTGAACGACATGGATAAAATAGAGCAAACTGCAAGAAAATGGCTGAAAGATAGAGGAGTTACACCGGATGACATCGCAGAGCTCGTCTATTTTTTACAGCAGCAATATTATCCAAACTTAACAAAAGAAGACTGTTTGCAAAACGTGGAAAGAGTTCTTTCGAAAAGAGAGGTTCAAAATGCCATTTTAACCGGAATTCAATTAGATGTTCTAGCAGAAAAGGGGGATTTACAGGAGCCTCTTCAATCGATCATCCAATCGGATGAAGGATTATATGGAATTGATGAAATTCTTGCATTTTCCATTGTGAATATTTACGGATCAATCGGGTTTACGAACTATGGCTATATCGATAAACAAAAGCCTGGTATACTTGCTCATTTAAACGATAAAAGCACAGGTAAGTGTCATACTTTTCTAGATGATATTGTCGGAGCCATTGCAGCGGCAGCTTCAAGCCGGCTCGCCCATCGATCCACTGATTCACAGTAGGGGCAGCGGAGCACCTATTGTGAAATCAGCTGGAAAAGAAAAAGGCTTCATCATAGCACATGCCATTCCAAAAGGTTATTCACTGTATAAGTCGGTTGTATTTCTTTGTGTTTTAAGTGTTCTTTCGTTGTTACGCCTGTATGCACAAGAAGGGTGTCCATCCCTGATTGGATACCTGCCTTAATATCCGTCTCGTAATTATCTCCGACAAGAAGCGTTTCTTCTTTTTTCGTTTTCAGCATTTTCAGCCCTTGCTCTACAATAATTTTTTCAGGTTTTCCGATAAAAATCGGCTGAACATTTGTAGATACTGAAATGACCGATGTAATGGCGCCATTGCCTGGAAGCAGTCCTCGCTCAGTCGGCAGAGCAGTATCCCCGTTTGTTGAAATAAATGTTGCACCTGCGCGAACCGCTAAACAGGCCTTGGCAAGCTTTTCATAATTGATGTTTCGATCAATACCCACAACGACAAAATCCGGATTTTCATCGACGAAGCGAAAACCTTTTTCCTCCAAGGCCTTTCGCAGCCCCTCTTCACCGATTACATATATAGAAGCATTTTGTTTTCTTTCCCAAATAAAATTGGCTGTGGCAATGCTTGAAGTTAAAATTTGATGCTCTTCCGCCGGAATGCCGAGACTGATTAGTTTTTCAGCTACTTGCTTCGGAGTTTTAGAAGAATTGTTTGTCATAAATAAGTACGAAATTCCTTTTTCCTTCAGTTTTTTAACAAATTCTTCAGCTTCTTCAATTTTTTCTGTACCCCGATACATGGTGCCGTCTAAATCGATGAAATATCCTTTATATTTCTTCAATTTTTTTTCACTCCTTCAATCAATCCATTACGGCTTAAAAGCTGTAACTGGTCCAAGTTCATCTTCCAAGTAGGTTCGAACACGATGGCAAAAATTTCTCAAAACTTGTAAATGGGTTGATATTGAATCATACAGTTCTTCATGCCGTATGTTTAAATAATCTTGAACGAGCATTTTTCTGTAGGAAATTAATTTTTTTAATCCTTCCGCATCCCTGCTGTCAACGACAGATTCATCTTCTAAAATGTCAATAATATCTTCATAGCTTCCCGGGTCCCGCATAATAAAACCGTCAATAATTCCGTTTCCGATATCTAAAATCGCCTCAATCAACAATTGGGCAATCCGCTCCAACGCTTTTTTTTCAACATCAGACTCCCACTGTTGATGTCCTTCAAACATGGATACAAGATCTTCTACAAATTTTACAGTATCTTCAATCTTTTTTCTGTCCACAAAATACATATAATTTCTTTCCTTTCTTAAGGTTTTTGTATCCGTTTTTTATTTTACCATACTCGACCATTTGAACTACCTACTACTTTACACACTTTTGAGTTTTTTAAAGCAGAGCACTAAAATCCTCTCGTTAGACGGATCGATTTTGGCAAACAGAGCTGATGTTTCTAAAATTTGGATTTCGTGATTGAGCAGGCGTAAGCTTTCCGCGGTTTGATACATCTTGCATGCCGGGTAGGATCCGCTTAGATTTTTTCAATTTAATAAAGAAATTCCTAAACGCGCACAAAAAATTGCTTTTACAGATGACGATTTTTCATGACAAGCAGAGGAGGATTTTGAATATGACTTTCGTGCCGATTCATGATATGTTTCTCCAATTAACTTTCCATTCAATACAGAAATCATGGCTGATTGGCAGCAGATGTGCGGGCTGATAAAAAAATTGTGTTATTTTGCTTCTATTTCAACAGAAAAATCGCTATGCGAATCGAAACAGAGGTAAGTTTTCTCACAAATTTGCGATAAATCGTTGTGAATGCATCATCTTATGCTACAATGCAATTATAAGAAACGGAGGTAATGAACCATGGCCGAACGCTTTTTTTTGTATGATGAAACCGTCGAGACAAAAACAAGATTTGTTAGCTTTATGGGAGAAAATCAACGCTTTGATTTAGCCATTATTCAATCGGACCGCTATTACGGAAAATATCTTGTACTAAATTTGCAAAGCAACCGGTTTGCGATCATTGGGGAAGATGATCTTAAAGAACCGGGGTATTTAGAAGATGTTTATCAATTAAATGATGAAGACGCAAAAGAGCTTCGGGAGTTTTTATATGAGATCGTCTAATGTATAAATTACCTTCCATGAGGAACGATAATGGTAAAATCATGGACAGGTGAACAAAATGGACAAACAAAATGAATATACTGATTTTTCAGTAGTGGAAACAATGCGAAACTATATTATCCCGGAGGATATGCCGGAAGGCGCCTACGGAGCTCCGCGGGGAAAGGATGAACCTGTGGAGAATAAAAGCACACCTTGGGAAGAAGGTCAGCGTCCATATAGCAGTTTTAACTATGAATTCAAATCCTTGCATCAGAATTTGCCGAGACAATTTCCGGGCAGTCATCCTCCTCATGATGAACCTGATAAAAATGAAGAAGACCCGTATGAAATAAAGTAATCAGGACGGCTGTATGCCGTCCTGATTACTTTTTCACACCCAGATGTTTTTGCATCTGGCGTTTATTTTTTTATTTTCTTTAATACAAAATAAGCACAGCCGAAATTGCAATATTCATACAAATATTCATCTAATGAGCTGATTTTCGTATCATGTGTTGCTTTTTGGTTTTGATCATCAAAAAATCCTCTCAGCCGCAATTGGCTATATCCCCAATCGCCGACAATATAATCATATTTGTTTAAAATTTCACTGTACCTTGCTTTAAAAGCCTCTTCATTAAAACCATTTTTAAAATCTTTTATAAGCTCGTATGTTTGATTAAAAATTGTGATCATTTACAAATTCACCCTCTTCCATATGTTTATCATAAACAAATGATTTCCCTCCATCAATTGCCTGACAACAATTTTTTAAAAGCGGCAATCCTAAAATTATAAGGAGGTGCTGAAATGAAAAAAAGGCTTTTTACTCCTTTTATCATAGCTGCGCTTGCAGCCAGCGGGTGCCAATATGATCAAGAAGGAAAAGGTCTATATAATGAAAACGGGAATACGGTAAACGTGGCAGAAAGAAATGATAATTATAACAGCAATAAAGATTCAGACAGCTTTGGATATGTCCGGCATCAAAAAAGTCCAACAGCCGGAATAGAGAAAGCCACAGTAAAAACTCCTGTCATCAATCGGGAACAATTAGCAGACGTAATCGGAAGGCTTGCCGTCCAGCTTCCCAATGTTCATGATGCTGCTACGCTCGTAACAGATGAAGAAGTTCTTATAGCGTATAAAACCGATTCAAACAACAAATTTGAAACAGCTGACCAAGTGAAAAAGACAGCTGCATCCATTGTTCCGCGTTATTTTCATATTTATGTAACCGATAATCCTAATCTGTTTAAAGAAATCGAATCATACAGCACTCTTGATGGAGAGTCTCCAAATATTAACCGCAATTTAAACCAGACCATTCAGCGTATGTTAAAGTCTCCCCAAGGAAGAAAATTGAATGCTGGTGAAAATGCAAATGGCGAAGGATTCGGAGAAATGAACGAAAGTATTGATCACGACATAAAAGATCAATGAAATAAACGTTGATGCATAGGTGAATTTTTTAGAGGTTATTTACCTATTTTTATTAAAACGGGCCGTCAAGAAATTCTTGACGGCTCTGTGGCTTTAAGCTTTTGCCTGCCGCTGTTTGGCTGCCTCATTTACTTGTTCATCAGCATGATAAGACGAACGGACTAACGGACCTGCCTCGCAATGGCTGAATCCTTTTGACAAAGCAATTTCTTTTAATTCTGCAAATTCATCTGGATGGTAAAATTTTTGAACTTTTAAATGTTTTTTCGTAGGCTGCAAATATTGTCCGATTGTGATGATGTCAACATGATTTGCACGAAGGTCATCCATCGCTTCGATAATTTCTTCTTTCGTTTCCCCAAGCCCGATCATAATGCTTGATTTTGTCGGAATATCCGGATTGATTTCTTTTGCTCTCCGCAAAAACTCCAAAGAACGTTCATAGGTTGCACGAGCGCGAACCCTTGGGGTTAAGCGCCGAACAGTTTCAATATTATGGTTTAAAATATCAGGTTTAGCATCCATTAATGTTTTTAAATTTTCGTACACTCCGCCCATGTCAGATGGAAGAACTTCTATTGTAGTAAATGGATTTTTTTTGCGCACAGCACGAACCGTTTCAGCAAAAACGGCTGCTCCGCCATCTTTCAAATCATCACGGGCAACTGCAGTGATGACAACATGCTTTAAGTTCATAATGCGGACGGAATCCGCTACACGCTCCGGCTCTTGCCAATCAAGCTCGGTTGGCAGTCCTGTTTTCACTGCACAGAAGCGGCATGCGCGTGTACAAACGCTTCCTAAAATCATAAATGTTGCCGTTCTTCTCACTGCCCAGCATTCATGAATATTGGGGCATTTCGCTTCTTCACAAACCGTATGAAGCTTTTGCTCGCGCATCAATTTTTTTAACCCTGTGTAATTCTCGTTTGTATTTAATTTTATTTTAAGCCATTCAGGTTTTCGTAAACTTTCTTCTTTTTGAGCCATTTTTCATCATCTCCAATATGTAATCATTAAAAAAATAAAGATGATACACTATAGTCAATTTAACATAAGGAAAGATATTGGACAAGAAAAAGGAATTTTATATTCCTTCAATTTCCAGCCATTGAAACTTTACTTTTTTCTTACACTAAGACATGACATGATGGAAAGGAGTTTATCAATTGTGGTTCTCAGAAAAATGTTATTATTGGCTGCACTTTTATCTTTATTTTCCAGCCATGCCAATGCGTCCAGTCAATTAACTGAACAACAAATAAATCATTTGCGAATGAGCCTGTATAAAAAGGTGGAAGCCATCACCCAGATTCCTTGGTATGTATTGGCTGCGTGCGACCAATACGAACGAAACGTCAGAAAAATAAAAAATGATATCCCAAAACAAAAAGGAGTTATTGGCATTTACATTCCTCCTGATAAATGGGCTGGGACAGCCAATCCGAATTTGAACGACCAAAATCCGGTTAGCATTCAGCTATTTGGGGGAATCGGAATGGATGGAAACGGCGACGGCAAAGCGCAAATGGATCATGATGAAGATGTCTTATATAGTTTTGCACATTTTTTATCAAAATATGGTAATGATATAGAAAATTTAAAAATTGGTTTATGGTCTTATTATCACCGTGATAAAACGGTCGGAATTATTTTAGGTCATATGAAATTGTTCAAACATTTCGGGCATCTGCAATTAAACGAGCATGCTTTTCCTCTTCCCGTCAGAACTGATTACAGCTACCGTGACACATGGGGAGATGCGCGCGGATGGGGCGGCCGGAGAATTCATGAAGGCACAGATATATTTGCACATTATGGCGTACCGGTTCGTTCCACTTGCTACGGAATTGTTGAAATGAAAGGCTGGAATCGCTATGGAGGCTGGAGAATCGGTATTCGGGACATTCAGAATACGTACCATTATTTTGCACATTTAAACGGCTTTGCCAAAGACATTCACGTTGGACAAATCGTAAAACCGGGGCAAATCATCGGTTCTGTCGGAAGCAGCGGCTACGGACCTCCAGGAACATCTGGCAAATTCCCGCCGCACTTGCATTATGGGATGTATAAAGACAACGGTAAAACCGAGTGGTCTTTTGACCCTTATCCGCATTTAAAACTATGGGAACGGCTTGAATGGCAAAAAGAAAAAAAATAAAGAGCCCGCACCAACTCAGGAACGGGCTCTTTATGAATCAATTTTATGTTTTTTACTCGACTGAATGGCAATTACTTGCGACTATATCGCTGATCAAATGATAGAAAATACTTTTTCATGTCTGTTGAAAAAAAATCCATTAAGGAATACATCTTATTTAAATTCATAGATGGTACGTTTTGGAAACTTCTTTCATCTGTACACTATAGATGAGCAATAATCATTCTTTTATAAAAAGATAATGGTTGTTTTTTATTTTTCTACCATTTTCAATAGTGCTTCTTTGCCTGTCATCCCTGCTTTAATGCCAATTGCCTCCGCTTCTGTTGTGACTGATTCCAATGGGGCTTCAAGAAGCTGCTCAATTGTCCTCACTCCGACAGCGCGGCCGGCAATAATTTTTCTCTCTTTTAATTTTTCATTCAATAAGGCTACATCAAGCGCACCGCACATAATATAACCTTTTTCGGCTGTAACAGCCATGAAATTCGTTTTTGGCAGCTGAATGGTAATGGCGGTAAATTGATGATCACCAATTTTAACCGGCGATACAGATACCATAAAATACCCTCCTTCCCTACTTCACTTTATGAAAGGAAAGGTGATGTTGACAAAAATTTATTGATGGATTTGCAGGAACTGTTTCGATAATTTCCAAGCAAGTACATCTCTTAGCAATTCAGGCATGAAGTATATTTTATTCTTTACACGGCTTAATTGCGGATATAATGGACCTAATGTAAACATATCAATAGTTGCCACTGCATACACATGATTTTGATCAAGATGTTTTCCATTTACAAAGATCTTTTTCACATGTTCCTTGCCATCTTCCAACGTTTCCATGACCGTTTCAATGCCGTCAAAAACCATACGCCCCATTACTTTGCCTCTGAAGCCTAATCCTTTAAGCTTCAATTGCTCCATTTCTTTTGTCCGTGCTTGTAAAATAACTTCTTTTAATTGATCGCCTTGAACCATGATTTTACAAGGATTAATCGGATGAGGACAAATACGGTGCAAATCGCCTTTTGTGACGAGTCCTTTCGGAAGCGATTCAAGCAATACTCCGGCATTCACCATGGAAACTTCCCCATCGCACCATTCTTTTAAAGCGGAAGCCAACAGCTTTGCAAATGGTGAATCTGAAAACCAATCAATCCGTAATTCTTCTTTTAATTCCACAACAGCTTCGTTAAGTTTTTGAGCACTTTCAGCTTTTTTTTGATCAAGCCACTTTATGGTAAAAACATCTTCTTTTTCAATCGTTTTCGTTTCAATAATCTCCGCTTTTTTATTTACCAGCTTCTTTTGAGCAGAGTCGATCTTAAGTTCAATATGTCCAAGCCACTGTCCAAACTTTCCTGCTCCCGCCAAAAGCGTATTGCCTACATGCTTTCCACGATCAAGCACATGATGTGTATGGGCTCCTAATATAACATCGATATCAGGAAATTGTTGAGCAATCCATTCATCATCGGATATTCCAAGGTGTGATAAAAGAATGATAACATCTGCTTTGCCCCGGATTTCCTCCAATGTTTCTTTTATATTTGCCATCGGTTCTGTTATCATCCACCCTAACTGACGGTAAAATTGCTCAAAGCAAACCGTTACGCCTAAAATACCGATTCGGACTCCATTTTGTAAATGTTTAATCACATAAGGCTTTGCCCATTTTGGTCTAGTACCGTCTAAGTAAAATAAATTAGACACAATGACAGGGAATTGTGCATGATTATACAGCCGATCCAATGCTTCAAAAGGAAGAGTAATTCCTTCATTATTTCCAATCGTTATTGCATCTGGAGTTAAATGATTCAGCAGCTCAACATTTGCGACTCCCCCGGTCGCTTCAGTAATTGGGTGAAAGCGATCGACGTGATCGCCGATATCGAATAAAAAAACAGTTTCGTTTTTACTTTTATGAATATGTTTTTTTGTTTTTAGATAATGAACGATTTTCGGCCAATTTTCAAAATGACTGTGCAGATCATTCGTATGATATATATGAACCGTCTCAATCAAAGTCGCTCTCTCCTTCAGTCGGATACTTTTCAAAACACTCAAATAAATCAAGCTGCCTTGGCGCTAAATCATGATATGTAATTCCTAACTTTTTCATCAGTTCTTTTCCATTGTCCGCCGCGTCTCCGCCCGAGTTGTTGTTGAAAATGAGATAGAGATCTTTAGTTTGCTTTTTCAGCATTTTTATGTGTCCTTTCCATTCATCAAGCTCTTGTTCATTATATCTATATAAATATCGTACTTCACGCCAATTCCCTTCTTTTGGCCTCAGCCATCCATGAACATTTCGTCCATGAAATCTTACCAAGGTCTTTTCTCTATTCGTGCAATATAATACGGTCGGAACTGAATTTTCCCCTGCCTGCGGCTCATCACAAATGGTGTGAATCCACCCTTCCTTCTCCATGAATTGAAGCGTTTTTTCATAATATGTAGGAAGGAACCAGGAGCGGTGGCGAAATTCTAGTGCACAAGGGGCATCCTTCATTTGCTCTTTGCACCATCGCAAGAAATCAACATTTTCTCTTTTGCAGTGAAACCAAGGGGGAAATTGAAAAAGAACCATTGCCAATTTATTCGCTTCTTGAAAGGGCTGAATCATTTTATAAAAAGCAGCGAACATTTCTGAGCGGCTTTCGAAAGATCCTAAGCCTGTTTCGTGTCCAGTCATTCCTTTATACGCCTTTACAATGAATTGAAAATTTTTGGGCGTCTCGTTCACCCATTTTCGAACGTTTTTCTCAGGCTGTATCGAATAAAAAGTGGAATCGACCTCAACAACAGGAAAATGTCCTGCATAAATCGTTAATTTATCATTCGATGATGTTCCGGATGGATAGAGAGAATCATGATCTCCCCAACCTGTCAAGCCTATGTAAATCATTTCTTACTCCTATCAATGTAGTCTTTATATACTCATCATAATACAGCATCGAAAAAGATTCACGATTTAAGCACTTTTTTGTTATAAAAGGCTGGCAGTATTTTTGGACATTGTATTTATAACAACAATAAAAATAAAGAGTTTTGCAACAAAAAAGTTCAAATATCTCATCCTGTACAGTTGCTGATCGAAGAAACAGGTAAAGTAAAGATGTTATAAGGATCTATGATCAGGAAATAATTCACAGATTCATCATTTACAACTTGAAAAAGCTGATGCTGCCAATTGGACTACTTCAGATAGAAAAATTACAGAAAATGGTATAATAAACATATAAGAGCACAGTTTGGCCAAATGATAAAATACACCGTATTCTACAATTTTAGTAACCTCATACAACTGTAAAAGGATTTCCACAGAAAGATTGTTAGTCCTTGCTGGATGAATGATAAAAGGAGTGATAGCCACAACATGTCAGTACGAATCAAAATGACTTTAGATGCTTTGAATAAAAGACTAGATGAAAAGAATATGCTGGTTGTTCAAAATGAAGAAGGATTTTTAGGAAAACTACAATTTCGTTTCAATCCCCCTGTAACAGATGAAGAAATCAAGAAGCTGCCTTTTAATATTCCTAGTGACTATGAAGACTTTCTGAAAATATGTAATGGTGCTACATTATTTGATGATCCTGAAAACGGAGGTGGACTGCAATTATTATCTGTCGAAGAGATACTAGAGGATTATCAATATATTGATTATCCTCCAGATTGGTTTCCTATTGGATATGGCTACGATGGCTGCCGGCTCATTATAGCTTTAGCTCCCGAAAGAAAAGGATATCTTTATTGGCTTGACAACGGCGGAAGTTTGGACGATCCGTTTGGGTTTCTAAACCTGACTTTTGAAAAATGGTTTGATTACTTTATAGTAGCCCAAGGTAGTAAGTTTTGGGAATGGATATGGGATTTTAATAGGTAAATTATCGCTTAGGGCTAAATATATTTTGATCGTATAAATGAGTCTGCTTCTTCTTTATGAAAGGATCTCATTAAAAAGGATGAGGCTTCAGAAAATGACGCGCAATACATATGTATTGCGGTGGTTGTGTTGAAGATCGTGAAAGAAGCCGTGATTGTTTCTCTTGTACTCCATAATTATATATTTTAGGAACAGTTATATTTGGCCAACATCTTATACTCCTAATATGATGAATTTTTATTAGGAGATGAAATTACTGCAAATAATATAGCATTTGGTTTTATCAATCCATTATTTTTCTTGTTATCTTTTATTCTCCTTGCAGTAATTTGCGGCTCGGTTTTATTTTTGTATGAGAAGATGTTCAAGCCTCATAGAAAAACGTAAGCCATCATTTATGGTGTTCTAGAGGAGAGGGGCAAGCGAAATTTTAAAGCCTTCTGATTCTTCTTTCTCACAGCCACTATTGGCATTGGAGAAAAGCTGTTATGCAATGTAAACTATTAGAAATAGTCCGGTGAGTGACGTTTCCTGCTTGTGACCGCCACAGAAGTGTGCAAACATGCAAACTCCCTGTTTTTTCTTTACATGATGCTCTCCTTTAGCTGGAGCGAAAGATTAAGATACTAAAGCATAAAAATACCGCTGACACATATCTCCATGTGACCAAGAAAATTGAGGACGAGGCACTGGAGTTGTATCAACGGTATACAAACATGAATATCTAATTTTTGTGGGTGAATTGTGGGACTGTCCGAAAAGTCAAATCCCCATTGAAAACAAAAAATTATAAACACCGATATATCAACTTTTCTAAAATAATGGGGGCGTCAATAAGCCGTAAAAACGACTTATTAGACACCCCCTTAGTATTATAAGGATTATCCAATACTTCCTTCCATTTCAAACTTGATGAGGCGGTTCATTTCAACGGCGTATTCCATTGGCAGCTCTTTTGTGAATGGTTCAATGAATCCCATAACGATCATTTCGGTTGCTTCCTCTTCAGAAATGCCGCGGCTCATGAGATAAAACAGCTGCTCTTCAGATACTTTCGATACTTTTGCTTCATGTTCCAAAGATATATTATCGTTTAGGATTTCATTATATGGAATCGTGTCGGAAGTTGATTGGTTATCCATGATTAATGTGTCGCATTCAATGTTTGCACGTGCTCCATCTGCTTTCCGACCAAAATGGACAATACCTCGGTACGTTACTTTTCCACCTTGTTTCGAGATCGATTTCGAAACAATCGTAGATGAAGTATTCGGCGCTAAATGAAGCATTTTCGCTCCTGCATCTTGATGTTGACCTTTACCGGCAAGGGCAATGGACAATGTCATGCCCCGTGCACCTTCACCTTTCAATACGACTGCAGGATATTTCATAGTTAATTTCGAACCGATGTTTCCGTCAATCCATTCCATTGTTGCATTTTCTTCACAAACCGCACGTTTCGTTACTAAGTTATACACATTGTTTGCCCAGTTTTGAATCGTTGTATAGCGGCAATAGGCTCCCTTTTTCACAATGATTTCTACAACAGCACTGTGCAGCGAGTTAGTTGTGTAGACAGGCGCCGTACATCCTTCAACATAATGAACGTGGGCACCTTCATCAACTATAATTAACGTACGTTCAAATTGTCCCATGTTTTCTGAATTAATTCGGAAATATGCTTGCAAAGGCGTATCAACTTTTACTCCAGGCGGAACGTAAATAAATGAACCCCCTGACCAAACTGCAGAGTTTAAAGCGGCAAATTTGTTATCAGTCGGCGGAACGACCGTCGCCCAATATTTTTTAAAGATGTCCTCGTTTTCTTTTAAGGCGCTGTCTGTATCTTTAAAAATGATGCCCATTTTTTCAAGGTCTTCTTTCATATTGTGATACACAACTTCTGATTCGTATTGGGCAGAAACACCTGCTAAATATTTTTGTTCCGCTTCAGGAATTCCGAGCTTATCAAAAGTGCGTTTAATTTCTTCTGGAACTTCATCCCAAGAACGTCCTGAGTGTTCAGAAGGTTTTACGTAATAAGTAATTTCATCGAAATCTAAAGCAGACAAATCGCCGCCCCATTGAGGCATTGGCATTTTATAAAAATGGTCTAAAGCTTTCAAGCGGAATTGCAGCATCCACTCAGGCTCATTTTTCATTTTCGAAATTTGTTCAACAATTTCTCTTGTCAATCCGCGTTCTGCTCGGTATATAGAAACGTCTTTATCGACAAAGCCATACTTATAATCGCCTATTTCAGGCATTTTTTTCGCCATACTTTCTCACTCCAATCTAATTTAAATTTTATCACTCGACTTCAGATCGCACACCTTTTTCCATCGCTTTCCAGGCAAGCGTTGCACATTTGATTCGAGCTGGAAATTTTGAAACGCCTTGCAATGCTTCAATATCTCCTAAATCAATATCATCATCGTATTCCTTGCCTTGCATCATATCGGAGAAGATTTTAGAAAGCTTAAGAGCATTTTCAATCGTTTGTCCTTTGATCGCTTCGGTCATCATGGATGCCGATGACATCGAAATGGAGCAGCCTTCCCCTTCAAACTTCGCATCGATGACTTTTCCATCCTCAATTTTCATTGTCAAATGAATTCTATCACCGCAGGTTGGATTGTTCATGTCAACCGTAACGCTGTCTTGAAGAGAGCCTTTATTTCTAGGATTTTTATAGTGATCCATAATGACTTGACGATACAATGTGTCAAGATTATCAAATGACATTGCCGAAATACTCCTTTGTTTTTTGAATTGCGCGAATGAATAAATCAATTTCTTCTTCAGTATTATATAGATAAAAGCTCGCCCGTGCTGTCGCTGATACTTCTAAGCATTTCATCAATGGCTGGGCGCAATGGTGCCCGGCTCGGATCGCAATACCTTCCGCATCCAGAACAGTTGCCACGTCGTGAGGATGAATGCCTTCGAGGTTGAAGGTAACGAGCCCAGCCCGTTCTTTCGGTCCGTAAATTGTCATGCCTTCAATATTTGAGCATTGCTCCAATGCATATTGGGCAAGTCTATGTTCATGATTGAAAATATTCTCAAGTCCAATTTCTTCTAAAAAGTCAATTGCTGCGGCTAATCCAACTGCTCCGGCAATAATTGGTGTACCAGCTTCAAATTTCCATGGGAGCTCCTTCCATGTAGATTCATATAAACCGACAAAATCAATCATCTCTCCGCCGGTTTCAACCGGTTCCATATTTTCGAGCAGCTCTTTTTTTCCGTATAGAACACCGATTCCTGTCGGAGCACACATTTTATGTCCCGAGAAAGCAAGAAAATCACAATTTAAATCTTGAACATCAATTTTCATATGTGGTGCTCCTTGAGCAGCATCTACGACAAGAACAGCTCCATTTTGATGAGCAATTTCGCCTATTTCTTTTACTGGATTGATCGTGCCAAGAACATTGGATACGAGCGCAATCGAAACAATTTTCGTATTGGCTGTAATCGTATTTCGAACATCACTTAACGAGATAGTTCCGTCTTCTTTTAGTGGTATATATTTTAACGTAGCTCCTGTTTCTTTTGCAACTTGCTGCCATGGAATTAAATTGGCATGATGCTCCATGTACGTAATGACAATTTCATCGCCTTCATTTAAATTGGCCCTTCCATAGCTCTGTGCCACCATATTTAGACCTGTTGTTGTTCCCCGTGTAAAAATAATTTCCTGGACGGATTTTGCGTTAATAAATTGACGAACCCTTTCCCGTGAACCTTCATAGGCATCTGTAGCTTTTGTACCAAGTGTATGAACACCGCGATGCACATTTGAATTGTACTCGCGGTAGTATTTTGTGATTGCATCAATGACGACATTTGGCTTTTGCGATGTTGCAGCATTATCCAAATAAACTAAATCGCGGCCGTTGACTTTTTGACTAAGGATCGGGAACTGTTTGCGAATTTCTTTAATATCCATTACCGAACTTTCCTTTCAATAACCTCTGTCAATTGGTTTTTTACACTTTCAATCGGCATTTGTCTTACAACAGGATCTAAAAATCCATGAATAATTAATCGCTCAGCCTCCGATTTTGAAATTCCTCTGCTCATTAAATAATAGAGCTGAATCGGGTCAACACGTCCCACAGATGCGGCATGGCCGGCGACAACATCATCTTCATCAATGAGCAAAATCGGATTTGCGTCTCCTCTTGCCTTTTCACTTAACATTAAAACGCGGGATTCCTGCTCAGCATTTGATTTCGATGCACCGTGCTCAATTTTGCCGATGCCGTTAAAAATGGACGTCGCACTGTCTTTCATAACACCATGTTTTAAAATGTTGCCTTCGGTATGTTTGCCAAAGTGAACGACCTTCGTCGTAAAGTTTTGAATCTGGCTTCCTCTCCCAACAACAACTGTTTTTGTATCGCCTATAGAACCGTCTCCGACAAGATTTGTTGTGTTTTCAGAAATCGTATTGCCGTCATTCATTAATCCTAATGCCCAAAGAATTTTTGCATCGCGTCCAGCAACCCCGCGGCGGTTCACATATGTTGTGATGTTTTCAGTCAGATTGTCAACCGCACCGTAGGAAACTTTCGCATTAGTATTGGCGATAACTTCGGTAATTAAATTAAACACAGCACCCTCTGTTTCGGTGGTCGAGATGTAGTTTTCGACATACGTAACAGAACTATTATCATCCGCAACGATGATCACATGATTAAACAAATTGGCTTCAGGGTTTTCATGTATAAAAACCGCCTGAAGAGGCTTTTCCACTTCTACATTTTTCGGCACATACACAAAGACCCCGCCGTTTAAATAGGCTGCGTGCAAAGCTGTCAGCCGATGTTCATCAATTTTTACTCCATCTTTCATAAAATATTGCTGAAGCAAGTCTCCGTGTTCCTTCGCAGCCGTGTGAATGTCAGTAAAAATAACTCCTTTTTCTTTCAAATCTTCAGAGACTGTCAAAAAGGCAGGCGTATTGTCACGTTGTATATAGAGATTTTTATGTTCTTCATCTGCTTCAATAAGCGTTTTTACTTCTTCCGGCAGCTCATCAAGAGAAGATAGAGTACTGCTGGAAACGACATGTTTAGAAAACTGTGAGAAATTCCATTTGTCGATTTTGGTTTTATCCGGCTTTGGCAATGGAAGCTCTTCAGCTTTTGCAAGAGCAAGCAAGCGAAGATCTTTCAGCCAGTCCGGTTCTCCTAACTGTTTGGAGAAATTTTCTATATATTTCTGGTCAAACGGTAGTTTCGTTTCTACAGTCATTTTGATCCTCCTAACGCTTACGCTTCTTGCCCTACTGTTTCGTCTTCGATGCCTAATTCCTTTTTAATCCAGTCATATCCTTCTGCTTCAAGACGCTGAGCTAGTTCTGCTCCGCCGGATTTCACGATTCTTCCTTGCATCATAACATGAACAAAATCTGGTGTAATATAGTTTAACAGACGTTGATAGTGTGTAATAATCAGGCAGCCAAACTCAGGGCTCCGCATTTCGTTGATACCTTTGGAAACAATTTTCAACGCATCAATATCTAAGCCTGAATCAATTTCGTCCAAGATGGCAATCTTAGGCTCAAGCATCATTAATTGAAGTATTTCATTCCGCTTTTTCTCACCGCCCGAGAATCCTTCATTTAAATATCGCTGCGCCATCCCTTGATCCATTTCAAGAAATTCCATTTTTTCATCCATTTTGCGAATAAATTTCATTAAAGAAATTTCGTTGCCTTCGCCTCGGCGGGCGTTGATAGCTGAACGCAAGAAATCAGCATTTGTGACTCCGCTGATCTCACTTGGATATTGCATGGCAAGAAAAAGTCCTGCACGCGCACGCTCATCTACTTCCATCTCAAGCACATCTTGTCCGTCGAGAGTTATGGATCCTTGTGTCACTTCATATTTTGGATGTCCCATGATCGCGGAGGAAAGAGTTGATTTTCCTGTTCCGTTCGGCCCCATGATCGCATGAATTTCTCCGCCTTTTATTTCAAGGTTCACACCTTTTAAAATTTCTTTCCCTTCTACGGAAACATGCAAATCTTTAATCGTTAATGTAGATCCTGACATAACCAATACCTCCATTAATCTATAGGTCAAATATTAATATCATTCTCAATTTATTCTCATTATTATTTTATAACAAATTAAAAGTGAATACAACCTTTTAATATCTCACAACATTATTCATATTACCAAATTTTTAGGAACAAAGTATATAGTCATCTTAGTATCATTCAAACAAACTTGTTGTATGTATTCAATAAAAAGAAAAACCAGTCTTTGCCGACTGGCTGATTTAGTTTAGCGTAGACAAAAACAATTTCCCTTTCAGATTAGCTGTTACAATTTGGCTGCTGCGGTAATTTCGTTCTCTTTTTCTTTCAACCTTCATTCGCTTCTTATGTGTTCTCCTATATTCGTTATATCCCATTCCGTGAAATTGATGCATTGCTTTTTCCATTTCAGACGTAAATTTAATGTCTATCATTTCTTGGTTTAAATAAATAATGAACCAATCCTTTCATTTTTTATACAATTTAATGTTAGCAATGATTACAGCTTGCAAGCAACCTGCTGTATCGCTGATTAAAACAGCTTAAAACCCATTTTAAGCCAATGAGAAAGGATTAAAGGTTCAATCTTACAAATGCTCCAAAATACTGAAAATTACATCTTTATTTGTTTTTCATGCAAAACATTCCGTTCTAAATGCGGCCGCTAAGCTCATCACAATTCCTTCTTCGAAAGCTGGTGCAAATCCTGCTGCTTCATATATTTCCTTTCGGCTGCATTCCCGCTGGAGAGAAAAAATACAATATTCATCTTGCATTTGACACTGATCGTTCATGCTATTGATAGCTCAACCTTTTTGAAACAAGCAATTGTAAAATTATGTTGAGTAAATGCCCCATTCCCTTTCTTATGTTCTGCTGATGCGCTTAATTGAAATGAACAGCACTTTCTATTTGCTTTTTTGGCTGCATAAATTTCACCTAAGTTCGTACGATTTTTCTTAAATGAAATTTTGTCCAAACAATACCAGCTCAGCTTGATCCAAAAAAAGAAGCTGTGCGTAAATATGCACAGCTTCCCAATTGATTATTCAGCAGGAATAACGGAGCCTTGATAATTTGTTTGAATAAATTCTTTAATTTCATCTGATTGTAATACTTCTACAAGAGCTTTAATTTTTTCAGAGTCTTTATCTTCACTGCGGACAGCAATGACGTTTACATACGGATTGTCTTTTGGCGATTCAAGAGCAATGGCATCTTTTGATGGGTCAAGTCCTGCATCCAGAGCAAAGTTCCCGTTAATTAATACAGCGTCGCCTTCATTGTTTTCATAAGCTTTCGTCAACATTGGCGCTTCGATGTCTGTTTTGAATTTCAAATTCTTTTTGTTTTCTGCTATGTCATCAACTGTCGCTTTCGTTTTATCAACGCCATCTTTCAGCTTAATTAAACCTTTTTCCTCCAGCATTGACAGCATGCGTCCATGGTCAGCAACTGAGTTACTCATGATAATAGTAGCTCCATCCGGAAGCTCCTCTAAAGATTTATATTTTTTTGAATATACGCCAATTGGCTCAATATGAATTCCGCCGGCATTGACAAAATCATATCCATGTTCTTGTTTCTGTGCTTCAAGGTAAGGGATATGCTGGAAGTAGTTTGCATCAATATCCTTTTCCGCTAAAGCTTTATTCGGCAATACATAATCAGTGAATTCTTCAATTTTCAATTTATATCCTTTTTTCTCAAGAAGCGGTTTTGCTTCCTCTAAAATTTCTGCATGTGGAACAGGTGATGCGCCAACTTTAATTACCTCATTTTTCTCATTGTCAGAGCCGCTGGAGCTACCTCCCTGATTACTTCCACCTCCGCAAGCAGAAGCAAATATCATCGTCGCACCTAAAACAGTCGCTAAAAGCCATTTTTTCATATTATTCTCCTCCTTCGTTTAACGCTTATCAATTGCTCTTGTAATCATATCGCCGATCAATTGGATGATAAATACAATAATCAATATGAGTACAGTTGCAACAAATGTTACATCACTATGATTACGCTGAAATCCTTCTAAATAGGCAAGGTTTCCAAGACCACCGGCACCAATGGCGCCTGCCATGGCTGTATAACTTACCAATGCAATTGCTGTGACAGTTATTCCTGAAACTAAAGCAGGCATCGATTCTGGAAGCAGTACCTTGAAAATAATTGTGCTCATTGTAGCTCCCATCGATTTTGCAGCTTCAATCACCCCCTTGTCAACTTCCCTCAGTGCAATTTCCACCATCCTTCCATAAAAAGGCGCAGCACCAATGATGAGTGCAGGAAGTGCAGCATTAGCACCTAAAATGGTACCAACAATTGCTTTTGTAAAAGGAAGCAGTAAAATGATCAAAATAATGAAGGGAATTGATCGAAATACATTGACAACTGCTGCAACAAACGAGTGGATAAACCGATTTTCCCACATGTTCCCCTTTGACGTTAAAAACAATAAAAGACCTAAAATAATTCCGAGAAAAAATGTAGCAAATACAGAAACAGCTGTCATATAAACCGTTTCATAAGTTGCATCAATGACTTTGTCCCATTTTACATTTGGCAACAATGTCTCAAACATTCGCAATCACCTCCAGCTCCACTTGTTGATTGCGAATAAATTCAATGGCTTGTTCAACTGTAGTTTCATCTCCATCAAAATGGATGATTAACGTTCCGTAGGATCCACTTTGAGTTTGTGAAATTTTCCCTTGCAAAATATTAACCTCTACATCGAACTCTTTAATGATTTTTGAAATCATAGGCTGCTCCGCTCTGTCTCCTACAAAGGTAAGTTTGACAACCTTTCCATGCTTGTACTTTTCAAGCAGGTAATCAATCGTTTCCATTGTTTCATCAGGTTCTGTAACTTGTTTAACAAATCGTTTTGTAATGTTAGCCTTCGGATTTCGGAAAACCGTCAACACATCACCATGTTCAACAATCTTCCCGTTTTCCATCACAGCCACTCTATGACAAATTTTTCGAATTACATGCATTTCATGGGTGATCAAAACAATCGTTAAACCTAATCGCTTGTTAATATCTACAAGCAAATCTAGGATGGAATCAGTCGTTTGAGGATCTAAAGCAGAAGTCGCCTCATCGCACAAAAGAACTTTCGGATTGTTCGCAAGAGCTCTTGCAATGCCGACTCTTTGTTTTTGTCCTCCGCTCAATTGCGAGGGATATGCATCTTCTTTTCCTTCTAAACCTACTAGTTTAATAAGTTCATCAACTCTTTTGAGCCGATCGCTTTTCTTCATGCCGGCAATTTCTAATGGAAAAGCGATGTTCTCCCGCACTGTTCTTGACCACAATAGATTAAAATGCTGAAAGATCATACTTATCTCTTTTCTGGCGGATCTCAGTTCTTTTCCTTTAATTTGGTCTATTCTTTTTCCCGCCACTTCAACTGTCCCATTTGTCGGCTTTTCAAGACCATTTAACAAGCGTATTAATGTACTCTTCCCAGCACCGCTGTATCCGATGATCCCAAAAATTTCTCCACTCTGGATTTGAAGATCAACTTGATCGACAGCTTTTACTTGGCTATGATTCGTATGATAAATTTTTGTAACACCGTTGAGAGAAATCATGTTTACACCTTCTTTCACACATGCAGCAGCTTCGGTTTAATACTAAAAGCCTTCCTGCACAGCTGCAGAAAGGCACGATTACATTCAATTGACCTTCCTTTTTTTCAACGCAATTGTAGACAAAGCTTTATTGTACATGTGCACCCGCTATTTTTCTATTAAAACATTATTTTAAACAATACAAACTAACTGGGAGAGATTGTACCATTCAACAAACATTGTGTCAATATATTCTTTTCCGATATCTTTACTCTATTTTAACCTGTTAGACCAATAAAGACAAGACAGATTCTAATCTTAAAATATCCCGAAATCTCCCCTCAACTTTTACTGCTTTCAATTTCATTAGTTGTTGGAGCTTTAGCTGGCCTGTAACGAGCTCTTCCATTTGCTCTTCATTTCCTATAATTTTTACATCAATGGATTCGATATTCCCATCAACTCGTCTTAATCCTTCCAAATCCAATTGATAACAATAAATGCTTTGGCCAAACTCAAAAGCAATAAACATAGGATCTGCCGGAAATAAAGGCTTTAAAAAATGATGATCATTTGCCTTTTCTAATAAAAAATCAAACATTGACAACCCCCCAGCAAATATTTTATTTTACTCATTCTTTCTAGCTTTCCTTCTTCCTGCTGGGAGTTGTCGACGCTTTCTAGAAAAAACTGACATATTTCTCAGGAAATATAATTATGTGGTAGAAAAACTTTTTAACTTTTGATGTAAATAGTCAATAGAATGAAACGCATATATTTTTTCGGCAATTTGTCCTTTTTCAAAGATCAATAAACATGGGACACTTTCAATTTTCCATTTTTCAGCAAATTCAGGGATATAATTCAAATCTTTCGTATATATGTTTATGGAAGGAATGATTTTTTCTACAATTTCCAGCATGCTTTTAGCTAATTTACACGTCCCGCAAAAAGGTGTATATAAAAATATAATGGTTTGCTCTTCATCGCTAATCGCATCTAATTGCTCTTTTGTTATTTCAATCATTGAACACACTCCACATTTATGATAAATATCTTGCATGTACATCAATATTTGCTCTCAGCAAAACGGCGGCAATATGCTGTTCAGGTGCGGATGCAACTTGACGGTACATTTTGTCTATATATAAATGGTTGGCTTCCGGAAGCTCCCGCTTAATTTGTTTTCTCAATTTTTCTCCTGCTTCATCCGCATCGACTAAAATATAAACATCCTTGAAAAATAAGCTTTCCGCCAATTCATCGAGCTTGGACAAGCTTAACGTGCCATTTGTACAAATAATCTCAGCAGGTTCATTAATAATTTTCTCTACTTTTTTCTTATCAGACTTTCCTTCAACAATGATAACTTTCTCAATCTCTATCAGTGCCATTGTTATCACCTGCTTATAGATGCTTTTTGATATATACTTATTCTAAATGAAGTGGTTGATTCCTTCACACAAAATACTTTGATTGTCCGCACTTTTCCATTAATAAAGAAAAGGAAACCCCCTTCTCAAAGGGAGACGGGGGTTTCATATTAGTCTTCTTTTACCATTTCTTCATATTCTTCAGCTGTCATTAATTTTTCAACATCTTGAATGTCATTTGGTTCAACAACAATCATCCAAGCCTTTTCATAAGGAGATTCATTTACATATTCAGGATTGTCATCCAATTCCTCATTCACTTCAACAACTTTTCCGCTGATAGGGGCATAAAGCTCAGAAACTGTTTTCACTGATTCAACGCTACCGAAAGGTTCGTCAGCGACTATTTCATCTCCAACTTCTGGAAGTTCAACAAATACGATGTCACCGAGTTCAGACTGCGCAAAATCAGTGATCCCAATTCTTACTTTGTCACCTTCCACCTTTACCCATTCATGCTCTTCAGAATAACGCAATTCTTTTGGTGTATTCAATGTCATTCCCTCCAATTATCATTTTTATATAAGAATTCTATTTAAATAGAATCTTTTCTAAATTTAATTTCCCCAAATCTTCTCAAATTCCTCTTCTTTAAAGCCAACGGTCACCTTTTCCCCATCGGTAACAATCGGCCGCTTAATGAGCATACCGTCTGATGCAAGCAAATCAAAGAGCTCCTCATCTGTTGCTGTTTTTACTTTTTCTTTTAAACCTAATTGACGATATTTTTGACCGCTCGTGTTAAAAAACTTTTTTAACTCCAATCCGCTCTTTTCATAAAAGGATTTTAACTCTTCTTTAGAAGGAGGATTTTCCACGATATGTATTTCACGAAAATCAATTCCGTGATCTTCCAGCCATTTTTTCGCTTTTCTGCAAGTTCCGCACTTCGGATACCAGTACATTGTTAAAGCCATTCCTTCTCACCTCCTTCATACAACACCAATAATATTTTATCATATCCGAATTGGACAAACATAATAACTTGATCAATAAATTTTTGGAGCTGTCCAGAAAGTCAAATCCCCATTGAAAACAAAAGATCATAAACACCAATATATCAACGTTTCTAAAACATTAAAGGGGGTGTCAATTAGCCGTAAAAACGACTTATTAGACACCCCTAAGTCCCGCAGCTATACTATATATTTTTCCTCTTCAATCACTCTAGCTGCAATTTGGCGTTTTTTCTTAATGACATTTACAGGGATTTGTCGCATCAATTTTTTTAGAGCAGAGAGAAGAATCCGCAAGTCGTCTCCTTCCTCGATCGCAACAATCGTTTCTTTTGCATTCGCCTCTAATTCCTGAAACGCTTCTTGCACAAACACTTGTGTATAAAGAAGCTTCTGTTTATTCTTTTCTTCTCCTGAGTTCACAATGGCCTTTTCTGTGCGCAAAATAGCGGATTCCATCGCATAAACGTTATTTACCGCATCCGCGATATTTGCAAGAATCTCTTGTTCCTGCTGCAAGGATTGGCCAAATTTTTGAGCTGCAGCACCTGCCAGCAAAAGCGTCACTCTTTTCGCTTGTTTCAACAAATATTTTTCTTGCTCCAATACGCCATCGCCGATTTCTTCCGGCATCCATGTCAACAGTTCTTTTTGAAGGCTTTGTGCTTTTTGAAGAAGAGGTAGCTCCCCTTTCATTGCTTTTTTCAAAAACATTCCCGGAACAAGCAAGCGGTTGATTTCATTCGTTCCTTCAAAAATGCGGTTAATTCTGGAGTCGCGATAGGCCCTTTCCACTTCATATTCCGCCATGTATCCGTATCCGCCATGAATTTGAACTCCTTCATCCGCTATATAATCAAGCGTTTCAGAACCGAATACTTTGTTTAATGAGCATTCGATCGCATATTCAGCAATCGATTGGGCAACAGCATTTCCATCCTTTTGCTCTTCAGGTGTTAAATAACTCATCCGGTCATCAAACAATCCAACCGTTCGATAGACTGAGCTTTCCATTGCATAAAGCTTCAGCGCCATATTGGCCAACTTTTCTTGGATTAACGGAAATTGGGCTATCGGCCGTCCAAATTGTTTCCTTTGCACCGCATATTTGACCGACAATTCGATGATGCGCTTGCAGGCTCCGATTGCCCCGACGGCTAATTTGTATCGTCCGATATTTAAAATATTGAAGGCAATTTTATGCCCTTTGCCGATTTCCCCTAAAACATTTTCTTTTGGCACTAAAACGTTGTCTAAGATCAATGTCCTTGTTGAAGAGCTTTTGATCCCCATTTTCTTTTCCTCAGGACCTGTTGAAACACCCGGAAAATCTCTTTCAACAATAAATGCTGTGAAATGTTTGCCGTCCACCTTTGCATACACGATAAAAACATCTGCAAAAGCTGAATTTGTGATCCATTGTTTTTCTCCGTTTAAAATATAATGTGTTCCTGCCTCATTTAGCTTCGCTGTAGTTTTTGCACCAAGAGCATCTGATCCTGATCCTGGTTCCGTTAATGCATATGCAGCGATTTTTTCACCGACTGCAAGGCTGGGCAAATATTTTTTCTTCTGTTCTTCATTTCCAAACAATACAATTGGAAGCGAGCCAATGCCTACATGGGCTCCAAATGTAATTGAGAAGCCCCCTGCGCGGGAAAATTGTTCTGCAATAAGAGCAGAGCTTACTTTATCAAGACCTAGTCCGGAATATTCTTCTGGAATATCTGCGGCGAGCAGACCAAGTTCGCCAGCTTGCTTCAGCAATTTCACCGAAATATCAAATTCATGGTTTTCAAGACGGTCAATAAAAGGAACAACCTCGTTCAGGACAAAATCTTCAGCTGTTTTCGCAATCATTTTATGTTCTTCTGTACAGTCTTCCGGCGTGAAGATCCGATCAAAAGGAATTTCTTCCATGATGAAGCTTCCGCCCTTTATATAGGCCTCTGTTTTGTTTGCCACCCAATATTCCCCCTTTTGGATTCATAAATAAGTTCGAAGACTCCATGTCATTTTCCATCATGTTTAGAAAACCTAACCTTTTGGTTTTTTATAGAAGCTCGAAAACTCCCGCTGCACCCATTCCGCCGCCGATACACATCGTCACCAATCCAAATTGTTCATTTCTTCTTCTCATTTCGTGGATAAGAGTTAATGTCAATTTTGCACCTGTACATCCAAGAGGATGTCCAAGAGCTATGGCGCCTCCGTTTACGTTTACTTTCTCTTCGTCTAATTTGAGTTCTCTAATTACTTGAATCGCTTGTGAAGCAAATGCTTCGTTTAATTCAATGAGTCCAATATCGGAAAGTTCAAGACCCGCTAATTCAAGCGCTTTTGGCACCGCAACGACAGGTCCTATTCCCATCACTTCAGGCGGCACTCCTCCTACAGCAAAAGAACGGAATTTGGCCAGCGGCTTTAGCTGAAGCTCTTCCGCTTTTTTTCGATCCATTACCATAACGGCAGCCGCTCCGTCGCTCATTTGCGAAGAATTTCCCGCCGTTACAGATCCGTTTACTGCAAATACCGGTTTTAAAGATGAAAGAACCTCCTTTGTTGTTTCTGGTCGAACCCCTTCATCTTGGCGAAATATTGTCTTTTTCTCCTGCAGCTTGTTATTAGCATCAACTGTTCGGATCGTGATTTCTACAGGAACGATTTCTTCAGCAAATGCTTCGTTTTGAATTGCTAAAGCTGCTTTTTGGTGGCTCCGCACAGCAAATTCATCTTGTTCCTCTCGACTGATATTGTATTTTTGTGCAACCTGCTCGGCTGTATGTCCCATGCTCATGTAATATTCAGGCGCTTCCTCGGCAAGCTTTGCATTTGGCCGCAATACATTTCCAGTCATTGGAACAAGACTCATTGATTCTGTTCCTCCTGCGATAATGACTTCCGCATGCCCAAGCATGATCCGTTCAGCTGCATAAGCAATGGCCTGCAGCCCTGAAGAACAAAACCTGTTAATGGTTATTCCCGGCACTGTATAGGGGAGCCCTGCCAGCGCCGCGATATTTCTTGCAATGTTTAAGCCTTGTTCTGCCTCAGGCATAGCACAACCAATAATGACATCATCAATATGTCCGTCATAGCTTCCGGCCCGCTTCAATGTTTCCTTTACTACTAATGCTCCTAAATCATCTGGTCGTATGTTGGCTAATGCCCCTTTTTTTGCTTTTCCAACCGGCGTCCTAGCACCAGCGACAATGACAGCTTCCCTCATTTTTCTAACTCCTTTCTGTCAGTTGCGCAGCGGTTTTCCTTTTAACAGCATGTGCTGCATCCTGGCTTGTGTTTTCGGTTCACCTATTAAACTTAAAAATGCTTCCCGTTCCAAATCGAGCAAATATTGTTCATCTACCTTTGTCCTGTATGGAAGCTTGCCTCCCGCAATCACATAGGCTAATTTTTTAGCAATCTTTACATCGTGCTCCGAAGCGTATCCCGATAAATAAAGATTTTGTGCCCCTAATATCATGGCGGCATATCCGGTCTCGCCAACTACCGGAATTTTTTTGCGGACAGGAGGACGGTATCCGCTTTCATATAAAAACAGCGCTTTTTGCTTCGCATCATACAGCAGGTGATCTTTATTGATGGTTATGGCGTCTGTCGGTTGAAGAAACCCGTTTTGCTGCGCTTCCTGTGCGGATTTGGACACCTTAGCCATGGCGATCGTTTCAAATGTTTTATTTGCGACCTTTTGCAAATCAATTTCAATATCATTGCCGATTTGGTCAAGAATTTTTATATACAGTTCTTTGTTTCCTCCCCCGCCCGGGATCAGTCCAACACCTGTTTCAACTAGGCCAATGTAAGTTTCCATAGCTGCTTGAATGCTTGAGGCAGGCAAACATACTTCCGCGCCGCCTCCCAATGTCATATGAAAAGGGGCCGCTACAACCGGCTTCGGACTATATTTAATTTTCATCATCGCTTGCTGGAACTTTCTTATCATCAGCTCAATTTCAAAATAATTTTCATCCTGCGCCTCCATTAACATAAACGCAAGGTTTGCGCCTACACAAAAGTGTTTTCCTTCATTGCCGATGACTAGCCCTTTATAATTTTTATCAACTTCGTCGATGGCAAAATCGATCATTTGCACAATATCATAGCCGATCGCATTGTTTTTCGAATGAAACTCGAGCAGTGCGATATCATCGCCGATATCGATTAAGCTTGCCCCGTTATTTTCTTTAATGATTGATTTTTCATTTTTCAACGATTGCACATGAATTTGTTTCATATTTGTTTGCAGCAGTCTGTACTCGCCCCGATGATAAAAATAAGTGGCGCCTTCGCTTTGCTTATAAAACGTTTCATTTCCATCCTTCAGCATTTGCTTGACCCATGCTGGCACTGTTCCGCCCTGCTGTTCAATGATTTCAACCGATCGTTTTATCCCGATTGCATCCCACATTTCAAACGGTCCAAGCTCCCAGCCAAATCCCCACTTCATCGCTTGGTCAATGTCAACGATCGTTTCGGCAATGCTGTCCAGCTGTTCTGCGGAATAAAGGAGCGTTGGAATAAGAATTTTCCAAATAAGAGTGCCTGCACGGTCGTTCGAATAAACAACTGCTTTTAACTTCTCCCCGGTGCCTTTTTCACGTCTCGCTATTTCGATAGAATCGGCACGAAGTTTTTTTCTATTTTCATATTCCATCGTATTAACATTTAATTCTAAAATATCTTTGCCCGTTTTTTTGTAGAATCCTTGCCCGGCTTTTGACCCAATCCAGCCGTTTTCATGCATTTTCTTCATAAAATCCGGGACACGAAAAATTTCTTTTTCTTCGCCATCCACTCTTTCATATACGTTGTTTACGACATGAAAAAACGTGTCTAAACCGACTACATCAAGTGTGTGGAATGTGGCGCTTTTTGGTCTGCCGATCAAAGGCCCTGTCACGGAATCAACTTCTCCGACAGAATAATTCCCTTTCAGCATTTCACGTACGGTTACAAGAAAACCATATGTTCCAATGCGATTGGCAATGAAATTCGGTGTATCCTTTGCGCAAACAACCCCTTTGCCAAGAACATCTTCACCAAATCTCTTCATAAATGCTACAACTTGTTCGTCAGTATCTTTTGTTGGAATAATTTCGAGCAGCTTCAAATAGCGTGGCGGGTTAAAAAAGTGAGTGCCTAAAAAATGTTTGCGGAAATCTTCTGAGCGGTTTTCTGACATCGAATGAACGGAAACTCCAGACGTGTTTGTGCTGATAATGCTGCCTGGCCGCCGCCATTTATCCACTTTTTCAAAAACTTTCTGTTTAATATCGAGCCTTTCCACAACTGCTTCAATCACCCAATCAGCTTCAGCAATTTTCTCAATGTCATCATCAAAATTCCCGATCTCAATTCGCTCTATATTTTCTTTTGCAGTCAATGGAGCAGGAGTCTGCTTCTGCAGTCTTTGCACGGCCTTTTGAGCATAACGGTTTCGAACGATTGGATCTTTCAGCGTCAATCCTTGCTGTTTTTCTTCTGCCGTTAGTTCTGTCGGTACAATATCCAGGAGTAATACATGAATCCCGACATTCGCTAAATGTGCTGCAATTTGGGATCCCATCACTCCTGATCCGAGTACTGCAGCTTTTTTTATTTGACGCACAATTTCAAATCCCCTTTCATTTGAATGAACATTCATTCATTTTTTTTCTGTTTTACTAAAGTATAAAATATTTAAAATTTTTGTTCAATATTCCTGTTAAAAAATTTTTGCATAACTCTTTAAAAATTGTGGGATATTAAATTTGTACATTTTTGAAAAAGGGGGCTTTTATGATGAATCAAATGCCAACCAATATGCAAAATATGCAGCAAAATCAAGTTTATAACGAACCGCCGCAAATTATTTCTGTAAAAGATCAACTATATTTAACAGATATGATGTCATGGAATTTAATTGCGATGAAAAAAGCACATTTTTTTGCTTCACAATGCCAAATTCCTGAAATTAAAGCTGAGTTGGAAAAGGTAGGAGAAATGCATCATCGCCACTATCAGCAGATATTAAATCAATTAAATGGCAATCCACAAATGCAGTAGAAAGGAGATTTATTATGCAAGCCCAGCAATCAAACAACACGAAAATCAGCAATCCGGAAACAACAGTTCAAAAAAGCCCGCAAATGAACGACCGCGACTTTATAAATGACTTGCTTGCAACTGAAAAATATATGACACAAGGTTATAGCACAGCTTTGAATGAGCTTAGCCACACCGTTTTATACGAAAATATTCAAATGATTTGCGACGAAACGCAAAAATGCCAGCGGCAGTTATTTAATGTCATGTTTAAAAATGGATGGTATTCCCTTGAGGCGTGCGACAACCAAAAAATACAACAAAGCTATCAGCAATTTGCTAATTATTTGCAACAGCAATCTCCTTACAATCAAAACATTCAATAAAAATGAACTTAAAAGTGTCTGACCCCATTCGAGCAGACAGCAAATAAAGAGTTAAAGCAGCCTTATTCCGGTAAACAAGCGGAGTAAGGTTTTATTTCTTTTACGGGACGGAAATGTTATTCCCAATCGATTACTGAATAGGCGATCGAATGCTCATTCCGTTCTATATGATAACTATTTATCTGCTGTTTTTAAAGTAAGAAGCATTTTGCTTTAGCACAAAAAAATTTTAACCTTTATCAGCATTCCATTGTTTCGTCCAACGTCAATGCTATGAAACCTTAAAGTTATTTTGAATGATACTATTCTGTCCGCATAAAAAATCCTCCTGCTGCTTATAAGGAGGACAACTTCAAATTTAGATCAACGTTTTTTATTATTTCTATGCTGTTCATTTAATTCTTTTATTTCATTAATAATAGCTTTCATTTGTTCTTTTGCTTCTGGAAATTTTTCATTCCAATGTTTCACTAGCGGCGGCATCGATTTTGCCATGTACGTATACAACACCCAAATTTTCACTTTTTCTTTTAATTCAGGAGACGATTTTCCAAGCAAGAGTTCGGTATACTTTTCAACAAGCGCATCAATCTGAGCTTGAAACTGGTTATCCATTTTTAATCTCTCCAATTACTTTTTTATTGTACATTCACTAACATTCGGGCATGTTCTGCATTTTTTCCCTTCATCGTCTGTCAAATAAAACAGGCAGCATGTTTTTCTTTTTCGAATATAATCATCATATTGATCAGAATATGTCTTAGGACCAAAAAATTTTTTTAAAGGGTTCCGATTAAAATCCCCAAATAATTCACCTTTTGCTTCCTTCACGCAATAAATAAAATCTTCTTTTATTTTTTCATGTTTATCTTCATGCTGCTTTTCATTGAGCAATGTTTCATACATCCAAAATATATAGATCGCAACATTTTCCCAAAGAATCCATTTTGAAATTTTTGCCTCTGTTGAGACAACCTGTAAAAGACGGGTGATGTTTTCTTTAAATAATAAGGTTAACATTTCATCCCGCCATTTTTTTCTTTCTTGGGGAGCGATTGTGACTTCGTTCGATTTGAAATAAAAGCCCGGCAGCCAAAGCGGATCTTCGTCATCAGTGATCAGGACAAGATTTTTTATATCCACTTTTAAAGCTTTATCAAACATTGTCATGGTATAAAGAGCTAAAGCGGCTAAAAAAGCATATCTTTTAATAAACATTGACCCGGCTACATAAAGAGGTGCATTAAATTTAGGCTGAATATTTTTTAAAAACAGCTGCAGTTTTTCCGGTTTTAGCAGTTCCTCCATGTCAATTGATGAATCGGTTGCACGTTTTGCTTCTGAATATCGAAATTTTGACAGCACCTTTATTTCATCGAACGTCAACTTTCCCATGCCTGCATCCCTACTTTATTAATATTTCTCCCTTTTCCGAACGGAATACATAGCGGTGTTCCAAAAATCGGATCGCGAATAATTTTGCAATCCATTTCAAAAACATCTTTGACCAGTTGTACATTCATTACATCTTCCGGTTTTCCTTGTTTATAAATGTTTTTATCCTTTAATACGACGATATGATGAGCATAACGGCAGGCTAAATTTAAATCGTGAAGAACCATGATGATCGTTCTTTTCTCTTTCATATTCAATTCAAATAATAAATCGAGTATTTCAATTTGATGTGTTATATCTAAATAAGTTGTTGGCTCGTCGAAAAGAATAATATCTGTATTTTGCGCCAAAGTCATGGCGATCCATGCACGCTGTTTTTGTCCTCCTGATAAAGAGTCCACTGTTCGTTCTGCCAATTCACTCATTCTAGTTGCTTCAAGCGCTCGAAAAACTAATTCTTCATCTTCCTTGGACCATTGGTTCAGCCAATTTTGATAAGGATACCGTCCTTGTTTGACAAGCTGCAAAACAGTTAATCCTTCTGGGGCTTCAGGCCCTTGCGGAAGTATAGCCAGTTTTTTTGCCACTTCCTTTGTCGGTAGCTCGGCAATGTCCTTTCCTTCCAAGAGTACTGAACCGCCTGCTGGCTTTAAAATTCTTGCCAAAGATTTTAATAAGGTCGACTTTCCGCAACCGTTGCTTCCAATTAATACAGTAATTTCTCCCGTTGGAATAGTAAGATTAAGATCTTCAATAATCATATTCTGTCCATAAGCAAAAGTTAACTCATGAGTATACAATCTATGCATGCCATCACCTCCTAAATATTTCTGTGCTTCATTAACAAGTAAATAAAATAAGGAGCCCCGATCGCTGAAGTAAACACACCAGCTGGAATTTCATGCGGCAAAAAGATTGTTTTTCCCAATAAATCAGAAAGCATAACAATGAGTGCCCCGACAAAGGCTGAAATCGGCAGCATCAAACCAAAGCTTGAACCGACAAGCTTTCTTGCAATGTGAGGAGCAATAAGACCTACAAACCCTATCCCTCCTCCAAAAGCGACAGCAACAGCAGTCAAAGCGGTTCCTAGAAATAAGAGGAAAAAGCGGGTTAATTGTACCCGGTTTCCCATACCGATTGCGATCTCATCGCCAAAACTTTGAATATTGATCGTTCGTACAGTAACAACCGTTATCAAGAGAAGAATGATAGTTGCTGGAAACAAAATCTTTACTTGAGACCAGTTTGCTGCATAAACTGAGCCGGTTATCCAAATATTTGCTTGGGATGCTTGGTAAATAGGCCCTTTTATCATTAACAAAGTCGTTAATGCTTTAGTTAAAAAGGAGATTCCAATGCCGACCAACACAAGCCTGATTGCAGTCACACCGTTTTTCCACGACAATAAATAAACACATATGCCTGTAACGGCTGCTCCTATGAAAGCTGCCAAAGGCATCCAATGAATGCTTACAGTTAAAGAATGATTCTTATCGGAAAACAGCATTAAAAATAGTACAACCGCTGCCGAAGCACCACCGGTAATTCCGATAATGTCAGGGGATGCTAAAGGGTTCCGAACTAAATTTTGCAAAATTCCGCCCGCAACAGCCAAACACATGCCGACCAAAAGGGAAATAAGAATTCTCGGAAGCCTAAATTGTTTAATAACAAGCTCGTTCGTTCCATCCCCTATTCCAAAAATTGTTTGAAAAACTTGGACAGGGCTGATCATCACTTCGCCTACACTTGCACTGACAAGGATTACGAAAAACGCCGCAAGAAAGAAAACGAACGTAAGTAAAAAGGCTTTTTTATCAATTAAAAATGAAATGACATTTCCGATCCGAAGCGAAACATATTTTTTCATGATGCACGAACCCCCTTCCTTGCAATATAAACAAAAAATGGGGTTCCAATTATCGCCGTCATGACCCCTACAGGGACTTCTTCAGGCATGACAATGAAACGGGCGCCAATATCTGCTGCAACTAGCAAAATCCCACCAAATACTGCACAGAACGGCAAAATCCATCTGTAATCATTTCCGGCCACATACTTTGCAATATGGGGCACGACTACGCCGATGAATGCAATAGGACCAGCCGCCGCAACTGCACCGCCCGCAAAAAATATGACAGCACAGGCTGCAAAAAACTTCACTGTTCCTACTTTTAGTCCTAAACTTTTCGCCACTTCTTCTCCCATTACTAAGACGTTTAATTTAGAGGCGATAAATGTACAAATAACTAATCCAATCAAAATATATGGAAGAACAGCTGTCATTACCTCCATTTTGCGGCCTTGCACAGATCCTGCAAGCCAAAATAATACTTGATCCAACGCTGCTTCATTTAAAACTAACAAACCTTGCGTAAGGGAAGAAAAAAGTGCCGCAACGGCCGCTCCTGCCAAAGTAAGCTTTACAGGCGTCAATCCATCACTACCCAATGAGCTGATCATGTACACAAGCATGGCAGCAAAAGCTGCGCCTGCAAAAGCAATCCAAGTAAACGCTTGTAAGCTGTTTACAGAAAATAAGGAAAAAGCTAGAACAATAAAAAATCCTGCACCGGCATTGATGCCAAAAACGCTTGGCGATGCAAGAGGATTTTTCGTAATAGCTTGCATCAATGCACCGGATAAAGCAAGACAAGCGCCGACTACACTCGCTATGACGGATCGAGGAAGTCGAACATTTTGTATAATAATATGTTCATTGGAACCATTAAAATGAAAAAAAGCATCCCATGCCATCTTCCAGCTTGTATCCGTATATCCATATACAATACTTGCACACATGCAGAATAATAGAAGCAAAAAGGAAAGAAAAAGTAAGATTGCTTTACGATTACTAGATAATGACAACTTCACGTCTCTCCTAACAAGTCGAACTTCTGAACCAATTGTACCAAATCATTTTGAATGTGAAAATCATTTTCAATTAATTATTGACTTTTTATTTCTCACTGATTACTATTATTAAGGAATTGAAAATCATTTTCAACTACATTTTAGGGGGTTACATAATGAAAAAAATATCAAAATTATTATTTTCCATCGTTGCCATACTCATGCTGGCAGTAATTGCTGCTTGCGGCAACGGGGACAGTAAAGAAGCTTCAAAAGAAAAGAAAGAAAGCTCAACTGAAAGTCAATCATACAAAGTTGAGCATGCAATGGGAACAGCTGAAATTCCAAAAAAACCTGAACGTGTCGTCGTATTAACGAATGAAGGAACCGAAGCGCTTTTAGCAATGGGATTAAAACCAGTCGGAGCCGTTCAATCTTGGCTTGGCGATCCTTGGTACGATCATATTAAAGATGAGATGAAAGACGTTGAAGTCGTTGGTACAGAAAGTGAAGTCAATGTTGAAAAAATTGCAGCTCTTCAGCCTGACTTGATTATAGGCAATAAGCTTCGCCAAGAAGCAATCTACGACAAGCTCAATCAAATAGCGCCAACAGTTTTTTCGGAAACATTAAGAGGCGACTGGCAGGAAAACTTTAAGCTATATGCAAAAGCCATCGATCGTGAAGAAGAAGGACAAAAAGTATTAGATGATTTTAATAATCATGTAGAAGAAGTAAAACAAAAATTAGGAGATCAAGTGAATCAAGAAGTTTCAGTTGTTCGTTTCATGGCTGGTGTAACGAGAATATATTGGAAAGATTCATTTTCTGGTGTGATTTTCGATCAAATTGGATTTAAACGTCCTGCTCAGCAAGAAAAATTGTTTACAGATGCAAATAAATTAGGAGATTTGGCAGTTGAAGTCGGAAAAGAACAAATTCCGGAAATGGACGGTGACATCATCTTCTATTTCACCTATGCACCGCAAGGAGACAAAGAAGCTTTGCAAGCAGAAAAAGAGTGGACAAACGATCCTCTTTGGAAAAACTTAAATGCTGTTAAAAACGGAAAAGCTTACAAAGTTGACGACGCTATTTGGAACACAGCCGGCGGTGTGCTTGCTGCAAACCATATGCTGGACGACTTAGAAAAATTGTTAACTCAATAAAATTGAGATGGTCGAAAAGATAATTTTTTCTTACCTTGAAAATCAGCAATATGAATAAAGCCAAAGCAACCTTACTTCAATTTTCATTGGAGTAAGGTTGTTCAGCTTTTATGCAATTTTGTTTCGTTTAACTAAATTTTCGCTTTATTTCGGTTTATAAGACTACTTTGCATTTGTTATTTAACTTATGTTCGGGCAAGTTGTACTGGACGAATCTTCATTCATTTATAAAAAGAATTCTTTTTCGTATTCAATGCAATCAATTATTTCGTTTAAAGTTCTTTTGCCATACATTCTCTTTTTAAGGGAAGGGCGGCTTTTCATGTTTTTAATTAATCTATTCATACGTATCGACGTTACGTGCTTCGATCATATCTGGTTCCTGCCGTTCAATTAGTTCGCCACGGACTTAATTGAATTCTTTCCCCGATCTTATTTTTGTCCATACATATACACTTTTTCAGCGATTCTTTCTCAACTCTTTTCTACCATAAACAATATCCATTCCGATCTTTATTTTTGAACCGTTACCTTCTTCGTGACATGCTCATGTAGTCCTTCATCATTGTTGACATGAACTTGGATTTGATAAGTTCCTGAGGAAGAAAATGTATATTTCGCTTCATAAGTACCTTTCTCGTCTCCTGCAGCATCTACCCAATCATGCTTTTCAGAACCGTCCTTCCAAATTTCATAACGGACATTTGCATTTAACAACGGAGCGTTTTCTGCTTGAATTTTTGTTTGAATCAATGTTTCCGCATTCGCCTTTACATTTTCCGGCAACTCCAATTGGATGTCTACAGATCCTTGAGAATGTTCATGAGTATGATTTGCGGTTTTTTCGTTTTCGCCCGTTGAAGCTCCATCTTTATGTAGTTCACCAATCACAATTTGTTTTTTGGGCATATTATGCTGATTTTTCGCCGTAACGTGTGATTGAACAAAAAAAACTCCATTTTCATCAAATGTGTGTTCAATCGTATATTGGCCGTCTTTTTCATGTTTTGCTTCTATCATTTTACTTTCTTCTTTTTCTCCTTCTTTCCATATTTCAAATTTTACTTCATCAGCATCTTCAACCGCTTCTCCTCCGTAGCTCACTTCAGCAGTCAACGAAACTTTTTCATGAATATTCGCATGGTCTGGCACTTTCAAATTGACTTCGAGCGGATGAACTTCGGCACTTTCTCCGCTGTTCTCTTGTTTCGTTTCATTTTGACCGCAAGCTGCAAGAAGGAAAACGGCGGCAAGCAATATAATGATTTTTTTCACAATAAATCTCCTTTCCTCAATAAAAATTAATTGAGAACTATTAAATAAAGAATAAATTTAATACATACATATTGCAACATTGCAAAGGTGAATATTTTGTGTAGGATTCATGAAATTTTTATGTGGAGGATAATGGTTTTTGCACCTGGCAGCATTGAATATAAATAAGAAAACCGGACGCACAAATTGAACATATCCCGATCAAAGATCAAATAGACAGTATTAAAAATTCCCCCTTATTCAGCGGCTTACAGAATAGTTGTAGAAGGAATCACTGTTAAAGAAATCATCTGACAATTCCTCCCCATATAACTCAGTAGGTCTGTAAGCTGAAGAAAGAAGCACTGTCTTCGAAGATATTTTTTAACTGCTAAGAGTTTAAACTCAACTGAATAGTTTATGAACTTTTGTCCTTTTCTTGCCATAAAAAATCACCTCTTAAAGCAGTGTTGACCAAATAGGGATTTTTCAACATCTACTTTAAGGGGTGCAGTTCATAGACAGTATAGGTTTTTTTCTTTCTATCTAGACAAGAGGGATCGTATCAAGTAGTGAGTATCGGTATATATTTTCATCTCCCAGCAAAAATTCAATGTTTTCTGTTACACCATTTTCTCCGGCTGGACAATGCGGTCAAATTCTTCGGCTGACAGAAGGTTCAGTTGAACAGCTGCCTCCTTTAAAGTCAATCGTTTTTCATATGCAAGCTTTGCAATTTTCGCTGCATTTTCGTATCCAATATGAGGATTTAAAGCAGTTACGAGCATGAGCGAGTCTTGTACATATTTATCAATCACTTCTTTGTTTGCTTCAATTCCCACAGCACAGCGGTCGTTGAAGGAAATTATACTATCCGATAAAAGCCGGATCGATTGTAAAAAGTTATAAATAATAACCGGTTTGAAAACATTTAATTCAAAATTTCCTTGGCTTGCGGCAAAACCGATCGCTGCATCATTTCCCATGACTTGGACTGCTACCATCGTTAATGCTTCGCTTTGCGTCGGATTCACTTTTCCCGGCATAATGGAGCTTCCGGGCTCATTTGCTGGTATCGTGATCTCGCCAATTCCGCATCTTGGACCGCTTGCCAGCCATCTAACATCATTTGCAATTTTCATAAGATCAGCTGCCAAGGCTTTTAGCGCTCCGTGTGCATGAACGATTTCATCATGGCTAGTTAGCGCATGGAATTTGTTTTCAGAGGAACGGAATGATTCATTCGTTTGCTTGCTTATTTCATCTGCTACAAGCTGTCCAAACTGAGGATCCGTATTAATTCCTGTTCCGACTGCTGTTCCGCCGATCGCCAAATCTCTCAAGTTATCCATTGCTTCGACAATCATTTTTCTGCTTTTTCTCAGCATATGTACCCATCCGCTGATTTCCTGTCCAAGCGTGAGCGGTGTTGCATCCTGCAAGTGGGTGCGGCCAATTTTCACAAGATTCTCAAACTGCTTAGATTTCTTATCGAGCGTCTCTGTCAACAAATCAATTGCCGGCAACAGCTTGTTTTTTATCGCTATGACACCAGCAATATGCATTGCTGTAGGGAATGTGTCGTTTGAGCTTTGTCCCATATTCACATCATCATTTGGATGAATTTTTAATGATTCAAACCCATTTTCTTTCAAGTATTCATTTCCTTTAAACGAAATCACTTCATTGACATTCATGTTCGACTGCGTTCCGCTTCCGGTTTGCCATACTACGAGCGGGAAATGCTCATCAAGCTTCCCTTCTATAATTTCATCGCAAACATGAACGATCGCATCTTTTTTCTCTTTTGGCAGCTTTCCTAATTTTTCATTAACGATCGCTGCACCTCTTTTTAAAATGGCAAATGCACGAATGACTTCAATCGGCATCGTCTCAGTACCGATTTTAAAATTGTTTCTGCTCCGTTCCGTCTGTGCACCCCAGTAGCGGTCTTTGGGAACTTTTACTTCTCCCAGCGTATCTCTTTCTATACGATAGTCCATTTTCTTCTTCCTCCTTTTTAAATAATCATCTATTTTAAATATACCTCTAATATTTTGTTAAAAGCAAAAAAACTCTGATAATTTTTTATAAAAATGAAGAACATTTTAAATCATAAAAAAAGCGGTTTTAACCGCCCTGAACTATTGTTTTCTTATTTTGAAGTGTGCATTCAGCTGGCCTTGAATCATTTTTTTCTTATCTTCGAGCATTTTATCTCTTTCTTTTTTCAGCATTTCTTTTCTAATTTCAAACGTTTGAACGCCGTCTTCGATTTTATCTGCAATTTCCATTAATGTTTCAATATCTGAAAAGGAATATTTTCTCGTTCCTTGTTTCGTTCTTTCGGGAAAAATTAATTTTCGTTCTTCATAATATCGTATTTTTCTTGGTGATAGCCCTGTTAGTTCACTAACGATACCGATCGTAATGACTTTTTTATCCTTATATGATTCTGACATTGTTATACCTCCTTTTATAACGTTATTACGTTAAAATTTATAACATTTTCAGCCATTAACTTTATTATACAATTTTTTTTCGTATTTTTTAATTTTTGTTGTAAGATTTTCTTACATTGAATACTTATAAATATTTTTTTCCTTGTTCAAATTGACAAGAAAGCAAACTATTAGTATCCTTTGTACAGATCACATTTGGGTTGGAGGAAAGGTTTATGTTACATACGAAACAAACGAATCTTGAATCTTTTTTACATCAATATAAAGATCGCGCACGTCTTCTTATTACATGCAACGACCAGCCAGGAATTGTTGCAAAAATTTCTAAAGTTTTATATGAACACGGCGCCAATATCGTCCAATCAGATCAATATTCAACAGATCCTTCAGGCGGCACTTTTTTTATGCGCGTTGAATTTGAATTACCGGATATAGAACGTAAAAAAGGCGAGCTTGAAAAAGACTTTGAGCCGATCGGAAAAGAATTGCAAATGAAATGGCAATTTTCATATATGAACCAATTAAAGCGAATGGCGATTTTCGTATCGAAACAAGATCATTGCCTTCTCGATCTTCTTTGGCGTTATCAATCAGGCGATTTTTTTTGCGAAATACCTTTGGTAATCAGCAACCATCCAGATTTGCGTGAACCAGTTGAATCGCTTGGAATTCCGTATTATTACATACCGGTCAATAAAGACAATAAGCCGGAAGCGGAAAAGCAGCAGCTTGAACTGTTGAAGAAATATAATATTGATTTCGTCGTTCTCGCCCGTTATATGCAAATTTTATCTCCAGATTTCATCAAGCATTACCGGCATCGAATTATTAATATTCATCATTCGTTCTTGCCTGCATTTGTCGGTGCAAGACCGTATGAGCGCGCATATGAACGCGGAGTCAAAATTATTGGAGCCACTTCCCATTATGTGACGGAAGATTTGGACGAAGGACCAATTATTGAACAAGGGGTTAAAGAGGTCAGCCATCGGTACAATGTTGAAGATTTAAAAAGGGTCGGAAGAACGATTGAACGCGACGTTCTCGCCCGCGCTGTACAATTACATTTGGAAGACCGCATCATTGTTCACGGAAACAAAACGATTGTCTTTTAAAGAGAGCTAGGCTGGAAAAATTATGTCCGGCTCTTTTCATGCGCAGCATTCAAAATAAAAAACGAAACAGCTGCATGAATTGACACCCTTTCATCGGGCAATTGATTGAACTCCTCTATGACTAACACGGTGTATATGTGTACGAAGACGGCCAACGGGTAACCGAAGCCGTCTTCTTTCATCTACAGAACAATGCCTATGTAAAACGCCACCGGTCACCGTGTACGGCGACTCTTAGCGAATGAGGAAGAAAGCGATGTATAAAACGTTTTATTCTCTTTCTGGGAACCGTTTTCGAATGACACAAATCCGATAGAGGCTTATCAAGGAATGAACTGCCCCTTGGCGGAAGAAACTAGTCCCCTGTCCATTCCCAATCCATTTCAGAGATACCCTATCTATCTTACATTACACAAAATTCTTGACAGTACCAGTGAATCTCTCAACATGACACTTTTAATAATAAAACGCTCAACGTATAAAAATATTAATTAATCCTCCAACATTAGTACTAAATAATATTTAACAGTATAAATGGCATTATAATAATGAATATAAAGATTTACCAAATGTGTATAAAGAATCTAACAAGAAAATTGACGAAAAAAGTATAGATGCTGTCCAGTTGGCTTTTTTGCATTTAAGAAAAAACATTATTAAAAAGGCTCCTAATAGAGCTGTAAATTGATATAATAAGAGATTATATATTTGGAATAACCCTATAAAAATTATGTTAACCATTATTATAAATAGTTTAGGTACCAAAGCATAATAAAGGTATACTTTAATATCAGGTGAAAAAATAGTCAATAAAAACTTTGCGATAATATATTGGACTAAAAAACTTATTAACGTTAAGAATAATGAGAAATTTGTAACTATTTCTTCAAAGTTAATGTTATCAGATAGTATTTTTCTTAATTCTTTAATTTCCTCAAATTCTTCAAGATATCCTACTATTTTATAAGAAACAGCGAAGGATAAAAAATAATAATTTAGTAATACATATAGAATGAACGAGACAAACGATATTAACTTTGGATATTTTCCCACGAAAGTTCACCTTTTTCTATATAAATAGCACGCGAATTATCAATTAATTCTTTGTTTATCATACTATGAGACACATATATAATCGTTGCTTTGTTTGATAGAGTTATTAATCTTTCAGAAAGTATTTTGATACTTTCTGAATCTATTGTTGACATGGCTTCATCAATTAGTATAACTTCCCAATCCTTCACTAAAATTAAAGATAATCCTATTTTAGCTTTCATCCCAGTAGATGCTTTACTATATGATATGTCCAAATTACCATCAAAAAACTCATCTACTTTTGAGAGCTGCTCTTCGGACAACTTAATATTAAAGGTATTCCACAAAATCTCAAGATTTTCTCTAATTGTAAAAGGGCGAATTCCAATTGGATCAACATTTAAATACAGAATAGAATTTCCGCTGACAGCAATTTGACCTAAATATTTCTTATCAAGGCCAGCAATCATTCTAAGAACAGTGCTTTTACCAGCACCGTTTCGACCTTTTAGATGATAAAGACCTTTCTGTATTGTAAAGTTAACATTACTTAATATCGTTTTTTCTTTGAATTTTTTAGTACAGCCTTTAAATTCTATACTCACTGTAATCTCCTTTTCTATTAAAAATAACCCTCAAGCACTGCAGCAATTACTAATATGATTAATGATAGTAAATAAAGAGGAATCATTTTTTTCATTAAACTTAAAGTAGCTCTAATAGATTTTGTAAAAAGCAATGTAAAAAGCAAATACTGACTCATTCCTTGATAAAGTAACATATTAGGAAATTCTAATAACCCGTGTGGAATCAATTTGCTGATGGTTTCTTCTGAACCTAGGTTTCTGTAGGCGATTGCAATATGAAAAGCTGAACCTGCAAAATCTGTCAACTGTAGAATTGGAGAAACGAGAAAACCTAATATATACATTATAAAGTTTCTTAAGTTATGTTCTAAAACAAGAAACATAAAGTCTTTCCCCAATTTTTGGGGTTCTGAAATAAATAAATCCGTATCTAATATAAATGCCAAATAAACACCAATACTCACAGCAAATATACAATAGAAAAAATAGTATATAAGAAATATTTTTAATCTTCTCTGTATCAATTCGTCCCTCCTTTTGATCCAATAGTAAAAAGTATGGTTAATATTAGGATTAATATAGGTAGAGTAAACTTTAATATTTTCGATTCATTACCAATTAATAGCAATTCGGTTTTTCTGTAATATACTATTCCTATCAGAAGAATTATAGGGATGGATAAAACACTTTTAAAAATTACTGTGATATCGGAATTACTAAGGATGATTCCTATTAACCCCATTATAGCTGTTAAAATTAATGCCAAAGAATACAAATAGATAGAACTTGCTTTAAATCGTTTATATGGGCTAACAATTAAAGAAGATTGTATTGTTTCTACTCTTGATTTATCAATCATGATTTCTTCCCTATTTGACCCAATTAATATTTCCAAAACAGTAATAAAATTTATATAAATAATTATTAACGCAGAAATTCCTGGTACATTACTCAGAAAATATTGACCAAAGTATAGGATTAAAGATGCAATAATGCCAAGTAAAATCAAAAGTATTTTATTATTTGCTGCATATAATAAAAAAATCCGTGTCATACTTCCAGTAATATAGCTATTATCGGATTTTTTCAGGAAAGAAACCCCAGATGGCATACGATAATAATTATTAAGATAAATAAAGATGATAAACAATTGTATAATTAGTAGAATGATAGAAAAAATTATTAATGATTTCAATATAAGCCACATTTGTAATAAAAAAGTCAATCTGATAATAAGCTTGACTAAGATAGATGTCAGTTGGGATAAAAATGAAATTACAATTACACCCAAAGAGAAAATAACGACAAGATACTCTTTTAATACTAATATGTAAGTGAGTGATATTAAAAATGCCAAAAATAATTGAAGAGCATATCCTTTTGTAATTGTGAAAAACAAATGCTTCAATAGTAATGTATTAGAAATTGCTACAAGCCCCGGCTGTTGTTTTCCATAAGGTAATATACATCGATTGATGTTTGCTGTCCCTATCATATATATAAAAATAGAAGAATACAAGGAAAGGTAACTGGCGCCTACTTTATTATGATAGAAAATTAAAGTCAAGATAATTAAAAAAGAGAAAAAGATCACCCCAAAATAATTGAGGTAACCTAATAAGCTTCGATCATGTAATTTAAATAACTTCTTTGCCATTTTTCTTAAAAAGCCGCCGCTTTAGCCTTTCCTTTTTTCTTTAATATATATAGGACTGATGCAAGTAAAGCTGAACTTATAGAACCAACACCAGTTATTGCTCCAATAATCGAAATCACAAAGGTCACCGATTGGTATTTATCTAATAAATCAACAACAGCCCATGCAGATGCAGTAGAGATACCTAATTGTCCTGCAAGAAAAGGTGCATTACCAATAGCCAAGGCAACCATAGATATGGCAAGAAGCGTAAGAGATAAAATTGCAAATGACTTTCCATTTTTTGTTTCTACCATAATAAAAACCTCCTTTTGCTAATTTTCATGTATAATTTTAACATTATTTACAAAAAATCGCAATAAGTAAATATATTATTTAAATAATCTACTTTGTTATTCTTATCCCAAGGCTTGAACAGAATTCATTTTTGATGCTTTACTTGCAGGCAGAATTCCCAAAAATTACACCTATAAGCATAGAAAAAGTATTCCAATTATAATAACTGGCAAAGATATCAATGACGGCCATCCTACAAAATAAGAAATTAATGCTGATCCACTTAAACCAAATATTATGCCTATTATGATAGATTCAATTAAAAATTGAGTTAAAATTTGAAAACGAGTAGCACCCAAAGACATACGTATACCGATTTCTCTTGTTCTCTCTGTGACAGAGACTAGCATGATATTCATTACACCAATACCACCAATGATTAATGAGATACTGGAAATACTTCCTATCAAAAATGTCATAATTCTGTCACTTGTTCTATTTTTGCATTAACTATAAGTTTTGATAGAGTGAGACTACCAAAAATCCAGTTATTACAATACCTGCTAAAAGTAATACCACTATTTTTTTTGTATTAATATCTTCTTTCTTCTTTAGTTCTAGAAAAAGTAAAATCCATATGATTAAAGATAATAAATATAAAAGCATAAAATACACCTCCTAAAACTATTAATTAAATTATAATATGATTTTTCCACCTTTTTCTCTAATGTAATCCGTAACCACTTCTTTTTTAAAAGTCACAAAATATCGTTATTCATAGTTATTTTCTACGAATGTTTTGGGTAGTGACATTATAATTACAAATAACAACTTATTATTCATTTTTTATACCCCCCAATTTAAGGTAAAAGTAGTATATCATTACATTTTTTCCTGTTAATAATAACTAAAAAAAGAAAAATTTTAAAGGAGGAGTTTGATGTTTGAAAAAAAAAATTAGCCGATGAAAATGCGGTAAAACAATACGATGAAGTTTTAAAAAACATAGATTCTTTGACAGAAGATGAGGCTAAAACTGTATTAAAACAGGTTTATATGAGATTAGATATTGTGGAGAACGGAAAAAGGATATAAAAGCGAACAGTGCGTAAAGATTTAATCTCACAATTTAAAGATTTAATTAGAATTGAAAAATTAAAAAAGAAAATAATAAAACAAATTAAATAAAATTTGCATAATTTTTTAATAAAACTTATTTTCTTTTTATGTTTGAAAATTTTCTGTTATAACAATTTTTCATAGATTTTGGTTTTCCATCTATGAATTTATCTCATCAAAATATTAACAACCATCTAAACCGAGATTTCCACGTGTCAAAGCCAAACGAGAAGTGGGTGACAGATATTACAAGAATCCCGCCAAGTCGATCTAACGATGGGGAAACTATACAATGCAAAATTTTTTCAAATTCTACGGGATTCTTCCGGATTCTCGAAAAATAAAAAACGACCGCAAACGCAGTCGTATCAATGGTTTCACGATTTTCGTTCTGAAACGATCGGATATTAAGAATGGAGACGGTGGGACGTGCTGATCCATGCTTTCGCAATGGCACTGACTATATCTTGAACCTAAACAGGTCCTCCGGCGTGTTATGCGAAATTTAGATTTGCCGTATGGCAGAATTTCGCATCCTAGTACTACCTTGAAGGCAGCCTATGAGTCGATACACGGCTGTTGGATTGCTCCACATACCGCTCGGTGTTGCCATATCGCAGAAACGACTTAGGTTTCACCGATTAAGCCGGATTTTCACTTGTGTGTTGCCACACAAGGCGACTATTTCCTAATCGAACCCACGTCCAGAGATATCGCCACTTAAGCATCTACGAGCGTATCCGACATATTTAACATTTCACTGTTCCTTAGCCTGTCGGCAGGCATCCGGACAGCTAGTCTGATTCGTCTCTTCCCTCTTCCTCAGACGGCGGAATCGGGCGTAGCCCACTTAAGTTGAACCCCTTTTCCTCCACATGGGCGATGGAAGAAAGGAGCCTTTAGCATTAAGCAGCTAAAGCGTAGTTGTTTTGTTTGCCAGTTATCTTTAGGCGACGTTGATGACGGAGACGATCCCTCCGGCTCGCAGCTTAAGCTCGATCTATCCCTGTCGAATCCAAAACGTCCCCGTTTTATTCGAGCTAGTGCTTGAGAAATATATTCAACTGGCAACGACATATATTATTATAACAAAAACAATATATTTTTCAATTGTCATTTATTGTTATCATTAATAGATCCCTTTTTGTTTTTGTTGAAATGCCCGTTCAATTTCTCTTTTCGCTTCTTTTCGTTTTAAATCCTCCCGCTTATCGTATTTCTTTTTCCCTTTTCCTAGCCCGATAAGCACTTTCGCAAATCCATTTTTAATGTAAAGCTTCAGCGGAACTAATGAATAACCCTGTTCTTTTGTGGCCCCGATCAGCTTATTGATTTCTCTTCGGTGCAAAAGAAGCTTTCTCGTTCTTAACGGCTCATGGTTGTATCGATTTCCCTGCTCATACGGGCTGATATGCATGTTATGAAGAAAAACTTCCCCTTTTTCCACTCTTGCGAACGCATCTTTTAAATTGGCGCGGCCGGCGCGAATCGATTTAATTTCTGTTCCCTGCAGGACGATCCCAGCTTCATACGTTTCTTCAATAAAATAGTCGTGGTGCGCCTTTTTATTTTGAGCAATCAGTTTCCCTTCTCCCTTTGACATTCTCTGTCACCCTTTCGTGAAAATTAGGGGTAAAGATTATTATAGCAAATGAACATTTTCGCCTCAATCAAGATTTTTTTAAGTGAAATTTTGCTGTTTCAATGAGTTTGTTTTTTAGACATCTGGCCTCGCTTTAACGCTTTTTCTTCTTCCGCTTCTTTTTCGATACGTTTTTATAAAACTTTTTCTTTTTTGATTTCGGCGGTCTCGTTGACCATTCTTCCTCTTCTTCCTGATGTTTGCTCTTAATCACCTTCACCGTTTCAGGCCGTGTTGATTTTTTTCGTTTTTTTCTCATGCCGACAATTTCAAAATCGATGGATCGTTCCTCTTTATCAACATTCACAACGCGGACGGTAATTTCATCGCCGATGCGGTAAACATTTCCCGTTCTTTCGCCGATCATCGCATAATGACGTTCATCATAATGGTAGTAATCATCCGTCATATAGCTTACATGAACGAGACCTTCAACAGTATTCGGGAGCTCGACAAACATGCCGAAGTTTGTGACAGAACTGATGATTCCATCAAATTCTTCCCCAATCTTATCCAGCATAAATTCTGCTTTTTTCAAATCATCCGTTTCACGCTCCGCATCAACAGCCCGCCGTTCCATATTGGAAGAATGTTCTGCAATTTCCGGCAAAATTGATGCCCATTTCATCTGTGTCTTTTCGTCTATTTTCCCTTCAAGCAAATATTTGCGAATGAGTCGATGAACTATCAAATCGGGATAACGGCGAATCGGGGAAGTAAAATGGGTGTAAAATTCGGTCGACAATCCGAAATGCCCGACGCTTTCCGGATGATATTTCGCTTGCTTCATAGACCGAAGCATGACAGTTGAAATCACCATTTCTTCAGGTTTTCCCCGTACTTCATCTAAAATTTGCTGCAAAGCGCGCGGATGAATATTGTTTCCTGTTCCCTTCACAACATAACCAAAATTTGCAATAAATTCCAAGAAACGTCTTAGTTTTTCCTCATTCGGTTTTTCGTGAATTCGATATATAAACGGTACATTTAACCAGTGAAAATGTTCTGCTACTGTTTCATTGGCAAGCAGCATAAATTCTTCAATTAACCGTTCCGCTACAGATCGTTCCCGAATAATGACATCATACGGTTTGCCTTTCTCATCCACCAAAACTTTCGCTTCCTTAAAATCAAAATCGATAGCTCCGCGAAGCATTCTTTTTTTCCGTAAAATCGCCGCAAGCTCCGCCATATCCTCCAGCATGGGAACAATTTCTTGATATTTTTCCCGAAGCTGTTCATCCTTTTCAATCAAAATTTTATTGACATTTGAATAAGTCATCCGCTCAGCGGAGCGAATAATACTTTGAAAAATATCATGCTGAACTACGTTCCCATATTCATCCACAATCATTTCGCACGATAATGTCAGACGATCCACCTTCGGATTCAAGGAACAAATTCCGTTTGATAAACGATGCGGTATCATCGGAATGACGCGATCAACTAAATATACGCTTGTCCCGCGTGCAAATGCCTCTCTGTCAATCGGAGTTCCTTCTTTTACATAATAACTGACATCTGCGATATGCACGCCAAGCTTATAGCAGCCGTTATTTAACTTTGTTACTGTTACGGCATCATCCAAATCTTTTGCATCTTCACCATCAATAGTAATGATTAATTCGTTGCGAAGGTCTCGTCTGTTCTTGATTTCCTCGCTCTTAATCTCATCAGGTGTTTCGTTTGCTTGCTTTAATACATCATCCGGAAAGCTCAATGGCAGCTGATGCTTATGAATGATTGATAAAATATCGACGCCAGGATCATTTTTATGGCCTAAAATTTGTACGACTTCTCCTTCTGCACTCATTCGTCCTTCAGGATATGACGTGAGTCGGACAATTACTTTATGACCTTCAACCGCCCCATTTGATGCATTTTTCGGAATAAAAATGTCATTGACAATCTTTTTGTCGTCAGGTATGACAAATCCGAAGTTTTTGCTTTCCGTATATGTTCCGACAATTTCCTTTATTCCTCTTTCCAAAATGCGTATGACCGTGCCTTCCTGTCTCGCTCCACTTGTTTTCGGGCTTAGCCGCACAAGAACTTTGTCTCCATGCATCGCATGATTCAGCTCGCCGGGCGGAATGAACACGTCATCAAAACCTGGTTCATCCGGTTCAACGAAAGCAAATCCGCGGGCATGTCCAACCAGTGTTCCGCGGATCAAATTCATTTTTTCTGGAACACCGTATCGATTTGCTCTCGTTCGCACAATGAGGCCTTTTTCTTCCATCTTATTTAAAGTAATAATCAGCTTTTTAAATTCGTCTGCGTCCTCTAGCTGAAAAGCTTCTTCTAATTCCTCCACAGTCAAAGGTTTATAAGCCTCTTCCTTCATAAAAGAAAGAAGCCTTTCAGCTAATTGCATATCGGGTTCTGCCAATACGATAACCTCCTTTTACTCCTGCCAATCAAGGCTCTCCAAAAATTCATAGACGTCCTGATGCAGTTCATCTCGCTGCTTGTCAAGCGTAATAACATGCGACGATTCTTCATACCATTTGATTTTTTTTATATTTGAGCTTACTTCGTTATAAATAATATTTGCACTATCCGGATTGATCATTTCATCGTGGCGCGCCTGAACCACAAATGTCGGGGCATAAATCATATCGACATTTTCTCTCACATCAGAAATCAAACGCTGCAGAGCTTTCAACGTTTTCATTGGTGTTTTTTGAAACTCTTCCATTTCCGCCTCAATCTGTTCTTCCGGCTTTCCTTCAAATTGTTTATATTTGCGAGCATATTTTAAAATCCCCTTATACATCGTTTCTTCGCTTTTAATATACATCGGGGCGCACATTGGAATAATTCCTTTTACAGGTACAGTGTATCCCAGTTTTAAGGAAAAAACTCCTCCAAGAGACAAACCGGCAACTGCAATTTCTTTAAAACCTAAGTCTTTCAGATGTTCGTAGCCGCCCATCACATCTTGCCACCAGTCATCGGGACCGGTATGAACCAATTCTTCCGGAGGAACCCCATGGCCTTTATATTGAGGGGCATGACAAGTATACCCTTTATCTTGCAAAAAACGCCCAAGCATCCGCACATCTGCTGAATTTCCAGTAAAGCCGTGAAGCAGCAGTACAGCACGATTCCCACCTTCAAACGTAAAAGGTTTCGGCGGTAAAACTTTCATTTTAAAATCTCCTTCTCTTTTTAAATTCTTTATTTTTTACAACGAACTGTAGTATGAAAAAAGCTTAAATTCCATTATATACCAAAAACATTGTTCATTCAACTGCTTTAATTTCCCATAGAAAAAAGGCCTGTTTGACAGACCTTTCTAGCTATTATAATCCAAACCATGAAACAGCAATTGCTAAAACAAAAAATAACACAGAAAGAACGATTGTAATACGATGTAAGATTAAATCTATTCCACGCGCTTTTTGCTTCCCAAAAAGCTGTTCAGCACCGCCGGAAATGGCTCCAGATAATCCAGCACTTTTTCCAGACTGCAGTATCACCACAGCGATCAGCGCAATAGATACAATTGCTAATAGTATGACAAGCAGAGTATGCATGTCCACTCCACCTCCTAAAAAAACGCACATTACAATAGTTTTAATGTATCATAAATTGGCTCATTACACAATAGCGTATCCATTCAGGAGTCAGTCAAGACTTTGTGGGAATTTTTTTGGTTCGCTGAAAATAGATGTAAGTCATAGGTTAGCGAACCATTTTTTTGAATTTCATCCGTAAGCGCTTTCGGACTCTCATCCCTTGCCATGACGGACGAATATGTACACCTTTTTTTACCATCCCTTGAATTCAGACAGGGCATGATAGATCGGTGTCCCGGACGATTGCTGTAAATATGGCACGTTATTCCGCGTGATCTCCGGCCAAAGACGGCGGACGCGTTGTTTCGCCTTGTTCACGATCGTCTGTTTGGTGGATGCCGTCGACGCCGTTTCCTCTGCCGGCTGCGACGATTCTTCTCCTAAACGACGTCCGAAAAGACGAATCCCATCCATCCGGGCAATCATTGCCTTGAAAAACGCCCCGAGTCCCTTGTCTGTCCAACTGCGGCGGTATTTCACCCGA